>JBEKME010000058.1:0-38079 GCA_050008675.1 Terriglobia bacterium
CTTGTGAGCCGTGAGGCAATGAGCTCCCAGTTCGATTGCGGGAACAATCCAAATGCGGTCAGTTGTCGATGGGATCTAATTACGGTACGCATTCAGCCTTCCCGTATCCCCTGTTTCTCTGCCTCCGGTAGGAGTGAGGCCGGCAGCTACCGACTACCGGCCCTGAAACAAGGAAAAACTGAACTTCTGTCTTACCCTCCTGGTTAGTATAGGATTCCGGGACCTCTCGTTCCGGGTTAAGAGGAAAATATATGTGTCTGGATTGATGGGTTGCGATTCGCTGAGGGACCCAGTGCCAGGAGGGCTCGACCGGGGCAAGCATCGGAGAGTGGGACTGGACTCTTCCGTGTCGCTCCACCGAAACTGCGCACGGGTCACATTTCCAGTAGGCGGACGCTGGCGGCGTGCCCTATCCAGATTGATAACGTGCGCTTGCCGCTGGTGTATCGGGCATGAGAAAAGCCCACGGTCAAGGCGGTACTAAACGTGGCTACCGGCTCAATGAAAGTACACAGGTTGGGCATGTTGAGACCGCACGATGGCTGTGGCACGCATGATTGTGCCTGGATCACTCTGCACTCAGACATAAGCGGTTCTGGAAGAGTACGCGACCACTCCTCCAGCATCGTAAGGTCCTTCCACCCGCCTGTAGACCCCACATCAAAACGTAGCGGGCATCGTTATTCCTCCGGAAGTTTGTTTTCGAGTTCACTGGCCAGCTTGGATACGTCCGTTGTTTTGCTAAATGACTGAACCTCCAGCTTGGAGGAGTCTACGTTCACGCCCATGTGTTGGCAGAGTTTCTGCAACATTTGAAGGATGGTTGTCAGTTCCTGTTCAGAAAGCATACCGACTTGAAGATCCAGATGCGAGCGCCGTTCGGACTGACGGGCCATTCGACTTTGACTGATGAGCACGAAGATCGTCAAAAACACGCTTTCGGAAGAGATGACGAGGGCTAGGACGCCAAAAGGAAATGAGTCAAATGCTTTGAGTCCTGGGATCACGTGGAGGTTTACCAGGGTCCAGCCGCAGATCAGAAGCAATTGAGCCAGTAGGAATCCTATGTTGCCGACAAGTTTTGTAATTACGTCGCTAACTCGCTCAGTGGGAGTCCGGCGACCAAGGGCCTCATGCTCCAGCTTGGCGATTGCATCAATATTGTACTGCGTAGGATTCGCAGCAGCTCGGCGTGGGAATGGATTTTCCATGGGTTAGCTCCTTGAAACCGTCCTTGAAGATACTGCGTCATCGGGAGAACTGCAGACATCTCTACTTTCCCACGAAACGTGACAGATGTCTTGCTATCGCGTCAATCCGGGGAAGGCGGTCGATCGGCCCGGGCCAGACTACCTCCATCGGGTGACGCACGAACATTGGACTGTCGGCTAACCAGAGATGTGGCCATTCCTGACACCTTGGCGATTGTCCAGAGGCCGCCTGTTCTTTGGTGTCTGCGATTTCCGACGGGGCTGGTGGGAGTTGGCGGCTCATTCCGGTCGGTCCATACGGAGGATCGACGCATCCTGTAAGAAGTAAAATTTGGGCACTGCCGGGGGCATCCCTAAAACAGGATTTCTTGATCCACCGTCTCGCCTCCCGGCTCGAAGAAGGGGTTGTCGCCCTCATCGACGGGCTCCGCGGACCTGGATGATTCCGCCCCTTTCGCACCGTTTCCGTTCTTCGGCGCTCGGTCCAGAATCTGCATCTGGTTGGCCACAACTTCGATTGTCGTACGCTTCTCGCCTTCACGGCCTGCCCACTTCCGAGTCTGTAATCTGCCTTCGATGTAGACATGGCGACCCTTGATAAGGTATTGACCGCACACTTCTGCCAAGCGGCCGAAGCAGACGATCTGAAACCACTCCACGCGTTCCCGGCGAGCGCCTTCTGTGTCCTTCCACCTCTCGTTGACCGCAAGGCTGAAGGTACCGACCGGTTTCCCTTGCTGGCTGAACCTGACCTCCGGCGCCTCACCAAGAAACCCGATCAGAATTACTTTGTTCACACATTGGCACATCGTTGCGTCCCCCTTCCTCAGCGAAGCGAAACTTGCGGCTCACGCGATCACCGGCCAGCACATCCCTTTGAGCGGCGACCTCGGCCATGCCCTCGCGCACCCAGGCACGAACCAGCGGCATGTTCCGCAAGGCATCCGTGCTCACTCCCTCAAGTAGCGCTCGCGCCTTCTGGACCTGCTCCTTCAACTCCTGGTCGTCCACGACATTGCGCAAGTCGAACGTCCCCAGGAAATTGCGGAGTTTCTGCAAGGTTGATTCCCGCAGACGCTGCGGCTTGCCGTCCGGCTGATCCCCCAGCCGGTCGCGCAGGTGGCTCACCAGTTCGAGCAGCGAGGCCCGCATCACCTGCTGGATCTCGGTACAGGCTTCCGACATTGCCCCCACGGCCTTTTCGCGTTCCTCTTGGAAGAATTGGGCCGAAATCTCTCGAAGCTGTTCCGGCACACCATAGCTGACGTATTGCCAAGTGAAGGTGAAGTGGGAGCGCACCTCGTCTACCGGTGGGTAGTCAGCCGGGTTATAGAGCGTGCGCAGCCGCCCCGCGGCTTCTTGGCAGAGGCGCGGATAGGCGCTGAGAAACGACTCCACCAGCTCGCCTCGTTTATATTTGAACTCGTGCAGCCTCTCGTCCACCGTCTCCACCAAGCCCAGCGGCAAGAGGTGAACGCCGACCTCGAAGGGCAGGGACATGTCGTAGAGGAAATGACGGATGTCGCCATCCAGGGTGCGGATGGCTTGCAACTCCGGCGAGTCGAGCAGAGTCTTGGAGACGCGAATTAACGCCTTGTCGGCGTCCACTTCAACCCGGGATGAGCTAACCTTGCGACTGTTGCCCCGCAAGCCGAGATGAAGTTTGATGAAGACCGTTTGCTTGGAAAGCTCATTGTCCGAGCTTTGAATGTTCAAGATTGGCGCTGCGGTTGCCATTTCATCCTCCTTCTTGTGGTTGGAACTCTTAACCCCACATTTCCAATTTGAATCACATCTCTGAATCTTCGGATCGTCGCCATCATCAATATTTATGCGGGTGTGAACGGGATGAAGACGCTCCGGAGGTCAATACCCAATGGGTGAGATACAAAGTCAGCCCTTTCAGCTCTCCTTCAACGCCTCTCTCGAGGTCGATTTCGAAGGTTCCCGCGTCACCTCGGACGGCGGCTTGGTTCTGGTGCGAGAACTCGACGAGCAAATCGGCTTCGGAGAACTCATCGAGCAACACCTGAGGATCGGCAAGCGGTCGCTCACCAGCTTACAACAGAGGCTGGTGAAGACGGGCGGTCGGCTGGTGAGACATGCGCGCTATTATTGGCTTCTGCTGGCCGAAGGACATCTGAGTCGGAGGCTGTTCGGCAGCATGCTGAGAATGATCACGGCGTTGCCGCTGCCGGACGGATAGCGAACCAGGACGGAAAGCGAACGAGCGCTCAGAAGCCATCCAGCGGGGAAGTGTCAACGGCGAGGCAGACTGGGGCGGGCAAAACCAGCACAGCGGCTTCGCAGAACGGCCAAAACTAGCCGCACTACCACCCCAAAGGGGCCAGCGCGATTTGTCGCGATTTGTGCGCGATTTGTGGTTGACAGGACGGGGCAGGAGGGCTAGGCTTTCAGGCGAAGGGGGTGCTCAAAACGGAAATTCCGGGTAGATATTTGAGGGGAACACAGTGAAACGCCTTCTCTGGAATGCATTATCTGTCGCGTTGCTGGCCACGTTGGGGGGAAGATCCCTTGCGCAGGCTGGGGCCTTGCCGCAAAGCTCGCCGCCGAGTGAGACTGCCCAGCAGTCTGCTGGGCAAAAGCCGGCACCCAAGACAGGAGCCAGCAAGGCCAGGGCCGCGGCCAACTCGGCCATGACCAATCGGGACGTGATCCGGCTCGTGAAGGCGAAGATCGCTGATGACATCATCGAGGCAAAAATCAAGCGGTCGAAAACCAAGTTCGACACTTCGGTTGAGGGATTGGTCGCGCTGAAGCAAGCGGGAGTTAGTGACGGCCTAATTTCCGTCATCGTAAACGCGAGCGAAGCTTCCAGCCAACCGGCACCCAGAGGCGCTTCAGCGTCGGCGACAGGCGTTAAGCCGGGTTCGCTTCCCGCTGCGAATGCGTCGAAAGAGGTAGTGCCCACAAACGCGTCCAGAGCTTCCAAGGGTTCCCCGGAACCTAAGCCTGTCGTGATCACCCAGGCGCCTGCAAACTATGGCATGTACGTCGTGTCGGACGGGCAATTGAAGCCGCTGGGCCGCATCGAAACCAAGGTGCAGGTCAGCAAGTTTCGCTCTTTGCTGAAGAGCGTCGTCCCCGCCCCCTTCGTCCGGCAAAAGGTCGATATCAACATTCCGGGCGCCCACTCCACAAACAGATACGAAACGGTTCGCCCGACCTTTTACGCCTACTTCCCGCCCAGCCGCGACGTCAGCAAATTCAAGCTGCTTCAGTGCAAGATCACCGGCCAGAATTTCGATCAGCGGACCTTGGCCAACGCCTCGATAATGTTCAGCACTGAACAGAACCAGGACGAAGTCCTCGTTGACATCGGCCCCACGAGCGTAAAGGATCTGTACCGGATCTTTCCGCGCGAGGATCTGCCCAGCGGCGAGTTTGGCTTTGTCGAAGGCAACACCGGCAGCAAGTCCGCCTCAAACATCGAGATCCTCGATGTCTACGACTTCGGGATTGACCGCAAGGAAGAAAAGCTCGCACTGAAGGATTATCTCGATACCCTGCCGACCGCAAATGCTGGCGATACCGAATTTCTTTCCTGGACCAAGGAGTATTGCCAAAAGATCGTTGACGACCGGGAGGGGAAGGTCGGTATCACCGGAAGCCTTCTGGGCTGGTTCAAACGTCAATATGCCTCCCTGGATGTCTATTGGGCAGACCCAGAGTTCGCCCGCGCATTCGCCCGCCTTGAAATGCTGGACAGGAACCTCACTCCCGAGGAGGCAACCAAGCTCTGCTCCCTCTTGCTCAGCCAAGGCGGAAACCAGTATTACATTCTCGTCTCGATTGGCGGCAAGGTTGGCTCGGGGCGCCTGATCGGCGCGAATGAAGGAGAGCGCCTCATGCGGCCTTTCGATGCCTCTCTCTCGAATAAAAAATCGAAGGACGTCGTCCCGGCCCGGCACCTAGAATTCGTCGGGGGGTACGCGGGGGTGTGGAAAGTGGCTTTCGACCGGGAAAGCATCAAGGGGCCGCTCTTGACCGCCGATGCGCAGGAACTGGTGTTCGAGGCTCGCCTCAATCAGAACCTGGATTTCAAGGCGACGTTCCCGATGGTCAAGATCATCCCGGTGGGGAGCGCTGAAAAAGTCGAAAATGCTACGCCTACCAACGCCAAGTGATCGAGAGGCCGTGTGGCAATAAGCGACCCGTCAAGATTCGATTTGAGCAGGGCTAGCGGTAGTTTACCGGCAACTGTTCTTGTCCACAAGGTAAGTCATTGATCTACAAAGAAAGCATCAGCGATTTCGAGTATTACCCTCCAAGTAGCCCTTGATTTCCAGAATGAGCGTCAGTCCGGGGGCCAGCCGCACAAGGAAATCCAGCCTTAATACGGCACCCTGGCTTGCCAGGAGCCTTGTGTCAGTACTCGTTATGGAAAATCCACTTGCAATTCCTGCACAGTCTGGCAAGGAGTATTCAGGCCTCGGATTTCGAGGGTGGCATGACGGTGAGCGGCCCATCCAGATCCCGCATGACGCGTCGCCGGGATGCGGGCGGGTTCTCCTGGTACTGGTAAACGCCCGGTGTCGAGGCGCTGATAAACTTCCCCGACGCCATCGGGCGCAGTGCCTTGATCTGCTCGGCTGCGGAACGTGAAACCGGCACGATGTAACGCGCGGCCTGCATGAGAGTGATTCCCAAGCGATGCGCTTTCCGGCAGCACTCTTTGATTTCCGCGCCTGTCCAGCCTTCGTCGTTCGGTAGCTCGCCTGACACGTTGTACTTCTTGAGATAGATTCCCCAGATTGTCTCCCGCTCGTCCGCCGTTGGTAGATCGAAGAAGAACGTGCCCAGCGTGAAGCGCCTGCGCAGTTCGGGTGGCAAGCTCGCGATGGAATTGCAAGTCGCAATGAACAGCATCCGCCCTTGCGAGACTGCGTCAATGATTTGGAGCGCTGTGCGCAGCCGTTCGGTCGAAGCACCCACCAGAGAACTCTCCATGGCCGGCAAGTCGAAAGCAATCGTGGGGATTCCCGCCGTACCGCCCGTGGCCTTCGCAGCCGCACTTTTGGCGGCGCCGGGTGGACCAATAAACACGGCTCCATCGGCCTCGCGGTCCTGCATGTACGTCAGAATGGTCCCCGTCATCTCCGTCTTTACACCGGAGAGGTCTGTACCGGTTCCCGCAAACGCCTTCTCAATCTCATCAATGAACACGACAACGCGTGGAGGATCGACACCTCGAAGCACTGCCCGCAGGAAGCTCTTGACGTTCTCAACCCCGCCAATATCCTCAAAGGTCTCGCCGCCCCGCCACACCATTAGGCCCGGTGTTTGCTCGATGATCTGGCGCTTGCGCTCCCAAAGGTCTTCCGTATCGAGTTGGCGCTTGACCAATGAGATCGCCAGTGCCTGTTCTGCCGGGAATGCGGCCAGGCCGACAAGGGCGTCTACCGCCTTAGCGATCACGGGGCGCTCGGGCTCAACCAGCTTGGGCGCATTGAAAGTCTCCCGAACAATCTGCTCCAGGTGAGAAGTTGGCGGCAGAGGCTCGTCAAGGACGAGAACGTCCTGGCCCAATTCCTGCGGCAACGTCGCGCCGGGCGCTGCCAGTAATACCAGGATCCGGCCCGTCGCCTTGAAGGGGTCTCGCAGGTCCCAAATCCCTTGCATCACTCCGGGGTCATTCCAGAAGCGGTGCGCGTTGGAGTAGAGCAGGATCCTGTCCTCGCCAAGCTGCTGCGCCAAAAGCAGGGCATCGACCGGCCCAATCGTCGCCGCCTGACGTTCGCCCAGCACGCGCGCCAGTTCCTCGCCGCTGTCTCTGCCGATCGCATAGAGGCCGCGGACCACATCCCACCCGAGCAGGGGCGGAAGCTCCCGGCCTTGCTTGAGAGTCTCGATGATGAAATGTGTTGTGCTTGCCGGGTCGGCAGTGCGTACCGCCACGAGCGGAGTCGAGACACAGCGCGCGGCCTGGAACGCCGACGCAAACTCCTCCATAGATCGAATCATGTGGATTCTCCTTTGGGAAAAGAGTTCATAGCCCACATTTTCATTTGCGCGTTGGGCGCACATGGGAATTCCGGTTACAATGACCTTTTGGAGACCAAAACTCCCGTCGCGCGGGTAAATTGCTGATGAAGTCCATCCAAACCGCCATCCTTCTGCTTGTGTTGGTCGCGCTCTTCTGGGCTGTGCTGGCCCAGCGCGCGCACGAGGGACCAAATTCGCACGCGATCCCGCGGTTCGATCAGGTCGCGGAGGGCTTCTACCGTGGCGGGCAACCCCGCCGGCAAGGTTATGAATATTTGAAACAGCTCGGCGTCAAGACTGTCATCAACCTGCGCGCGGAGAATCAAGAAGCGGAGGAAGTCAAATCGCTGGGCCTCCATTACGTGCACATTCCCATGAGCCCACGGGAGCGCGTTCCCGAAAGCAAAATCCAAATGTTTTTCCAGGTGCTGCGCGACCGCGACAACTATCCGGTTTTCGTTCACTGCGAGCATGGCGCCGACCGAACCGGCTTCATGGTAGGTCTCTATCGCATCGCCTTTCAGGACTGGAGCGCCGACCGCGCCTACCAGGAAGCGCGCGCACACGGCATGAGCTGGTGGTATTTAAGTTTGAAACATCAGCTTTACGAGTTTGCAGACCGCCGCGCAGCACCCGCAGCAACCCAGACCTACCCTTAGCGTCTCCTGCCTCAACACAACAGCCTGCAAAACGGAGTTGTGCAATGACTTGTCATCCTCAAATGCATCAGCACGGGTCTCAGTTCTTTCGCCACGAGAAATCACTTTCTGGCCTTTAGGGGAAAGCAACGGGGAAAACTGAAGGTGGTTCCTACCAGGGCACGCCAAGGATGGGGAATCCTGTGACTTCCGCCCGGCCGCCTTCCTTGATGCTGACTTCAGTCAGCTCTTCGCTGAAATCGGCAGGGGTATAACGGTCGCTGAACAGCCGCAGAATCTGATTGCGGCTTGTGCGCGGCGGCAGATTGCCTGGCTGCGCCTCATTGAAACGCCCAAGGACAGCGAAGTCGAGGCATGCACGGATTTCTTGCCAGAGACGTCTGGATCACCTGGCCGGTGTAATAGGCGGGTTTCTTCCGTTCCACCTTCACACTGTCCCCGCCACGGAAGTCGTCAAAGACTTTCTCACAGCCCTGTCCTGCAAAACCCTCCAGATCGAGGGTGGACTTCCCTTGCGCGTCAATGATGATCGTAATCGTTTTCGCTTGCATCGTGGCCTACCTCCGCGCGACGAATTGGAGTCGCACCTACTGTCCTTCCGAGGTCTCGATCACTTCCCGGCCTTTCAGGATGTAGCCCTTGGCACGAGCCATGGCCAAGGTCTGCTTCTCTTTGTAGACCTGCTGAACCCGCCCCAGCCACTTGGTCCCGTAGCCACGGTGCTCGGCGAGTTCGTCTTTAATCATGGCGAGCTGACCGTCCGGTTGACGTGCGAATCCGATATCGCCATAGGCCCCGCGCAGGTGCTGGCGGCGGATGACAATGTTTGCGACCTTTGCCTCCTGCTCCGAGTAGTACGAGTTCAGTTGTGCGCCCTCCGAGTGGACCTCAACCTGGTATCCCATCTCCTTCAGAACCTCCACGAGGTATTTCTCCTCGCGCAAGACCGTCTGAGTCAAACCGTATTTCGACATTCGATGCCTCCTTCTTCTGACTGTGCGGATCACTGTGACGACGTAATGTGGCCGTTTTGGACTATAATGTGGCCGCGTGATTGAAAGAAGTAGGGCCAGTGACCCGTGAGACCGGGCTTCCGCGCCGCGTTCTCTTTAGAGAGTCAGCGTAGTGCGGCGTTCTGCCGCGGTTTGCGCTTACTGCGATTGGTAAACCAAAGGCGACTTTCTGCGAGCTTTCGGGACACGTGGTTCTCCAACATCGACGCGACTCTAACCCGCAGGTGTACCCGGTTCAATCGTCATGTTGAACGCGACAGGGAAATTCGGTCACTGCGTGGCATAATTCTTGGTAATCTCTCCTCGAGGTGCTCAATGAAGGCACGCTCCGCCGTCCCTAGACGAACCCACTTCTCGCGTTCTGCACGAAAAGGTATGCCTGGAACCACCGACGTTCTGACGGCAGTTTTCAAGAACCTCGCCGTGGGTGTGCTAATTTGTGAGCCCGACGGGCATATTCTCTTCTTCAGCCCAGAGGCCGAGCGGATACTTGGCATCGGCGCGGTGCACACGGATTTCGCGGCGTGGTCTGCTACTTACGGTCTTTACAGGCCTGACATGGTGACACTGTATCCACTAGAGGAACTGCCGCTCGGCCGGGCCATGCGGGGGGAGGAAGCGCTTCACGAGTTGATTTTCATCAGAAACCCGCAACGGCCCGCGGGGCTCTGGATAGAGTCCAGCGGGACGCCGCTGCGGGACAGTTCGGGCACGGTTTGCGGTGGCGTAGTAGTTTTTTCTGATGTCAGCGTACCTGAAAATCTGTTGCGCAACGAAGCAGCCGTTGAGGCATTCCTGAAACCAGTGCGAGACCCATGCGATCCGGCTGAGGATCGGCACGACCTGGTTTCTGAACGCTTCGCCCGGTTCCGGACGATGTTCGACGAGCTGGCCAGAGCGGTCGAGCAGACAGCCGACAGTATTCTGATTACTGACAGCCGGGGAATCATTGAATACGTGAACCCCGCCTTCGAGAAGATAACCGGGTTCTCCGCTGCCGAGGTGCTGGGGCGGAAGCCCAGTGTGTTGAAATCAGGACAGCACGACGCCGAGTTCTACCGTGACCTCTGGGGGAAGCTCACCTCCGGCGATCCGTTCCGGGGGACTATCATCAACCGCAAGAAGTCGGGTGAGCTGTTTTGGTCCGAACAGACGATCAGTCCGATCAAGGATCAGTCCGGGGCAACGACCCATTTTGTCTCCGTGCTGAAGGACATGACCGCGCTCAGGAACATGCAACAACAGGAGTTTCATATGGCATTGGCGCGGGAACTCCAACAGCGGTACTACAACACGACGGCTTCGCTGCCAGGCTTCGATATTGCTGCCGCGGCCTATCCTGCAGATGAGACTGGGGGTGACTATTTCGATTTCATTCCACAACACGACGGCTCGCTCTACATCGTCGTCGCTGATATCGCGGGTCACGGATTCGGATCCGCTCTTGTAATGGCGCAAGTGCGCGCATCTCTGCGGGCCTATGCGACAATGGTGCCAGACATCTCTTCTCTCCTCAACTGCGTCAATCGCTCCCTCACTGGCACCCTTGGTGGAAATCGATTCGTCACGATGTTCCTCGGCCGCATCGACCCACAGAAACGGTCACTGGAATATGCCAGTGCGGGACATGAGCCGGGTTATCTGCTGCGCTCTTCCGGTGATATCGGAGCCGTGCTTGCCAGCACCGCGGTACCTCTGGGAATTTTTCCTGATCAGCAGTTCTATTCGAGTCCCGTCGTTCCACTAGAGCACGGAGACACAATCCTGCTATTGACGGACGGGATCACGGAGTCGGAGGACGTTAATGGCGCCGTTTTTGGCACCGAGGGCGCGCTGGACTTCATCAGATGCCAACAGCAGAGCACCCCGGGCGAGCTTGTACAGGGCCTCTACCGGGCTGCCCGCACCTTCGCCGGCGGTGCGCCCCAGCTGGACGACATCACGTCGGTCATCTGTAAGGTCGAGTAGTCCAGCCTGATGCACCTCCGATCCACGAATGACTCACAGAAGACGTGTGAGGCACAGCGAAAGAACCTATTGCGGATTCCGCTCCGCGGCAGGGTTGACGGTCAGTTCGTTATGGACTTGTTGTGCGCCCGACGTGTCCCGGGCAATCGCCCCAGCGACGGCTTTCATTTCTTCCGAGGGTATTTGACCGGTCAAGGTGACTTCTCCTTGGCTCGTCGTCACCTTAATGTCAAAGGCGGATACGCGCTTTGACAAGAACAAGGCAGTGCGCACCTTGGATGTAGTAGCAGCATCCTGCGACGATTCTTTGAGGGATCGGAGCGCGTTTTGAAGAGACGGACTCCGCGAATGAAAATAGTAAATTGCCCCTCCAATAACCACCACAAGAAGGAGCCCAGCGACAACAAGGCCGCCGCAACTTCTTCCAGCGTCAGAAGATTCCAACGTTTTCATTTCTCCTCCTGCGCCCCTGAGGGTGTCCCGAATTCCGTTGAACCGGAGTTTCCGATTTCAACTTTACCTTTTCGCAAAATCATACGCCGGCTGCCTTGTCGAGTCAAACTCAGAACGTCAGGCCCCCTAGCAAGAACAGGATAGTACCTTTGTCCCGGCGCGAGCGATCATATTTCTCCACACCTTGCGTAAGCCTCGTTGTAGAGGAAAATCGGAGCCACGGGACCGAACTGCTTTCCTTGAGAGTACAATGCGAAGGCCACAAATCCTCTGCTCAGCGCGGTGAACCCGCGAGCGCTGGCGCCATGAGTTCAGTGGCTGCCCGCAGCTTGGGCACATCGCCCTCCGTCATACGTCCGACATCGCCGTACTTGAAGGTGCCTCCACTGGCCCACTCAACCACTTCACCGATGGCTTGCTTCTTGTTCGTTGCAACGCGACGTGCCGCTGTCAGGAACTCGTTGCGAAGCTGGTTGAATCCCGAACTTACAGCCGACCCGTTCCCATTGTTGGGCGCAGGAGGCGAGGCGGCCCCGTCGGTGGGTGGCTTGCCCGATCCGTTCCCGCCATCCGGGACACAGCTGCTCTCAGGTTCAAATAAGGTTTAGCCGACACACCGCGTCGGATGTACAGATAGCAGCGGTTGGTGAAGGCGGGCGGCCGGCTAATCAAGCACGCCCGATACTACTGGCTCCTGCTGGTAGAGAGTCATCTGCCGCGGCGCCTGTTTGGAAGCATGGTGCAGCGGCGAAGGGGAACCAAACCGGGCGAACGAGGGAGGGGATGGAGAGGTGTCCGAGAGATGATTTGAAAAGGCAGCAATTTCTGGTTTTCCCGGACCAGGAAAAGACAGGGCTGGCACCTTCCTGTCCTGCCGGAGTCGCTCGGGATAGAAAGGATGAAAAAAACAGCCTCAACGGAGGCGACGGGGAGTATACTGGCTCGAAGCCTGGAAAGCAAAATGGAAATCCTGGTTGAACATATCTGGCCTCATAGAAAACAGGGTTCCAGGTTGGCCAGTCAAAAATCGGAGGTCCGGCCTATGAATTCTTTTAAGAGAATAAGCATGTTGTTGGTGCTGGCACTGGCGGTCGCCGCGTGCGCCTGGGCGCAGAGGGGCGGAAGAGGGGGGGCGGGCATGATGGGCTCGCTGCCCAAGATGCCCGGCCTGAGCAACCCAGTGGTCGGCTCAGGCGCCGAGTATCAGATGACCGCAAAGGGCAAAGACATGGACGTTGCCTGGGCGATCGTTGGCAAGGAAGATGTAAACGGCAATCCCGGGCTTTGGATTGAGACCCGTATGCAAAGCGCGGAGATGGGCGGGGAGATGGTTTCGAAAATGTTGATGGTCACCACAGGTCCCGAAGCCGGCATCAAGCGCATGATCATGCAGCAGCCCGGACAACCCCCCATGGAAATGAGCGGCATGATGATGGGAATGATGAAGGGGGGTCAACCCCAGCCCTCCAGTTCCAGTGGCAAAGCGGACTACGGCGAACTGGTCGGCACGGAAACCGTCACCGTCCCGGCCGGCACATTCGTGTGCCAGCACTATCGCAAGCAGGCGAAGGGCGGGACCATCGACTACTGGGTTTCGGACCAAGTCACGCCTTACGCCATGGCGAAGATGACCGGCCCTGACATGACCATGGTCTTGAAGAAAACCTTGGCCAACGAAACCTCCCATATCAAGGGCGAGCCGCAGCAGATGCCGGGAATGCCGGGAATGCCGCACTAGGTTGTGCCCTCCTTACGCCGTTGCAACGCGGGGGGTGCTAACCCGAGATCTCCGGAGGTGAACCATGCAGAAACCTAAGATGGCCGTCGGGGTCTTCATTGTTTCGTGCTTGCTGGCCGTGACCCTCGCCAAAACGCAAGAACCCAGTACCCCGAGCTTTGAACCCGCCGCGGTTGTTTCCAGCGCTGAACCGGTCTACCCCGCGATGGCGATAGGCTCGGGGACAGTTGTCCTCGCGGTGAGCATCGATGCTGCCGGTGAGATACAACACGTGAAGGTTATCAAGGGTTCCGGAGGGGGGTTTGAATCCTCCGCGCTCGAAGCGATCAAGGAGTGGAAGTTCAAGCCTGCGATGCTGGAAGGGAAACCCATCTCGTCCGTTGTCCCCGTGGCCTTCTCTTTCAGTTGGCCGGTCGCCTGCGGCGTGGGCGGTCGGAGGTGAGGTAACTTTTCTTCGGCTCTCCCTCTCTTGATGCCCTGCGGGCGCCAGAGGGCGCAGAGATTACAACCCTCCTCTCGCCTCGGTTCCTTACGCAGCCTTCGCCAGCCTGTTTCTCTCGCGCTTCTCCATCCGGGCCACGACCTGGCCGGTCAACAGGTCCACAGCGAACACACCGAGCACGGCGACAGCTTCGAAGACCACTCCGGCGTCTCCTCTGCTCCTGCGAACGCAAGGCGGAAGCCTACAAAGGCTTTGCCTTCGACCGCCCGTCACAATCACGCAGCCTCCTGGTTGGTTTTCTCGAACTTCGGCATAAATGGCGGAGGTATTTCGATTCCTCGAGATGGACCAAACCGAGTTAGCAAGTCCTGGCGATTACCCGGCCATACGTACACGGTTTTAACTGGGCCGGGCTCAGACTCAATCGTTTCGGTTATTGGTTTTCGAAATGTATCGAAGTGTTTTTGCACTGCCCCGATTAGTGCTGGAGCGTTTATGAGACCCCCAGACTCGGGATCGGGGTACCAGGCGGCTCCGGGCTCGCAAGCCCAGTCCGAACTGTGTTAATCTTGCAGACGGAAGCGTGGCTGCCCGTGACAGGAGGATTAAACAAATGTCGCGGCGTTGCCACCAAGAAGGTCACGTTCGTCTCCGTGACGACGTGAAACGGCCCTACTGGCAGGGTCTTTATCGGGTGCGATCCGATGCCCAGCCAGCGGGGAAGTGGAAATCGGAGAATCTCGGTTACAAAGATGAAATCACGAAGCGGCAGGCACAACGCAGGTTCCAGAAGATCATCTCCAAGATGGAGTCGGAGATTATCAGACTGCCGCGGTCGGTGATGACGGTGAAAACCTACGTCGAGGACCACTACATTCGCTGATTGGTACCTCGAGCGCGATCAGGAAGCGGCGAGAAAAGCAGCAAAGATTCAGAGTGAACTTCTCGCTGGCTGGACGAAGAAACATCCTGCAAATGTTGCCGCAAGTGTTGCCGTAAGCAGTGACAAGAAGTCATCTGCGGATGTAAGTTACTGAAAGGAACGGGCTGGAGGGATGGGTGAGTGGTTGAAACCGGCGGTCTTGAAAACCGTTAGCCTCGAAAGGGGCTCGGGGGTTCGAATCCCTCTCCCTCCGCCACTCTTTCAATCGTCAATCGGCAATCAGCAATCGGCAATTCCACGCTGCCGGGTCGTGCCGGGCTAGTCAGGCAGGACTCTCTTGAGCGCTTCGAGCTCTGGTTCGCCGGGGCCCAGGGGCAGCTTCACTTTGCCCCGCTGCACCACCGAGCGGCAAATGGCCATCATGATCTCAAAATCTTTGTAGCCGCTCTCGCCGTTGCAGGGGTGAGGTTTTTGGTCGTCGTCCAGCCAATCGAGTATCTCCTGAACATACGGCCCCATGTCGTGTTCGTAGTCCATACAGCCGGGGCCGGAAATCAACCCCTGGCGGGTGACGGCGCGCCAGCCGGCGCCGGTCAGTACTTCCGCAAAGCCCTCAGTGCCCTGCGCCCCAATGCGGCACTTGCGCCACCAATACTCAACCTCGGGGACGTCCGGGGCGCCCTCCCCGCACTCGATGACGCCGCGCACCCCGTTCGCGAACTGGATGAATCCGCCGATGTAGTCGGGTGAAGGGTGGTTATCCGCAAACTTCCCCTTGCCGTCCGCTTGGCCGACCACCCATTCCGCTTCCGCGTAGTCGTTGTACCAGCGGGCGTAGTCGATGAGGTGCGTCATCATATGCATCATCCAGCCGGTGGCATGGCCGTAAACAGTGTGCACGCGGCCGAGCATGCCGCTGGCGATAATCTCCTTGACCTTCTTATAGTGCTCGCCGTAGCGGTGTTGGTGGCTGACCACGGTTTTGACTCCCGCTTGGCGCACCAGCTTCATGATCTCCAGAGCCTCATTGGTCGAGAGCGCCGTGGGCTTCTCATAGGCGATGAGTTTCACGCCTGCCTCGACGCCCGCGCGGACCAACGGCAGGCGCAAGTCGGGAAGCGTGCAGAAGCAGAAGACGTCGGGCTGCGTTTTCTTGACCAGCGCCGCGGCGTCCGCGCTGGTTTCGCTGACGCCGAATTTCTTCGCCGCCCCCTCCAGCCGGCCGGTGTCAATGTCGCACAGCCCGACCAGACGGAAGCGGCCGTTCTTCTGGAAAGCGCTGGCATGATGCGTGCCGCGCTTGCCCATGCCGGCGACCACGACGGAGTACACTCGATTCGAACTCATGGGAAACCCCCGAAACTGAGGATTCAGGATTCAGGACGCCTGAATCGATGGAATAAGGAACGATGGACCCGGGATAAATGGATCAGTTATTCGATGCCGGATTCAGGAGTCAGGATTGCGATCCCCTGAATCCCGAATCCTGAATCCTTGGAACAATGAACCAATGACTCAATGACTCAATGGCTCAATGACTCAATCACTCAATGATTCAATTCCCTGTCCCAGGCGACGACCGCCTCGATCACGGCCTGCACTTCCTCGCCGGTCAGCTCCGGGAACATGGGCAGGGAAAGCACGCGCGCCGCCGATTCTTCCGAATGTTTCAGGGAGCCCACGATGCGCGCACCCTGTCCCCACGGATACCCTTCCTGTTGGTGAATGGCGATGGGGTAGTGGGTGAGCGCGGTGATGCCTTGCCCATTCAGGTACGCTTGCAGGTTGTCGCGCTCCTCGGTCTCGACCACATACAGATGATAGATGTGCCGGTAGCCGGGGAGGGCATAGGGCAGTTTGAGCGAGGTGTCCTTCAGGCCCTCATCGAGCTGTGCGGCAAAGGCGCGGCGCTGGTCGTTCCACCTGTCGAGTTGCTTCAGCTTGACGCTGAGAACGGCGGCCTGGAGCTCATCCAGACGGCTGTTGTAACCCATGCTGTGACAGGAGCGTTTCAGCGAGCCATGGTTACGCAGCTTGCGGATACGCTCGGCGACGTCAGCCCGGTTCGTGACCACCGCCCCGCCATCGCCGAAGCAGCCCAGGTTCTTCTGGATGATGAAGCTCGCGCACATCGCGTCCGAAAGCTCGCCCAGGGCGAAGTCGGCCCCGTGCGCCCCCAGCGCCTGCGCGTTGTCCTCGATGACCAATAAACTGTGTTCAGCCGCAATTTCCGCCACGGCGCGCATGTTGGCGGGCTGGCCATAGAGGTGCACAGGCACGATGGCCTTGGTCTTGGGTGTGATGGCCGCCTCGATGAGGTTCGTATCGATGTTGCAGGTCTTCGGGTCGCAGTCAACGAAAACCGCCGTGGCACCGGCGATCCAAATGGCCTCGGCCGTGGCGAAGAAGGTGTTGGGGGTGGTGATGACTTCATCCCCCGGTCCGATGCTAAGGGCCATGAACGCCAGCCAGAGCGCGTCCGTGCCGGAGTTTACCCCCACCGCTTCCTTTGCGTTGCAGTAGGCGGCAACTTCCTTTTCGAACTGCTTGAGCTTCGGGCCCATCACAAAACTGCCACTTTCCAAAACTTCGTGAATGGCCTCATCAATCGCGTTCTTTAAGCCGTGATATTGGCGGACGTGACCATAAAACCCAACTTTTACTGACGCCATATCTTTCCTCCTACATTTTAAGATTGCATCAACCAATAATAATAAACGGAGACCACCTCGACTGGCAATAAGTCTTCCGTTCTTACGCCCCCTGGTAGAAGAGGGTTGTTCTTTCTGCCACAAGGCACTCTACGGCTGCCGCAACGACCTCGTCATAGGGACCGCCAAGCTGGGACAGGCGAAGAAGGATGTTGGTATCCAGGAGATACGCTGTTGCCGCCATCAATCATGGTCCTGAAGAATAATACGTCGCGGGCGGCGCATATCAGCCGCGGCGGATATGCGCCACCCGCGCTATCAGGGCCTCGGGAGACCAAAGCCAACGCGTTTTGGCCTTCGTGGAGCTGTTGACGCCTACGGAGCATAGCCGTGGGCCCGGTACCACTCCACTGCTTTGCGCAGTGCCACGCGGGCAGGGGTCTGTGGAAGTCCAAGCTCCCGCACTGCCTTTCCTGGATCAACGAACTCGTGCCGGCGCGCCAGGCGCACCTTATCCGGAGTGGCCGCAGGTATGCGGTGGGGGTTCAACCTGGCGATCGTCACGTCTATGTAGGCCCAGCACTGCGCCACCCAGTGTGGAATGCGGAGGCGCACCTGGGGCCTTCCGGAAACCTCGGCGAGCAGGTCGAGGATTTGCTTGAATGTGAGGTTTTCTCCACCCAGGATGTATCGCTCGCCTACCTGCCCCCCTTCTGCGGCCAGCAGGTGACCTGCCGCCACATCTTCGACATCGATGATGCTCAGGCCGGTATCTACATAACCGAACATGCGCCCGTTCAGGAAGTCCACGATGATCTGGCCGGTGGGCGTGGGCCTGTGATCGCCGATGCCTACAGGTGAGCTGGGATTGACGATGACCACCGGCAGGCCTTGGCGCGCAAAGTCTCGAGCGAGTTCCTCGGCCAGAAACTTGGAGCGTTGATACGGACCGATCCGATCGGCTAGTGTACTGGGTGTATCCTCGGTAGCAGGAGAGCCGTCCTTGTGGAAGCCCAGAGTGGCCACTGAACTAGTGTAAACGATGCGCTCGACGCTTTCATCGCGGGCAACTTCCAGCACCTGACGCGTGCCTACCACATTGGCCTGGTAGAAGTCGTTCCAACGGTGCCCCCAGTAGCTATAGAGGGCCGCAACGTGGAAGACCCAGCCGCAGCCTGCCATCCCGCGGCGCAGGCTCTCGTGGTCTCGCAAGTCACCTTCCACTGGCTCCACGCGCAGGCCGTCCAGTTGCCGCGTGTCCTCCCCAGGACGCACCAGGGCTCTTACCTCATGTCCGGCCTCGAGCAGTCGCCTCACCACAGCACTACCGATAAACCCTGCGCCTCCGGTCACAAAGGTGCGCATTATCTCTCCATTTCTTGGACGTGAGTGAGCATCGGGTTCACCCCGCCACGGCATGCTTGATCAGTTCCACGCTCTGGGCCCACACGCGCCCCCTAATGCCCGCCGCCTCGGCCATCACAGCATCAAATGCTGAGGCAATCATCTCCACTTCCTGGTCACCGATGATGAGCGGCGGGAGCAGTTTGATGATGTTGATGTCAGGACCACCCACCTGTGTCAGAATCCGGTGATCGCGCATCAGGGCCATCACTACCAACTGGGCGAACAAGCCTCTCTGAGCGGCCTCGGCGGCCGTCCAGGCGGCACGCAGCCCCAGCGATCGCGGCGCTTTGAACTCAATCCCAATCATCAGACCCTTGCCGCGCACGTCCGCGATCATCTCGTAGCGTTCCTGCAGCGCCGCTAGCCTTTTTAGAAGCTTCGCTCCCATGGTTGCGGCGCGCTCGACCAGCCGTTCTTCATCCAGGACGTAAAGAGTGGCTAGACCGGCCGCCATGGCCAGCTCATTCTGCCCGAAGGTCGTCGAGTGCACCTGGCAGCGCTCCAAGCGGCTGAAGGTCGCGTCATGGATGCTGCGACGGGTGATGGTGGCGCTGACGGGGATGTAGCCGCCGCCCAGTGACTTGGAGAGCGTGACGATGTCAGGCTCGAGACTCCAGTGCTCGCCGCAGAGAAAGCGTCCGGTACGTCCCATCCCCACCTGAACTTCGTCGCAGATAAAAAGTGTGTCGTGCTTCCGGCACAGGCGCTGGGCCTCCGGCAGGTAGTTGTCGGCCGGGATGTATACTCCCTTGCCTTGGATTGGTTCGACAATAAACGCGGCCACATCTGCCTGGCGTAGTTGTTTTTCCAGCGCCGCAAGATCGTTCATTGCTACAGCATCGAACCCGGGCATCAGCGGTTCGAACCCCTTGCGGAACTGGCTTCCGCCGTTGAGGGCGAGGGTGCTCAGGGTTAACCCATGAAACGCGTGGTCCAGGTAGAGCATGCGGGGGCGTTTAGTCGCCGCGCGGGCGAACTTGAGTGCGGTGTCTACGGCGTCGGCGCCAGAGTTGGCGAAAAAGACCGCGTCCAGCCCCGCCGGCATGCGCTTGACCAACTCCTCCGCCAGCAGGCCTGCCAGCAGCGGACAATCCATCTTGACCAAGTTGGGACGGTCCAGAGCGAGCACCTCTTGCATCGCCTGCTTTACAACCGGGTGGCCGCGCCCCAAGTTGAACACGCTGTGTCCGGACAGCAAATCCAGGTAGCGGTTGCCGTCGGCATCCCACAAATAGGAGCCTTCCCCACGGGTATATATCTTGTCGAAGCCAATGATCGCCTGAACGCGAGCCAGGCTTGTGTTGATGTACTGCCGGTGCAAGGGGTACTGTTCGCCCTGCCGCTTTTCAATGAGTTTAGCGATGGAGTATGTCATGACACATTCCTCGAAAGTACGGATTTGTTGCGGACGACGAAACAACTTTTTCAGCGTGCTATTTCCGGCTGCTTGAGCTCCGATCCCGCTCGTGGGGTTACCGGAATTAGGCGGTCCCGCATGGGTGACGATGCCCACCTTCACCGCATGGTCGAACTCGCCGCGCACGATGAAATCGAGGTCGCGACTGGCCATCAGGCTTTCAGTGGGCTGGACTTGGACGTGCGGACCCACGAAGGCGATCTTGATTTCGGGTTGGACATCCTTGAGGCGCCTTGCTAGGCGGACATCGCTTTGGAAACCCACGGTGGAGGTGAAGACCACAACGAAATCGTAGCGGCGCGCCATTTCGACGGTCTGGGTGGACGTCACCTTGTGCGGAGGGGCGTTCAGCAGCCTGCTGTCCGAAAGCATCCCTGCCGGGTAGGTGAGCCACGCCGGATACCAGAAGGACTCGGTCTCGCGCGTGGCGGGCCAGCGTGCGCCAGCCCCGCCGTCGAAATTCTCAAAGCTTGGCGGGTTGAGAAAGAGCGTTTTCATGGCTTCGGAAAGGACGAGGCGATCTTCACCTTCCACAACGCGAGATAGCGCTTCGTCGGCTCGGCCCCTGGAAGTATTAACGCCGAAACCAAGATGTTAGTGTCAAAGACGACTTTCACTGGTGCAGATAGCGCTCAAGGTCGCGCTCAGAAAGGATGCCCTTCTCCTTTGCCTTCCGGCTCCAGTACCTCTGCAGATCCCGAAGCTGCCTTGTGAGCCGTCCGCGTCGAGCCTTCCACAGCGCTTCCTGGATGATGCCACTCAGGGTCTTTCGCTCGGTGCGGGCTTGCTGTTCGAGGTCCCGGGCAAGCTCCGACGGTAAGGAAATGGTCTTCTTCACGGCTCGGTTTGCCATAGCCTCCATGGTATGAAAAATTCCTACTGCGCGCAATCCTCTCCTGTCTATGAAGTGCTCGCGAGTTCGTGATGCAGGACCATCAACTGATTGGTTTGGAGGGCGCACGTCGCGTAAGCGCGGCCTTCGTTATCGCTGAACTCAATCTCAAACACGCCGGGTGCGAGAGTTTCCACTACAGTACCTACCTGCCCACGCTGCAGGCTGCGAGACGGGAGATCCTCTAATAGCGCCACCACTGCGAAAACCTTGATATTCTCCATGGTTTTTCCTCACAGCACGTAGCAGGTTACCAGGTTTGGAAGTTTCACTGGCGCCCCTTGTCGAGATATGCTGCCAGCCGTAGCTGACTTGCTTCTGACTCAAGTCCTTCGCTGCCAAGGAATCGTAGCTCATTTCCCATTGTGGTGCCAATCCCATTTGGACAACATCCCATTTGGACAAATCTCCAATTCACAGGTTGTTGCGCATGGCGTTTCCAAAATCCGCATACACTGGTTGCAGCCGACGGCTGAATGGCTTAGGGTGAAGCCGGAACACAGGAGATGCGCATGATCCAACAAGAGCTTGCGAGCCGCGTCGTGGTGGATCCCAAGGTATGCGGCGGACAAGCCTGCATTCGGGGAACGCGGATTTACATTGCTGTCGTCCTCGATGGATTGGCGGAAGGTTTAACACCCGAAGAGATCATCGACCATTATCCGCAATTGACCCGAGACGACATCCGGGCGGCGTTGGCCTACGCCGCGGAGCTCTCGCGCGAGAACCTCTGGAAGGTGACGTAGGTTCATGAGGCTAAAGATGATCCGCCTTGAGAAAAAGCCAGGGAAGCGATACCATTCCTTCTGCAAAGGGGGTAAGTGATGAGATCTTACCGTGGGCTATCGCTTCTCCTTGGGGCGATCTTTTCGTCTTTAGTGATGGGAGTGGGATGGGCCCGAGCCCAGAACGCGGCTCCTTCGCCCGTACTTCAGGCCATGAAAGCCGAGCTGGCACGGTCGATGGAAACTTTCAAGAGCCAGCCCAAGCCTCCTTACTTTGTCAGCTATGAGATCACCGACGATCAAACGCTCAGCGTGAACGGGTCCTTCGGCAAAATCACCCTCAGCGATGCCGACCATCGCCGCGTGCTTGATATCGACCTACGAGTGGGGGACTACCACCTCGACAACACGCATAGGATCAGCGGCGCATTCCCCGACTTCAGCAGGTTATTGAACCAAGGCTCGCTGATCCCGATGCCCATCGAAGACGCTCCTTTGGCCATCCGCAGCGCCATCTGGTACGACACCGGTCAAAGTTACAAAGTGGCGGTGGAGCAACTCACCAAGGTGAAGACCAACGTGGAAGTGCAGGTGGCGGCGGAGGACAAGTCCGACGACTTCTCCCGCGAGCCGGCGCAGAAGTACTACGAAGCGGCTGCTGCCCTCGAGGCCGATCGCCACGCTTGGGAAGAGAAGATTCGAAAGTACACGGCGCCCTTTGCGGCGTACGGCAACATCTATGAAGCCAATGCGGAGTTTCTGGCCGATGTCGAAACCCGCTGGTACGTGAACAGCGACGGCTCCGAGATCCAGGTTTCAAAGCCTTTCTATCGATTGTTCATCTCGGCTTTCACCAAGGCCGACGACGGCATGGAGCTGCCGCGCTACGAGTCCTACTTTGGAATTCGCCCCGAAGATCTTCCTGATGATGCCAGCGTGCTGAAGGCCGTTGACGGCATGATTAAAGACCTGAAGGCACTGCGCGCGGCGCCCCTCATTGAGCCCTACACGGGGCCGGCGATTCTCTCCGGACGCGCCAGCGCCGTCTTCTTTCACGAAGCTTTCGGGCACCGCATCGAAGGGCACCGCCAAAAGAACGAGCAGGAGGGTCAAACCTTCAAGAAGAAAGTGGGCGAGTCCGTGCTGCCTGCAAGTTTTTCTGTGTACTCTGACCCCACAGTGGCCCAGATCGCCGGCACGCACCTGGTAGGCTCCTACGAGTTTGATAACCAGGGTGTGCGTGCGCGGCGGGTGACCGTCGTCGATCAGGGAATCTTCAAGAACTTTCTGATGTCACGATCGCCGATCGAAGGCTTTCCACATTCGAACGGCCATGGGCGCAAGCAGCAGGGTTACGCCGTGGTAGCACGGCAGTCCAACCTGATTGTGGAAATCCGCAACCCGGTGACCCGCGATGAACTGAAGATGATGCTGATCGCTGAAATAAAGAAGCAACAGAAGCCTTTTGGTCTCTATTTTGACGACATTCAAGGCGGCTTCACGCTGACGGGCCGGACCATTCCCAACGCTTTCAATGTGCTACCCATAATGGTCCATCGCATCTATCCCGACGGCAGGGAAGAACTGGTTAGAGGGGTCGACCTGATTGGCACGCCGCTCACAACTTTCAGCAAACTCATCACAGGCGATGACCAGGTGGCGGTCTTCAACGGCTGGTGTGGCGCGGAGTCCGGGATGGTGCCGGTATCAGCATCTTCTCCGGCCGTCTTGGTATCGCAGATCGAAGTGCAGAAGAAGCAGAAATCCCAGGAGCGAGCGCCCCTCTTGCCTCCGCCCTTCTGAAGCACTGTTTCCGAGATTCTTCGTGTCTTGCGAAGAATCTCTGCGATCATGGTTTGGCCCAGGATGTCTGGAATTGCCGATTTTCGATTGCCGATTGCTGATGGACTTTGGAAGGAGTTGCCACACCACTTTTTCAATCGTCAATCGGCAATCAGCAATCGGCAATGAAAACCTGGTCTTTGGTTGTGGCTATGCCGCGCTGTGACCACTGTGGGAGTTATTGGAGCCTTTCGATGCGCCGAATTAGCCTGCTTTTCATTTGCTGCTGCCTGGGGATGCTTCCACGCGCCTCTGCGCAGGACGATGTGGTGATGAAAGCCATGCGGGACGAGCTGGACCGCTCCATGAAGCAGCTCCGGCTTGAAAGCCTCAACAGGCCTTACTTCATCGCCTACCGGGTGAGTGACCAGACCAGCTCCAGCATGGCGGCCGTGCTCGGTAGCCTGACCAGCAGTGAGCAGCACCACGTGCGCCTGCTCACCGTGGAAGTGCGAGTGGGGGACTACACCCTTGACAACACCAACTTTCTCTCCTTCCACTTTGGGGCGGCGGGCGTGGTTCGCGCCTTCGGCAATACAGTGCAGCTACCACTGGAGGATGACTACAAGGAAATTCGCCGGCAGATCTGGCTGGCTACCGACTCCGCCTACAAGAAGGCGCTCGAAGCCTTGGCTCAGAAGCGGGCCGCGCTCGAGAACAAGACCCGCGGCGAGGATCTTCCCGACTTCAGCAAAGAAGAGCCCGTGAACAGCCATGAGAGCCCGGTTGCGATGGACCTCGACCCCAAGCGCGCCGAAGTTCTGGTGCGCCGGCTCTCGGCCATCTTCCGGAGTATGCCGGACATTCACCGGTCTTCAGTAGAGATCCAGGCCAGCAACCAGTACACGCGTTATCTGAACAGCGAAGGCACCGAGTACACGCGTACCGCGCCGGGCGTGGGCTTGACCGCCTGGGCCGGAACCCAGGCGCCAGACGGAATGCCCTTGGGTGATGAGCTTGCGGTTTACGAGCGCTCGATGGCGGCGTTGCCGGGCGAGGAACAGCTCGCCGCCCAGATCCGCGACATGGGCAACCGCCTGGTTGAGTTGCGTTCGGCGCCACTGGTGGAGCGCTATAACGGGCCGGTGCTCTTCGAGGGCCAGGCCAGTGCCGAGATTTTCGGTCAGGTGTTCGCGCCCAAGCTAGTGGCTTCACGGCGTCCGGTTACGGAGAACGCGCAGTTTGAGATGCTCACCTCGCGCGGGGAAAGTTCCTTGCAGGACCGGCTGGGAGCACGCGTTCTGCCGGATTGGGCCGGCGTCACTGACGATCCCACACGGCAGGAACAGAACGGGGTTCCTCTGCTTGGAGGCTATTCCATAGACTATGACGGTGTTCGGGCGCACAAGACCGTGGTGGTGGAGAACGGCATCCTGAAAACTCTGCTGCTGTCGCGCGCCCCCGTGCGCGGTATGCTACATAGCACCGGAAACCAGCGCGGTTTCGGCGTGGCGCCGAGCAACCTCTTCTTGACCGTTCAGAACGGCCTCACCGATGCGGCTCTAAAGGAAAAACTGCTGAGCCTCGCCCAGCAGCGCGCCAAGCCCTATGCGATTGTGGTGCGCCGCTTGCGGAACCCGCTGCTGGGAGACCCTCGGGAGATGATGGCTTCCGTGATGCGCTCGTTTTTACCGGAGCTTGGGGGCGGCGGCAAGGGCGTGCTGGAGAGTGCCGTTGAAGTCTACGAAGTGTTCCCCGATGGCCATGAGAAACTGATTCGCAACGCCCAGCTCGAGGGCCTCAATGAGGCTTCCTTCAAGGACCTTGTGGCCGCCTCGTCCAGCCAGACAGTGTATAGCATGCCGTTTGTGGATTTTGGAAATATGGTGATGGGAATGTTCGCCACTGGCATTGCCCCCAACCAGGCCAACCCCCCGGTGGTGTCCTTTTCTGTGCCAAACCAGTTGCTGGAAGATGTGACGGTGAACCCGCCCACGGGCGACATTCCTAAGCCACCCATTTCCAAGCCCCCGCCGGGCACCTGAACGGCTTCGTGGGTCGCGCGCTCTGCCGGACGGGCCGGCGTCATGAAGATGAATTCCGTAATTGAGGGCGACTGTTCCGTTCTAATCCGTTAGGGTGAATATAGTTAAACACCAACTGAGGTTGAACAACGCGGCCCTCGGTCGCAACCAAAACGGGCCATGATTGCCGATTGCTGATTGCCGATTGACGATTGAAAAACTGGTGTGGCAACTCCTTCCAATGTCCATAGCAATCGGCAATCGAAAATCGGCAATTCCAGCCATCCTGGGGCAAGCGATGATCGTAGAAAACCTTCGCCGCACGAGAAGAAGATGAAGACTGGTGCTACAGCGCGGCTTGGTGGCCGCAACCAAAACGAGGCTCTCTGCGTCCTCCGTGCCTCTCAAGCTTTAACACGGAGCACACTGAGCCTCTCAGTGACCTCTGTGTTGGGGCTCTTCTGGCCACGGAGGACACGGAGACACTACGCACAGTAGGAAAAACCTTCGCGGCGCGAGAAGAAGCTGACTGCTTGTGCTACAGAAGGCTCCAAGCTTGGAATTCGGGATGAATGTACCGATCTGATTCAGCAGCAGATAATAGAAAAGAAGGTGGCTGGGAGGCAGGGATTCGAACCCCGATACGCAGATCCAGAGTCTGCAGTCCTACCGTTAGACGACCTCCCAACGAGGCACTCTGATAGAAGTAAATGGGCTTGCCTTATTTTGTCAAGCGCTGATTTCAGATGCGGTCACCCAATCCGACGGGGCAGGCAGCAGCAAGGATGCAAGAAAATCAGAACAAGCGGAAACTGACTTCGACTATGACGCGCACTGGGACGGGAGACCCGTTGCGCATAGCCGGTTTGAATTTCCAAGTCCGCACTGTTTCCAAAGCCTTTTCGTCGAGCCCGAGGCCTAGAGGTCTCACCACCCGACAATCGGTAACGTTGCCCTGGGCATCCACAACAATCCAAAGCACCACGGTGCCCTGGTACTTCGCCTTGCGGGCTTCTTCGGAGTAAGCGGGCTCGGGTTTGTAAATCGGAATCGGGGCGCTGACGCCGCCACCGACACTATAAATCCCGCCGCCGGTCCCCCCGCCTTCGCCGGGGCCCAAGCCGCCTCCTTTGCCAGAACCGATGCCGGTCCCTTCACCGGAGCCAATGCCGCCACCCGTCCCCGGCCCGTTGGAGGGCGGGCCCAAAACGCCTTGCGGATCGCCCCAGGGCATGTTCGAAGCCATCTGGGGCAGCTTCAGCTCCGGCGGGCCCAGCAAAGTGGGCTCGACCTGCAACTTGGGGTTTGGGTTCCTAATCACGGCCAACGGGGGAGCGAGTTGTTGCTTCGCGAACCTGGGAACCGCACCCTTTGAAGCCGGTGTCGGCGACCGGTCGCCTCCACCACCACCACCCCCTGCCTTCTTGCCCGCCGCCTGTAATTCCGCCAAATAGGGCGATATATCAACCGCTTCATACTTGGTCGACGCCCTGACCTGCCGGGTCATGTGTTCTACGAAGAAGGGCAGAATAATGATCGCAACTGCGATCAAGTGAAGGAGCAGGGAATTCAGCCACGAGCCAGACTGCGGCTGATAGTCCTGCCAAATCTGCGGGACATCGACGGGCGTTGAAGTAATCGGAATCGAGGGAGGTTTCGGCTTCTCAAAGAGTCCCCTGAGCTCGTTCGGAAGATCCAGAAACCAGGGACGCATGTCCGTGGCAGGCAGAGTGGCCTTTCCCCGGTAATACTCTTTCGGAACGGTAATCTTGGGTTCGCGGAGCCTTTCCAAAATCTGCCGGAAAAGGGAAACGGGTGGAAGGGTGGAATCAACGAAGGTGAGGTGGTACTCAGGTTCGGGTATCCGGGGACTTGCGCTCGGCGCAGCGTCCGTGCTGATCTCGGCCTGGGTATCACTGATTGGCATTACACTCATAACCTGTCCCTCGGGCTTCTCGATAGCCCGGATACGATTCTCTCACCCTCTCTCGTTGAATGATGGCCGCCAGCCCTCCGAGGTTGCATGCCAGAACAACTATTCCTCTGTTCGCCATTGCTCAAGAACATTGTTCATTTTACCACAGTCAATCGCCCCCAGGGCACTGGAAAACTGCTCCTGCCGGCAAGCCACAAGCCACCCTCCACTAAATCATTTGACGCAGCAACCCCGCATGAAGTTGCGTAAGAAAAGGTATACTCTCTTGACTCGGCTCGGCGGAAGGTGGGGAGCCTGTCGGGCAAATCACGCGGGAGGTTTCAAAACTGATGAGGCAGCGAGCAGAAGGCTTTCCGGCAAAGTTCAGTTGTAGGATGACCCTTTGGACAATCGGAGCGGTCGGCGTATGGGTGGCGGGCCTGCTTGTTGCGCCGTCAGGGCTGCCCGCCCAGCACCCCCAGATTTCCTGGAGTGAGCAGGAGAAGCCCATCGTGCAGGCACTGCATGGGCTGCGCTCCGTGCCCGACGATGCGCGGGCGCGGCAGACCAAGCAACTGGCCCTCGACATTCGGGCCCTACCGGCGGGCGACCGCAAGCTGGGGCTGGCAAATGGCTTGGCGAACCTCTCGACCGAGGGTGACTTCGGCCGCGACACCTTGCAGGAGGTGGCAACGACGCTGGCCGCGGCGCTCGCGGAGCACCCGGCGCCGGAAGAGCGTGGCGAGCCTGCCATGCCGTACCTCGAATTGGCTCAATTGGTGCGCTACGAGCACGTGCAGGCCTCGGTGGATTCACCACAGTTTGGGAAGGCCATGTCGGAACTGGAGGCGGACGACCAAAAGCGGCAGCAGGCGGACTTTACGCTTACGGACCTTGAGGGCAAACCGTGGAGCCTAAAGAGCCTGCAAGGGAAAGTGGTGCTGGTGAATTTCTGGGCTACTTGGTGCCCACCTTGCCGCAAGGAAATGCCCGATCTCGAGTCGCTATACAAGCAGTTTCAAAAGCAGGGACTCGTGATCCTCGCCATCTCCGACGAAGATGCGAGCAAGGTTAAGCCCTTCATCGCTGAACAGGGAATCTCCTACGCCGTGCTGCTCGACCCGGGCCGGAAAGTGAACACCCTGTTCCACGTCATGGGCATCCCCAAGACATTCATCTACGACCGCAGCGGGAAGCTCGCGGCGGAATCGATCGACATGCGGACCCGCAAACAATTTCTCGGCCTGTTGGCCCAGGCAGGGCTGGAGTAGCGCCGCGCGCCAGAGCCGCAAATGAAAGTCAAAAGTCAAATGGCAAAGGGCAAATGGCAAAGGGCGAAGGGTAAAGGGTAAAGGTCAAAAGCTGTACCTCCGAGAATGCTTGCCAAGAAAACAAGAAATTAGGACTTTGCAGTGCCGAGATTCATTACTTCAGCCTCGCCAACCCTGATTTGCTAGACACGCTCTTTAGACGTTCTCTATAATACTTGGCTTGCGCACTCAGCGGAGGACGAATGCAGAAGACGCTAGACCTGAAACACACTCTCAATCTTCCCCAAACCCATTTCTCCATGAAGGCCAACCTTCCGCAGAACGAGCCGAGGTGGCTGGCCAAGTGGGCGAAGGAAGATCTCTATGGCCAGATTCGCGCCGCGCGGAAGGGCGAACCGATCTTCACCTTGCACGATGGACCTCCTTATGCCAACGGCCGCATTCACCTCGGGACGGCGCTCAACAAGATTTTGAAAGACTTCATAGTCAAGTCGAGGACGCAGGAGGGATTCAATGCCCCCTTCCTGCCGGGCTGGGATTGCCACGGGTTACCTATCGAAATCCACGTGGACAAAGAACTAGGGCAGCGGAAAGCGCAAATGAGCATCGTGGAAATCCGCCAGGCCTGCCGGCGCTATGCGGAAAAATATGTGGATATTCAGCGGCAAGACTTCATGCGCCTGGGAGTTTTTGGCGAGTGGCAAAAACCCTACCTCACCATGGATTTTGAGTACGAGGCACAGACTGCTGAGGCCTTTCTGAAGTTTCTGGCGGGCGGTTATGTCTACCGTGGCCGCAAACCGGTTTACTGGTGCATCTCTGACAAGACCGCCCTGGCGGAGGCTGAGGTCGAGTATGAGGACCACCGCAGCCGCTCGATTTACGTGCGATACCCTGTGCTGACAGACCCTGCGAATCTGGACCCCGCACTCGCAGGGCGCAAACTCTACGTCATCATCTGGACCACAACGCCCTGGACGCTTCCTGCCAGCATGGCGGTGGCGTTTCATCCCGAGTTCGAGTACGTGGCGGTGGCGGAGGATGGCGGGGATGTGTACCTGGTTGAAAGCCGGCGGCATGCCCCGGTGCTGCATGAAACGGGCCTTAAGGCCTCGAAGGTAGTAGCGAGAATCCCCGGTCGCAACCTGGAGCGCCTGGAAATGCGGCACCCGTTTCTGGAGCGGAAGATTCTGGGTGTGCTGGCGAACTACGTGACGGCTGAGGACGGCACGGGCTGTGTCCACACCGCGCCTGGCCACGGGCGAGAGGACTACCTTACAGGTGTGCAGTACGGGTTGGAAATCTATTGCCCGGTCGGGGATGCGGGAGAGTTTACCGAAGGCCTTCCGGAATACCTGGGGAAGAAGGTCTTCGAGGCTAATGAGCCCATTGTCGAGTTACTGAAGAAACGGGGCGTGCTGGTGGGTCCGCCGGAGTGGCTCACACACTCTTATCCGCACTGCTGGCGATGCCACAATCCAGTGATCTTCCGTGCCAACGAGCAGTGGTTCATTAACATTGACCACCGAGAGTTACGGCAGCAGGCGCTGGCGGAAATCAAGAAGGTGCACTGGTTGCCGGCTTGGGGTGAAGAGCGCATCTCGAACATGATCGCTGAGCGGCCAGACTGGTGCATCTCCCGGCAGCGCTGCTGGGGAGTCCCGATCACGGTCTTCCACTGTGAAACCTGCAAGAAGCCCTTACTGGACGCGGGGCTGGCGGAGCGGGCGGTGGAGCTTTTCCGGAAGGAAGGCGCGGACGCCTGGTACGCGCACCCCGTCGAAGAGCTTCTGCCCGCGGGGGCGAAGTGTACGGAGTGCGGCGGGACGCGGCTGCGGAAGGAGACCGACATCCTCGACGTCTGGTTTGATTCCGGCGCAAGCCACTTCGCGGTGCTGGGACGTCGGCCGGACCTCCCCTGGCCTGCTGACGTTTATCTGGAAGCTGGGGACCAGTACCGGGGATGGTTTCATAGTTCGCTTCTGGTGGCGCTGGGCACGCACGGCGCGGCGCCCTACCGCGCGGTCCTCACCCACGGCTGGGTCCTCGACGCCGACCGCCGGGCCATGTCCAAGTCCCTGGGAAACGTGATCGACCCCAACGAAGTCATCAAGACCCATGGGGCTGAAATCCTCCGGCTCTGGGTGGCCTCAGTTGAGTTTGGTGAGGACGTGACTATCTCGGCGGATATGTTGGCCCGGCTCTCCGAGGCGTACCGCAAACTGCGCAATACGTTTCGATATTGTCTGGGCAACCTTTACGACTTTGACCCGCAAGTGGATTCCGTGGCGGGCTCGCAGCTCGAGGAGCTGGATGCGTGGGCATTGGTGCGCACGGCGGAACTGCTGGAGCGAATCCGAGCTGCCTACGACGAATACGCTTTCCACAAGGTGTACAGGGCGATATACGATTTTGCCACCGTGGACCTGAGCGCGTTTTACTTCGACATCCTGAAAGACCGCCTCTATACTGCCCCGGCCCATTCGACGAGGAGACGTTCGGCGCAAACGGCGATTTACCGCATCACGGAGGCGTTGGTTCGTGCCGTGGCTCCGCTGCTGCCCTTCACGGCCGAGGAAGTGTGGGCCAATCTGCCGGGGCCGCAGGGGCGCGAAAAGAGCGTCCACCTCGCTACATTTCTCCGGCCCGAAGAACTTCGCTCAAGAGTCCCGCAGGAGTATTTCAAGCGCCTGGAAAACTGGCCGCGGTTGATTGCGGTTCGGAATGCGGTCCTGAAGGCGTTGGAAGTGGCCCGACAAGAGAAGTTCATAGGCGGCTCGCTAGAAGCCAGGATTTGCCTCGAGGTGGAAGGCGACTTGCTCAATCTGCTGGAGGAATATCGGCCGGCGCTTCCCTCGATCTTCATTGTTTCGCAGGTCGAAGTTTCCGCCAGCCCGCTGGCAGGAGCGCCTGAAACAGATATCCCCGGCCTCAGGATCAGGATTGAAAGGGCCCTAGGTCGCAAATGCGAACGCTGCTGGAATTATTCCGAGCAGGTAGGTAAAGACAGCCGCTATCCGACGGTGTGCGAGAGGTGCTCGGAGGCGCTGCGCGAGATAGAAATCAGTAATCAGTAATCAGTTATCAGTCGTCAGTTGTCAGTGGTCAGTGGTCCGTTGTCAGTAGTCCGTTGTCAGTGGTCCGTTGCCCGTTCCAAGAAATGAGTTGTTGCGCAGTTGTGATTGGCGATATGAGGACCGGCATCTGGGCAGCTAAGCTCTTCCTACTAGCCACTAGCCACTAGCCACTGACCACTGACTACTGAAAACTTTCTTATGGGCGCAATTCGCGTGAAACGGTTTCGGCGTGTTCTCTGGGCAGTTATTGCCGTTGTGGTGTTCGTCGCGGACCAGGTGACAAAGGCTGTGGTGCAGGGCTCGATCCCGGAGCACACGACGGTTCCACTTCTCCCTCACTTTTTCAGCCTTGTCCATACCAACAACGCGGGTGCTGCCTTTGGTCTATTCTCTGACTCGCCGGCGCCCTGGAAAACCGTGCTGCTCATCGTCATCTCGGGTGCGCTGCTGGCCATGGTGATTGCCGTCATGTGGCGAAACCAACAACTCCGGTGGGAGACGGGCGTGGGGCTTGCCTTGATTCTGGGCGGCGCGCTTTCCAATCTCTTCGATCGCATCCGGTTTGGTCGAGTGGTGGACTTCCTTGACGTTTACTACCGCAGCTATCACTGGCCCACGTTCAATCTTGCCGACAGCGCCATTGTGGTAGGAGCCGGGTTCCTTGTGTTCCAGTTGCTCTTCTTGGAGTAACCGTGAAGAGGAAACTGGAAACTCGAAAATCGAAATTCGAAACTCGAAAATGGAAAGTCGAAAGTGGAAAACGGTAACTAGACTCTCGAAAGTGGAGCTCTTGCCCTCTCCCAGGGGAGAGGGTGGACCGTAACGGCGCTTTCACCAGCCGTCGTGGGCCGGGTGAGGGGTCAGTTGCATATCGAGGACGCTTTCGGCCTGACCTGAAAACAGAAGAACTACGATTTCCGAGTTTCGATTTTCCATCTTCGAGTGATGCCCGAACAACCACGAGTTTCGAATTTCGAATTTCGAGTTTCTCAGAGCGGAGAGCGGCTCGACATCTTCCTAACGCGGCAAATGCCGGATTGGAGCCGTAGCCAGGTACTACGCCTGATTCGCTCGGGATTGGTCAGCGTCGGCGCTCGCTTGGCCCGCAAGGGAGGGGAAGTGGTCCAAGCCGGCGATATCATCTCGGTGCGCGCGGAACGAGAAAAGCTGACGGCCACACCGGAGGCGTTGCCGCTTTGCATCGTTTACGAGGATGAGGATCTGCTGGTGGTGAACAAGCCCGCGGGAATGGCGGTGCACGTGGGAGCAGGCGTGAAATCAGGGACGCTGGTCAATGCACTGATGCACCACGTCAAGACCCTTTCGTCTGCCGGTGGCGAACTGCGGCCTGGCATTGTCCATCGTCTGGATAAGATGACCTCGGGGTTGGTCGTTGTGGCGAAAAACGATGCCGCGCACCGACAACTGGCAGAACAGTTCAAGTCGCGCGCGGTGCGCAAGACCTATGCGCTTCTGGTCCACGGGCAGGTGAGCGGCGCGCAGGGTAAAATCTGTAAGCCCGTGGGGCGTGATCGCGTCCGGCGCACCCGAATGAGGGTGGGGGGGCTGCGCGCGCGGGAGGCAGTGACCCGTTACGAGGTCATCCGCCGGTTTCCCCATTTCACACTGCTCGAAGCCCACCCCGAAACCGGCCGAACGCACCAGATACGGGTCCACTTCGCAGCCCTCGGGCACCCCATCGTCGGCGACACAACTTATGGTGCGCCAGGCAATCTCCGCCTCGGAGGTGGGGAAGTGACAACCCTTTCGCGGACCTTTCTCCACGCAGGTTTCTTGGAGTTTCAACACCCGCGGATGCGCCGAGCGGTCAGCTTCTCGGCGCCGCTTCCTCCCGAACTGGAAGAATTCCTCACCTCGCTTTCAGAACGAGTGTGACCATAGCAAGTCGTCAGTTCTCAGTATTCAGTTATCAGTAGCAACGGGTGGCAAGGTTGCAGTTCTCAGTTTTCAGTAGTCAGTTGTCAGTAAGAACCGGTGGTAAGGCGAAACCTGATAGCCGACAGCTCGTCCTGAGCCCCCTATCGCGAATCCCAAATCCCGGCCCCCAGGTCCCCAGCCCCGAACCCCGAGGCCCGATTCCCCAGCCCTCTCCGCACGGATTCAGGGGTATGTATTCGAGTTCGTCATCGAAGGAAAAGCCCACGGTCAGAAAAACGCTGACCGCGGCCCGCTGCGGAGCCAGCCCTGATTGCGAGTGATCTTGTAGAATGCGGGTCAGCTATGGGGCATCATCCTAAGGAGGAGGTACCCACGCTGACCTGCCAGCGCGACTAGACCGGCCTTAAAGCCACGTCCATCCGGCGTGAGCAGATTTAAGCTCCACATCTGATCCTTTTGTGGTCCCGGTGCGCAACGAGCCGTTTCCGCACGCCCCGCGTCGTAGAACGTCGGAGTCCTGCGGTTTTCAGCAAACCGATCTGCGGGGTCTGAGAGCATCAGGCAAAGGTTGCCGTCGAGGGCGCATACGATCGCTTGTTCATCGCCCCGCTCGTTGTATAGCGTCAGTCGCGACGCGCCTAGCAGATTTGAGTGCACCAGATCGGGTTGGACACTCAGGTCGCCCTGCCCCGTGAGCTTGAACTCCCATACGCGACCGCTCTTGCAGTATATCGAAAGGCACTGACTTTCCGAATGGAATGCGACAGCCAAGCCGTCACGATGCGAGGGACGAACCTCGAAATCCTCTTGCTCAAAGAACTTTTTCCAGAGCTCACTCATAAAGCCACTCCCACTTGAGATTCTAGCCGAGGCAGTGCTTAATTCACTACCTACGTGCTTGTCATATCACGAAATTAACCAAATAATAAAATATATTGTTGGGTTACCCAACACTCTCAAGATCATCGAGCGAGCTCAGCCACGCGGGCTGGCGCAAAGCGCAGCTCTGCGAGCCACAGACGAGACTGAAATCAGGTGAGCCGGTTACTCTCAAAGAGCTTGGCGCGTTGAGTGGATATGAGCAGCGCTAATGTAGCACGCTGAAGCGCAGATCTGCGCTCTGCGCCAGCCCGCGAAAGCCCCGCCGCAAATCGTAGATCATGGTATAAGGAAGGCTTGCCCTAAAATACGGGTGGGTTTGTCTGTGCCGCACCAGTAAGAACCTTGACCATCGGGATCGGTGCCGCTCTCCGGGGAACCTCAGCGCCAATTAAGGCAACGAATTACTTGGGTCACCCAAAGCGTGCTAGAATTCCGACGTGAACAAAGAAAAGATCAGATCAATTCCGCGCTTTCAACCTGGGAGAATGATTCATGAGCCTGCTTCGTGAAATTGAGAACGACCTTGCAACCGCGGGCGGGGACATAACCATCGTTCTGCGGAAAGCCAGAATTCTTGCGGCACGGCTCAAAAACAAAGGGTTCGAGGAATGGATTCACCGAGAATTGAACGGATACCCCGATAAAGCCGCCCTCCCTAGCTACCGAATCCTGGAAGTTAACTCGAAAGCTCACCTCCTATTTGGCTGGCAGCAAGTCCCGGCTGCACCGGTTATGGCGCGTTTGATTCCTGAGCGGCTTCGCCACTGGGCTACGACCGCGTACCTCTTAGAGGGGATTAGCCAATACGCCTCCCTTGTGAGCGATTGTGATCCGGGCAATGCCACTTTGCAATCTCTATGGCCTCAAGAGCTTGCTGTGAAATACGCCGGTAGCGGTTACAACGACCCACAGGTTCTTTCAGCTTGGCAGGAAATCACAAGGGCTTCGCTTGTCGGAGTAATCGAGACGGTTCGGAACAAGCTACTGGATTTTGTTCTGGAGATTGAAGCCGAAAATCCAGACGCGGGTGAGGCTCCTCCAGACACTCAACCCGTACCACCGGAAAGAGTACAGCAACTTGTGAACAATTATTTTGCTCCGGTCGGTAATATCGCTCAGCACGGTCGGGACTTTAATCAGACGGCCAATATCGGGCTTCAACTTCAAGACCTCGCTACGCTCGTTACGGAGTTCACTAATCACCTCGACGACCTAAACCTCAATGTACGTCAAAAGCAGAAGGCACAAGCCCAGATCGCCACTCTCAAAGCGCAGCTTACCGACGAACCTGATCCCTTAATCGTACAGCAGGCTGGGCGTACCCTTCGGAACATTACAGAAAGCGCAATCGCCAGCCTATTAGCGACAGCAGCCCAGCCTGCGGTCTGGCATACCGTACAGGGGCTGTTGGCACGTTTCCCGCACTGATTAGCCAGGCATTACCTCCTTTCGGTTCGGCTAACCGCTCCGCCTCGAAATTCGGTGCAACTTGGGTGCGAAACCCCCGGCTGTGCGCACCACGGGCGTGTGCTGGGCAGTTTTAGGGGAGGGTAGCTACGTGTTCGATCTGTGAGGCGCAAAAGTGGTACTATTCGCCTTATGGCCAAATTCAACTTCATTATTATACCCGAGCTTCGGCAATGCTTGGAGAGCGACTATAAGGAGCTTCAAGCCTGCCTGAAGGCCGAAGCGTGGAAGGCGGTTCATGTGCTTGCGGGAAGCATTGTGGAAGCCGTTCTGATCGACGCCCTGAGCGGTACCGGCGTGGATCAATCGAAGCTGGACTCGATGGAGCTTGCATCGTTGATCGGGCTCGCTAAAGATGAAGGCATTCTGGCCGATGAAGCTGCGGACTTGTCAACGGTCATCCGCAAGTATCGCAATTTGATACATCCTGGCAGAGTTAAGAGGCTCGAAAAGAGCGTAGACAGCAGCGGCGCTGTTATTGCAGCGCAAGTGGTCGAGATCATTACAACGCAGGTCGCAAAGAAGAAGCAACAAACTTATGGGTACACCGCAGAACAGTTACTTGAACGGCTGCGGGGCGGGTCATCGGCCCTTCCACTCGCGGCCCTTCTGGTCAGCGAAACCCCGAAGCCCGAGATAGAGCGTCTCCTGGTTCACGTGCTCCCAGATACCTATTTTGAGGCCATCAATGACACTGGATCGTCATATGAAGAGGATCGCCACTTGATAGTCTGCTATAGGAAGATTTTCGATGCGACTGACGATGACGTGAAGACTAAGGTCATGAAGAATCTTTATAAAGTGTATAAGACTCAGCCCGAAGCGACAGTTCTGATCTATGAGGATAACTTCTTCCGAGGGGCCGATCTCGCTTATCTGTCTGAATCTGAGAGGCGCTTCATCAAGGCTCACTTTCTCGCAAGAGTTTCGGTCGAAACGATCGCCGGATTTTTAAACAAACTTTTCGGCATTGGCCCCTTCCTTGATGCCGAGGAGGCTTCCGACCTGTCTGCAACGCTAATTGTTGCGACGCAGGGCGAGGATACGGATTTGGCGAAACGGGCGCGGACTAGGCTTCTTAATGAGTATTCGAAGATGAGGACCGAAAGCCGCACTGTAGTTCGAAACCTTGCCGATTCCTCCGGAGCCACCGAGATTCTAGAAAAGCTCGAGGCGCGCGAAGCGAAAATCAAACCGTCAGCCCAAAACAATGCCGCGTAGATACAAGGGCAGACTCGCAGAGCAACCGCTCTGCGCCCCGAACGTGGGTCACAACCGGGTCACGGCCACCCGCGAGAGGGACCATTTATGCCGAATGAAAAGAAGAGCTTCACCGCATCGATGAAGTGTGGCCATTGCCAGAACACGGCACCCATGGAGATCGTTGCGGACTCCTCAACCGTACGTGAATATACAGATGATCGTTCAGGCGAGATTTGGGAAGCTGGCTCGGTCTATGAGCTCAGTAAATGCCCGGCCTGCGGGAACATGACCCTTCGAAGTTATGACTGGCACAGCGGCCGCATGGACGGAAGTGACATTGAGTACAAAGTTTTGTACCCGCTCGGCGAGAAAGTTCTCCGAGGATTGCCAACGAAGATCGATGCAGCATACCAGGCAGCTCATAAGGTGCGAAACATCGATGCGAATGCTTACGGGGTTCTGCTCGGGCGCGTTCTCGACTTTGTTTGTGAAGATCGGAACGCCTCTGGAAAGACGCTGGACCAGAAGCTCAAGAGTCTTGCCGAGAATAATGAAATCCCGTCAAAATTGGTAGACGTCGCTGCCGGTATACGGAAACTACGCAACATAGGCGCACACGCAAATTTGGGAGAGCTCACGGCAGCTGAACTCCCGGTTCTCGACGACCTGACCCGCGCCATTCTTGAGTACGTCTATTCGGCCCCTTTCTTGGCGAGAGAAGCGGAGGAGCGGCTCGCCGAGCTTAAGACAAGAAGTGGCGAAGACCCTCTTCCATGAAACCGAGGGCTGGCGCGGACCCCTGCCTTTGGGGGTGTGCGATCCCCCCTGGTCGGTCCACATGGAGGATCGATGCACCGGTAGCGGTCGCATCAAGTTACGACAGCCGTGCGACACCCGGGAACCCGTCAAAACCTGAATCAAAACTCAAGATTCGATTGATTCCATGCTGTTCCATGACGGCGAGATAGAGGGCATCACGCGCCGACAGCCGTCGATGTCCCAGGACAATCTCCTTGGCACGCTCGGCGGCGGTCCGCGTAACGTCAAGCACCTGATCGACGATGCCGAGCAGAGCGTCGAACGCCGGTTGGATG
>JBEKME010000059.1:0-38047 GCA_050008675.1 Terriglobia bacterium
CCTTTTGCATTTCTTACGTGATCATTGTGGTGGGGGCGCGTCTGGCGGGCATGGACCGCTCGATTGAAGAGGCCGCGCTCGACCTGGGGGCGAACGAATGGACCACATTTTTCCGCATCACCCTCCCGATTGCAGCGCCGGCTATCCTCGCTGCGGCCTTGCTGGTTTTTACCACCTCGTTTGACGATTACCTGATCACTTCCTTTGTGGCGGGGGTTCGCTCCACGACCTTACCACTGGAAATTTATTCGCGGCTGAAGCGCGGGGTCACGCCGGAGATCAACGCCATTTCCACGGTGATCCTGGCGGCGACCATTCCCCTGGTCTACATCGCGCAACGTCTCGAACGCGGCGCCATGAAAGTGCGGGCCGCGGTGTTGAGCACCAGCGCAGTTTTCCTGCTCATGCTGGCGCCCGTCGTCGCCCGGACTTGGCCCTCCGGCCAAAACCTCCCGCAACTGAACATTTACATCTGGTCCTCGTACATCTCCCCGCGGCTGGTTCAGGGGTTTGAACGCGAGTTCCACTGCCAGGTCAACTACGACCTCTACGACTCGAACGAAGCCTTGCTGGCAAAACTCCAGGGAGGCAACGTCAACTATGACTTGGTAGTCCCCAGCGATTACATGGTGGAGATTCTCATCCGGCAGGGATTGCTGGCCCCGCTCGACAAACCCGAGCTGCCCAACGCCTGGGCCAACATCGACCGCCGCTTCCTGGGACTTCCCTTCGATCCCCACAACGACTATTCGGTGCCGTACGCTTGGGGGACCACGGGCCTCGCCTACCGCGCCGATCTGGTCAGGGAAAATGTTGATAGCTGGTCGGTGTTGTTCGATTCTCGTTACGCCGGCCACATCCTTCTGCTCGACGACACGCGCGAAGTCTTCGGCATGGCCCTCAAGAAGCTTGGCTATTCGCTCAATTCCACCAACCCCGATGAAATCCGGCGGGCGCGCGATCTGCTTCTCGGCGAGAAACCTCTCGTGAAGGGGTATAACAGCTCCAATTTCCAGGAGGACCTCGCCGCCGGCGATGCCTGGATCGCGCAAGCTTACAACGGCAACATGACCTTCGTGATGCGCGATGAGCCGAACCTACGGTACATTATTCCCAAAGAAGGCTGCACGATTTCCGTCGATTGCGCCTGCATCCCGCGCCAGGCTCTGCACAAGGAGCTGGCGGAAGCATTCATCAACTATTTCCACCGTCCCGACGTCGCCGCGCTCTTCGTGAACGATTCGGGTTTTAACACTCCCAATCGATATGACAAGAACGAGATCGAACCCTGGCTCCTTCGCAATCCCGCCGTCTTTCCCAACGCCGCGTCCCTGGTCCATTGCGAGTTCATGCGCGATATCGGCTCCGCCGCGCAGCTTTACGATCAGTATTGGACCGAGATTAAAGCACGGTAACAACTCACAGAAGCTGTCAGCTCTCAGCCGTCAGCTCTCAGCAAACAGGGCACCCATCGGTGACACCATCGGCTCCCCGTAGCATAAGCCGTCAACTTCTTCGAGCGCTGCGAGGAAAAGATCCACCACAGAGTGCCAGCCCGCCTGCGACCTTTGCGGCCTCTGGGCTAAACCTCCGCGATAACCTGTCATTCTGATCCCGCCTTGCGGGAGAAGAATCTCGGCAGTTCCGAAACTGACGACCGCGGGCCGTTTTTGCTGAGAGCTGACGGCTGAGAGCTGACAGCTTATCCTTTAACTCCCAGAACTCGTTCCGCATTCTCGTAGTAGACCTTGCGCAGGATGCTTTCCGGCAAACCGAGTCCGTAAATCTGCCATCTTCCCTGGGGCGGCTTGGGCGCCGGCGCATAATCGAAGTACTCATCCTCCGTCTCCAGAAAGCGGTAATAGATCTCATAAAGTTTGGTGCTGAGAACTTGCTGGGGAGTCGTCGTCCCGTTTGGAACGGCGTCCGTCCCAAACATGATGCGGTCCTGGTATTTTTCAAAGAACTTGCGTGCCGTGCGGGGTTGGCGACCGAGTTCCCCGATGCGCGCAGCGAGGTCGACATACATGTTCGGAAAACGCGTCAGGCATTCGGAGACAGAAGCCAGGTTCTCTGCGTTGTTTCCCATGTGGAGGGCAATAAAAGCTACCTTGGGATGGCGCGCGAACATGCGATTGCGCGCCTCCAGCAGTTCCCTGTTGCTGGGAAAGTCCTGGTCATAAAACGACCAGTCGGGGTGATTGTTCAGTTCCTCGAAGCGTTCGTTGAACCTATCAATGGGCAGGAAGAAAGCTTCGGGATCTGAGATGTGAATAGCCACCGGCATCTTGAAGGCGGCGCACGATTCCCACATGGGGTCGAAACGGGGATCATCAATCTTCACCAGCGGGCCGGAAGTAACCTGTTCCCGTAAGTAGAGGCCCAGAGTCTTCACCACTTTCAATCCTTTCGCGCCTGCCTGATGCGCCCGCCCGATCTCGTCCGCCTGCCATTGCGGGTAATCCGAGCGGTTGGAGCGGTCATATGCCGGCTCGGTGAAGACCATGAAGCGGTCAGGGTGTGGCCGCTGAAAGCGCTCAATCGCCTCCTGAAGGCCTTTTCCGTACCTGCCGGTGAGATTCACCATCATCCGGATGTTTTTCGCGTCCATCACCGGCAGAAGGTTGTCAGGAGAGGCGAGAACCTTTATCTCCTCTCCGAGGGTCACACCATTCTCGTACCGCGCCCCCATGGTGAGATGGGTGTGAACGTCAATGACGGGAAAGCGCGACCGGGTCACGTTCGTTTCCGGCACGTGAAGCATGCTCTTGGGTTGGAAGTCCGCCAGTTCAAGGCGCTCCTGCTTGGCGGGCTGCTGTGGCTTGCTCATGGCCGATGAACCAGTGCCTGCCATCGCCGCCACCCCTGCGGCGCCTACACGGTTTAGCCATTGCCTGCGATTAACACCGTTCATGCCTCCTCCAGATTCTCTGCAAAAGTCTCGCGTGGCCAAGGTTATACTTTTTTAGGACAAAGGATCAATGGCCTTGGTTTGTTTTTAGTTTGATCTTGGTGTATGGCGTTTGATAGATTGCTGACCATTATTAACGGGAGCCAGGGGAGAGCTATAATGCGGGACTTGGTTCGGTATCATTTGCTAATTGCAGCATTGCTGGTGCTCGCTTGTTCATACGTCCTGCGAGTAAAGGGGATTGCGCAGCCCGTGCCGGAGAACAGCCAATACATTCGGAATCTTACGATGACATCGAAGTTTATACCCGCTGATTTCGCTCCGGATGGTAACCTCTCAAAGAAGGTCTGGCAGGATGCTCCCCGCATCAGGTTCGATCAGGACCGCTTCGGGCACATCCATTTCCCTGATTCTGAAGTGCAGGTGGCAAGTCTCTGGACCCAGGGTTACGTATACTTCGCCTATTGGTGCAGATATCAATCTCTGAACATTTACACAGGCGAAGACTCCGCCAAAGAGCGTTGGGAACTCTGGAATCGTGACGTGGTGGAAGCATTTATCAATCCTCAGCGGGAGCGTTTTCTCCACTATTACGAGTTCGAAGTCGCACCCAACAATCAGTGGGTTGACCTGGAGATCGACCTCACCAAGACGCCGTTCGGTGATGTTGCCTGGGACTCTCACTTCGAGCATGCTACAAAGGTCGACGCGGAGCATAAAGTCTGGTGGGTTGAAATGCGTGTCCCGGTCAAATCCATGATGGTGAACGCCATCCATGCAGGGGATGAATGGCGCCTGAATCTCTACCGCGCCGACGGCCCTGGTGACGACACCCGGAGGCGCTTCATGTGTTGGAGCGCGTTGCCCGCCGGCCCCAACAAGTCCTTCCACCAACCGGCATCTTTTGGCATCATCAAATTTGCAAAGTAGGCTTCCGTGCTAACTCCCCTCCTCAGCGGAGGAGGGGATAGGGGGTGGCGGGTGCCAGCGTCACGGTGCCAGTCAACCACCCCTAACCCCTCCTTAAATAAGGAGGGGAACCATTTTCATGCACGGCGGTGAGCCGAAAGATCATGGAATCTGCGCTCGGAATGACATGGGGTTCAGCAGCCGGCCGTCTGGCCTGACGCTACGCGAGGACGGACGCGATGGACCAAGAAAAAACCTCCACTCTCAACTTGTATGTCCTGCACCGTGTGGACATATGGAAACGGATGCTTGAGTGAAAAGCGGTGCCGTGCTAACTTCTTTCTGTAGCGTATGCGGGGGTGGCGGAACTGGTAGACGGAAGGGACTTAAAATCAAGAGAATACATATTGCGTAGTTTAGTATCGACTGAAATCGCTTGGTATGGCTTAAAAGTCACCCGTTGCTCACCAACCGAAACCAGCCCTTGTAAACAGGTGCCTACTACAGTTGCTACTACAGTGGAATGTCCACAGCCTTCCGACGTGACTGAGCGGGATACGACAGGGGGAGGGAGAGGGGAGGAGAGCCCTACCCGTTTCCTTCCGGTGCGTCCCGGGGCAGTTCTGTGCGCCGGCGCGGCATCCTACGCGAGTGCCTAACGATTAGGGGAAGTCCGGCAGTGGGTCGGAACGGCCGGCGACTACGTCCCAGGCTTGGAAGGGTCGAAGCCACCTCCACTTGCAGAAACAAATGATGTGTCGATTCGCGCATTCGCGCTCAGCCTGTAGTTAATTGTGATTGCTGAGGCGAGCCCGAATTTTCTGAACCTCTTCATGAAGTTTCTCTTCAGGTCATCCGAACCGTCGAGGTCATGAAAGTACTGTTCGAGCCCGATCTTGAAGTCGTTGAAAACATCCTCGAAGTTCTTGACGATCACGTCGCCCGTCAGACTGCGCACATTGTGGGCGTACGAACGACCGTGCGTGAGGGCCAGGCCTTCGCCAGTGGAAAAGTTGTGAGCCAGGGCGCACCGCAGCTTTCCGTACATATTCTCGGGCGAATAACGACTCATGTATCTCTTGATGAATTCCTTGTATTGCTCGCCGGTACCCTCTTTACTAGTTCTCCCAGCGTAGAAGCCAGCGATCGCATCTATCGCGCAAGAAAGAAGAAGATAAGCGGCCAAGGGGGTGCCGCCTTGGTTGTTTCTTTCACTTTCGCTCGTGGCTTGGAATGTGATGTCTATGCTCTTCACTATCCATCGGTCGAAGGTGCCCCGAACGGATTCCTTCACCGCTTCAAAATCACTCGATCCCTTCTGTTTCACGGGCGGCTCCTCCTGCAAGGTGAGGGCACACTATATTATTGCCCTAGTTAGGGTGTCCGATACCCATGTGCGATAAGCCACGCGAGGGCTCGGTCGTGGGCGGGATCATTTTCGGCTGCATAAGTGAGGAATAGGGTGTAGTGGTATGCAGCCTCTTCGGTCTGCCCGAGTTGATCGTAACAAAGGGCAGCATCGTAGTATGCTGCCGCTTCTGTGGGACGCAGCGTCTGCACTTCAACGAATTCGTTTACGGCGTCAGAATATCGACCAATCCTGTAAAACCGCAATCCCCGTTCGAAAGTGCGTTTGCATCGATCCTCCAATGTAAGTTGTCGAGGCGGCTGTATCTGATTCCGAAACTGGTCGAGCGTTAAGTCGCTTAGTTGTGATCGCAATTGGGACAGGTACTCAACCGGTATCGCAAAGTTTAGATTCTGGCCCTCTCGAAGCTGAAAGGCGGCAATCCCGATGACTCGTCCCCGCATGTCAAAAATAGGCCCCCCCGACGAACCAGGGGAAATGGGCGCCGTAACCTGGAGGAATCGCAACGCGCCAAGCGACCGTATTGCACTCACTAGGCCGTCGGTGACACTGCTAGATAGTCCCTCGGGGCTAGTAATAGTGGCGATGCGGTCGCCAACTCGAACATCGGTTGAATTTCCCAAGACCAACGCCGGCAAATCAGTGGGCCACTCGATATTTCGCCCAACTTGCCGTCCGAGCTGGAAAAGCGCTACGTCCTGGTTTGGATCAAAAGCCCGAATTCGAAGGACGTGAAACAGCCTGCCATTTCCTAACTCGGCCTCAGCGCGGTAAGCCTTACTCAGGACGTGAAAATTGGTAACCGCTAGGCCATCAGCTGTCAAAATGAACCCGCTACCCTGGCCGATGAGTTTTCCCCCGGCGTCGTATAAGTGCAAAGTGAGGACCGCAGGGATTTGGCGGGTAATAACATCCAGGGAGTCCGAGCTTACTTGGGGCAACGGGGGAGATGGGCCAGGTAGCCCAAGCCGTGCACCCAAGTAGGCAATCAGCCCTACGCAAAGAAGGAGCCCAATGATAGTCAATGCCTCAGTACCAGCTGTCTGGTACCGGCGTAGAACAACATGAGTCCTGGCAATATGATCGTGTAACGCAAGGCGCTCTTTGCTAAACACGAGCAGAAATCCGATTCCGAACGTGGCCATAGAGGCAAGTTTACCCAGCGTTTCGCGGAGGTAGTGGCGGGCCCGGCCGGAAACCTGGACATGCAGGCCGAACAGCGCTTTACCGATGCTTCCACGGAAGTGGTAGCCGACCTCCACGAGGAGAATCCACGCGACGACCGGTGCCCACCACCGCAGACCGACCCGGAATAGTCCGAAACTCAAAAGAAGCCAGCATAGGAGGTCACACAGGGCTGCAGTAAAACGAATAAGTAATCTCGGCGGCTTTGGAGTCTCCATCTGCGCAGTCAGGGAGACGCCACAAGACGGGCAGAATCTTGCGTCCGAAATAATCGAAGCCCCACACGACCTGCAAAATTCGGCTTGCACTATTTAATCCCGCTTTCAGCGAGCATTTGAGATGCTTGATGTTCGAGACCGCTGACATCGCTATCAAGCAGTTTGAGACGAGATAATAAGGCGGAGCTGTCACCGAACGCAGAGTCAAACTGCAACACAAGATTTGCTTCTTCCCGCTGCTTCATAGACTGTTGTTTGCGCAGTTGAAAAACCCGCTGTAGAACCCCGATCCGATTCTTCTCGGCTTGTGAGGCAGTGAGGCCCTCATTCAGGGCCCGGTCATACACAGTTTGAATGCTGTCGATATGATGATCGTACTGGTCGAGATATGCGAGGAGATCTCGCATGTCAGCTTGCCACTCTTCCAGGTTTTTGGGTTGCCGCGTCATAACCTGGTTTGCTTTTCCTCTTGCATTGCTGATCTGCGTGCTGAGGTTTTCCTCTTCTTTCACCAGGGCGGTGTAGCGATTTGTTCGATCCTGCACATAATATCCCCAAACGGTTCCAGCTACGTCAGCAATTAGGGCTACGAACAAAAAGGCGGTTAGAGCTCGCCTGAGCACAGGATTTGTGCTGCGCACGCGCACAACGGTATTTGCCATTCGGTCGCTCCAAGCCTGCTTACGGGGGTGCTTAATGGCGACCCAATAACCGGCCCCCCACAAGAGCAAGGAGGCGATCCGGCCGGCGGTCTCACGAAGGAGAATTCTCCCGAAAGGTGGATATGGTTGGCCGGGATTCGCTGAGCCAACTTCGAGTCCAAGGACATACTTTCCCACAGTCGTGTGATAGGCAGCCTGGGCAGTCGTCATGTAGGCAAATAGCGTGAGCATCCAAATGCCTTGATATTGGAGGCCATTCTCGCTCGGAAGCGGATGTCCAATAAACCCGGAGACAAAGTAGGTACAATAGACGGCCAAGTAAATCACAATGAGATCGGCAATGTACGCGCCAAACCGCTGGGCCATGGTCGCGTAGACGGATAAGGGCGCAGTAGATGCCGAGACGACGGATTGCGGACTCTCTGCGCCTGATGGGACAGCCTGATCAGCAACCTCTGGTCCGGGTCGATGTCCCGCACCAACGGCTCCGAAACTCACTCCGGTGCTTGGCATCGTTAGCCACTTCGAGCCGGTCGCGCGAGCGACCGGTGCGCTGGGTCCGGATGCCAATGCATCCGCGCGATAAACCTCTTGCCCGCATTTGGTACAGTAGCGAGCGTCATTGGGGATGGGGGCACGACAGTGGCCACAGCAAATGGGGGAAACCCCGCCGGGAGTCCCTGCCCCGACGCTTCCGTCTTTTTTTTCGGTGACTGACGCGGGGCTCTTTCCCCTCGGTTCAATGGAGTTCAGATTGTCCCTAAGGCCTATCGCCTGGCTTGTGTCAGGAATTAGGTTCAGGAAGGCCCGACTAGCTTTTTCGAACCTGCCACCGACTTCATCAATTTGAACAGGGCGCAGCACGCTGCGCATCGGGAGTAAAACAACCAGAGCTGTAATGAATAATATTAGGCCGGCCAGCAAGTACCACCCCACGTCCTCGGGGCTAACACGTCCAATCGAGATCCCAACGGGTATACAAAGCACCAGGAGTGCCAGCCCCACAAACAGTAAGGTTTTTCGCCGCTTTTGATGGGCTACGCAAAGGGTGAGGGCAATGTCCAGTTTTTTTGTGGTAACGGCAGCCGCAATAAAGAATGGAAGGAGCCCAAGAAAGATGAAAACTATGATCCAGGGGGGATGCCACTTAAACGTTTTCTTCGTCGGCTCCGTTTGCGTGGGGATGCCGCACTTGATACAAAATGGCGGCAATAAAGCACCGCGAGGGACAATAAGAATTCCGCCTTCTTTGGTGGCTTGGCCCCGACCCTTCACCTCCTTAGCCGCGAAGTCGTACCCACAGTCACACCACTTCGCGGTGTCAGGGTTTATGAGGCCACAATTGGGGCAGGTCATTCTCCCTCCTTATGGCTTCGACCTCTATCCAGCAGCCCGCCGCACGAATAGCACCCCCAGAGACTAGCGAACTCAACTTCACCTGACGTGGCCGATGACACTACTGGTAGCAGCGGACGGCATCCTAAATAGGCGGGGTTCATCTTACCAGACATTATAACGCCTGGAGTCAAGTATTGGCCGCCCCAGAAGCAGGCAGCGCGGACCGCCGATTTTGCGGTCCGCGTCTTTTCCGTAGCTCCATGCCGTATTCTATCGCGGTGTCGAAACTCCGGTGCCCTCTTCTTTCCGATCGATACTTCTTTATCGCCGTGCACCTGCTCAGGCGGCGAGAGGAATTCACCGAGCCTGATTTCGCCCTGCTGGCGCGAGCCTCTAGCCGAGCGCGGGCACTGCACCCTTTTTATCTGACAGCTTGCGCCTTTTTCCCCGGCCACTAGCACTGCATTCGCGCGCCGGTGTATCCGGTAACGATTTCACTGGCCATTAAGTCGGCGAAGCAGAGCTCGATGAGCGCGGTCAACCAGCGCCCGGGCGCAGGGGGCGAACTGTGGCAACCCAGGTTGTTCGACCGCGCCCTGCGCACCGTCCAGGAATACAACGAAAAGGTCGAGTCCATTCACCTTAAACCGGTGAGGGCCGGTTTGGTCAGCCGCCCCGAAGATTCGCGATGGTCAAGTTACAACGAACGCGCCGTTATGAGCGCCGACGAACAAAAGAAACGCTGCGGTTTGATTGTCGACCGCGTCCGAATGCCCTCCGAACCGCGCGCACGAATTTGACCGCTCCATCACAAGGCCGAAAAGACGCGGACCACAAAACCGGTGGTCCGCGCTACCCACTTGAGTGAAAGAGTCTAGCGTGCTAAGTTCTTTGTGTGGCACGTGCGGGGGTGGCGGAACTGGTAGACGCAAGGGACTTAAAATCCCTTGTCCCTCACGGGACGTGCCGGTTCGATTCCGGCCCTCCGCACTACTCAATTCAAATTCGTTACCCTCTCGACCGTTTTAATGGCTCGACCGGCGGGATCCCCGACTGTGCCCCACTTCCTGCCCAGCGGCGCGTGGCGGAATGGGAGACGCAGCGGACTCAGACAAAACTTGATTGCTCGCCGGGAAACCAGCGATGCAGAACTGCTCAAAGTTGGGGAAACCTCTCCAATGGCGATCCCGAGCCAAGCCCGATTCCATCGTTGTGCTGCTGTGGTGGGAAGATGAGCAACAGCTCATTGACATCGCCCGGGAAGAAGAACTTCGTGCGAGCCGCCGTTCTGATCAACGCGAAGATGGGGGAGAGCTGGGATTACAGGAATTAGACGGGAATCTTCCTTGGCCAAGCAAGAAGCGCCGCAGGTAGCAGGGGAGCGGGCAAGGGAGTCGAAATCTTACGAGCCGTTATCCGGCGCGTAACGCGGGACCCTCCATGAAGCAGTTATGCTTCCTTCAGAGAATAGCTCGTACTACGGCCACCGGCAGCGTCTTTGACCAAGATCCCGTGTTCGACCAAGTCGAGAATATCACGGTGTGCTGTGTCCTGAGAGCATTTGGCCAGCTTTGCCCATTTTGACGAGGTCAGCTTTCCATCAAAGCCATCCAGCATTTTGTTCAGGATCAGGCGTTGCCGTTCGTTCAGAGGGGAGGCCGCATGTTTCTCCCAGAACCGCGCTTTGCGAAACACGCCCGAGAGGGTGGTTTCGGTCCTGTCAAAAGCGCGATCAAGGCAGCCCAGGAACCATTCCAGCCACCCCGTAATATCGAGTGTACCTTTTTGCGTCTTTTCCAATATGTCGTAATAGGCGTTCCGTTCCTGACGGATTTGCGCAGACATACTGTAAAAACGCTGTGCGCTTTTTTCTGACTGCGCCAGCGCCCAATCGGCAATTGCACGGGCGATTCGACCGTTGCCGTCGTCGAATGGATGGATAGTGACGAACCACAAGTGACCTATAGCCGCTCTTACAACGGGGTCTGTGTCGCCGGGCTGATTTGCCCAATCGATGAATGCAGTCATTTCGGCATCGATACGCTGGGCTGCCGGAGCCTCATAATGCACGCGCTCATGACCTACCGGGCCGGACACAACCTGCATCGGGCCTTTTGAATCGTCGCGCCATGCGCCAACCCTGATTTTATGGAGGCCGCTACGCCCTGTGGGGAAGAGGGCGGCGTGCCAATCGGACAGCCGTTCTGTCGTCAAGGGCTTCTCAAAATTTTGCGTGGCGTCCAGCATCATCTCCACCACGCCTTCAACGTTGCGATCTGCCCGTACTAATCCCGCAACGTCCATTCCCAGCCGTCGCGCAATCGAGGAGCGGACCTGTTCCGGGTTAAGAATTTCACCCTCAATCTCGCTGGACTTCAAAACATCAAGAGTGAGTGTTTGCAGGACAGCATCTTTCCTGAGAGAAAAGCCAAGCGCCTCCATGCGTCCAATCAGGCGGCCTTGCCGATGGCGCACGGCGGCCAACGGCACAGCCAGCGCCTTTTGATCCCATCGGAATTTTGGCCAGTCGGCCCGTTGGTGGATATAGCGGCTCATTCTCCGTCCTCCATGCGGAGATTATAGCCGCTATTCTCCGCACCTTCAACAGTAAAATACGCAAAATATGCGGAGATTATGTGTGGTATTCTCCGCAAGTAGAATTTTGACTATGATAGTCCGAGCAGGGGGAAAAACGGTCAAGATTTACACAGTTTCTTACACACTTTCACAAAAGGCGAAACTAAGTGTTGTGTTATCAGCAACTTAACATGACAATGAAGGGACTTAAAATCCCTTGGCCCGCAAGGCCCGTGCCGGTTCGATTCCGGCCCTCCGCACTATTCAATTCAAACTCGTTACCCCCTCGACCGTTTTAATGGCTCGACCGGCGGGATCCCCGACTGTGCCCCACTTCCTGCCCAGCGGCGCGTGGCGGAATGGCAGACGCAGCGGACTCAGACAAAACTTGATTGCTCGCCGGGAAACCAGCGATGCAGAACTGCTCAAAGTTGGGGAAACCTCTCCAATGGCGATCCCGAGCCAAGCCCGAAGCGACCCTTCGGGAAGGTGTATAGACTAGACGGGCAGCACCCACTGCAATATGTCCCAGTCAAATCCTGCCGCGAGCAGCGGGCCGATGTCGGCGGCAAATTCCGGGTCACTGAGTTTGCCCGCGATGTTCTTCTCAAACTGTGCGCGCGTCACCCTGTGGCCGTCCCTCGCACGGCTGATGACGAGATCCTGCTCGACCTGGAAGTCCTGGACCCACGGGGCATGCGCCCGCCACTCGGTGATGTAGTCACGCGGGATCACAACTCCGCCTCCACCTTTGCGTTGATGTAGAGCTTCCATCCCTTGTTGCGGTGGGCGCACTTCTGCGGTGCCGTCGGCAGGAGCACGGTTGACTGCTTCGCATGTTGACGCACATATTCCTTGAGGACCGGAACCTTTGCCGCGAAACCAAGATGTTCCAGCAGGAATCCAAGCCGTTGCGCCCAAGGAACGGGCGCAGTCCAGGCAACTGCGGCCAGCTTTTCCGGATCGATCCGCTCGGCGAGTTCGGAGAGGACCGTCGCCACTTGATTAAGACCGCCGGCATGCCCCGCGTATCCCACAAGGTCGAGCGCCGTCGCCTCCGGCGACGACACAAGGACCGTGCCCCGCGGCGTGTTGAAGGGCTGAACCGGCACGTCCCCAAGGCGCTTGCGCGCGATGAAAGCCACGCGCACGGCCCCGCATTGGATCGGCCGGCGGTTCCTTGCAAGAAACACCTGGAATTCCTGCGGGCGCTGATGGGCAGCACCGTGATATTGTGCGGCAGACAGAAGTTTTTCGAGGGCGCCACCCGCTTCCTGCCAGGAAAAACTCTTGACAAGCTACGCTTAATATGATAGCCTAGGAAATGCGCGAGGCCGTTCCGCCAGGACCGAAGAGGCTCCGCAGATGCGTTCGTCATTTTTTCTTGCCAGCCGACAATATGTCATCGCCTATGCCAACTGCGGGATCGAGCTCGTTTCCGTGTACGCCGACGGTATGTCACTGCCTGGCCTTGTTACAGCGGTAGTAAGTCTGAAAAATGAACGAACGAAGCCGGAATGTCTATGAAAATAAAGGGCCGCTGCGGAAAACTTGGGAACGAAGCGCGAATGTCTATGGAAACAAAGGCGGTTAGCCCTACAATCCGGGACTCTTGTTCAAAAGAAAGGGGGTTATGCGGTTGCGGATGGATTGAAGATTAGCATGTTCCACGTGAAACAACGGCGCCGCATCCCCTGCGCCGGGTACTGGTGTCATTTGCGAGACATGCGCACTGGAAGCCACAGTCATTCCCGCGAAAAGCTTGCCCTGAGCCTGCCGAAGGGCGGGAATCCAGTCCGTAGACAGCGTATTTCCGAAGATTTGGAGAGTGGATTCCCGCTTTCGCGGGAATGACTTGCGTATCGAAGGGGACCTGATTCCAAATGACACCACTACCCTGCCGCGCGCCCCCCTTGCACAGTCCCTGCAAAACCTTTAGAATCCGTTCTAGATGCTGCACGAGCCCACTGTCCGCCACTTGCTCGAGCCGTTTGAACTGAGCCTTAGTAGCGATCAAATCGGCCAATTGATCGCTTATCTCGAATTGCTCCTGCGATGGAACAAGAAGATTAACCTGACGGGCATTCGTGACTGGAAGAGTTGCGTTACCCGGCATTTTGGCGAAAGTCTCTATTTGGGCCGTTGGGTGGCATTGAACGGCAGGCTATTGGATATCGGAAGCGGGGCGGGGTTTCCTGGCCTGAGCTTGAAGATTATCTTCCCGGACTTGTCGGTGACACTTCTGGAACCGGTGGCCAAGAAGCGGGCATTCCTCAAAGAGGCGGCCCGAGTTTGTGGAATGAATTTCGTTGAAGTGCGCGGAGAACGCCTGGAGGATTTCGCTGGCGCGCCGTCGCTGGCGCTTTATGACGCGGCCACGGCGCGCGCGGTCGGGCATCTGGAGGAGCTGGTGCCGCTGGCCTTGCGCTGTCTGAAAGCCGGGGGCGAGCTTTTCCTCTGGCTGAGCCGCCGGCAGGCAAACGAGATGGGCTACATTGAGGCCGGGATGAGAGAGGTGCGGCGGGTGCCGGTGCCGGGGGGCGGTCAGGGGGAAATCTGGTGGGGGAAGAAAGCCGCATGAGGATATCCTCGGGCGCAAAAGGTGATTTCAGGAGGCTGCTCAACGGGAAACCTTGAAGCGCGAAAGCTCGTTGCGTGGCCACCTGACAGGGGCGATTGATTTGCTGGACGGTCTCTTCGGCAATGTCAGCCACGCTTTGCGGTACAGTCACTGTCGGCTCCACTTGATGGCTGGCGCTTGACAGGCTGAGGAAAAACCCTTGGTTAGTGAGGTAGCGGCGACTTTACGTCGCCACAACTTCAATCATTGCAACATGCATATCGCGGCGTAAAGCCGCCGCTACGCCTTTTTCCGCAGTCTGTTGAGGCCCACCGACCATTTCGGCGGTCCCGTCAACGGAAGTGAATATCACTTCCCCGTCTTATGTTCAGAAGCGGAGCCCTCACGTTCGTACATGCTCGTCGGGCTGGGGCGAAGCCCCGTTAGTGTGGTGCGTCATAGATGTGCTTACTTTCCCAGGCCCCCGTGACCCGACCCCTGAGAAGTTGTGAAAAAATCGGATTGGCCATCTGTACCGGCGCTCTATGAGCTCCGAAATCATTGATTCTAAAATGCGGCGGTCGTAGACCGCCGCTACAGCGCGATTTTTTCACACCTTCTGACGGCTGGGATCTGCGCTTGTGTGTCCAGCACTTTTCTCTTGACACAAGAACCGACCCATGGTAGCCTATCAGAGTTGTCACGGGAGAGCGCCGGCAAGGGGCGGCGGCAAGGGAAGGCGAGATGGACGCGGCAAGGGGAAAAAGGCGCAGAAATGGAAAAAAGATACTATTTTGACGTAACGAACCTAGCCATCTAGTGCACACAAAGGACTTAGCTTTTTAAAACGCCAAAAACGAACTGGTCTTCGAGTGCCAACGAACCCAAATCAAACCCAAAAAAGGGGCCAAAAAACCACCTCTGGTGCCGCACCGAAGCGGAATTCGCGAGTCGAAAGGGGCCGGCGGGTGGGCGAGTACAAGGGGGCTACACTAGGTTATGTTCCACGTGAAACACAAGGCGCGGTAGTCTCCGAATATGGGATGTAGGGCCGGGGCTTGCCCCGGCCAGGCCGCCCCGAGGGGCGGCCCTACAGTCGAATTGGGACACCACCCAAGGCGTGTTTCACCAAGGCGTGTTTCACTTGCGTAACTTCCCGGCCTCTGATAGATTCGCCTTGACTTACTGCGGGTGGAAGCCTTTGGGACGAGTCATCGCAATTGCCAATCAAAAGGGCGGTGTCGGAAAGACAACCACTGCCATCAACCTGGGGGCCGCGCTGGCGAGCCGCGACATGTGGACTTTGATCATGGATTGCGACCCCCAGGCCAACACCACCGGAGGCCTGGGCTTCCCCAAAGATCCGTCGCGCCGGACCCTATACCATGCGCTTATGCTCGATGTGCCTCTCAGGGAACTCGTCCTGAAGTGCGCCGTTGAGGGACTCCACCTCATCCCGTCAGACAAGAACCTGGTGGGAGCGACGATCGAGCTTGTGGACCGCCCCGAGCGCGAAAAAACCTTGCGCAAAAGGATTGAGAAGTTCCGCGACGAGTTTAACTACATCCTTCTCGACTGTCCTCCAGCCCTTGACCTGCTCACCCTGAACGCGCTGGTAGCAGCGGATTCCGTTATCGTGCCGGTGCAGTGCGAGTACTTCGCGCTGGAGGGGGTCTCCGAGCTTTTCGACACGCTGATTCGCATTCGGCGCTCTCACAACAAGAATCTGGCGGTGGAGGGAATCCTCCTTACCATGTTCGACGAGCGCACCAATCTCTCGCACCAAGTCCGCGACGATTTGAGGGATTTCTTCGGTGGCCAGGTTTTCTCCACTGTGATACCTCGCAATGTTCGCTTGGCAGAGGCGCCAAGTTTCGGCAAACCGATTTTCCTCTATGACCCCGATTGCAGGGGAGCCGCCAGTTATCTTGACCTGGCACAGGAGGTCATCAATCATGACCAGAAAGGCGTTGGGTCGGGGGCTGAACGCCCTGCTACAGACCGTTGAGTCGGCTACGTCCGGCCTCGAGCAGGTACGGCTGGAGCTCATCGATCCCAACCCGTTTCAGCCGCGCCATGCCTTTCCCGAAGACTCCCTGAAAGAGCTTGCGGATTCCATCCGCGCCAGCGGGGTAGTCCAACCCATTCTTTTGCGCCTCAGCGCCCTAGCCGAGGGCCGCTACCAGCTCGTAGTGGGTGAACGTCGATGGCGCGCGGCCCGCCTTGCCGGCCTGGAAACCGTTCCCGCCATTATCCGCGAGCTTACGGATCAGGACGCCCTTGAGCTCGCTCTGACCGAGAACCTGCTCCGTCAGGACCTGAACCCGCTCGATGTGGCCCGCGCTTATCAGGCGCTCCAGGAAAAATACCATCTCAGTCACGAGCAGGTTGCAGAGCGGCTGGGCATCAATCGTTCTTCAGTCACTAACACCTTGCGTTTGTTGCGGTTGCCGACGGCCGTCCAGGAGATGCTCTCTAAGGATGAAATCACTTACGGCCACGCACGGGCGCTCCTGGGTCTGGATTCTGAAGCCGCCCAAGTGCAGCTTGCCTCGATGATTGCCAAGCGGGGCCTTTCTGTGCGGCAGGTTGAAAACATGGTGGCGTCTCGGGGAATGAAACCCGCTGCGCAGAAAACCTTGTCCAAGCCCCCAGTGGATCCCAACGTTCGCGCTGCCGCATTGAAGCTTGAACGAACGCTGGGGACGCGCGTCAAGATCCTTGGCGACGGGCGACGGGGGAAAATAGAAATCAGCTATTTTTCGGCGCAAGATTTGAACAGGATTTACGACTTGATTGTCAGGCAGTAAGACTGCCCTATATACATTTAACTATTTCCGTTATACCTTATCCTTCTGTTATGAACAACTGGGGTAACCAATGACCCCGGTGGGAGGCAACAATGCCATTCGGCTTTGGAAAGTCCAGGCGGCGTCAACTGGCTGAACTCCCCGATGACTGGGTCGGGTGGCTTGAGCCTGGTGTGGAGGTTGAGGGGAAGATGAAGGTCGCGTCCGGCCTGATCCGCGTCAACGCGCACTTCAGGGGTGAGATTAGATGCGAAGGCACGGTGGTGGTCCACGATCAAGGTGAAGTGGATGGGGAAATCCACACCCGCATCATCAGCGTCACCGGGAAAATAAAAGGAAACATCCACGCCTCCGAGTTGCTGGAGATCAAAGAACACGGCGTGGTCCTCGGCGCAATTTACACGCCCTGCCTCGTGGTTGATCCCGGAGGCTTCTTCGAGGGCCAGTGCCACATGCCAACCCCCGAACCCACCCCCCGAGCCGCCAATGGTCCGGGTACCAAAAACACTGCCTAGCAGTTTGTCGGAGGCAGATTTCGAGGCACTTAGGATCAACAACTTACCACCTAGCCTAGTCTTGTGAGTTGCTGATTCTTAATCGATAAGACCTTATTCCCAATGGGCTCCGAGGGGAGCGACAAGGAAGCCCGCCCCGACGCAACATGCCGGCGGCGATCCCTCAGAGCTTCCTGCAGACCTTCACCGTCTCTCCTGGTGAGAGGCGAGGCTTCACGAGTCTTGAGGGGTTTCTGTTGTTGGCCTTGGAACTACTTCAGCCGGGACTGCTTCTGTTTCGATAATTTCGCGCGGCGGAGGCATGGGCGGCACGGGAACCGGCGGCGCGTGCAACTCGACATAGTTCTTATACCAGAGAGTCGTTGCGGCTCGTTGCCAGAGGCGGATGCCGACCATCACCAAGGTGACTACTTCCAAGAGCAGCCAGCTCCGGCCAAAGGATTGGTGCGGAATGTTGAGCCACAGTGCCCAGGCTGCTATGGCCACAATCGCAGCCACGAAAGCAGTCGCCAAGTAGATCGAGAGTAAGCGCGGCAAATGGCGCATAGCCAACACGAAGGACCGACAACTCAGGACGAACATCCCCCGCACGCGATCGATTACCGTGCGTGCCTGTGCCAGGTCGAACCACGCTCGCACAAATAGCGCTAGCACCAGGCATAGGAATGAGCCCGCGACTTGCAACCAGAAGCCTTGCATCTCGCGTGGAGCATCGGAAGCCATCTTGCCCGACACGCTCCCTACCATTGCGAGCAGGCCAAATACAATCGCGAACGGAATTAGGGCGCAGAGCAGCACGCGCACCATTCGCCAGAAAAACTCGCCGCAGGATTCGAAGAACTGACCGTGGGTGAGCTTGCGGTCTTCGCGATAAACCGCAAGGATTCCGCCAGAGACAAAGATCATATAGAAGAGGAAGATCGTCCCAACAACCACAGAGCCGGCCGCCCAGGTTGCCGGGGAAACCTCAGGCTTGCTGAGCAGTTCTATGAACACCGTCATATCAAAGCGCTGGCTCAACTGCTCGGTGTAAAGGCTTTTGTCCAGCGCGGAGTGCAGCACGATGCCAGGCGCAATTGACGCAAAAAATCCAAGCACAAGGTTGACGAAGAAAACCCACCAAACCAGGCGCTGGTGCCGCCAAACCAGGAAGAACCCATCTTGAATCGGTCGCTTCATCATCGCTCCTCAGGCCAGCCACGCCAGCAACTGGGCAAACCACTGCGTCAACAGCATCCAATACCCGGCGATCTTTCTGGTTGCACGGCTGTCGGAATCGCGCCGCCAACTGTTATTGAACCGGTCGCGATCGAGCAGAATCGCGTGATCGGGATCGATTTCCGCGGAAATCAGTTCGGCTTTCTTCTGCCAAGTGTAGCGGCGCCAGCGATCCTGGCCGTCCCAGTGTTCGCGAATCGTTTCGCCGTTGTCGAACTTCACTTGCAAGGTGACCGGGAAGACGAAGTCTCCTTTGCGGTGCACCACCAAACTGGAAATGTACTCGGTTTTCCCCTTCTTCTCTTTTTTCGGAGCGTTCTTATCGGCCCAGTCGGCACGCACGCTCCTTGCGCTTAGTATGCTGTAGTCGAGCACCTGCGTTCCGCGCACCGCCTGGTTCCAATACCAGTCCAGATTCTGCCCGGCAACTTCGTTTACCGTGTTCATGAAATCGTCCGCTGTGGGATGCTTGAAGCGATAGCGTTCAAAGTAGACGTGCTGTGCCTCGCGCACCTTTTGCTCTCCGATAATGTGTTCCAGCGTGAGCAGCACGACTGCCGTTTTGCTGTAGCTGATCCCGCCGTAGGAATTGAAGTTCAAAAATTGCCAGCCGCGCCGCGTCATGGGATCCAACTCCGCCACGCCAATGTAACTGCTGTGGTCCGTGCCGCGTTCGCTGGCGGTGGCGGCTCGTGTGTTCAAGGTGTCCACATCGCGGCCATATAGGGCATCCATGACCTTACATTCGGTGTATTGGTTGATGCCCTCGTCGAGCCACGCTTCTTCAAACTCGTTGGTGGCCACCATGCCATACCAATATTGGTGTCCGAATTCATGTTCGACGACGGCCTCGGGAAGTTTCAAACCATCAAATACCCACCACATGGTGCCGGCGGTGATAAACGTGGGATATTCCATCCCTCCGGCGGCAAGGCCGCCATGTGGTGGATCGACGACCGTAACTTGCGAATACGGATAAGGCCCAATCCATTCGTCAAACTTTTTCATCGTGCCCTTCAGCACCTCCATGTAGCGGGGAGCGCTGGCCATGTGCCCGGGCTGCATGAGGAGGCGCAGCTTCACCGTGCCGCTGCTGATGGTCACCGTGTCTTCGACAATTTTTGTGGTGGGATCGGCGGTCCAGGCAAAGTCGTGGACGTCTTCGGCTCTAAAAACCAGCGTCTTGGTGCCGTCAGCGTTAGCGGTATCGGCTGTCTCGACGCCGGTGGCGCCAACGTTGAAATTGGATGGCAGGGTCACCTTCACGTCGTAGGCGCCGAAGTCGGCAAAGAACTCGGTGGTTGCGTGAAACTGATGGCAGTTCCAGGCATTCTTCCACCATACGCCGACCTTGGGAAACCACTGTCCGGCCAGCAGAAAATCCCGCTTGTAGCCGGTGCGCGCCACCACTTCGGGAAATTGATCGTGGAACGTGATCTTAAACGTGGCCCTCTCATTCGGCGCCACAGGACGCGGCAGTTGCACCTCGACCACCGTTCGATCGTCGGCATTGTCGTCATCCGGGTGGATAAAGTGGAGCTTTCCGGTCAGATCACCCATGCCGGCCACTTCAAACGACTTGATCACATCTTCGCCGAACTTCTTGTCCTCCCACTTTGCGCCAATTTGGACGTCACGATTGCCACCTTCGTACCCTTCCCGGGTAAAGGTGGACTTCGGCTGGAACGCATTCAGATAAAGATGGAACGGAAGGCGATCCTGCGGCTGGCCCGTGTAGTTCGTCCACGTGAGTGTTTCCTGGCAGTCGAGACTGTGGTTTTTGGGGTAGTAGTTTGCGTCAATTTGGTAGGCAACCACGCGCTCAGAGAGCGGCGCCTTTTGGGAAGGCAGCAGCGGTGACGTCTGCGCGAAGAGAGGCAAAGCTCCGGCCAGGCAAAACAGCGCGGCGAAAAGCAGGAACTCGCGAACCAATTTCATGCTTTGTATCTTATGGTCAGCATTATGGCCAGCATGTGCTCCGAACGCAAAACATCGCGATATCAACATAATTTTCCTTTTTGGGCTCGAAAACGGCACCATTGTACACCCGTCTGGCTTGTTTGCGCGTGTGAAACGATTTTCATCGGGAGCACTCCCGACGGTCTGGTATCCACACCAGCGCAGCCCAAAATTGGGCAACGGTCATGTAATTTTGTTTGTGTAAAAGGTAGGAGGGTGTAAGTTGACTTTGGACTTGCAACCAAAATCGATCCCTAGAAAGGAGCTTACACCCTATGCCGAAAGTAACACCGATTACGGAGCAGTTTCAACACTTTGTGCAGGACTTTAAGGAGAGTTTTGGGGGGATTTGTACGGCAAGACGCGCGGCCTGTGGAAGAAGTTTTTGGAGGAGGAGTCGCGGCGGCAGCAGGCGAGTTATCTGGGATTGGGGGGGCATGAACGGGCCGAGGAAGAGAGGAAGGATTACCGCAACGGATTTTACCAACGGGATTTGGTGACCCGCCTGGGGACGCTGCGCCTAAGCATCGCGCGGACGCGCAAGAAAAGTTTTCTGCCCGCGCTGCTGGAGCGCTTTCAGCGGCGCGCCGAAGAAGTGATGTTGCTGATCCGAGAAGCGTTCTTGCGGGGGATCTCGACGCGGCAGGTGGGACGGGTGGTGGGGGTGCTGACGGGCGAGGTGGTGAGCGCCCAGACGGTGTCGAAGCTGACTCGCAGCCTGGACCGTCTGGTGAAGGCCTTCCACCAGGCGCCACTGAAGGACGAATGGGCGTACTTGTTTTTGGACGGGGTGAGCTTACGGATGCGGCGACCGAGTGGGCGGAGGCGGGTCCAAATGCTCGTAGCCTACGGGGTGCGAGCGGATGGCAGCCGACAGCTTCTAGCTTTCCTGCGCAGCGCGGGGGAGAGTCAGGCGGCCTGGGAGGGCTTGCTGCAGGATCTTTATCGACGCGGCTTGGAAGGCAAGAACCTGTTATTGATTGTCACTGATGGGTGCCCGGGATTGGCGGCGGCAATTGAGACCGTCTACCCACGCGCGTTACATCAGCGCTGCTGGGTGCACAAGATGCGGAACATTTTGCAGAAGGTGCGCAAGCGCGACTACGAAGCGGTGAAGGCAGGAGCCCAGGCAATATACCGAGCCGACAGTAATAGCCTCGCTATGGAGGCCTTTCGCAGCTTCCAGAAGCATTGGCAGGGTACCTATCCCGCCATGGTGTGACAGCTCGAAAAGGACTCACCCGAACTGCTGTCCTTCTTCAGCTGTGTGGAGAGCAAGCTTCCGACTCGTTGATCATAGTCCGGGCACGGCCGCCGTGGGACTCTGGCAGTGGCGGACAAACCCTTCGGCGAGTTCACATCCACACTCCAGGCCGCGGAAGCGATTCATCTTTTCATGGTAGGTTCCGTAAAAGCCATTCACAGGATTCTGGCTGGCATGGGCATAGCAGGCAGCCCGCTTGCGGCTCTCCGTTTGGGTGATATTGACGTAGTGGGTGGGGTGAAAGTTCTGGGTCTGTCCACCCTGATCGACTTCGAAATAATAGAGCTCGAACTTCCTGCCGCTTCGCAACCAGGCATCGTACACCAGGTACGAAACGGCCCGGTGATCGCGATGACTGTCAATCGGCCAGTGAGTAAAGACCACGTCGGGTTGCTCGGCTTCCAGAATGCTTCGAAACTCATCGTACCTGGACGCATTCACTTCCGTGGAACCGTCAATCTGCCCGGCGAAAACCGGCTTTGCCTTTAGAATGTCACAGGCCTTCTGGCATTCCGCCGTGCGGATGGCGGCCGCTTCCTGAGCCGACTTCCCTTCGATCCCGGCCTCACCTCGCGTCAGGTAGAGGACGACAACCCGGTGACTCAGGTCGGAATAGCTGGCCATAGTTCCACCGCAACCCGATTCCGGATCGTCCGGGTGTCCTCCTGCAACCACCACCTTGAGTTTGCGATCCGCTAGCACAGCCTTACCGTCCGCATTCAGAGCGAGCAACGGCAATCCGATTCCCATCGCACTTGCAAACCGCGCGGATCGGTCCAACAGAGTTCTTCGCGTCATTTTTCGCATAAGTCACGACCTTCCTGACAAGGAATTCGGCGGGCATCATACCGCATACCGAACTCGCACGCACTACTGAGGCAGGCTCCAAATATAAAGGCGGTCCTGCAGCCAGTGCTTAGTTGCAAAGTCCGCACAGGGCGTTACCGAAGGACAAGTCAAAAGGCAACACGAAAACGTGGGCTGGCGAGTCAACCCTTCGACCTTCGACTCTCGACTCCTCGACTTGGTCAGAACAGTGTGGATGTTGGACCACACTAGGGCCGACTGCTGACGGGTTGCCTGAAGCAAAAAACAAGGACGACTTTGGATTCGACCGGCCTGCCGTTTAGGGTGGCGGGTATGAACCTCCAATCCTCAATCGCCTGGATGGCCGTGGTCGTGAAAGGCGGAGCACCGCGTAGTGCCTTCGTGCTTTGCGCCCTACCTGCTTCGTTGATGCCCACTTCAAGGATGACCGCCCCGGGGATTAGCGTGTTGGCCGGTAACGTCGGGAATGTGGCACGAGTCACCTCGGGGGGTTGAAAACTTGATTGGATTCGGACCTCGTCGTCCTGGTGGACCAGTGGAGGAAGAGGAACGTTTGCTGCGAGGAGTGACGCCGGGTTGAAAGTGACGGCTACGGTTATCCTTGAAGTGACCGCTTTCCCGTTAAGCTTGGCGGGCTCGAATTTCCACGTTTTTACGGAACGGACTGCCTGCTCCGTTAGGGATGCAATATTACGCCGCACCTGCACGTTTGTTACTTTTCCTTCTTCAGAGATCATGACATCCAAGACTACTGTTCCATTAGCTATGCTACGGATTGGAACCCTGACGTCGCTAACGGACACGGCTTCAGCCGGTTGGAAATGAGACTCTTCTGTAGTTTTAGGAGCGCACGGGGCAAGCGGTTGGGCGCTCAACCATGCAAACGCAATTGCTGCACCGAATAGGCTTCCCATGGGCAGGACCTCGCTAGGCCGCATCATACTCCCCGCGCGAAGCTTCCGCCTTCGACCTTCGACTCCTCGACTTGGTTAGATTTCGCGGCGACCTTCGATGGCCTTGAGCATGGTGATCTCGTCCGCGAATTCGAGTTCGGAGCCGACGGGAATGCCCATGCCGATTCGCGTCACCTTCACGCCCAGGGGCTTGAGGAGCTTGGAAAGGTAAACGGCAGTGGCTTCGCCTTCCACCGTGGGGCTGGTAGCAATGATGAGTTCCTTGACCTTGCCGGATTTCAGCCGCTCGATCAGGTTCTTGAGCTTCAACTGCTCGGGACCGATACCCTGCAAAGGCGAGAGGAGGCCATGAAGGACGTGATACAGCCCGTGAAATTCTCGCGTTTTCTCGACTGAAAGCACGTTGTAGGGCGTCTCCACCACGCAAATGACTTCGGGATCGCGACGGGAATCGGAGCAATATTCGCAGGGATCAGCTTCGGTGAGGTTATTGCAAACACTGCAAAGCTTGATCTTGTCTTTGACGTCGAGTATGGCGCCCGCCAGGCGCTCGGCCTCCTCGCGCGGCACGCGCTCCAGGTGGAAAGCAAGGCGCTGCGCCGACTTCGACCCGATGCCAGGAAGCCGTTTCAGCTCATCAATCAGGCGAGCCAAAGGCTCGGCGTAGTCTCTCATGGGAACGGAAACTCGAAAAGCGAAATTCGAAACTCGAAATTCGAAACTCGAAATTCGAAATTCGAAAAGCGAAAGTCGAAACTGGAAAATGGAAAAGCGAAATCGAACCCTTGGTAGTTGCGTGATGCCGTAGCGCCAGACCAGTTTCTATTTTCGAGTTTCGTTTTTCCAGTTTCGATGTTCCTCAGGTCAGGCCGGGGATGTTGAGCCCACCCGCCAGGTTTCCCATTTGGCTGGCGAGTTGTTCATCCACCTTCCGGGTTGCGTCATTCACGGCAACCAGGATGAGGTCCTGCAACATTTCGAGGTCATGGGATGCAAAAAGTTCCGATTCGATGTGGACTTCGCTGAGTTGCTTCTGGCCGTTCATTTTGACGCTCACCATGCCGCCACCCGCCGAGCCTTGCACTTCCAGTTCGTCCAATTGCTTCTGGAGCTGCTCCTGAAACTGCTGGACTTGCTTCAGCATTTGTTGCATCTGTTGCAGATTCTTCATCGCTCACCCCCGGCTGAGGTCTTGGACGTCCACCAAGGTGCCATCAAACTTCTTCTTGAAAGCTTCAACCCCTGGGTCGCGCTCTGCCCGCTCGCGTGCGCTGAGCCGAGGGACCTGAGCCTCGGCTCCCTGCTCTTCAAGTGTAACATAAATCCTGACGGGCTGGCCGAGCACCTGGGCGCACACGGCCCGCAACGTCTCTTGTTGTTCGCGGGCCTTCAAAAGATCCGCGTACAAGGAGTCCTTGCGCCCAAAAGTAAAACGGACCTCGCCGTTTTCGAAGCGCCAGCCGGCCAAATGATCCAGGCAACTGCTCAGAAACCGCTTGGATTGGTCGAATAGAGCGGCTTTGATGGAGGAGAGCCGAGCATCTTCCGCCGGCGTCGAAACGGCGGCTGGGGGGTGAACCGTTTCTACTGCGGCCACAGGCGCGGCAACCGGCGTGCTCGGCGGCGCAGGAGCCACCGGCGACTTAACGTTTTCCTGCGGCGGTGCAGCCGCCTGGGTCTTAAGCGGGAGGGAGCGAACCGGACCTGGGCCCAGGTTCTTGGGCGCTGCTCCCATCGTCTTCTCCGCCAAGCCAGGCTGGCCAAGCTGCGCCAGCAACGCCTCGAGTGAGGCAAGACGCCGGGCGTGCACCAGCTTCATCAACCCGAGTTCCAGGTGAAAGCGCGGCTGGAGCGAGTAGCGCATTTCGCTTTCGGTGCGTAAGAGGAGGTTGAAGAAGCGCGCCAGGTCTTCCTCGCCGAAAAGGTTGGCCATTTCCGCCAGCCGCGCCCGCTCCTCGCTCGCCACCTGCACCAGGGGGCTTTCCGCCCCGCAACTCTTGGCCACCATCAAGTTGCGCACGGCGCGGATGAGTTCTGCGCAGAAATGCGCGAGTTCATAACCTTCCGCCGCAAGTTGCCCCAACAGTTCGAGAACTCGCCGCGCGTCCCCCGCGTGGATGGCCTCCACCATGTTATTCAGCAACTGGGTGGGGACCACGCCCAGCACCTGGCGGACACGCGTTTCCTCGAGCTGGTTTCCGCAGGAGGCGATGACTTGGTCGAGCAGAGAAAGGCCATCGCGCATGCTTCCTTCGGCAGCCTGGGTGACGGCGCTGAGGGCGCCTTCGTCCGCCTTGATGTGTTCCTGCGCGCAGACCCATTGCAAGCGCGAGAGAATCTCCTGGTAGTCGAGCAGCCGGAATGAGAAGTGCTGGCAGCGCGACTGGATGGTGGAGGGCAGTTTATGTGGCTCTGTGGTGGCCAGGATGAATAGCGAACGGGGCGGAGGCTCCTCCAGGGTTTTCAGCAGCGCATTGAACGCTTCAGTAGTGAGCATGTGCGCTTCGTCGATGATGAAGATTTTGTAGCGGTCGCGCGCCGGAAGATAGCGCACGTTTTCGCGCAGTTCGCGGATTTCATCGATTCCGCGGTTTGAGGCCGCGTCGATTTCCAGGACGTCAATGGAATTGCCCGCCGCGATTTCTTGGCAGGAAGGACACTCCCCGCAGGGTGTGACCGTCGGGCCTTGGGCGCAGTTGAGGGCCTTGGCAAGAACGCGGGCGGTGGTGGTTTTGCCTACGCCTCGCGCGCCCGAGAAAATATACCCGTGGGCGACGCGCTCGGTGAGGATGGCGTTTTTCAGGGTGTCGGTGATCAGACGCTGGCCCACCACCTCCTCAAAAACCTGGGGCCGGTACTTGCGGGCTATGACTTGGTAGGACATGGGAGAGGACGATTTTAGATTTTGGATTTTAGATTTTGGATTGGAGCATGACGGTTGAATTCAATTTGAGCCTTAATCGCAAATCCAAAATCGAAAATCCAAAATAGGTTGGGTCAGACTTCGGGTTGATCTGCGGCACTCGGAGAGGCTCGTTACCGTTGCTTCCTTCCGGACCTGGCGGGGTTCGCGAACATCCGTCGCACAGAGCCCGAAGTCTGACAAGCTCGATGCTCTGGTTCCTTCCCGAACAGACTCACCGAACCATGCAATGGTAGCATGCGTGGCGACAGGCCGTCGATTTATTTGCATGGTCCGTCGTCAGTGGTCCGTTGTCCGTGGTCCGTGGCAACAGAGTGCATGGCGGTAAGTCTGTGTTCTACAACTGACGAGGCACCCGCCGTGGCGGGACTACGGACAACCCCGCCCCCTCTTCTGCTTACTGCCTACTGCCTTCCGCCTACTGCCTACTGCTTACTGCCCGCCGCCTCTTGACGCACCGGCTGGGTGGGGGCTTGCCAGTTGAGGGTCAGGTTGTTGAGGTTGACTTCGACTTGCAGCACGGGTATGGCCCCTCCAGAGGGAGGCGGAGCAGTTATCCGGCTGAGGTCGGTTGAACCATCTTTGGTGACCACGCGCACGGTCAGGTCTTGAGCGCTCGAAGGGATCTGGATACTCCTTGCGAAGGTCCCGGCGAAGCCACTCTTGATACCCAGAAAGCCGCCTTTCTTCTTCCCTTTCAGAGTTCCCTTGAAGATCACTTGGTCACCGCTCGAGACGGTCAGGGTTCCCTCCTTCAGATCGTGCTTGCAGACCAGTTGAACAATTCTGTCTCCCGAGGCGGCTTTCGTCGCAGACGAAGAGGTTAGGGACGAGCGCCCAGACTTCCCCGCTGGAGACTCGGCGGCTGATGGAGTTGATGCCGCGACCGCGCTTGCGGTGCTGATTTCCTGAGGAACGGCCTTGCCTGAAGGTGCGGAACGGCGCATCGAAGTCACTTTTCTAGCGCCCGGTGCGTTCTCCCTGGCTTCCGTCCCACCCTGCATAGCGGCGCTCGATTCTCCCCCAGGCGCAGGAGGTTGCAGACCCGGCGCCGGGTGTCCCTGACCGGGTGGGGGCTGAGGAAGGGCTGGCGAAGTTCCACTTATGGAAGCCGCCGACGGCGGAGATGGCCCTCGCCGGCCTAACCTCCACGCACCCACGCCGATCAAACCTCCCAAAACCATGAGAGTCGCGACCATGATCGCAAGGCGCGCCCTGCTTTTTTGCCGGGCAGGCAGAGTTGCCGCCGGGGGTGGAATGCTGAGCGGCTTTCCTGCAATGATAGTGGGCTCAGCAGTCCTCAATTCCATCTGCGAAAAACCGGCCTGTGAACGCGGAGGGCGACCGTTCTGAATGTCGTCAAGGTCGCCGAGCAGTTCTCTCGCCGAGCCATATCGTTTGTTGCGGTCTTTGACGAGGCAACGCAGGATAAGGTAATCGAGCGCGGGGGTCAGTTTGGGGTTCAGGGTACTAGGCAGGACCGGATCCGCGAAGGCAATCTTGAACATCACCGCGGCTGAATCACCCATGAAAGGCTTCTGCCCGGTCAGCATCAGGTAAAGGATGATGCCGAATGAGAACAGGTCGCTGCGGGCGTCCATATCCGCGCCGGTGACCTGCTCCGGCGACATGAAGGAGGGCGTGCCCATTACCCCCAGGGTCCGGACAGCGCCTTCACGCGCCGTGATTTTGGCAATGCCGAAATCCGTGATCTTGGCGCACCCGTCTTCGGTCACAAGGATATTCGCCGGCTTCAGGTCACGGTGGATCACCTGTTGCTGGTGGGCGTATTCGAGTCCTTCCGCAACCTGCCGGGTAATACTCAGGGCTTTCTCACTTTCGAGGGGCGCGCCGTCCAGGAGCATTTTCTCCAGCGTGCGGCCTGCGACCAGTTCCATCACGATGCAGCTCAACTGGCCCTCCGGTTCTTCAAAAGCATCGTGAATGGTAACGATGGCAGGATGCGTCAGACGGCCGGCAGCCCGCACCTCGCGCATGAAGACCTCTTGCGCGCCGGCAGTGGCTTCACCCTCCGGCGGGTGGAGTGAAAGGACCTTCAAGGCAACGAGGCGGCCGATGGTCGGGTCGGAGGCTTTATACACTATCCCCATGGCTCCTCGGCCTAGTTCTTCGACAATTTCGTAACGCCCAATTCTCTTCATGCCTCTTTGGAAGTGATCAGCAGTTGAAAGATGTGCATCCCTACACGGAACGTCGAGCCGCTGGTCAGGGTCGCGGTCTCAACAAGCTGACTGCCCACAATCGTGCCGTTGGTGCTGCCGAGATCGCGAAGAAGCACCGAATCCTCACTGATTTCGAGGGCACAATGCAGGCGCGAGACCACGCGGTCGTTGATGGTGATGTCGGCATTGGAACGCCCGATTGTGATGCGCGGCTTGGCCACGGAAAAAACTGTGCCTACCTCGTTCCCTTCCAGGACTTTTAAGCTGATCTCTTTATCCTGCGGCAGCGCCAGCAGGCGGCCGTCCTCAGTGTATTCGAAATTGACGCTAGGGACGCTCGGGCGCGTGGTGTCGATGCGCAAGGTGGCGACCTTGGGGCTGACAACCCGGAAAGTCTTGCCACAGGCCAGGCAGGCCACATCCACTTTCTCGCCAATGGCGAAAACGTCCTCCGAGATTGACTGCACGCTGGCGCAGTGCGGACATCGAACTTCCATTCTCGCCTCCCACCTTCAAGGTCGTTCAGCCTGGCCAGTCAGCTTGACCGGGAAGGCTTTCGTGGCTTCAGATTGTTCAAGTAGCGAGTGCTTAGTAACTGAATTGGAAGAACCATTTATACCATAAGTTTTGAGGAGGGGCTAGCACCCGGCTCGAGAGTGTGTTTGTGAGAACTTTGTTGAGGCCGCGATCTCGTAGCGGCAGACTTCTCCCTCACTCGGCCGGGCCAGTGTCGCCAGAAGGTGAAGCAAGGTGGTTTTGCCGGCGCCGTTCGGACCGTAAAGCAGAATTGCGTCTCCCGGCTCAACGCGTAATTGAACGCCTGCAAGCGCGGCGAGGTCGCCAAAATACTTGGAAACGTTCCGCAGTTCGAGAGCGGCCCTAGCGGGAGGAGGTGTGTCGGGTGACATAAGACTCAAGTCAAGCGAGCTTCGAGTTTCGTTCCCTTCTGCAAGCCGGCCGCAACATACTTCTGACTGCCTGTCTCGGCGTCGGCTCCTGCGGCTTTGAAGAGGGCAGAATCCACCGTGAGGCCTGCGGGCGAGACCAACAATTTCGCGCTATCAATCGGATAAGGATAGGTGTCGCCCAACGAGAGATGCTTGGAGCTGTAATCCAGTCGGGGGAATCCCCGTCACCGCGGCTGCTCTTTCTGGCGCGAATCTCCGCCAGTAGGAACTACTGGCTGTTTAGCCCGAAAAACCGTTCAAAGTTCCGGACCACAATTTCCCCGAACTCTTCTACGCTCAGGTTTCGGGGAGCGGCCAGCGTCCGGGCAACTTCGATTACAAAGGCCGGCTCGTTGCGCTTACCCCGGTGTGGAACCGGGGCCAGATAGGGGCAATCGGTTTCTGTCAACAAACGGTCCAGTGGAATCTCGCGCGCCGTCTCGCGGAGGTTCTCCGCTTTCTTATACGTCACGTTCCCCGCAAACGAAACCTGGAATCCCCAGTCGAGAAACGTCAGAGCATCTTGGCGGTCGCCCGAGAAGCAATGTAGGATGCCGCCGAGCCCGCTCGATTTCCAGTGGGCCTGAATAATCTCCGTGAGGTCCGCCCAGGCATCGCGGCAATGAATAACAATGGGAAGTCTTGCTTCCCGGGCCAATTCCAATTGCCGGATGAGGGTCAGCTTCTGAATCTCGCGAGGGGAGTGGTCGGAATAGTAGTCGAGGCCAATTTCACCAATGGCCACCACCTTGGGATGTTGCGCCAGTTTGTGGATTTGCTCGGCGTGATGTTGCTCGAAATGTCTCGCTTCGTGGGGGTGAACGCCCACCGTGGCGTAAATCCAATCACGGCACTCAGCAAGGGTGATGGACCCTTCGAGATTATCCGGTCCCGTGCCGCCCCCGACCGCCAAGAGATAGCGCAGACCGGTTGCGCGGGCCCGTTCGATCACCGCCTCGCGGTCAGCGTCGAAGTCCGGGTCATCCAAATGGGCGTGAGAATCCAGAAGGAATTTATTCATTGATTCATTTAATCATTGATCCATTGAAGTACCAAGCCCCTGAATCAACGATTTCGCGATTCGACGATTCAATCAGTCAATGAACAAATGAATCAATGATTCAATTACCTGAGCCTCGCTCCGTTCGCTACGTCTTCCTTGAAGGTTACGAGGACGGGCCTGCCCTGCTCGCCGCCAGAAGCCGCAACGATCATGCCGTTCGATTCCACCCCGCGAAGTTTGCGCGGCCGGAGATTGGTGACCACCACGACTTTCATTCCAATCAGGTTTTCGGGCTGATAGTATTCAGCAAGTCCGGCCACAAGCTGGCGGACTTCCGTGCCGATATCCACCATCAGCTTCAAGAGTTTTGAAGCGCCAGGAACGCGCTCGGCGGCCTTCACTTCGCCTACTCTCATGTCCACCTTGGCGAAATCCTCGATGGAAATCAGCGCGGGGCTAGGGGCTGGGGACTGGGGGCTGGGGATTCGGTGTTCGGGCCCGGTCGCGGGCGCCGCTTCGGTTTTTTTCTCTGTTTGCACGGGTATGAATGCCTCCTTGGGTTTATCTCGGTTGCGGTCGGCTTCGGCGAGTTCGTCAAGCTTAGCGAGCGTGGCGGCCTTATCGAGTCGCGGGAAAATGGGTTCCGGTTTGCCAACCTTTGTGCCGGGCGCGATTAGTCCGACCACGGGATTTCCTTCGACATATTCAATACGCTCGTCTCGAACGCTTCCACTCTGCCCTAACTGCTTCCAAAGCCGCTCTGCGCTAGCAGGCATGACGGGGTAAAGGACGACACAAGCGGTACGCAAAGTTTGGGCTACGGTATGCAGAGTTCCCCTCAGGTTTTCCTGATCGGCTGGGGAACCGGACTTTGCGAGCTCCCAAGGCTTCCTGTCAACGATCAACTTGTTAGCGTCCGACACGTAGACCCACGCTGCGCTGAGGGCTCTTGAGAAGTCTAAGCTCTCAAAGGTCTTGTGCCACTGATCAAGGAGCTGCGCCGCGTTCCAGATGGCATCATTTCGACTTAGAGTGTCCGGCGAAGGTACGACCCCCGCGCAGAACTGGTGCAGCATCGTGATAGTTCGGTTCGCCAGGTTTCCCAGATCATTCGCCAAATCCGAGTTGTAGCGCTGAATCAGCCCTTCATAAGAAAAGCTCATGTCCTGCCCAAACGGGGCCTCGCGCAGCAAGTAGTAGCGCAGCGCGTCGTTGCCCGGCGCGCCGAAGGAGTCGAGCGCGTCGACGATGGGCTCCGGATAGACCACGTTGCCCTTCGACTTCGACATCTTATCTTGCTCGTAATAAATCCATCCGTGCGCGAACACGGTCGTCGGCAGTGGGAGCCCCGCGGCCATCAAGAACGCGGGCCAGTAGACGGCGTGAAAGCGCAGGATGTCTTTCCCGATCATATGCACGACTTCCGCTGGCCCTCCTACCCCCATCCAGTATTTCTGGAAGTCGGCGCTGCCCTTCTCACCCTGCGCGTAGCCAATGCCGGTCAGGTAGCTGGTGAGCGCGTCGTACCAAACGTAAACCACCTGCTCGGGGTCATCCCGGTGTGAGTCAAGCGGGAAAGGAATACCCCACTTGATGCGCTTGCGGCTTACGGAAATATCGCGCAGGCCGCTCTTCACAAAGCTCCTGACCTCATTCCTGCGAAAGGAAGGCTGCACGAACTCCTGGTGCTTCTCGTAGTAATCGAGCAGGGGTTCCTGGAATGCCGAAAGCCTGAAAAAGTAATTCTCTTCGCTGATCAACTCCGCGGGGCGGCCGCAGATGTCGCAGTTGACCGGATCGGTGCCGTCGGATATGTACCGTTCGTCGGAGACGCAGTAGCGCCCCTGGTACTGCCGCTTGTAGATTACAGCCTTGGGCTCCAAGGTCCCATCGCACTTCGGGCAACTCGGGGGTTCGACGCCATGTACATAAAGATCGCAATTAGCGCAGTACCGCAGCGGGTAATTCTTTGCCCCCATCAGCATGCGCCGTACCGACCTTTCGTGGTCAGGGTGAGAAGTGTAAATAAAGCGAAGCGAGTCCCGCTCGGCATCGGGGTAGATGCTCACCGCTATCCCCAGCTCGTTCCAAAGCTTGACAAACAGCTTCCGCTTTTCGATGACGAAGTCGCTCGGCGACATCCCTGCTGCTGCGGCAGCACGTTCGAGCTTCTCCCCGTGCTCGTCCGTGCCGGTAAGAAAAGCCACGTCGTAACCGCACATGCGCTTGTAGCGCGCCAGCACGTCACAAACAATCGTTGTGTACGCCGAGCCGACGTGGGGCCGGGCGTTGGGATAGTAAATAGGTGTGGTGATGTAGAACTTTTTCATGCGCCCGTCGCCTTCTCGCCCTCGCCCTCCGGGGTTAGTGGCTCGGCGGGGGCTTCGGCCTCCGGCGACTGGGCCGCGGGTTGGGGTGAAGGTTTGAGCTCGAGCTTCTCGCCCCCTTGCAGGTAAGCTGCTTGCGCCGCAATGATCACCTGCTTGAGTGGAACGCCCTTCTCCGTCGCCAAACGCAGGCAATCTTCATATTCGGGTGCAACATTCAGCACTTTCCCCTCGCGCCTGGCCACCTTGACAATGACTGTACCGTAAGGCGTCTCCACGCTGAGGAGTTCGCGTTCCAGAACCTTGCGCCGCGCCTCATAGATCCGCAGGCCGATGCTGGTGGTCTGTTCAAAGAGCAGTTGGGCCAGCGCCTCGCTGGTCTCGGGAGTGCAAAGCACACTCACCAGGATTCCGGGGCGGTTTTTCTTCATCTGGATGGGAGTGCAGGTCACGTCCAGCGCGCCTGCGGCCAGAGCCTGGTCGACGAAAAAGCCGTAAAGCTGCGGGCTCATGTCGTCCACATTGGCCTCAATCATGGAAACCACTTCATCGCCGGGAGCGCCGGGCTGGGCCGTCACCGCCTCAGTGCTCTGCCCCACCAGCAAGCGCGCCAAATTCGGCTGCCCCGGAATTTCCCTTGCTCCAGCGCCGTATCCAATGTGCTCCACTTTCATTGCTGGGATGGGTCCAAAGCTCGCGGCCAGCGTGGTGATGAGCGCCGCCCCGGTTGGAGTCACCAGTTCTCCCTCGACACCCGAAGAAAAGATGGGGACATCCTTCAGTAGTTCGAGAGCGGCGGGAGCTGGAACCGGCAACGAACCGTGCGCCGCCCGCACGCTTCCGCTGCCCACATTCACCGGCGAACAGGTGAGCGCAGAAATATCGAGGAACTCGAGCCCGACACAGGTTCCCACGATGTCGAGAATCGAATCCACCGCGCCAATCTCGTGGAAGTGCACTTCTGCGGGTGGCATGTTGTGCAGCTTTCCTTCCGCCTCCGCCAAGCGGTTAAAAACCTCCAGGACGCGTTGTTTGACGCTTGCCGACAGTGCGCTATGCACAATCAGTTCCGCGATGCTCCCAAGCTTCCGGCTGGGCTGATTCGCCGGGATGCGGATCTCGATCCGGGTTCCCACCAGATGCCCCCGCACCACGCGCGTGCGCCTGAACTCGTAAAAGCCCAGTGGAATCTTCCTCAGTTCGGCAAACAGCCGGTCCAGCGGCAAGCCTAGGTCCAGCAATGCACCGACAAACATGTCCCCACTAATGCCAGAAAAGCAATCCAGGTATGCTTGTGTCATAGCAGCCTCGGCAAAATCTCTCCAGAGGGGCCTTGTATCACCCAGGCAGCAATGTCGTCCAGAGGTGTGGGCTCTTCGTTCACGAGGGCGAGTCTGGCGCCGGATTGTCACGCCAGGGATGCCAAGCCCGCCGCCGGATAAACGATGGCGGAAGCTCCGACCACTAGAAAAATCTCCGCGCGGGTAGCCGCCTCAACCGCACGTTCCCACACATCCGCGGGAAGCGGGTCCCCGAACCAGACGACCCCAGGCCGGAAAAGCGCCCCGCACTGGCAGCGTGGCGGGAGCACTTCCAGCCGGGCCTGCTCGTTCCTTTCCTCCCCGCCGCAACCCACACACCGCAGCAGCCAGATATCCCCATGCAATTTGACAATATTCTTGCTGCCCGCGCCATCATCTAATCCATCGGCATTCTGGGTGATCAGCGTGAAGCTCCCCTTTCCGTTGGACTCCACGTGCCGCCGCGCGATCTCCGCCAGCGCCCAGTGACCCGGATTGGGCTGGCCTTGTGGATGACGCTGCGCCGCCAGTCGTACCATTCCCAAACCAGCTGGGGGTTCTCCTCGAACGCCTGCGGCGTCGCCAGTTTCTCTGGCGAGTAGTTTCGCCAAAGCCCCTCTGACCCACGAAAGGTCGGCACGCCGCCCTCAGCGGAAATCCCTGCACCGGTCAGCGCCGCAACGTTGTTGGCTTGCTTGAGGGCGGAGCGTAGGCCCGAAACGTCTGGTGCGGGACCGGTCGCTTGCATCGGATCACTCACCCGAATTCATTGCTAATCCCGAGCAATTCTGCCCAAAATTGGATACTATGCTCTAGGCTCAGAAGTTGTCAACAAGACAGGAGTCAGGAGTCAGGATTCAGAAGACAGGCGCCAGAAGGCATGTGGTTGATCGGAACAACCCAAAATCTGAAACCCAAAGCGCCCCAGCCAACGGGACCGGCTTCTTCAACTGAATTCTGACTCCTGAATCCTGAATCCTATTTCACGAGGTAACCATCAATGCAAACACTCGACCGACGCGATTTCCTGAAAGTTTCCGCCGCTGCGGGGACCGTTGGGCTGATGCACGGACTTCCCGCTGCCCCCGCCCAAAAAGGCATGCGCCTGGGCTTGATTGTGGGTATGGGAAAAGACCCCAATAAGGCGTTGCAGAAAGTACATGACCTTGGAATCCCAACCTGCCAGGTTTCGACGGAGGATCTCTCCGACGCAATGCTGGAGGGCATCCGGCAGGCGGTGCGGAAGTTCAATCTCGAGGTCACAGCCCTCAATACCAGTGGCCCAGGACCCCAAATGTATGACTTCTACCAGGGCCCGCTGACGATTGGTTTGGTGCCCCGGCAATACCGCCCGCAGCGAATCGCCCACCTCAAGCAAGCTTCCGATTTCGCCAAGAAGTTGGGGTTTCCCGCCCTTCACACACACTTTGGATTCATTCCCGAGAATCCCAACGACCCTCTCTACAAGGAGACTCTGGAAGCCCTTCGCGAAGTCGCAACCTATCTCAAGGCGAACGGCCAGATGATGCTGTATGAGACGGGGCAGGAAACCCCCATAACCTTACTCAGGGCCATCACCGACGTGGGACTCGACAACCAGTTCGTCAACCTGGACACCGCCAACCTGATCCTTTACGGCAAAGGGAACCCACTCGATGCGCTGGACGTGATCGGCAAGCTCGTGCGCGGCACCCACGCCAAAGACGGGCTCTTTCCCACTGACCCGAAAAAGCTGGGCGAAGAGGTCCCCATCGGCCAAGGGAAGGCGAATTTCCCCGAGCTTATTCCGCGCCTGAAGGAGCTCGGTTACGACGGACCTCTTACTATTGAAAGGGAGATTTCCGGTCCCCGGCAAATGGCCGACATTCGGAAGGAAAAGCAGTACCTGGAGAAGTTAATCGGCTGAGTCACGATTCGTGCCCGACGCCTGCCCCGCGGGTGGCATCCTGAACGTGGATAGCCGGCCTCGACTGTGCACGCTTAGGATAAAACCTCGGGAGGGCAGCCCATAACTGCCCTCCCGAACACCTCACAGCGTTACTTCTTGCCGTACACGGGACCAAAGGTGGCGCAGGCGCGATAATCCGCTCCCTGCGGGTCCTGAGCGCCGAAGGCCGTCCAGGCGCTGGGCCGGAAGACCCGCTCCGCCGGTACGTTGTGCATGCAGACAGGGATGCGCAGGATCGAAGCCAGGGAGATCAGCAGGTCGCCGATGTGGCCGTAGCTGATGGCACCGTGGTTAGCGCCCCAGTTGTTCATTACGGAGTACGCATCCTTGAAGGGACCTTCACCCGTAGGTATAGGAGCGAACCAAGTGGTGGGCCAGGTAGGATCCGTCCGAAGATTCAGCACGTCGTGGACTTCGTTGGGCAACTCCACGGTGTAGCCTTCGGCAATTTGCAACACCGGCCCCAGGCCCTGAATCAGGTTGATGCGGGACATGGTCGCGGGCATCTCACCCTTGGTCGCGAAGCAGGAAGAGAAACCTCCTCCGCGGAAGTAACCCAGGCTTGCCGGGCTCCATTGTGTGGCGTCCAGGCATCGCCCGACCTCCTCCGCAGTGATCTCCCAGTACGGCTTCAGGACCCTCGCGCCATGCTTCATCTGTTCACCCGTGGCATCGAGGGTGGCCGCGCCGGAATTGATCAGGTGGATGATGCCTCCGCTGGCCTTTCCGGTCAGAGTCTTTCCGGTGACGCGTTTGACCGCTTCCGGACTCCAGAAAGTGCGCACGTCAGCGAAGATCTGTGCCGTGTCGGTCAGCAGATGCCCGAACAGCATCGCGGCCCCGTTAAGCGAATCGTTCTCGGTGGCGAAGACAAAAGCCTCCCGGATGCCGTTCCAATCGAAGGAGGAATTGAGGATTGCCTCCATGAAGTCCCCATTGGGGAAGTGGTCCGTCCATTGCCGCTGGCCCTGGAACCCGGCCAGAATTGCGTTGTGTCCAAGAGCCTCTTCGCCGAATCCTATCTCCGCCAGCCTGCCATTCCCCACCATCAGGTCGCGGGCGATCAGGGTCATCTTCACCACGGTGTGCCAGTCGGCGTCCTTCTTGGCACGCGAAGCCTGCAACTCCGGGGGATTGCGGTCTTTTCCCTCGGGGCAGTTCGCCTTGACCCATTCATAGGCGCGTTTGTACTCTTCCTGGTCATAGATTTCTTCGTCGATTCGCCGCACGAATTCCGACATATCCACAAACTCATTGCGCATTCCCAGATAGTTCTGGAAGAAAGCCGGGTCAACCGTAGAACCCGCAATGCCCATGGAAACGGAGCCGAGTGAAAGATAGGACTTGCCTTTCATTTCCGCCGCTGCCAGCCCGGCTTTGGCGAAGCCCAGGAGCTTTTCCTGGACATCCATCGGGATGCTCTTATCACCTGCGTCCTGTACGTCCTTTCCATAAATGCTGAATGCGGGCAGTCCTTTCTGATTGTGCCCCGCCAATACTGCTGCCAGGTAGACCGCGCCGGGCCGCTCCGTACCGTTGAAACCCCAGACCGCTTTGGGCGTCAGGGGATCCATATCCATGGTCTCCGAACCGTAGCACCAACAGGGCGAAACGGTAAGAGAAAGTCCCACCCCCTGGCGCGCAAACTTATCCGCTGCCTCCGCTGCCTCCGCCACACCGCCAATGCAGGTGTCAGAGATCACACATTCCACAGGGAGTCCGTTGGGGTGCCGCAGATGCTCGTCAAAAAACTTGGCGGCGGACTTCGCCATTTCCATGGTCTGGTTTTCCAGCGATTCCCGGACGCCCTTGCGCCGCCCATCGATAGCCGGCCGGATCCCGATCTTCGGCAGGGTACCGCGCAAGCGCTGGGTCGGTTCGTTCACCTTTAGATCTTTAACATTCGCCATGATTCCTCTCCTCTCAAATCACATAGAGCCCAGATGAATTGTTGGATATTCACAACAGGTTCCCACCCTTCTGGGCGTCAACCTGGAACCCAAACAGAGTAGCGCACATGCGGCAATATCTCAACCCGAAGTCAGGGGACCACAGCAACTCCGCAGCAGGGGGTATTCGATTGCGCCGCACTCTGGAAGAGCGAAGCCGAATATAGGCTGCACGGACACCTGGGTTTAGCCTGCCGGCGTCCGAATCACGATGGCCAAATTTGAGCGG
>JBEKME010000006.1:0-125481 GCA_050008675.1 Terriglobia bacterium
TGGCCATAATCAATCACAGCCGCGGTCGATAGGACCCGCAAAACGATGGTGCTGCGGGAGAGCGGATCCTCGCCCCCGATAATTTTTTCACAGCTTCAAACCGTCGGGACGTATGCGCCACCCGCGGCCGAGGCGTGGCGGGACCGTCTTGGGGGAACCGCCTCGGCATACGAGCCAAACTAGTGTGAAGCGCTGTTGCCGCCAGCTATCGGTAAACACTGGGCGACTACTCGTTACTCATACCAAGACCGATTGGAGTTCTGGTACGAGGCGTCCCGTGAACCTGGTCGCGTTGATTGCGGGTCAAAGGTCGCGACGCGGCGTACCATATCTAGGACCGCATCTGCTCAAAAACCCTCAAGCAGCCACACATTGCGGTCCCACGTCTGAGCCTGGAAGGCCAAATACTTCCCGTCGGGAGACGGCAGGGGGTTAACCATCCATTGGCGATGGGCGTTGCGCAGTAACGGATTCACCTTACCGGCGAGCGTGACGTGCAGCAGGTTGAACGAGTCCGGCAACCAGGAGGTTACGAAGAAGCCCTTCCCATCTGCTGCCCAGGCTATCGATTGAAGATCTCCCCACCCCGGCTCGAGTGAAAGCTCATGCCAGGCCCGGTCTTTGAGTGTCAGAGCTTCAATTCGTGCATGGTATTCATGACCGTCAACCAGCACGAGGCGTGAACCATCGGGTGACACGTTCCAGCTATGAAACCGGTCGGGCGAAACTTCAATCTTTCCCAGCCGCTCCCCTTTGCCCCGGACCGGATCAAGGGAGTAGAAAACGAGTTGATTCCCTTCCCGTTGGCCGAGCACGCAAGGAGGGCCGGGATTCAGCGGGCACCAGATCCCCTCCGGCGACACAGAGGCAGGGTATTCGAGCACTATCTCAGGCGAGCCTCCACCAACCGGCCGGCGCATCAGCCAGTGTGGAACAGGAGGTGCGCCGGGCGCGGTGCGGGCCGATTCGACATACAGCATCCAAGAACCATCCGGACTTAGGCCAGCTCCATAATCGTCGCCAGGGCTTCCCACGACGGCTTCGGCAACGGTTTCGTTCAGATTCTGTTTGAAGACCTGTAATTTCCCATTCCGGTTGGAGGAAAAGAGGATGGCTTGGCTGTCGCGCGTCCAGTTATTGAGCTGGCTACCGCGGTTATCGAGCGTCAAACGCCGGGGCGCTTTCACACTGGCGCCGTTTGGCGCGAGCTCGGCCAGGTAGACATCGTCCCACTCGAGTCCTTTACGGAATGACAGGCGCTTTCCGTCTGCCGTCATGGTCAGATCATAGAGCGCAAAGTCGCCTGTTTGCGTCAGTCGTTCAGGTTTGCCGGCAGCTTGGTCCTTGTGCGGCTTCACTTGGACTGCCCAGAGGCCGTCCTTTGGTTGGGTCGTCGGGGACTCCAAGGGTTGACTCACCGCGAATACCAGGCGCCAGTCGGGCGCCCAGACGAAGCATGAGCCTGCATAATCGGGGCAATCGAACGTGCTCCATATGGGCAAGCTCGATTCCGATAACAGAGTCTTCGCGCCGCCGCCGGCGGAAGGCCGGACTTCGATGGCAGAGCTCCAGGAACCCTGTGTGGTCTTCCAATCCCTGAAATAGGCGATCCAGCGGCCATCGGGCGACCAGGCTGGGCTACGCACGTTTTGGTCCGCTCGCGCTGTGACGAGCTTGCGTGGCGCCTCGCCGTTGAGGCTGCCTATTAGCACTTCCTTGCCAGGTGTTCTACTTTCGCCGTTCGCGAAGGCTATCAGCCGTCCATCCGGTGAGACCGCTGGGAGTTCACCATCGCGGTACAGCAAGTGCGGCGCCGCCTCGCCCAGTATGGTAATCATCCAGAGGTCGAAACCCTCTGAACTGGCCGCGTTGGCGAGCAGCTTCCCGCCCTCGGGGAGCCACAGGATGCTAAAGATTCGGCGCCCCAGCTCTGCGGGCACAGACACGGCACGAGTCTCGCCGGAGTCGATCGAGCGCAGGTAGATTCCCGTCTGGTCTACATAAGCCACATATTTGCCGTCCGGAGAAATGGCGACGCCCACCACGTGGTCTCCGGGGGGATTGGCAGTGAGCTGTCGCTCGGTTAGCTCCGGGGGAGTTCCCACTCGGTGCCACAAGAACCGCGCCAATGCGAGCCCGGCCAGAATTAGCGCCAGCGATCCTGCCAGCCACAGTGGCCAGTGACGCTGTGGCGCGGGCGTCTCGCCCGCTGTGCCACGGGCATCCTGCCCGCGCTCTTCGCCTCCCTTGCTGGCGCGGGACGCCCCAGCTACCGCAGGCGGGACGCCTGCGCTACGCCCCGAATGGCTGTCGCGCTTCAGGCGCTTCAAATCGCTTCGAACATCGGAGGCATGCTGGTAGCGCAGATCGCGGTCTTTCTCGAGCGCCTTGTTAATGATTCGCTCCAGCTCGGGGGGCAACTGCGGATTGAGTTGCAACGGCGGTAGTGGAGCCTGGTGCAAAATGGAGGCGAAAATTTCCGCCGAGCTGTTGCCCGGGAAAGGCAGACGACCCGTGGCCATCTCGTAGAGCACGGCGCCGAAGCTGAACAGGTCGGTGCGGGCGTCCAGTTCTTCGCCGCGCGCCTGCTCCGGCGACATGTAGGCCACGGTACCGACAGCAATCCCCGGGCTGGTGAGATGCTCGGACTCGATGGAGGGAGTGGGCGTGTCGGGAGCGCCGTCACTCCACCCCTGGGTCCCCTCCCCGGCTGGGGAGGGGAGCAAGGGGTGGGGGGTATGCGTCAACTTTGCCAGGCCGAAATCCAGAACTTTGGGTTGGCCGCGCGCGGTTACGAAGATATTCGCCGGCTTGATGTCCCGATGGACGATCCCCTTGGCGTGCGCCGCCTCCAGCGCGTCGGCAACCTGAATGGCCATCTCCAGCAGCGTGTCTACTGGCACGGGCGAAGGGCGTTCGCCCCGGTCGCCCAAGCGCGCGCCGCGCGCCCCTGTGGCAATCCGTTCCTTCAGCGTCCGGCCCTCCAGATACTCCATCACCATGAAGGGCTGGCCTGCGTACTCATCAACGTCGTGAATGGTGCAGATGTTGGGATGATTCAGCGAGGAGGCGGCTCGCGCCTCCCGCTTGAAGCGCTCCAGCGCCTGGGGGTCCTGGGCGAGATGTTCGGGCAGGAACTTGAGGGCCACGAAGCGAGGCAGCTTGGAATCCTGGGCTTTGTAGACCACGCCCATCCCGCCCCCGCCCAGCCCTGCCAGGACGTGGTAGTGAGAGACCGTCTGGCCCACCAGAGGGAAACCGATGGAATCGGCCGCCCCGCGTACGACCTGTCGGAGGTAGCGGTTTGCGCTGGGCGCGCCGGAAAGCAGCGACTCGACTTCGCGGCGCAGCTCGGGATCACCCGCGCAGGAATCCTCGAGCAGGCGGGAACGATCCTCCGGCGCGGACTCCAGAGCGCGATGAAACAACGCCTCGATCTTGGCCCACCGTTCAGGCGTCAAGGGGCACCTACCGGAGCACCTACCCGCTGCGCATTTGCTGGTAAAGCCATGCTTCCGCCATCCTCAAATCACGACGGACGGTGATGGGGGAAACCTCCAGTGTGCGGGCGATCTCCTCCATGGCGAGCCCTCCGAAATAACGAAGCTCGACCGCCCGGCATTTGCGGGGGTCAAGTTTTTCGAGGGCGCTCAGGGAGTCATCGAGCGCTACCAGGTCCGCACTTCGTTCGCGAGCGAAGCTTACCGTGTCTTCCAGCGACACGTTGTGCCCGCCGCGCTTGCCGGCCTGCCGCCGCCGCGCGTGGTCCACCAGGATCTGGCGCATCAGGCGCGCCGCCACCCCGAAGAAGTGCGACCGGTCCTGCCAACTCGGGTTCTGCTGATCAACCAGGCGAAGGTAGGCCTCATGGACTAGCGCCGTGGGTTGCAGCGTATGGTCCGGGCGCTCCTTGCGCAGGTAGCTGGCGGCAAGCTGCCGCAATTCCCCGTACACGAGCGGGGTGAGCCGGTCCAGGGCTTGCTGGCTGCCGTTTGCCCATTCCCCCAAGAGTCGCGTCACTTCGTGCGCGGAGGCCATAAATCACCTATTCAGTTGGGGCCTACCCTCGGTGAGCTATTCTACCACCATTGTGCTTCTGGCAGAGCGTGACGCAGGCCGCGCTTTTCTGTAGGGTTTTCCGCCCACCCCCACAAACAAACCGCGGACCTGAATGGCGAAGTCCGCCCTACGGGGCTTCATCCGTTTTTTGAGGCAAAAAATTGGTCGCGCCATGATCGGTTTCGCCCCTTTTCTGCGCATGAGTAGGTGGAAGCCAAGAAAGGGAAAAAAGGCCGATGGGGCGGGTTTCTAATCCCCGAAGACCGCAGAGCTTCGCTCTGCGCCAGGCAGTTTCTCGCAACTCACAGCCCCACTGGCACATACAGGGGTTTTCGGACACGACACTGGGACAGTACCGGAGAAAAACATTATCAGAGGAGGTTGGCCAATCATGAAGAATCGATTTGCTTTTGCACAATTCTGCTCTGCAGCCGGCCGGAAGGGAGCGCTGGCCCTTTGCCTGGCCTTCTGCACGCTGGGACTGGGCCTTTCCGTGAATGCTGAGAATAGAAAAGGGAAAATCATCCCTTTCGATGCTCCAGGCGCGGACACCGCATACTCACCCGTGTGCGCGAGTGCTTTCCTGGGTTTCTTAGGTTGTGGAACCACCCCTCTCGCCAATAATGACCTGGGAGTGGTCGTGGGTACCTATTCCTATACCTACCCAAACACGAACAACGTGATGCGCGGCTTCCTGCGCACTCCGGACGGCCACATCATTTCCTTTGTTGACCCCGGGGCGGGCGAGGAGAATGGCCAGGGCACCGCGGCGTATGCCATTAACGACCTGGGCGTGATCGCGGGAACGTTCCAGGACTCCAGCAACGTTTATCACGGCTTCCTGCGATACCCCAACGGCCACTTCGTCACCCTTGATTCCCCCGATGAGGGTACGGGCCCACAGCAGGGCACTTTGGCAACTAACATCAACCTGGAAGGAACGACGGCTGGAAGCTACATCGACGGAGACGGTGTGAACCACGGGTTTGTCCGGTCGCGCCAAAACAAATTCAGTTCGTTCGATCCGTCTGGGTCGGTTTTCACCTACCCTTGCGAGGAAACCTGCCTCAACGCAAAGGGCATGGTCACTGGCCTCTTTGTGGACGCAGCCGACACTTACCACGGCTTCGTGCGCGCGCCGGATGGCAACATCACGGTTATCGACGCGCCTGATGCGGCCACCGGCGGCGGGCTGGGCACCATCGCGGCGAGCATCAACCCGGAGGGCGTGATCACGGGATACTCCTTGGACTCGAACGGCGTAGCTCACGTCTTCGTGCGCCGCCCGGATGGCTCGTTTGCCACCTACCAAGATCCATCGGCGAGCATAGCTCCAGGCGAAGGCACCGCCGCTTTTGCGATCAATCTGTTCGGAGAAGTCACGGGAGAATTCAATGACGAGTACACTGTGATGCACGGCTTCGAGCGCTTCCGCGATGGCTCCTTCGCCAATTTCGACGCAGCGGGCGCCGGAACCGGCGTTTACCAGGGTACGCGCCCGTCGACCAACAACCTTAATGGGGAGGTCACCGGCTGGTACGTTGACGCGAATGGCGTCAATCACGGCTTCGTTTGGAAGCCCTAAGCATGGCCGGCGGAGGAGGAGAGGATCGATGCCAAAGCACGATTGCCTCCCCCCTCGTCGAACCGGACGTGTAAGCTGGCTGCGGCAGATATCATGTTGTGATGTCTGCGATACAACAACCAGGACCGCGGGGCGTTTCCAGCGCCCCTTGGCCCTTGTCCAAAGCCAGCCCGCGGGTGGCGAAGACATTGGTCCTGTTTGTCTGCGCCCGGCCCGTGATGCACTTGATTTGCAGAACGAGCGGTGCTGGAGAATCTTCAATTCGTCACCGATGCTGAGGGGCGCAAGACTGCCGTGATTCTCCCTATCGAAGAGTATGAAGAAATGATGGAAGACTTAGAGATGGGCCGCGCAGCCCGTGAGAGCAAAGGCCAGCCCCGTCGGCCGTTCGAAGATGTTGTGAGGGAATTGCGCGCGGCGGGCGAAATTGATGTTTAAGGTCAGCATTACCTCGCAGGCCGAGCGCGAACTGAAACGCCTCGATCGGCCCGTCAAGAACCGCATCGTGCCTGCCATCTTGGCGCTTGCCTCCGACCCTCGCCCTCCCGGATGCCTCAAGGTAAGAAGCGTAACCCTTTTATTTCCTTTGCAAAAACAAAAAAGTTGACAAAGCATCCCCCGAGGTTGACAATGATATTCTTTAAGGTTGACAATATCAATCATAAAGTTGACAAAGTCCTATTGAGAGGTTTCCAATGGTGAGGATTCGGGCTCGTGGTGAGGAGATTAGACGCTATATTATTGAGAACGTTGGGGAACATCCAAATGACATAAGTAAGGTCACAGCAGACCACTTTAAGATCACACGGCAAGCGGTCAACAAGCATTTACACAAGCTTACTTCAGGAAAAGCACTGGATAATTCTGGGGCCACAAGAAACCACTCTTATAAACTTGCTCCCTTAATCCGATGGGATCACATCTACCAAGTAACCCCAGATTTAGCTGAAGACGTGGCCTGGTCCAATGATATAAAGCCCGTGCTCGGCCAGCAGCCAGAAAACGTGTCGGACATTTGGCAATATGGTTTCACAGAGATGTTCAATAACGCGAAGGATCACTCTGGATCGCCTGTTATTATCGTTAGAATATCTAAAACAGCTATGTTTTCAGAAATCGTCATCATAGACCGAGGAATAGGGATTTTTAGGAAGATTCAGGAGGCCTTGAATCTTTTGGACGAGCGCCACGCGCTCTTGGAGTTGGCAAAAGGAAAACTCACAACAGACCCGAACCACCACACGGGAGAGGGTATTTTCTTCGCCTCTCGTATGTTTGATTCATTCAATATACACTCCGGAGATTGTATTTTTACCCATAAGGCAGGTGATACTGAAGACTGGCTCCTTGAAACTAAAGATGGAACAGGAACTGCCGTATTCATGAGGCTCAGCAATCATACCTCACGTACTTGCACCGAGATATTTAACCAGTACAGTTCAGGCGAAGACTATGGATTCACCAAAACAGTCGTTCCGGTGAAACTGACACAGTATGGAAACGACAAACTCATCTCGCGGTCACAGGCTAAGCGGCTCCTCGCAAGAGTTGAACTGTTCGAGACTGTAGTGTTCGATTTTAGCGGTCTTGATACGGTAGGTCAGGCATTTGCAGATGAAATCTTTAGGGTTTTCCCCTTGCAACATCCTGGTATAAATCTAATTCCAATCAACATGTCCGAGGGAGTGGAGCAGATGGTTCGGCGGGCCAGACTTAAACCATATCTGGCAGGGCCACCTGCTAACCTCCCGAGCGTCGAATAGTCTCTTGTACCGCGAGCGGGAGGAGTCCACCCAACACCTGGATTCCCGCTTTCGCGGGAATGACCGTGCCTTGATGCCCGCCTGTGCCGGAATGACCGTCCCCTGATGCGCGCTTGTGCCGAAATGACGGCAATCACTTGAGGGCTGCCAGGAGGCAATTAGACCCCACTTCCACCTCATTGGCTTCAAAATCCTTGCTGCGGCTCCGCGCCTTCGTGTACGCTTCTCGTCAATGGGCGAGGCGCGTGTGGAAGAAAAAGGGCTGACGCTGCTGAGGGGATTGCTGCAACGCTATCCGTTTGTGCTGAAGAACTTCAAGCATTATTTCCAGAACCTTTATCGCCGTGAGATTCGACGCACCAACGTTGTGGCGCCTTATGCCGCAGTGCTCTACGTCACGCACAAATGCAATCTGGCCTGCACCCACTGCACCCAAAAGGAGCCGGACGTCTTCAGCCAGGAACTGCCGACCGCCGAGACCATTAGGTTGCTTCGAATCATGCGCAAGGAAACCGATTCGATCCTCTTCACGGGCGGGGAGCCTACGTTGCGTAACGATATTGAGGAACTGGCCCGCGCGGCGCGGAATGACTTGAAGTTTCGCTCCGTGTTGCTGATCACCAACGGCACGCTCCTGCACGAGCGGCAGGGGTTATTCGACTCCTTGCACGGCCTGATTGTCAGCCTGGATTCTTTGACTGCGGATTCGACCAAGCCCATGTCCAAACCTGCTGTCCTCGGCAAGGTGCTGGAGAACTTGCGACTGGCCAAAGCGCGCTTCCCCAGGCCGACGGACATCACCATCAGCATGGTCATCGAAGAATGGAACATCGATGAGGTCGAGCGCATCATGGACTTTTGCGGCGAGCAGGGATTTGTCTTCGCCACCCAGACCGCGCTGGACGAGAAGTTGCCCAATCTTCGCCTGCGGCAGAACCCCTGCTACCATGCCCTGGTCGAGAAGATTGTCCAGCGCCGCCGCGAGCGCGCTCAACCCATCAACGGCACGCCCAAGCTCATTCGTACTCTGCTCGAGTTCGGCGATTTCCAGTGCTTCCCCACCATGTTTCCGCGCGTCTACCCCAACGGCGATGTTTTCTACCCCTGCGAGCCGCTGAGGAAGATCGGTGGGAATCTGCTGCGCGAAGGATCATTCAAGAAGGTCTTCGCGCGAGGCCGGAAACTCTACGGGGACATACCCGACTGCCATGGCATCTGCCATCTGTTTGGGAATGTGCTTTCGTCCTACTACGCCAACGATTTCTGGGGACTCGCCGGCGACACCATGATAGGGAACAGGGAATAGGGAACAGGGGTAAAGTGTGAAGGTTAAAGGTTAAAGGCTATGTGACGTTTTTCCCTATTATCGCTCACCCTTTATCCTTTACCCTTTATCCTTTACCCTTTACCCTTTTCCCTCTGTCCTTACCCCTTACCGTTCAGCGTTATTCCCTATTCCCTAAGTACCGGCAATTCTCTGCGCAGCACATTTCGCACTGTGGTTTCCGCGACGCGAGCCAGGTGCTCAGCGAAGAAGCCGTCATAGCGGAACCGGGCTGTCCGCATGTCTTTTGATTCCCAGGTAATCGCAAGGTCCCAGGTTTGTGCTTCAGGTTCCGGCTCTTCTGAGACGGGAACTGAGAGCACAGCCAACTCGCGCACCCGGACTAGTGGGATCTCCTCCAGAGTGTGCCCCTGTTCGTCAACCACAAATAGCCGGTCGGGATTCACGAAAATGCGGACAAGGCGAGAGGGCCGTTCATTTCCTGCGGGGATGAACGCCCCCCCGTTCAAGACCACGAGGGCGTCGAGCTCGCGAGCCTGAGCGTCTACCGACTTTGCTTCTGGCTTGGCGCGAACCAGCAGGCCGAAAGCCATCAGCGCGACGCCCACAACCAAATCCACTATCCCGCCGTTTGCATGCTTGTATCGCCAGCCCAGCAAGCACCCCACCGCCGCCACCAGGATTCGAACCGCCGACCATTCCCAGATTTTCCGACGCAGCCGCCTGACTCCAGGAATCACCATAATGGCGGCGAACAATACGGATAGCGCGGCTTTCCTGATGCCACGCCAAAGCCGCACGCTCATGGGCACAATCGCCGGGATTGTGTTTTTATCAACCATGCTATTCAAATCGAATTCGCAGGCTCGGGGGGTAGGGCAAGCCCTACCCCTACGGCTTGTAGGGGGACGGCTTGCCGTCCCCTGATCGCCGTGATGTTGGCTTCAGAATGAGACGTGTTGGCGGTTCTTCTTCAAGTATTCGACCGCTTGTTCCACATCTGTTACCAGCGTGACGATTTCCATCGCCGGTGACCTCCATTCCCGGAGGGTTGAGTTGAGTTGCCCTTCCTGTTCAAGGCAATTGATGACCGGCTGCCAGTAGGGCGACATCACCAGCAGGGGCTTGCTTCCGCCCACAGTCCTCGACAGGCTGGCCTTGTTCATCATCTCCCACGCCAGCGCCAATTCTGCCAGTGTTCCCGTTCCCCCCGGGAGGACAACGTAGGCGTCCCCGCGCTCCAGCAGCGTCATGATGCGTTCCGAGAACGACCTTGTGCGCACCTCTTCTACAATCCACTGATTCGCCTTGCCAGACCAAATCTCGCACGTGACGCCGATGGTGTGCCCGCCTGCCTCTCGAGCCCCGCGCGCTGAGGCTTCCATTAATCCCCTGTATCCGCCATTGCAGATGGCGAACCCGGCCTCTGCCAACAGCTTTCCCAATTGCCGCGCTTCGGCGTAAGCGCGGCTCGCCTCGCCGGGAAGTGAACTTCCGAAGATCGTTACAACTTTCATCTCCGTTAATCTGCGACCCGCGCCAAAAGCCTGTCAAGGGCAAAGTGATCTTCAAAAACAGGCTTCTAACTGAGTCGTCAAATACGGTAAGATACTGTATGAAGACGAGGAGATCCTGGATGTCGCCCGATCTGACCAACGAAAGGCAGCAGGCGCATGAGTTGATCGACCGTCTGCCGCCCGCTCAACTAGCCGTCGTCGCAGGCCTTCTCAAGGCTATGCTCGATCCCGTTTCCCGCGCCATCAGCAACGCGCCCCTTGACGACGAACCCGAGACTGACGAGGAACGCCGTGCGGTGGCCGAAGCCAAGGAATGGCTCCAGCTTCACCCGGGGATTCCCTTTGACGAAGTCTTGGCTGACTTCGGCCTGACCGTCAACGATCTCGAGCATTCCAAAGAGCCCACGTGAAGAGAATCGTCTTCTCCCAACAGGCCCGTGCGGACGTCCGCCGCCTGGACCAAAACATGGCCATGCGCATTTTCGCCGCCTTGCACAGGTTCGCGCGGACGGGTGTGGGGGACATTAAGCGCCTGCAGGGAGAGACGATCGAGCTTCGCCTGCGCGTGGGTGACTATCGCGTCCGCTTTACCGAGGAGCCGGATACCGTCCATATCATCCGAGTCCTCCATCGCAAGGAAGCTTACCGCTGAAAGCCCGCTGGCCATCAGTCGGTTAGGTCTTCCTATTTTTTCCGCCGTGCAAACCAATCATAAACGGCCAAGGCAATTTGGTCGAGGGTGGCTGCCCCCTGTTGCTCCTTGAGGGGGTGACTATTCCCAATGATGGAGAAGACAAGCCTCTTTCCAGAGGGCAGATCCATATACCCGGAAAGGGCGTTCACCTGCTCGAGCGTCCCAGTCTTGGCGTGGATTCTTCCCTCGAGCCGGGTCCCTTTGAAGCGGCCAGCCAATGTCCCGTCCACACCGGCCACCGGCAGGGTATCCAGGAATATGTCGAAAGCCTGCCCACGCGCCATGTGAATCAGCAGCTTTACGAACGTGTCTGGTGCAACCAAATCATCTCGCGAGAGCCCCGAGCCGTCTGCAAACACCGTCTCGCCCCGCGCTGCGCCAACTTGCTGCGCAAATTCGCTGAGTACTTCCAAGCCGTCCTCGAGGCCGCCACGATGCTTCACCTCGCGCCCGAGTGTGCGCAAAAGCATTTCCGCAAAAAGGTTCTGGCTTTCCTTGTTGGTCGCCTTCACGATCTCCCGGAGTGGCTGGGAGTCATGCTCTGCCAAGACCAGGCGCGGAGAAAGTTGGAGAGGAGGATGAGTGGCTATTGCTGCCTCCAAGCGTGTGACATAGTGGACCTCGACACCGCCTCGAACCACAATGCCGGCGTCTTCGAGCGCCTGGCGGAAAAGTTCGCCCACCAACTGCGGCGGACGAGCGATCGCCACCCGTTCGGTAGTCTCACCGGCGTCGAGGGGGATCTGCCCCCAAACGTCTAGTCGCATGGAATCCAGCCCGCGTTCGACCCACAAGCGCCTCTCGGTTCCCGCCCCGCTGGTTTCCAGACTGTTATTGACCTGGTAATAGTCCGTCAGAGGCTCAAGCCGAATCTGCGCGCGGTCGCCGACCTTCAATCCCGGCTTGATTCGGAGTTGCAGAGCGTTGGCATTCAAGGCCAGAGCTGAGACCGTCGCCCCATAGCCCCATAACAGGTCCTCAGCAGTCCATCCGTGGATGTAGGGCTCCCAAAGGAAATAACTGTCGTCCGCTACCAGAGCCCCGGTGATTTCAAGCACTCCGTGTGCCCTTATCTGCTCCGCCAGTTTCTGGAGGGTCGGGCAAGGATGGTTTTTCGCCTCACCCGATTTCAGAAGAGCCGGCAAAACGTCTTCGCAAAAACTGGGATCTCCTTTCCCAACCAGGTAAAGGTTTTTCACGCGTCCCTGAGCATCCGGTCCGGATTCGCTTTCCACTGTGGTGCGGAAAACGAAACCCGGGCCGAGCTTTTCGAGCGCCGCCGCCGTGGTAAACAACTTCATATTTGAGGCAGGGTGGAAAAGGTGTTGCGCGTCACGGCTGAAGAGAATTCTTCCGCTCGGAAGCTCCCCCACCTCGATGCCCCAAAAGCCGCGGGAGGCATCACTGGAGCGAAGGATTTCATCGAGGCGCGCGTCGAGCGCCGGGGAGGCCTGCTGCTTCGAACGCCCACTCGGAGCAGAGACGAGCGGCGCAGGCATGGCCAGGCACAAGAACGCAACCACGAAAATGGCGAGAAGCCGCGCAAGGTGCTTTTGAATCCAAACTCGAGGGCGAGTGGAACTGCAGTCAACAGTCGACAGTCGACAGTCGACAGTCAAAGTCGGCAAAAAGGAATCCATAGAGAACAGCTTACCGTTGACGGCGGAAACCCGCAAAAACAATTTCTGTTTGGATTTGTGTTCAATCCGGTCCACAACGTTCAGGCGCGCGCGCCCGTGGAGAATTTGATCGCATGTAGGAGACCGTTCGAGAGTATGGGCGGTATCCTGTGTGGCGCCGGACTCAGGATCGCACGATACATGGCGCAAGGTACAACCACGTTTGCTGCCCCGTTCATAATTCACGCTGCAATTGGGGCGATCAGGGGATGACCTGGGTCAGCACCACCCCCTCGCCCCCTCCTCACGTGAGGAGGGGAGTCTGACCAATGGACTTCTGAAGCAGGCCTCGGAGGTGGGATGCTAACGGTTGGGCGCAGCTTGCGGGGAAACCCCCGACGCTGAGGCAGGGCTGACCTGCGAGAGCGGCTCCTCGGGCATAATGATCCAGGCAACGATGTAGCCAAGCAGGCCACAGCCGCCGAAGATCACCAGCATGACCCACAAAATCCGAACCAGGGTGGGGTCCAGCTCCAGGTATACTGCGAACCCCGCACACACGCCTGCTATCTTCCGGTTGACCCGCGAGCGCTGGAGAGGTTTTCGGGACGTGGGAGGCGTGAACAACGCCGCCCCGCATTGGCAACAGAAGTTGACTCGCTCGACATACTCTCTTCCACACTGTGGGCAGAACATGGTTTGGCCTCCCGTGTTGGGGTCATCTCCAATGTGCAATACGTGTCGCTGGGCCCGAAAGTTCCATCTTCGATCCCTTTTCCACCAGCAGTCGGTCCCATGCACTTTCTTTCCCACGGTCAAGAGAAATTACGCCCGTGAATTCAATTTTGGAGTAATATTTCACTCAATATAGTTAAATCGAGTTGAAGACGAAACGCTTTGGCGTGCCCTGACATATGGCCGTAGAACCGAGAATAAGCTGGGCAGTCCGGAAACCGTTCAAGGTTTTTGCACGCGGCACTTCCTTACGCCGCCGGGTGGCTTACAGCCTGGCGCTGGTACGCTTGATTCTGGTCCCGGTCATTCTTCTGGCGGTTTACTACCTTTTCGCGATGGGTTCGATTGTGGATCGCATCGTCAGTGTGGATACGCCCATGGCCACGCTGGCGGAACGAATCTCCCTGGAAATGCTGGAGGCTCGCAGGATGGAACGGAATTACTTCCTCGTCTATGACCCGGCGGAACTGGAATCGAATCGCCAGGCGCTGTCCAGGATGCAGCAGATTGTCGATACGTGCCGCCAGTTGCAGCCAGAAGAGCGCAGCACCCTCGAATATATCCAGTCGCAGGCTCAATTCTATCAGCGGCGCATGGCGGACGCCGTGGCGCGCCGGGGGGAAGTCACGGAGGCCCCTGCCGAGCACCTCCGTGAGGTGGTTCGGGCCTACACCCGAGACCTGAATGAGCTTCTGAAGGGCGCGAGCCACGCCAACCGCGCCAAGCTGGTGGAAGAACTGCACAACCACGTGGGCTCACTTGACGCGCAGGTGGCAACCACGCTGGAGGCCGAGGACCCAGCTTTCCACCAGATCTCCGCCGACCTGCGTACGTCCAGCGACGCGATTGTGCAGGAATCAACCGACCTGGAGACGCGAAGCTGGAGGCGAGTCGAGCGGGATCATGACAGGGCGCGTCTCTTGGTCCGGCGGGCGGAGTGGGTGCTGTGCATTGTCTCCGCTTTGACGATCCTCTTGAGCGTCTGGGTAAGCTTTGTCTTGCCGCGCACGGTGGTGAAGCCGCTGGTGGCTCTCAAGGCCGCAGTCGATCGCGCGGCGGCGGGAAATTACGCTATTGAGTTTGACGTGGAAGGGGAAGGCGAAGTCGCGCAGCTTGCCAACAGTGTGCGCAAGCTGCTGGCCCATGTCCGCGAGAAGGATGAGAACTCGCACCATTCGACCGGGTCCTGAGGGGTCTTGCTTCGTCTCCGGTTCGCGGGCGGTATTGCCGCATCCAGAGTTTTTTGGGCGGCACCTGTGGTAATCTTTATAGGATAAGGACGGCACTAATCTATCGAGGAGAGGAGACGTATGAAAGGAAAATCGGAAGTCTTAAAGGTTTTGCAGGAGATGCTGAAGGAAGAATTGGGGGCCATCAGCCAATACTTCTTGCACAACGAAATGTGCGAGAACTGGGGTTACGAGCGGCTGAGCAAGCACATCAAGAAATTATCCATCAATGAGATGGGGCACGCTGAGAAGCTCGTCGAGCGCATCCTCTTTCTTGAGGGAATGCCGAGCCTGAGCGAGCTGCCCAAACTCAATATCGGGAAGGACGTGAAACAGCAGCTTGAGAACGACTTGGCCCTGGAGCAGGGCGCGGTGAATGATTACAACGAGAGCATCACCACATGTCGCAAGGCGGGTGACAACGGCACGGCCGATTTCCTCAAGGAAATTCTCACCGAGGAAGAAGGCCACGTCGATTTCTTCGAGGAACAGCTCGGTCTCATCGAGCAGCTCGGCTTGCAGAATTATTTGGCTCAACAGCTCGGCGGAGGATCGGAAAAGTAGAGTCCTTCAGGACTGCGTCAGCACAACCTGGGTCAGGGGCGATCCGTTGGGTCGCCCCCCTTCCTTTTCATTGAGGAACAACTCGCGCTTATCGAGCCGGGCGGCCTTCACAAATACTTCGCGCAGCAGGTGAAGGAATGGGCGCAGGCTGGTCAACGCCTGTTTAATGCAGGCCGAGCGCAAATTTCAGGGCTTGATCCACTTGCAGCATGACTTCGGGGGAGAGTGTGGTCAAAACGCGGATGAGTCGTTCTTTTCGGATGGTCTGAACCTCGTCGAGGTTAACCACGCACTCTCGCGGCAGGCCATGCTCAGACCCGAGGCAGACCTCAACCGGAATATCCCGGATGGTTGTCGTCAGGGGAGCGACGGTAACCGAGGTTCGCACAGCGTAGGCCGCGTTCCGGGTGAGAAGAAGGACGGGCCGGCGGGCAGCGGGGCCGGCGAATTGAGCCCACCATATCTCACCACGCCTCATCCCAAGCCTCCTTGGGCCAGACCTCCCCAGCCATTTTTTCGCCTAGCTTTCCAACCGAGGGACTTTCGGGTTTGCGCCGGTATCCTTCCACGTACTTCCTGTCGAGCGCTTGTTGGTCAAGCCTGTGCAAGTACTCCTCGCAGGCCGCGCGAATAAGGGCTGCACGTGTTGAACGCCGTGATTTCGCCCGCTCGTTCACCGCGTTGAGGAGTTCCTCGTCCATTGGCACCTGAATGACTCTCATATCGTAGATGCTCCTCTCCCCAAACTCGACGCATTACTCGTTTCCGTTGAGCAGCCTGGGCCGAGCCTGTCTGGTCCGTCCTCGCCCCGCAACTAACCCCTCACCCGGCCCGCGACGGCTGGTGAAAGCGCCGCCGCGGGCCACCCTCTCCCCTTGGGAGAGAGCACACCCACTTTGCGATGCGCTCCGTTTCTGACATCACGGATAGCGGTCTCCGGCCATCCTGGCTCAGCAGCAGGCAATCATCCTTTGATCACCCCAATGGGCTTCAGTCTCGCCACTCGCTTGGCCAATCCTGCGTTGTGGACCACGTCAATAACCACGTCCACGTCTTTATAGGCTTCGGGGATTTCCTCCCTGATGCCGTCGCGGGTCTCGGCTCGCACTATGATGCCCTGTTCTTCCAGCCTCTGCCGGGCGTCTTGCGCGAAGGGGGATTTCTTCGCCGCCGTGCGGCTCATCACGCGGCCCGCCCCATGGCAGGTGGTGCCGAAGGTCTCCTTCATCGCTCCCTCGGCGCCCACCAGAACGTAGGATGCCGTCCCCATGGAGCCGGGTATGAGCACCGGCTGGCCGCAGGACTTGTAGACGTCCGGCACTTCCGGCCGCCCCGCGGGAAACGCCCGCGTGGCCCCTTTGCGGTGGACCATCACTTCGCGTTCCCGCCCGTTCACCTGATGGCGTTCCAGTTTCGCGATGTTGTGGCAGACGTCGTACACAACCCGCAGTTCTTCCTGCTGGCCGAAGATACGCTGGAACGCCAGGCGCGCAAAGTGGGTGATGCCCTGGCGGTTGGCCCAGGCAAAGTTCGCCGAGGCCCGCATCGCCGCAAGGTATTCCTGCCCCTCCTTCGAGTGTACTGGAACACACGCCAGTTGCCGGTCGGGCAGCTCGATGCCATAGCGGCGCATATCCGCATCCATATCGCGAAGGTAATCGGTGCAAACCTGGTGACCCAGGCCGCGTGAGCCGGAATGGATCATGATCAGGATTTCGTTTTGGTAAAGCCCCAACGTCTGAGCGACCGCCGGGTCGAAGATGTGCTCCACATACTGAACTTCCACAAAATGGTTCCCCGAACCGAGCGTTCCCACTTGCGGCAGCCCGCGCTTTTTCGCCCGGTCACTGACCGCTGTGGGGTCGGCGTCGTCGATGGCGCCATTCTCCTCGCAAGTGTCCAGGTCTTCCGGCCTGCCGTAACTGTGCTCGACCATCCAAGCGGCGCCGTCCTTGAGCAACCTGTCGAGCTCCTGGTAAGAGAGCCGGATATTCCCGCTTTGGCCTACGCCCGAGGGAATGTCGCGGAAGAGCTGGTTCACCAGCTCCTTGATCTTCGGCCGAACCTCGTCGAGCGTCAGCGTACTGGCAAGCAGCCGCACGCCACAGTTGATATCAAATCCCACGCCACCCGGTGAGATCACGCCGCCCTCTTCCGGCAGGGTAGCCGCAACGCCGCCGATTGGAAATCCGTACCCTTGGTGGATGTCCGGCATGGCCAGCGAGCGGCCCACAATCCCCGGAAGCATTGCCACGTTAATCGCCTGCTCGAGGGAGAGGTCTTTGAGCAAGTCCTTCAGCAGGCGCTCGTCGGTGTAAATGAGCGCATCGGTGAGCATGCCGGGCTTGGTTCCTTGCGGCACGAGCCACCGGTAGTCATCGAGTTTCTGAAGCTGGTGCAGCTCGAGAGGCATAGGCCTTCTCACGGTTTGAACACGAAAGTTTCAAGCCGATAGGGTCTATTTTAACCGAGTTGGCCGAGGATAGCTGCAATTGCCGATTGCCGATTGTCGATTGTCGATTGAAAAAGCGCTGCGTGAATCGGCCATCATGCATCGGCGGTCATGGTGGGATTGTCGCTTGTCGATTGGAAAGCGGTGTGGCGAATTGCTTCGTTGTCGATCGGCAATCGGCAAACACCCGCCAGCAATCGTCGCCACCGCGCCTTTTCAATCGACAATCGGCAATCGACAATCGGCAATCACCGTTCCAGCAGGTTGACTTCGCGGATTTCTCCTCCCGCCAGAGGCACGCGCAGCGTCTTGATTTCCAAAGGGTGGAAGTTCCCGGTCCAGCGACGCTTCACTAACCCCAGGTCCAGCGACGCCTTGGTTGGCCGACCCGCAGTCTCGTAGCAACGGATGATGAGGGCGTCGCCCTCTTCCGCTTTCTTCACGACCGAGACCACCACGTCGGGCGCGTCCACAGAAAGGAAGGAAGCTGAGAGCGGTCGATTCCCCGGATGGATTCCCTGGTAGACGACCGGAACGGGCGCGGTGAATTCCTCCGCCCATCGCACGATGCTCGCATCCTGCCAGGCGCCGGAATGAGGCGCCAGTAACATGCGGAAGGTCTGCTCGCCCTGGTCCTGCCAGAGGTATTCGCCGTTGGGATCCAGCTTGCGAGGTTGGTGTTGCGCGTACACGGCGCTGCGCGCGATCGAGATTCGCAGATCGTTATCTTGCACGCTGTAGCCGTACTTGGCGTCGTTGATGACGGCGAGCCCATACTCGCCTCCCGCGCGCTGGCCTGAAAGGTCGATCCAGCGCTGCCCCGGATCCTCGTTCCCGTTAGCCTGGCGCACTTTGTACCCGTAGGCGATTTCGTAAGTGGGCCGGGGATTCTGCACCTCCACCGGGAAAGAGAACTTGAGTATTTTAAGGTGCTCGTGCCAATCGAGAGTCACGCGCGCCTCCAGCGTGCGGGCGCCGGCGTAGAGCATCCAGTCAGTCTGAAGCGAGGAGGCTCGGTAGCTCGTCCGCACGCGTACCGTGGCGCGCAACGGGCCATTCTCGAGCACTCGGAAACGGGCGCTGCCAAACGCCCCCACTTCCTTCGTGTAGGCGCGGACATCATGGCTCCACGTGTCGCTGGGATCGTCCAGCACGACGGCGCGCGCCCCTCCTTTGCCGCCCCGAAAAACTTCGGCTCCGCTATCTTTGTCAACTATCGATAGTGTCCCGTCGTCCGCGAAGGTGACACGAAGATGTTCGTTCTCCACTTCTCTTTCCGTGGCGTGTACGGCAGACACCGGTGGCGGGGCCGACTCGGCCCTTCGCAAACGAAATTGCCGGTAGCCAAAAGCCGGCAGCGGGGCGCGGAAGACCAGCTTAACCCTGTCGTCAACGACGGTCGAAGCCTGCGTCCATTGGTGGGGCACACTGTTGCCGTGCTCATCTTCCAGCCGGGAATTGCCCTGTGGCCCTGTCCTGTAGTCAAACTCCCAGCCCAAGTCGTATTCGACATTCAGCCTTGCATCCCAGGCGTGAGGATTGAAGACCACCAGGTATTCCGAGTCCGGGTCCTGGGTAGGAATCTGCCAGGCAATCTTCTGCGCAGCAAGGTTGATGGCTTGATTCGCCACTTCCAGCGCATACCCGTGAGCTGCTCGCGCTACCTGGTAATGTTCAGGAAGCGCTGTCCCCGCCATGCTGTCGTGGAACTGCATGAACAGAACCTTTTTCCAGGCCGCGGTGAAGTCAACCTGGGGATAATCAAACCCCGCCAGCGCCGAAGCCAGCACCGCCATTTTCTCTCCCGTAGCCAGCGCTGCCTCCGTGGTCCGGTTGTCCTTCTTGATTTCCGACATTGCCGTGTAGCAGCCCACCGAGTGATGCTGCAAATCATCGGCCACCACCGGGAGATTGTCGAGCTTGCTGACCTCATCGAAGTAGTGGTCCGGGGTGCTGAAAAGAATTGTCGGTGCACCGGTTTGCTTCTGCATGTCGAGGAGGGATTGGATGTTCTCCTTGGCCGGCCCGCCGCCGTGATCACCCGCGCCGTAAAAGACCATCAGGCTCTTGGTTGGCTCTTGCAGGTTCAAAATGAAGTCGCGCAACCTGTCGTGTAGATTTTCCGAGAACCCATAACTGTACGGGATGCGATAGGTAAGGACTCGCGTCCCATCAGTGCCTTCCCACCAGAATAGGTCCGCTGGGAGTTTCTTCTCATGGGCTTGCGGACGCATGAAAACATAGCCGTGCAGGCCCTGGAGCTTGAGAATCTGCGGTAATGTCCCGGGATGGCCGAACGAGTCGGGGTTGTAGCCGATTTGCGCGGCGCGTCCGAATAACTGCTGGAACAGTCTCTGGCTGTAGAGACCCTGGCGGACCAGCGACTCCCCGTTCGGGACATTCACATCCGGCTCGATCCACCAGCCTCCAACCACATCCCACCGTCCTTCCGCTACCCGTTTGCGAATCTCCTCCATCATTGTCGGGTCGGTTGCCGCGACCCACTCATAGAACTGGGCGGAACTGGCGGTGAAAGTGAAATCCGGGTATTCGTTCATGCGGTCGAGCGCGGATCGAAACGTGCTGTGGACTACGGACATGGCTTCCGGCCACGGCCAGAGCCAGGGAGCGTCAACGTGGGCGTTTCCTATCATGTGGAATCGGTACTGCGCGGCTTGAGGAGGCCACGAATCTGGAGACTGCGCACCGGCGTTCGTCACCAGCAAAGAAAATGCGCAAAGCAAAAAAGCCAAAACATAATTGCGAGCCGCGTGCGATTTCACGGATTAACTCCTTACCGAAGGATTGAGCGCCAGCTCAAACGGGGCTGGCAGCGACCCGCACCATGATTAACACTTCTCTGCCACCTCGTCAACAAACAATCCTGCGCGTGACCCGCGCCCTCGGTCCCGCTGATCGGCTTCATGAAAATCTGGCGCAACGAAGAGAATCCCGGTACACACCCACAGGGAGTTGCAGGAAGCTGCCGATACTCCTATACTAGCCCCGCAAAATGCTTATAAGACTTCAAGGAGGATCTATGGGTCTAATTTCACGTCGAGATGCCGGCAAGCTTCTGGTTGCAGGGTCTGCGGGTTTATGGGCGGTCAGCCGGAACGGTTGGACCGCTGAATACATTAACTCGGTCATTCGCGGCGTTCAGATCGGCGCGCAAAGTTATTCTTTCCGCGACCTCGATCTGGATGCGTGTATAGAAGCTTTCAAAACCGTGGGTTTGGGCGAATGCGAGCTGTTTGATGGGCACGTCGCACCCAAGCTGGAGGGAGAAGAACTCAGGAAGTGGTGGCTTACCGCACCTCTCAGCCATTTTCACGAGGTCCGCACCAAGTTCGATAACGCCGGTGTGAAACTTTATGCTTTCACCTATGCCTTTCGCAAAGGGGTTACGGACCAGGAGATCGAGAGTGGTTTCCGGGCGGCGCAGGCGCTGGGCGTCAAGTACATCACATCGTCATCGAATGTCAGCGTTGCGCCCCGCGTTGACAAGTACGCCCAAAAATACAAGATCATGGTGGGCTTCCACGGTCACGACAATACCTCGAACCCTGACGAGTTCTCCACCCCGGAAACCTTTGCGCGGGCCATGAAGGGCGCCTCGGCATACATTGGCGTCAACCTGGACATCGGCCACTTCGTGGCCGCCGGCGGTGATCCCGTTGCCTATATTCGCGAGCACCACCAGAAGATCGTCACCCTGCACATCAAGGACCGCAAGAAGAACCACGGCGCTAATCTGCCCTTTGGCCAGGGCGACACGCCCATTGTGCAGGTTCTCCGCCTGCTGCGCGACAACCAATGGAAAATCCCCGCCAATATCGAGTATGAATATGGCGAGGACAAGAGCTTGGACACCATCGCGGAAGTTAAGAAGTGCTACGAATACTGCAAGAAGGCGCTGGAAGGTTAGAGTCCCTGATGTTGTTGCCCCGGCTGATCCGACGCCGACTCTGCTGAGGGATTCCGAGACTTGCAGCCCGCCGGACGAACCCAGGAGTGCGCAGGCCAGACCTCTTCTATGGGTCCGCGGCTTTTGCTGGACTTTTGAGCTTCCCGAACGAGGCTTTGGCGGGGCCACGGCCAATCCCCAGGCTGCTTGACGAGTCTGCGTTTCACCAAGTTATTGTGCATGCAGTTGAGCAGGCAAGGGGGGACAGGTCCATACTTGGCGGGACAGGTACACTACAAAACGATTCTACCCGCCGCCCGGTTGTCAGGGAGCCAGCGGCTCAACCGTAAGCCGAGCCTCCAGCGCTGCGGCCACCTTCTTCAACGTCTTAAACTCCACATTGTGACCCCGCTCCAGTCGCGAAATCACGGCTGCGCTGGTGTGGATTTTCGCGGCGAGTTGTGTTTGCGTCATGCCCCGCTGTTCCCGTAGTTCCGCTAGGCTGACCGCGATGCGCAGGTCCTCCAGACCGTCCTCGTAGGCCCTGCGGACCCTGGGACTGCGCAAGGCTCGCGCTTTGAATTGCTCATATCGGTTCATCTTCTTCACGGCTTCCTGCCTTTCCTGTCCTGATCTTTGAGCATGCGCTTCATTGCCGCCCGAAGCTCGGCCTTCGGGACCGCCTGAGATCGTTTCTCGAACACGTGCAGCAAAACAAAGGTCCGCCGCGCATCGCCGTAATAGAGAACCCGGTAGAGCATGCGTCCGTAGTGAACTCGCAGCTCGCGGAGACGCCCCTCGACCTGACTCGAATAGGGGAAAGGGAGACGCGGTCCCCACTCTTCAAGCATCTGGAGAACCTGGAGAATCTTGCCCACGTGCTCGTCGGGAAGGCGCTCGAAGAATTCCTCCACCGGTCGCTTACGTGCTTCGTCCTCATAGAACTCTATAGCCCAGCTCATTTCTTAAATGATATATCAGTTCAGGCTTAGGGTCAATCCAAGGAGAGCACTTGGGAGTGCCCGCGTTGAGTATCAGTTGTGCGCATGATACGATCACGTTCTCGCCGACGCCCTGGTCACGTTTGCGGGATTTCGGAACCGTACCTTCGCAGTTTGGCATAGAAAGATCATGCGCCGTCGCGGTGGAAAGCCACCCCGCGAAGGGGATGAGATGCCGGGATAGAAAAAGCAGCCGGATGGCGCACCCCGATAAAGAACATCGGGACAGGTACATGCGCTCTTCAGCATGTCTGCGATTCGGCGGCAGTAGGGAGAGTGAAGAAGGCAATTCAAAATTCAGAATTCAGAATTGCCGGTGACCTTTACCCGTTTGAGCTCGTTTTGTGCTATTCTCCGCATCTTAACTTAACCGCATGGTTTGACGGCGTGGGGGCCGCCGCCAAGCGGGGATAGCTTTGATTTGGCTTGCGAACCTGACCTTCCGAAACTGCCCCGATTTGTGGCAGACGATTCTCGCTAGACGATCAGAATTTTGGAGGATTCACGCCATCTGAGCCTTCGCCGGAAATCACACTGGAGTCAACTCATGACAGAAAACAAATATATTTTGCCGGAAAGTGAACTACCAAAGACTTGGTATAACGTCGTTCCCGACCTGCCGGCGCCTCTGCCGCCTCCACTTCATCCCGCGACGCTAAAGCCTGCCGGACCGGGCGATCTGGAAGCGATATTCCCCCCGCAGTTGATCGAGCAGGAGGTTTCCGCTTCCCCAACTATTCCCATCCCGGAACCCGTGCTCGACATCCTGCGGCTCTGGCGGCCGACGCCGTTGTGCCGGGCGCGGCGGCTTGAGAAGGCCCTGGGAACTCCAGCGAAAATCTTCTATAAGAATGAAGGTGTCTCACCGGCAGGAAGCCATAAGCTGAACACCTCGACCCCTCAGGCCTATTACAATAAGGTCGCGGGCGTTAAGCGCATCTGCACCGAGACCGGCGCGGGCCAGTGGGGAAGCGCCCTGGCGTTTGCGTGCAATGTTTTCGGCCAGGAGTGCATGGTTTACATGGTCAAATGCAGCTTCTATCAGAAACCGCACCGGCGCACCATGATGGAGGTTTGGGGGGCAAAGTGCATTCCCTCACCGAGCGAGCAGACTGCTGCCGGAAGACAGGTTCTTGCCGAAGATCCCGACTGCCCCGGCAGCCTGGGCATCGCCATCAGCGAAGCGGTTGAAGATGCCGCGCAGCGCAAGGACAGCAATTACTCGCTGGGCAGCGTCCTCAATCACGTCCTGCTGCACCAGACTATCATCGGTCAGGAGGCTATCGCCCAAATGAAGCTCGCCGGGGCCTTCCCTGACATCGTGATTGGCTGCTGTGGCGGGGGAAGCAACTTCGCGGGATTGGCGTTTCCCTTCGTACCGCTCAAGGCCGCGGGAAAACAGATACGGCTCATCGCGGTCGAACCGGCGGCGTGCCCAACCATGACGAAAGGGGTCTATGCCTATGATTTTGGAGACAAGAGTGGGATGACGCCGCTGCTGAAGATGGACACCCTGGGGCACGACTTCATTCCGGCGGGCATCCATGCGGGCGGCTTGAGGTATCACGGCATGGCCCCGCTGGTCAGCCTGCTGCACCGTGAGGGCGTCGTCGAGGCGGTGAGCTATCTGCAACTGAAATGCTTCGAGGCCGCCATTACCTTCGCGCGCGCGGAGGGAATCATCGTGGCCCCGGAAACTTCCCATGCCGTCTGTTGCGTGATTGAAGAAGCCCTGAAGGCAAAGGAGGAAGGTAAGGAGAAGACTATCCTGTTCAATTTAAGCGGCCACGGCCACTTCGATATGGCGGCTTACGAGAAATACTTGGCAGGCGAACTCTCCGATTACGAGTATCCGGAAGAAAAGATCAAAGAGGCACTGGCGCATTTGCCCAAGGCCTCTTGATTCTTCGCGCCTGACTCTTACCACTTCCTTGCAGCGCATGGGCATCTCGCCGTGACCGTGGATTTGGTAGGTTGCTGTAGCGCAGGGCCCGCACTCCGGCCCCGCGGCTCTTCCAGCGGTGCGGGTTCTTGCCGCGCCGCAGTAGCGCTGACCCCGCAAGGCGGGGTCAGCACGCGATGGCGCCGCACAAACGCCGGCCCCGCCTTGGGGGGTCGGCGCTTTGCAGCGCTCCTTGATATGACCACATTTGTGGTATGATTTGACCATATGCTTGACCTGCGTTCCAAGGCGCGTCAGCGGCTACTGGCCTATTACTTCACCAACCCTGCGGCCCGCCACCACCTGCGAGACTTGGCGGATCGCCTGAGCATTGACCCCTCCAACCTATCGCGAGAAATGCGGCGTTTGGAGCGCGACGGACTTTTTCGGTCGGAAGTGAGTGGCCGCCAGAAGTACTTTCGGCTCAACAGGGATTATCCCCTATATGGTGAAGTCCGCAGCATTGTTGCGAAAACTATTGGTGCGGTGCCTTTGATTACACAATCCATCAAAACAACTGAGGGCATCGAGGAAGCCTATCTCTACGGGTCGTTCGCGCGAAACCAGCAGGATGCCGCTAGCGATATCGATGTGCTCGTGATCGGCACTCCTCGTGGCGAAGCTTTGGCGGAAGCCATGCGGAAGCTTGAGCGGCAACTTGGGCGGGAAGTCAATTACACGGTTTTATCGCGAAATGAATTCGAGTCGCGCCGCACTCGGAAGGATGCTTTCCTCGAAAGCGTCTGGCGCCATAGGCGCGTTTTGCTCATCGCTCCACATGAAAAGGCTCAAGCCGCACAAGGTTGACTGGGCGCAAATCGAGCGCTTCCTCGCGAGCGCCGAAAGGAAGCTGGCCTCGGCGCATAAAATCCTGGCGTTTGACGAGGAGGCGTGCCTGCAACAAGCCTACGAAGCGAGATGCTCAGGGCTTCATTGGGATTTATGTTCAGCCACGGCTTCCGGGCAAGAAGCCAACCCGGTCATCACATCGCCATCATCGAATTCGTTAGGGCGCGAATTGACGCCAAGCACACGGGCTTGCTCACCCTCTTCGACCGGCTCCGTCGAAAGCGGAATGTGGCTCTTTATGACGACACAGGATTCGTTTCGCGTCACGAAGCAGAGGAGGCCCTCGAATCCGCCCGAAACTTCATAGATGTCATCCGCGCCGACATCACCGCAAGAAAACCTTGATCTGAGAAAACCGGTGAGGCCGTTGGGGGTGGGATTGGCCCGAAGACCGTTCCACCCTCCCGGAGGGGAGGAACATCATTAGCCGTAGGTGAAACTTACGGTCGGCGGGCACCCAAGCCAACACATTCGACCACGCAACGGGTCGAACATCCTTCGCGCATCCACAATCCCAGCCTCTTATCGGTGGTCACGGCACGAGCCGGTAGCGCAGGGCCTGCACTCCGGCCCTGCGGGTCTTCCAGCGGCGCGGGTGCTTGCCGCGCCGCAGTAGCGCTGGCCCCGCAAGGCGGGGTCAGCACGCGATGGCACCGCACAAATGCCGACCTGAAGGTCGGCGCTACATTTGCCTGGCTGCGCCTCGAACCAGGAAATCTGAAAACCTTCCCTTATCCGCGTCGTCAAAACCACGACGCGGTGGAAAAGCCGCAAGGCTGGAGAGCGAGCCTTGCGCTACATTTTGTTTTGCGTGTCTCACCACGCGCCGGTGCGGGTTAACGATTGCAAGTTTGCACTTGGAAGCGAGATCGCGAATTTGAGGGGTAGGGCGGACCCCCGCTCGTGGGGTCCGCGGTTCTTCAGTAGGAAAAACCGCAAATCTCCAAAACAGGGAGCTGCCCTCGGATTCGGAAGCGTAAATGTAAGGAAGAGCCGCAGACCCCCAAGAACAAGGGTCGGCGCCAGCCGGCCCTTGGCCGAACTCGTCGCCAAGCTTCGACAACAGGAACGCACTAGCCCCTCGCGGGAGGTGTCCTGCTTGAAACAAGAACCTAAACAACACCGCGGGTGGCGCCGATCCGCCGCGCCGGACCCTTCATGTCGGCGACCCCTGGCCCGCCCAAAGGCCTCCCCGGTATCCAGGGCGCAGTCCGTCAGCCGACGGATCAATCGGCGCATACATACAAACCAATGTATGCGCCACCCGCGATTGCTAACCGCTACTTTGTAATTGGGCGCATGCTACAGGTTGCGTAGGAATTCCTCTGGGGATAGGCCAGCCTGTTTGATGATGGCTCGAAGTGTGCCTTTCGGAACAGCCTTGGAAAAGTGGATGGGGATCGTCAACGCACGCCGGTCTGCTTCTCGGAACATCGTGAGGTGACTGCCCTTCTGGCGCCAGCGGGAAAAACCCGCTTTTTCCAAGGCGCGCACAACTTCCCGTGCGCGCAAAGCGGGAAGTTCCTTAGACATAAGTCGGTGTCACCTGAACGAGAGTTGTGAATACCGGCACGGTCTCGTTATCTTCGGGGATGGGTTCCTTATGGGCGGCAAGGTTTTGGAGGTGAAGTTCGATCGCCTCTCGGGCATTCTGGGTTGCCTCTTCAATCGTGCTTCCGTAAGAAACGCAGCCCGGAAGCGTCGCGACAAGGACCGTGTAATCCCCAGACTTTTCGGGAATCAGACTGATTTGATAGGAAAGCAGTTTCTTCTGTTTGCGCATGCCTCTATTATGCCCGCGCCGAAAAGAATGGCAAGGGGCAACCATCGTGAATCAGTCCGTCGTAGCGGCGGTCGGCGCCTGCCCCGGCAAAATGGCCTCGCGAGATAAGTCCAGGCAAGCGGAATTCTCACGGCGCTATGCCTTGAGGCCGCGCTCGCTTCGGGAATGGGAGCAAGGGCGCAGGCGTCCCGAAAGCGCGGTGCGCGCCTACTTGACGGTGATTGATAGAAACCCGGAAGCGGTGGAAAAAGCGCTCATGAACAAGCCGTCGCATGTCTCATCGAACTTGCCGAAGAAATTCACCAGGAGTTAAGACCGGCTTTCCCTTAAAAGGGTTGAGCGCCAGGAGATCGCCGTCTCCGGTGATAATGTGGGTCGCCCGGCCACTCACCGCGAGCTCAAGGATCTTGTTATCGCTGGGGTCGCGACAATCGCTGATTCGAACATCAATCTCGACCCATTGGGATGCCCCGGCAAGCACGGCGAGAAATTGCCTCGCTTCATCTTCGGTGACGTAGGGACGGAATTTGTCCCGGGTGAGCACTTCGTTAAGTTCTGCCACGACAGGTAAAGAGAGTAGGATTGTGCCGCGATCCAAGGCATGGTCGAAGGCGCGCCGCGACGTCGATTCGTCGGAAAGGGCTGCGCTGATTAGGACGTTGGTGTCAAAGACGAAGCGCAAGCTACGCTTCTTTCAAAAGGTTTTCCAGTATCTCCGGCGTGAGGCCACGGTCGCGGGCCTTTTTGCTGAGATCGGTCATCATTTGTTTTAAAGCTGCGGGTTCCGCCATGGCCACGTCCTTCAACCAAAGGCTGAGGAGCGCCCCCATCTTCCTCTGATCGGCAGCCGGCGCGGCCTCGTAGGCTCTTGCCGCTTCGCGGTCTACCTGAATTGTGATCGTCTCCGTCGCCATGCCTTTCACCTCCACCTGATTGTACCGGAGTAACCCGCCATCCACAACTGGAAGGCCAAACTGCCAGATCGCAGGGCTGCGCCATCCGCGAATAGGTGTGTCGGGGTGAGAGCGATCCGGTCCAAGCTGGGCTTGTCGCAAGCGGAATTCTCAAGGCGCTACGCCGTTAGCGCGCGCTCCCTCCAGGAATGGGAGCAAGGGCGCAGGCGTCCAGAAAGCGCGGTGCGCGCCTACTTGACGGTGATCGATAGAAACCCCGAAGCAGTTGAAAAAGCGCTCATGAACAAATCGTGAGATGCCAAGGGCATCAGGCATGAGCCCGCGTGGTAGCGCAGGGCTTGCTCTCCAGCCCTGCGGCTCTTCCACCGCGCCGTGGTATTAACGGTGCGGCTAACGTTGTGATGATTTCGTTTCAGGCAAGGTTAGAAAAACCAGGATCACACAGGGCGCGGTGCGGAAAAGGCCCGTGCCGCTGGAAGAGCCGCAAGGCCGAACCACGGCCCCTGCGCTACTTTTGCCGTCGCGGGTGGCGCCGACATCGCATTTTATGTCGGCGACCGTTAAGAAGCCGGAACAGGCCACGGATTGGACGCGGTGACTGAGATGTTGCCCGTGTTCGTGGGGCGCATACATAAAAGACAATGTATGCGCCACCCGCGGAAGAGCCGCAGGGCCGAACCACGGGCCCTGCGCTATTCTTGCCGCCGCGGCTGGCGCCGACATTGCATTTTATGTCGGCGACCGTTAAGAAGCCAGAACAGGCCACAGATAGGGCGCGGTGACAGAGAGGTTGCCCGTGCGTGTGGTGCATACAAACCGATGTATGCGCTACGCGCGCTATCCTTGCTTTGCGGGGGAACCCCAGCTTGTCTTCACCGTGTCATCCCTCCGAACAGCTACCGTTCGCAGCCGCTCGGGAAACCTACCGGAGTAACAGGCGGCGCGATGATCCCTCGCGTCAATGTTGACGAAGATACCGAGCGGGTAGCAAAGGGCCGCAAACATCACGTCAAGCTTGTCGAAGTCATCAATGGCTTCCCTTTTGGTGGCGTGTCGCTTCAGAGCCCAGACAGCATAGTTGTTCTCGTCCACTCGCGCACCGGATTCCTCAACGGGCACATGTAGAACGATATCAGGCCGCTGACCGGTGCCATGACGGTCACTCTTCTGATACTCCATCTCGAGAATACGTCCATTCTCGAGGAGACCTTTCTTCTCGAGCACCTGATGCAGGGCGCTATAGAACCGACCATGAAAGCCGCGTTCAGTCCGCAGGAACCTGGGCTCAGCCACCTGGCGAAGTGCCTCATCCGTCGCAGCAACAATCTCGTCTGTCACCATACGCTACCCTCAGTCAGTTGAAGTGGGAGGGACTATTTGAGCAGTATCCATGAACTGGGGTGGTCCGGATGCTCCCTGTTCACCACATTCTGAACGTGCCCCTTATCGTTCTCCACGGAATCTCCGGGTGCATCTTCCGGTTCAATCAAGTTGTAGACAGCGTCGCAGGCATTGCACTTCACAAGAATTGGGTCATCTTTAACACCGACCCACTGGCCGGCTAGCTGAGGGTAGTTCTGAAGGGACACCTTATACGCGATGGGATTGATTAGGATTGCCGGCATCTGATCTTCCTCCGCGGTGCCCCCTCAGCAAGATGCCAAGGAAAAGGAAAAAGAGTCAAGGAATATCCACGTCCCGCACGCAACGAAACCCGCCAATGTCGCCCCTGTCTTCAGGGACGGAAGTAATAATGCGGAACGAAACGCGGACGAACCTGGGATGGAAGTCCCAACCCCCGCCACGCAGAACGCGCTCCTGACCGCTCGTCGGTCCCGCAGGGTCTTGGGAGGGACTACTTTGATAGTACTTCTCGTCGAACCAGTCGTTCACCCACTCCGACACATTCCCCAGCACGTCGAACAACCCGAGCCCGTTGGCACGCTTCTGCCCAACCTCGTGCATGCCGTTGCCGTTTTCGTTCAAGCGCTTCAAGAAATTAGCGATGTCTTCTTTCCAAATCCTCTCGCTGTCCAAGCGTTGACGCCCGCTGTTGTCCGCGTACCAGGCAATTTCATCCAGACCGCCATAACGGTCTTGGGTGTTCCCAGCTCGCGCCGCATACTCCCATTCGGCTTCGGTGGGCAGCCGACGGCCCGCCCAACGGCAATATGCTTGGGCATCACCCCAAGTCACGTCCACAATGGGCATGGCCTCGTCACCCCACCCAGGGTTGAGAGGCCTCCCGTCAAGAACCGGCTCAGGCGGCATTTGCCTTCTGGTCGCCCCGGCGAAGCGCTTGTATGCGCCTACCGTAACCTCCGTCTGCCCCAGCCAGAAACCTTTCGTGATGGTCACCTGATGAGTCGGCTTCTCGTCATCGGCACATGCGGTGTCCCCGGGCGAGCAGCCCATCATAAAAGTCCCGGGCGGAATCCAGACGTACTTTAGCCCGTCCTTGGGATTGACCCGCACCTCGCCCTTTTTCACCCCATGCTGCGAAAAATACCAGACCCCGGCAATGATTAAAATCAGCGCAACCACCGCAATGACGACGAGCTTCATCTTGCTGGGCGACTTCGGCGTCGTCCGGAACTGCGGTGGTTTGCTCATCGAGGGCGGCGTTACAACTAGGGTAGAAGTGAGCGACGCGGGAGTTTCGGCTCGCGCCGGAGGCTGGGCGGCTGCCATGAACGCGCGCGCAAAGTCGAGTGCGGAGGCGTAACGCTGGTCGCGGTCTTTGGTGAGCGCCTTCATCACCACGCTTTCGAGTTGGGGCAGCGCGGGCAGGTCGGGTTTGACGGCGCGGAATGGCGGTGGGGCTTCCTGCATGTGCATGCGCAGGTAACCGACCGGCGTGTCGGAATGAAACGGCGTGCGGCCGGTGAGCATTTCGTACACCACCACGCCCAGCGAGTAAACGTCCGAGCGCGCGTCGAGTTCATCGCTCCTCATGCCGGAAGCCTGCTCGAACGACATATAAGCGGGCGTGCCGAGCACCATACCGGTCTGCGTGTGGGCGCCGGATTCGCGCAGCTTGGCAATGCCGAAATCGACGAGTTTCACCACAACGGGCCGTAGGGGCGGCCCTTGTGCCCGCCCAGGGGCAACCACGAGGGTTGCCCCTACGTCGTCGGGATACGTCAGGAAGATGTTATCGGGTTTGAGGTCACGATGAATGATGCCCAGCTTGTGGGCGGCGTTCAGCCCCCGCGCCGCTTGCTGGAGAATTTCCGCAACCTCGGGCACGGGAAGTTGACCCCGCCGCTTGAGGGCCTGCCGGGGAGATTCGCCTTCCAGAAACTCCATGGCGATGTAGGGCGTGCCGTCATCGGCCTGGCCGGATTCGTAAATGGTGACGACGTTTGGGTGATGAATTCGCCCCGTGGAAGCCGCTTCATTCTGAAAGCGGAGCAGGAAGTCGGGGTCATCCAGCAGCTTGCGGTTCAGGACTTTGAGCGCCACCGGACGGTTGCCGACCGCGATCTGCTCGGCGAGGAAGACCGTGCCCATGGCGCCCGCGCCCAGGCGGCGGACGATGCGAAATCGGCGGGATAGTCCGGCGGCAAGCTGCGCTTCGGTTTCCGTGGCTTGCGCGGTGAGGTGAGCGCCGTCGCGCGGACAGAACTCCACATCATCGGAGTAGGTCTGCTGGCAAGTGGGGCAGATCTTCATGAGCGCCAGTGAAACCCTCCCGTAGCGTGGATTCTAACAGAAGTATTGCCGCAAAGGGAATCGGCGCGTGATGGGCGGCACGTAGTTCTTGCGCGCTTTGCCATTCATGAGTCCTCTTTGTCGTGTTTATGGGGAGAAGGTCTGGGAGTTCGGCAGGGGGGGCTCACATCCCGGCTGAATCAGTTCGCAGGAAAGCGTTGAAGCGAGAACAGAATCCTGATAGGCTGGCGGGGACTGATGGGGAGTTGATTGCGGAACGGAGGCGATTGATTCGCCATAGAGGGCAGTGCGGGTTTTCTTTGCACTTCTCATTCACCCTGACTCACTGGAGGTTTACTATGTCTGATCTTCATAGCCGTCGCGAATTCCTGAAAACCTCGGCGCTGGCCGCCCTGGGAAGCGCCGCAGCGCTGAATTGCGGAGAAAAGCCGGTCCTGGCAGCGCCGGCCGGGGCCTCGACCATAATCATGCCCCAGACCTTTCATAATGGTTTTCCCACTGGCAAGCTCGGGCCTCTCGATGTGACACGCCTGTTCCTGGGCTGCAACCAAGTGAGCGGCTACTCGCATTCCCGTGATTTGGAATATGTGGGGCGCCTGATGCAGGAGTACCAGACGGACGAGCGAGTTTTGAACACCTGGCAGTTGTGCGAAGAACAAGGCATCAACACTATTCTTTCCGACCCCTTCGAGAAACCGGTGCGGCTCATGAAGCGCTATCGCAAGGAACGGGGCGGGAAAATTCAATGGATCTCGGAGGTCCATCCCCACGGGTATTACTACGATATCCGCCTGGCCGACATGAAGGAGCACCTCAAGCAGGTCATCGACAATGAACCCAACGCTCTTTACGTCCAAGGCGGGGTTTCCGATTCCTTCGTCCACCGGGGCCTGCTGGATGAGCTGGGTGAAGCTCTGGAACTGATGAAACAGTCAGGACTGCCATCCGGCCTGGGGGCTCATTCTGTGGAGAACCCCAGGGCTTGCCTGAAGGCGGGTATGCAGCCCGATTTCTTCATGAAGACTTACCACGCGGAGGATTACTGGTCCGCCACGCCTCGCGCGCAGCGCATTGAGTTCCTCGTGGACGCGCGCAGTCCCGACAATCACGATAACATCTGGGATATCAAGCCCGAAGCAACCCGTGAGTTGATGGCCGGCGTCCGGAAGCCCTGGATTGCCTTTAAGGTGATGGCAGCGGGAGCAATTCCCCCGGAAAAGGGTTTCCGGTTTGCCTTCCAGGGTGGTGCCGACTTCATCTGCGCCGGCATGTTTGATTTCCAGATTGCCGAAGATGTGGCGATTGCCAAGAAGATCCTGGCTGAAACCTTGGACCGAACGCGCCCCTGGGTGGCCTAGCCTCCGCCAGGAGGTGATTCCATGAAACGAACTTTTGCGCGCTGGCTGTATGGAGCGGTGTATGCGGCGTTGATGCTTGGCGCGGCGAGCAACGCCCCAGCCGCCCAAGCGAACCAACTCGCCCGAACGCCGCCTATGGGCTGGAACGATTGGTACCAATATGAATGCAAGGTAACCGACAGCATCATGCGAGCAAACGCCGACGCTCTTGTGAACACTGGGATGAAGGCTGCCGGTTACCTATACGTAAATATTGATGATTGCTGGCAGGGTAAGCGCGATGAAAAGGGAGCCATTCACCCTAATGAGCGTTTTCCTGATATGAAGGCCCTTGGTGACTACATTCACAGCAAAGGCCTGAAGTTTGGCATCTATTCGTCACCCGGACCGAAAACCTGCGCACAATACGAGGGCAGCTATCGCCACGAGGAGCAGGACGCACGCAGCTACGCCGAGTGGGGCGTAGACTTCGTAAAGTACGATTGGTGCAGCGGGGAGCAAGTTTACAAACCCGAGGAGATGCGGGCGGCCTATCGGAAGATGTATGACGCCATCCGGCGCAGCGGGCGCCCCATGGTTTACAGCCTCTGCCAGTACGGCCTCGAAGCCGTCTGGCGGTGGGGGCCGGAAGTTGGTGGCAATATGTGGCGCACCACAGATGACATTGGGGGTGACTACGACAGGGTTTCCCTTTTCGGGTTCCAGCACAATGGGCTCGAGAAATTCGTGGGACCAGGACATTGGAACGATCCGGACATTCTCCAAGTCGGAATCGGTAAGCTGAACAACGATGAAGGGCGCGCCCAGATGACCTTATGGTGCATTCTGGCTGCCCCTCTGCTCGCCGGAAATGACCTTACCAAAATGACCAAGGAAACGCTCGAGACTCTGACCAATCCAGAGGTGGTCGCTGTGGATCAGGACCCCCTCGGTGTCCAGGGGCATCGAGTGTGGCAAGAGGGTCCGCTGGAGGTCTGGATGAAGCCGCTTGCGGATGGCAGTAAGGCCGTGGGGCTTTTTAACCGGAGCGGGTCAGGGCTAGCCATTTCAGTCAGGTTCGGAGCGATTGGAGCCGGCCATTCAGCTCTGGTGCGCGACCTATGGGCTCGGAAAGACCTCGGCACTCTTGCCGAAAAGTATGCTGCTGACGTGCCGAGACACGGCGCCGTGTTAATCAAGGTGAGACCTGAGAATGCTAAATAGTGAACAGTAAATATTCGCTATTCACAATTCACCATTCATAATTCCACCACGCGGCACTTCCTGGAGTTACCAGGAGCGTCGTTTGGCGGGGCGATACTTCGCAAGGTATTCGTTGAGATCTTGATCTGAAATCGTAAGATGGTGTTGCAGTGGAGACTCAGCGGTTTCCGCGAGGAGTTCTTTCTGAAGCTTCTGATAGCAGATTGCGGCCCCATCCTGGTAAGGGAAGTGCCTTTCCTCAAAGGCCCGGTTCGAGATGGTCAGCGTGAATTCCCGGTCTTCAGATTTCATGGCCACAACCCGGTAGCAGTAGTCCCTGCCGCGGGGCTTTAGTTGAAACCCGGTGTATTGGATAAGCACGCTCACTGTGCTGGATACCTCCAAAGTCGGGCGACTCTCGCCGGGCGGGAGCCGCCCGAAAAGTCATACCTTTACCACGTTTTCAGCTTGCAAACCCTTGGGCCCCTTCGTGACCGTGAACTCCACGGAATCTCCCTCGTTGAGCGATTTGAACCCAGTTGCCTGGATGGCGGAGTGATGAACGAAAACGTCATCACCGGAAGCGCGTTGGATAAAACCGTAGCCCTTCGCGTTGTTAAACCACTTTACCTTGCCTTGTTCCTTCTGCATATGTTTCGTTGTTCCTTTAATTCTGTAGATTCTCTTGTTCTGCTCTCGCAACCAAACGCCAAAAGCAAAAAAGCCACAAAACCAATGATTTTGTGGCCACCCTACTTCTCCGCTTCTCGGTCACAAAAACTGATCAAGTCTCTCTAGTATACACGTTTGGGGCCAATCGTGCCAGACTTTTCTGATTGGCTGTTTCTGATTGGCAGAAGGGCTGCCTGTGGACTCCTCGGAGACTTCCATGGTGAGTTGAGAAAACAGGGGCGGGAAAAGAACAGTAGGCAGTAGGCAGTAAGCAGTAGGCAGTAGGCAGAATCCTCACGCGCCTTCCCGGTTCTGTCTTGTTCTTTGAATCGTCAACAGGAGGCCCTGGAGAAGGAATCCTGCCAGGAAACCCCACATAAGGTTGGTAGTCAGGAGCGAAACCACGCCCACGCACGCGGCAATAATAAGAAGCAGCGGGCGCCTAAGGATGTCGCGCAAATAAGCCGCGTGTTGGATTCCCACGTAAGCCAGCAACACTCCCAAGACGGGGGCGGGGATTAGTTTCAAAAGGTCCACGGCAGCGCGGCCAAACAACGCCAGAAGGATGCAGACCGCGCCGATAACGTAACTGGACGTGGGATTCCGCGCGCCAAATCTGTAATGTGCGGTGACCCCTCCTGAGCCGTGGCAGAGTGGCGGGGCCTGAATCATCCCGCCGAGCAGATTTACCAGGCCAATGCTGATGCACAATCCGCGCACCGTGACGCGGCGAGCCTGCGCCCCATAGAGAATCCGGGCGGTGTTCTCGGTTGCCACGATGGAGTTACCAAAGGTCAACGCAAATTGCGGAACCACCAGCAATGGCAAAACGCGTCGAAGTTCGGCAAGATGTGGGTGTAGGAGAGTGAGCGGCAGTGGTCCCCAGCTAAGCGCGGGTAGCTTGGCCCATTGCGCCGTGAGCCCAAGCGTGATCCCTGCCGTCAACAGGACCAAAGCCGCCGGAAGGCGACGCGAGCCTTGAAACGCCAGCAAAAGAAGGGCTCCGCCGAGCCCGATTTCCCAAGGGGCGACCGTTCGGCCTGCCCCTAAAACCACCGTGGAGCGCGGGCTCAATATAAGTCGCAAGCCTTCACGCGCCAGCAAGAGCCCCAGACCCAATTGAATGCCCCTGACAATGGGTAGGGTGAACAGCTTGGCAAGCCTGCTGGCGAGGTTGGTAACTCCGACCAACCCTAGCAGCGCTCCCATCAGGAGTCCGGCGCTGGCGATCGACGAGGGGGGAAGCGCCGTGGCCAGTGCAATCGCCGCTACGGCCTTGAAGGGCTGAACGGCCATAGGGATTTGGAAATAGCGGCCCGCCAAAACATAAGTGACGCCGGCAGCAAGAAACACCGCTGTAGGATTCACCTTATTCAGGGAGATGAGGGCAATCGCGATTGGAAACAACACCCCGATGTCGCCGAACGCTCCGGCCACATCCCAGCGCGTCAGGGGCCACCGCCTGCCGCGTGACTCCACGTTAGCTGCAACGCCCAAAGCTCAAGGCCTCCTCCGGAGGGGCCGGATGATCATCACTTCGGTAGCCTTGATGAGCGCCGCTGCCGTCTCTCCCACCTTCAGTTCAAGGTCTCGGGAGGCGTCGCTGGTAATGATGGAGGTGATGGATTGCCCTCCCACATCCAGCACCACCTTGGTCAGCAGGCCAACCGTTTGCAGCTTGACGATGCGGCCTACCAACTGATTTCGCCCGCTGATCACGTGCTCGAGCCCCGCCCCCATTCCTGAAATCGGCGCGGCGGGCGCAAGCTGAGCCGCAGAGGTCGCCTTTCCGCCCCCGTACGATCGCTCGCCTTTTTGAAAAAGCAGGCGGTCAATCTCCGAACGCGGCACGCGATGATGGCCCCCCGGCGTCGTCACGGTCCTGATCTTTCGCTTGTAGATCCATTGCTTCAAAGTCGGATAGCTCACGCCCAACTCCCGTGCAGCTTCCGGGACATGGAGGAGTTCCATACAAGATTGCCCCCGTTCAATATGGCTAGGAGCTCATAGATAGCCTACTAACCTGGGCCGGCAGGGTAGGCCGGTAAATCGGCGGGGCGCGGAGGCAGCTTTTTGGGGTGTTCCTCGATCTGTTTCATCACCAGCTCGATCGCCTTTTCAAGCTGCGGATCGTGCCCTTGCATCACCAAATCCGGGCGGTTATCGACCTCGATATCCGGGGCCACGCCGCGATTTTCAATCAGCCACTCGCTGTTCAACCCGTAGAGCGAGAATTCCGGGCGCGTAATGTAGCCGCCATCCATCAGAGGCATATTACCGCGAATGCCTCGCACGCCTCCCCAGGTGCGCATGCCAATGAGCGGCCCCAGCTTGTATTTCTTGAAGAAATAACTGAAGAAATCTCCGTCGGAGGCGGCATACTCATTGGTGACGCAGGCCATGTAACCATGGAACACCACATCCGGAGTGGTGCCGCTCTCGAAGTTGCGGGCTGAATCCATCCCCGCCAGCACACGCCGCAGGCGCTCAAAAATGAGTTGGTCCACAAAGCCACCGCCGTTGTAGCGCACGTCGAAGATCAGGCCTTCCTTGCGGACCTGCGGGAAGAATTGCTTTACAAATTCGTTCAGCCCTTCGCCGCCCATATTGGGAATGTAGACATATCCCACACGCCCGCCGGTGGCCTCCTCCACCTTCTTGCGGTTGGTGCTGATCATGTCGAGTTGACGCAGGGGATATTCGCTCCCGAGGGGTTTCACCACCACTTTCCGCGCCCCTTCCTCGCTGGGCTTCGAGTTCACCGTCAGCGTGATGTTCTCATTCACCGTGTTGATAAACAATTCGTAAGGGTTCTGCGGGGCGCGCAAGGACTTTCCGTTTACAGCCAGCAGATAGTCGCCCGGCTTCACCCCCACTCCGGGCTCGGTAAGCGGCGAGCGGAGCGTGGCATCCCAGTTCTCTCCGGAATAAATCTTCTTGAAGCGGTAGAGTCCGTGCGCGCTGTCAGTTTCAAAATCTGCGCCCAGCACGCCCACGTTAATGGGTTTCAAATCCGGGTAGTCACCACCTCCCACGTAGGTGTGGGAGTTGGAAAGTTCCCCGATCATTTCCCCCAGGACATAGGTCAAGTCGTAGCGGTTGGCCACGTAAGGCAGCAGCGGAGCATACCGCTCACGCTCCTTTTCCCAGTTGACGCCGTTCATGGCGGGTTCAAAGAAATAATCACGCTCTTGCCGCCACACCTCGTTGAAGATCTGCTTCCACTCGGCTTGCGGATCGACTTCCAGGCGCATCGAAGCTAGATTCAGAGCGCCTTCGCCGGCTTTATGGGGTTCCTTTTCGGGCTTGGCGTCGATGATACCGTAGGTTTGCGGCGCCGGCATGCCTTCTTCTTCAGCGCCGCCCAGGGGACCTCTGGGCGCAGCATAGAGGAGCTTCTTGCCGTCAAAGGAGAGCGCGTAGTTGGTCGCTGGAGTGATTAAGATGTTGTCCTTCCACTCCTTCATGTCGTAAGCGTGGATGGCTGGCGCTTCACCGGGCAACGGTCCCGCGAGGCCGGAGACGGGCATCGTCACGTAATACACAAAGCCCTCCGCAGCGTTCAGCGTCCCGCTGTTTTCCGCAGGAGCTGGCAAGCCCACGACGCGCTCGCCGATGCCCTCGAGGTCAATGCGGAAGTCCTTCGGGACTTCCCTGACCGCCGGCGCTTCCTCGGGCTTCTTCTCCTCCTTTTTCTCCGCCGCAGGGCTCTCGGATTTCTTTGCACCGGCCTCATCACTCTTGGGAGCGAAAGGCGATGGCAGGTCGGAACGCAACGTCACCACGTACACGCGCGTGGCCTTAGGATTGGAAAACTCGACGTCATAGACGCCCAATACTTCGTTGAAGTCACGGTTCGAAAGGAAATAAAGATATTTGCCGCCGGGGTCGAACACGGGGTTCCAACTGCTCGTGAAGCTCGTCGTGACCGGTGTGATTTTCTTGTCGGCCAGCGAATAAAGGTAAATCACCTGGTTTTGATTCTCAGCCGCCTTGGCGTAGACAACCCATTTGCTGTCCGGAGCCCAATTGTAATCGGTCAGGTCGGCATACTTGCCCTTGTCGATTTGCGCGGGCTTCTTCTCCTCGATATCCACATAGAAGAGCCGCGTTTCTTTATCCGCGAACAGCAACTTCTTGCTGTCGGGCGACCAGACGGGAGGCAGTCTAAACACCTTGCCATCGCTGGTGATGCGGATTTCCTTCCCCATGCCGTCTTGCGGCATGAGATAAAGCTCGTCTTCACCCGTGCGGTCGGAAAAGTAGGCGATCCATTTTCCGTCCGGCGACCATACCGCGTTTTTCTCGTGGATGCCGGGCGTCTGGGTCAGGTTGCGGATGCTGCCTTCCTTGGCGGGCACGGTGAAGATGTCTCCCCGAGCGGCGAAGACGGCGCGCTTGCCCTCGGGGGAGATGTCAAAGCCCATGATCAACCCGGCGACATCTGCCCAATGCTTTCGCGCCAGGGGACGGTCACCGGCCAGGTACACCGTTAGCTTGCGCGGCTTCTCGGTCTTCAGGTCGAAGACGTAAAGGAACCCGCCGTTCTCAAAGACGATGGAGTCAGGCCCCAGGCTGGGCCAGTTGACGTCGTAATCTTTGAAGTTGGTGAGCTGGCGAGTCTGTTTGGTCTTCAGGCTGTAGCTGTAAAGGTTCATGCGGTGCTCTGGACCTCGGTCAGAACCGAAATAAATCGTGTCGCCGTGCCACATGGGGTAAGTATCGGTGCCGGGATAATCCGTGATGCGCTCGTAGGTGTTGTTCTTGAAGTCGTAGATGGCGATGTCCTGGGCCATGCCGCCCATGTAGCGCTTCCAGGTGCGGAAATTGCGGAAGATGCGGTTATAAGCGATCTTGGTGCCATCCGGCGAAAAGGAGGTGAGCCCGCCTTTATCAAGAGGAAGCCGCTCCGGCAGGCCGCCATCGATGCTCACGCTGAAGAGCCGCCCGAACCAATCGTTAAAGGTGTCGCGGCGGGAAAGGAATAAGATGCGCTTGCTGTCCGGGAACCAAGTGATCACCATGTTGTTCGGACCCATGCGCTCGGGCATGCTCACGACATCCGGCAAGAACGTCAGTTGTTTGGGTTCGCCGCCTTCCGACGGAATGACGTAGACGTTGAAGTTGCCATCGTACTGTGCCGAGAAGGCGATCCATTGGCCGTCCGGCGAGAACTTGGGGAATAATTCCAGGCCGGGATGAGAGGTGATCCGCCGCGCCATACCCCCGGAAGTTGAGCCCAACCACAGATCCCCACCATAACTGAAAACAATCTTGTCCTTGTAAATGTCCGGAAAGCGCATCAGGCGGCCTTCGGTCATCTCCTCAGCAAAGCCCAGAGAGACGGAACAGAGCAAACTGATCGCAAGCCACTTCACAACTCGGTACATGCTTCTCCCCCAAAAGGTCGCGATGAGCGGCGACCCAGATTCAACTGAAACAGCGGGCGTCATTTTACACCTCCTCGCGGCCAGCGGCACGCCTTGTTTGGTCCCTTGTTTTGTCCCGCAGTAAGCAGTCGGCAGAAGGCAGAAGGCAGAAAGCAGGGGTAGCGCAGGTCCCGCTCTCCGGACCTGCGGCTCTTCAAAGGCAGTAAGCAGTCGGCAGAAGGCAATTCAATTCAGAATTCATAATTGCCCCAACCCCCGGCGCCTGTCACCAGACACCTGATACCCCAACCCAATCTTTCTTCCCCACTTACCACCTACCCGTATGTGGTAGGTAGTAGGTGGTATGTGGGGGGGGGGCAGGTTTTTCCCCACCTACCACCTACGACATACCATCTACCCCCTTTGTTTTCATAGACATTCCCGCGTCGTTCCGCCAAAAAGAGAATTCTTTTTCAAGGTTGGTAGGCTTTCTTGAGCCGCAGGACAAATTGAGCGGGTGATGCTGGCACGCGCGGGCGATGGGCAGGCCTTCGTCCTCCAGTCCCCAGCCCCCAGTCCATAGCCCCTGTTTTTCATTCCCCACCTACGACCTACCACCCACCAACTACCTTCAGCTTCAATGACGTTCCCGCCTTCAACACATAACTACCTCGGTTTTCTATAACATTCCCGCTTCGTGCCCGCCTTTGGAAGGCCGACCCTTTGTTTTCATAGACATTCCCGCGTCGGTCCTCCACTTTTTAAAGTTACTACAGTTTCTTCCTTCCCTGCCTGGGTGACATAGTGTCATACAGCGGCGGTATGATCGGAGCCGCCCGCTAGCTCGACCCCACACATGCAGGGGGCAGTAAGCAGTAGGCAGTCGGCAGTCGGCAGTAAGCAGCAGGCAGTAAGCAGTAGCCGGCAAGCGGTGCCAACAAGGAGCATAGCAATTCACCATTCACCATTCACAATTCATAATTGCCCTTATCACCTGTCCCTGCTCTTCCATCTGTCGAATCCTGACTCCCGAATCCTGACTCCTGACTCCTGAATCCCGAATCCTGACTCCTGACTCCTGAATCCCGAATCCTGAATCCTGAATCCTGAATCCTGCTACTATCCTAGCCTATCTTCCGTCTCCTGTCAAGAGACAAAGAGTCCGCTTCCCAGGCGCTCTCTGAACTGACCCTCGGCGAGAAGGGCCGCGTCATCAAATCGGCAGTAATCAGAAGGCAGTCGGCTTCTTCAGTTCTCGGAAAAACCCATCCCTGCCTGGTGCTGGTGTCATTTGCGGGACATGGGCGTTCCAAGCCGCAGTCATTCCCGCGAAAGCGGGAATCTACTCGGCAAACCTTCGGAAATGCGCTGTCGACGGACTGGATTCCCGCCTTCGCGGGAATGACCGGCGTTTCGAAAGGCACCGCATCCCAAATGACACCCCCCCTGCCTGTCCGCTCGTGTTGACCAGCTTGATTGACTATGGTAAAGTTCTCTAGTCCTGGAGGGAAGCCCATGGAAGAAGTTGCGATTTCCGAATTCAAGGCCAAGTGCTTAGCCCTGCTCGAACGGGTGCGCAAGACCAAGAAGCCCATCCGCGTCACGCGCTTTGGCAAACCTGTCGCCGAGGTGGTTCCTCCGGGGCCGACCGCAGACGAAGCGGACTGGCTGGGCTCCTTGGCGGACACTATGGAAATTCTGGGCGACGTTGTCTCTCCGGTGATTGAGGAGACCGACTGGGAGGCACTACGCGATTGAGGCTGCTACTCGATACGCATATCTGGCTGTGGAGCTTGGGGGAGCCGACGCGCCTCGGCGGTCGCGTCCGCCAGGAACTTAGGGATCGAAACAACGAACTCTGGTTGTCTCCGGTGAGCACCTGGGAGGCGCTATTATTGAACGCTAAGGGTAGAATTCGGCTGCACGGAGATCTGGCGGGATGGCTGGCACGCGCCACGGCGCACCTGCGGGAAGCTCCGCTTACTCATGAGATTGTGCTGGCGGCGCAACAGCTTCCCTTGCCACACCCCGACCCTGCGGACCGTTTTCTGGCCGCGACCGCTCAGGTGCTCGGCCTGACTCTGGTGACCGCTGACGAGCGACTGCTGGGGCTGGGGGAGATTAAGACGTTAGCCAACCGCTGACCGTCCCCAGCAAGCAAATAGCGGAGACCTGCTTTCCAAGATCTGCGGCTTTTGGACTGGCGAGGTTCGGTCTTGCCTACGGGCCCAAGGACAGGTAAATTCTCGGCATGTCGCGGCTGCGGCTGTCGGTTGGAAGGTTCGGAGACACTGATGGAGAAGGACACATTCGACCTATTCTGCCCGTCGTGCAATATTCTCGTCGAGGCAAAAGTTATTGCCCGCGGCTCCGGCGGCTTCAGGAGCGACGCGGTCTGCCCGATGGATGAAGTCGATGCCGAGTACCATGGAGAGCTTTACTCAGTTGGCCTGTGCCGCAGGTGCAACGGACCATTCCTGGTTCGGGAGTCGCTATTCGGCGTGCCCGGTGAGTTTGAGACAGTCACAGACGAGAGGTTGTTGTTCCCCGTTGTAGCGGTACGGAATCTCGATGGAGTCCCGGGGTCCGTGCAACGTTCCATGGAACAAGCCCATCGCTCTTTTGCGTCCGGGTCGTATGATGCGGCCGCCTTGATGTGCCGCCGTGCCCTCGAAGGGGTTTGCAAGACGTTGTCCGCCGCTGGCTCGAATCTAGCGCTGAAACTCGGGGACCTCCAGGCGAAGGGGCACATCGACCAGAAGTTGCTTCGCTGGGCCCACGGTGTTCGCCTCATAGGCAACGACGCCGCTCATGAGGTCGACCAGGCCGTAGCCAAAGAGGATGCAAAAGACATCTTAGACCTGACTGACGCCCTCCTCATGTATGTCTTCTCGCTCGACAAGAAGTTCCGTGAGTTCGAGTCCAGAAGATCGGGTGCGGCCTAACAAGCCGAGTATTCTGACGGGCGATTTGGGAGAGCATCAGTGATCTGCGCGGCATTGTTGAACTCGCCGGCTGGCGCACAGCTTCGCTCTGCGCCAGCCGGCGTTGGGCGTTGAATTGCAACCTAGGTGAACAGGCATGACACGTCGCTATTACAGTTCAAGAACCAAGCCTGGAAGGCTCACCCTCGAAGGGCTCTATTGGAAACTTGAGAACCTTTACCTCATGTTTCGCGACAAGGACTTCTTTAAAGGGAAAGCCGGGATCACACAAACCAATCTCCCGGATGCAATTAAGCACGAAGCGGGAGTCGCGCTCAGCTTTCAGCCATTCCCTATCACAAAATGGTCGCAGCAGGACATCACAGAAGACCATATATTCGATGTGCTTGAATTTCTTTATGACCACGTTTCCGAACCTGGAGTAGTGGTTGATATGACGACGGACACGGGCTGGAACTACTCTGACTACGGTAATTATGATGACGAAGCCGGGCAGGAAGAATTTCGGAATAAAGCCAATGCATTTCTTGTCGATTACAAGACCGGATTTGAGTTGACCAAACACGGCATTGTTCTGGCGATTGGCGGAGACGGGCTTCAATACATTTTGGATGCAGAACTTATCCCCTATGATGAGGCGAATGTCGACAGCAGAGTGCGAATTGCAATTGCAAAATGGCGAAACCGACATTTGTCCCTGTCAGAGAGGAAGGAAGCCATAAGGGAGCTTGCTGATGTATTCGAGTGGCTTAAGAAAACCAGAGATCTTGGCTCCGTACTGGACGGAAAAGATGAATCGGCGATATTTGACATTGCTAACAACTTTGCCATACGCCACCACAACCCAAAGCAGAAAGCGAACTACGACCGTGCAATTTGGTATTCCTGGATCTTCCATTTCTACTTGGCGACGTACCATGCTGCCATCCGGCTGCTCGTCAAGAAAGAGAAGGACTCGAAACGCGGGCTGGGACCGGCCAAGGATGGTCTGCGATAACCCTCCACGTTCCGTGAGGAGGGCGCAAGGTGGAACTGCGTGAAGCACTAGACAAGGCTAACCAGATACTTGACGAAGAGCGGTCGTCTCCCACGGTTCGCTATACGTCGGACCTGGAGGCCATGAAACCCAAGGATTCTTGGGGCGGTACAGTGGCCGTATTGGCCGCCCTGACCGAACCTCAAATGTTACAGGCTATTCGCTCGCAGCGTCCTCGCCAGCTCGAAGAAGGTCCTAGGAAGTGGAGATTTAAAAGCGTCAATTACGATTTGCTTCGAGCTTTGTTGTCACGGGTCGCGGAAGATTCGCGCCCAGCTTTCCTCGCCGCCCTCTCGCATCGCTTGACCCTTGAGCCTGGATGCGCAAAGTCAAATTGGAGTGTGCAGCCTAATTGGAAGGGGTTTGTTTCTGAATTCCCCCTTATCGCGGAGTTTTGCATACGCGGCGGTGCCAAGGGCGACTTTTTAAGAACCGTCGGTGAAGCAAAGCCCACTTTGGGCCTCGCCGTTCTGCTTCGGCACCTCGAGGACATGGTCGCACTGAACTTCAACGTGCTTGCAGATACCGATTACCAAGTTTTAACCACCGCAATCGAGGCACTGGGCTATAAAGCCAGGAAGCAACTCAAGGTTGAAACGGACGCAGGGAGGCGCGCGAGTGACGTTGGCGAATTGTGCAGGGAAATCGTAGAAGCCGCAGGTGGGGTAAAGGAAGAGTGCCGAAAGGCGCGGTACCTCTACCTGAAGGGGGCGCTCCAAGAGGGGCTCAACATCGAGGTGAATCAGGACAAGATGGCCGTCGAGAGCTACCTCAAGGCTCAGGGTTTCAGCGATGCGCTCATTAAGTCCCTAAACTGCGCGGACCGCATTTACCAGAGCGCCTCAAGTGGATTCGACTTTAAGGCCAGTATGAGTCACCTCCGGAGCTTCATGGAGGAATTGCATTCGGAGGGGCTCGCCAGGCTCCAGACTGCGGGTGCCGGCCCAACGATTGAGAAGTGGGGCGCGGGGCTAGAGCAGTTGCAGCAACACGGGGTCCTAACGAACGCGGAGAAAATGTTCGCCTCGGCCTTGTATACGCTCCTGAGCGACGAGGGCGTTCACCCTATAATGGCAGAAAAAGAGTACGCGAGGCTCGCGCGCAACGTCGTCATAGAATACGCGCTGCTCTTCCTTTGCAAGTCGGACAAGCTAAGACCCAGCCGGTAGCCCGAAATTGTTGTCCAGGTCCGCAGCTCGCGGGCTGGCGCAGAGCAAGAGCCCTCAAGGGCCCTTCAGGAGCAAGAGGTGGCCCCGCAACTCGCCCGTCGCCAGATCCTTGACGCCGGAGTCGAAGGTAACCAAAACGCCGTCCCGTTCCATGGCCTGCCAGAGGAGCAGAGCGTCCGTCCATTGCTGATGTCCCCTGACTCTTGCGGCCAGGGGCTTCAGGCCGGCGGGTATCTCGCGATCCAAAGGCCAGAATTCATGTCCCGCGTGGCTGGTGGCTTCGCTCAAGACCGCCAGGGCGGTCGGCGCGCTGACCGCGCCTTGGGTTACGGCGGGATTGGTGAGCAGACGCAACACGCCAAGTTGCGTCAACGGATTGGTGGCCCAAGCGTGCTGGCCAGACTTCGCGAACCAGGCATGAGCGGCAGCATGGCTTTGGTGGCGGGGCCAAAGCAGAGCGAGCAGGAGGTTGACATCCGGCAGATGGCGATTCATTCTTCGTCGCAAAGTTCCCGCACCCGCGCGCTGGTGATGACTGGAAAGTCGTCCGACGCGTCCAAGACGGTCAGTCCATTCACCTTCCGGGTTCCGACTTGATAGCGAGCCCCGCGGCGCACGAGCTCGGATGCGGCCTTGCCCAGCGAGAGCTGGCGACTCTTGGCATATGCCCGAATCGCCTCGACCGCATCATCCTCCAACGACAGTGTAGTTCGCATGGGAATATGATGCCATGGTGTACGTTGTGATGTCAACTGCTGCGCGGTGATGCGATCATGAGAATGACTGCCTTCACACGCCCACACGAAAAATCAACTTCCCCCAAACGACATCAGTACCCAGCTTCGCAAGGAGTTCCCGAGGGCGGCACATCGTGTTGCCACATCCAAGAAGCAAGCCATCGGCGATGTGGTAGAATGGGCGGCGCTTTCAAGTACGGCGACGTCGGCCGCGTGACGGAGGCCGACACCCCGAAGCTGCGGGCGGCCGCTGAACTTGTGGCGCCGGCCGTCGGTGGCGCAGAAGCGGGCAGGGGAGAGCCGAGAGGTCAACTTTCTTAACCGAGGAGGATATAGTGGCCAGCATGGATCGCAGGGACTTTCTTAAGGCAGGAAGCATTGCAACCGTAGGAAGCTATTTTGCCGGATCGACGAAGATGCATTTGATGGCGGCGCAGGAGGCGGAGCCGGCAAAGCCCATCGCCGCCAACGACCATATTCAAATCGCACTGATTGGGGCGGGTGGGCAAGGCCAGGGTGATACGAAGACGGCAGCGCAAGTTCCGGGCGTCAAGGTGGTGGCGGCGGCAGATTGTTACGACGGGTGTCTGGAACATGCCAAGGAATTGTGGGGGAATGATATCTTAACCACGCGCGACTACAACGAGATCCTGGCGCGCAAGGATATTGACGCGGTCATTATCGCCACTCCCGATCATTGGCACATGCGGGCGTCGGTGGATGCCATGAACGCGGGCAAAGACGTTTATTGCGAAAAGCCCATGATCCACCTCTACTCCGATGGGCCAAAAATCATTGACACCTGGCGCAAGACGAACCGGATTGTGCAGGTGGGCAGCCAGGGGGTGAGTTCGATCATTTACAAGAAGGCGAAGGAACTGCTTGCCGCCGGAGCCATCGGCACGCTCAACATGGTGACGGTCTGGTACGACCGCAATTCGGCGCAAGGCGCGTGGCAATATACGGTCCCCTACGATGCCTCGCCCACCACCTGCGATTGGCCGCGCTTTCTCGGCACGGCGCCCAAAATTCCGTTCAACGGCGAACACTTTTTCCAGTGGCGCAAGTGGAAGGCCTACGGAAGCGGAGTAGCAGGCGATTTGTTTGTCCACTTGTTCAGTGGCGTACACCTCATCACGGATACGCACGGTCCGACGCGCGCCCTGGCGACAGGCGGGCTGCGCTTTTGGAAAGACGGCCGGGATGTGCCGGATGTGGTGATGGCGCTTTATGATTACGAGAAGGGCTTCAACCTCAGCGTGCGCACGAATTTCGTGGATGGCGGCTCCGAAAGTGAAGGATTCGTCTTTACCGGTTCGGAAGGCTCGATGATTATCGGGGACGACGGAGTCACCATCACCCGTGTTCCCCGAGAGCAGGAGCCGGGTGTTCGCGTCAGCCCGTTTGCGGAGGCTATTCAGAAGCGTATGTTGGAAATCTATCACGAGAAATATCCGATCACGCATCCCACCGGGGCACCCCTGCTGGGTGAAGAAAAATACGTTGCTCCCAAGGGTTACAGCGACCACTACGACCACGTAAAGAACTGGATCGACGCCATTCGCACCCGCCAACCGATCGTGGAAGATCCCGTCTTCGGCTTCCGCGCCGCCGGCACCGCCCTGCTCAGCAACGTGAGCTACGACCGCGGCCAGGCGGTGCGTTGGGATCCAGATGAAATGAAGCTGCTGTAGGGCAAGGATGAAATCATGTTTTTGTAAGGCAAGGATGACATGAAGCTTTTGTAAGTTCGAGTGAGAATTTCGCAGCCGCGGGCCGCTGCCCCGGCCCGCGAACCGCGAAAACTGCCCGTGTAACGGGTCGCCACCGCGACCCGCTACAACGCCCCAAAACACCCTTCCACCCACGCCATCAGGAGCGGGTCCGGCTCTTCATCAACGAGAGAGCACCACCCGCGCCGAGGCATCGGCACTTCAGCAATGGTTACCCCCTACCCGTTAGGACATTCACTTCCCGAAAACTAGTTTCACCGATTGCACTTCATTCTTGTTCACATCTGCGCTCGGTCCGAGGGTCACAAGTGAGATTGGAACGGTCGCCCCTATGTTTCCGTCCCATTTGACGCTGTATTGCAGGTTCACTGTGAATTTAGTGAAGCTCAACTTTCCGATCTGCTTACATGCCTTGACGGAGACCGCCGCGTTCTGGATCGTACTCGCCAGTTGCTCCGTCAACGTGGGCGGTTTCTTCTTGCTCCGCGGGCCTGCCGTAGGGGCCGGTACTGCGTAAGTGAACGTGACATCGTTGACCACGTCCTTCTCGTGCGAACCTCCGATCTTGAAAATCAGGAGGTTGATTGTGAATCCTTCCACCTTGGCGGTTGTAGTCTTAAAATCAAATTCGGCCGAGGTAAGGGGTGGCAGGGCATCGGGGGTGCTTCCAACATTTTGCTGGTATAGATCTAGCGCTGCTTTGACCTGAGAAATGATCAAATCTAGCGGCGCGGCGTCCGCCGGCGACACATTGGGCAATGGCGGGGGCGCCGCGGTCGTAGATGTTTGCGCGAAGCTGTTTAAAAGAATAACGAAAGCCAACACCAAAAGCCACTTTGTCATTTTTCCTCCTAGTAAATCCAGGGAAAAAGCCCACGGCCAGAAAAACGCTGACCGTGGCTACCCGCTGCAGGAGCACGATGCACTAGTCGCGCCTCGCGACCCCCCTCAGTCGAGACCGCCGGACTCGGCCATGTTCTTCCAATCGTGATCGAAAATCTGTTCCCAATATTGGGCCGCTGCGGCGTTGTGGATGATGACGCTGGCATCCCGATTGCTGCTGACGCCTTGGCCCGACCAGTTCTGACTACCTACCACGACGACAGACGAATCGACGACGATTCCCTTGTTATGGACATTCTGTTGGATCTCGATGTACTTCTGTGGGATCCCGCGCTCCTGCAGTAGCTCGATCTTGTCCTGAGTCTCGAACTCGCTCATAATCAACCGCACATTAACCCCTTCACGAATGAGCTCAGCGATGGCAGCGATGAGCGACTCCAGCACCTCGTCTGACTGTGCTGTTGCCGTATCCGGGCTCGGCGTCGATTTCGGTGGGTTGATGTACTGCGTCTGCATCACGAAAGTCTGCTTCGCGCCGCGAATCAGCGGCAGGATGCAGGCCGCGTAGTTGTCGGGCGTGAGTACCGGCTGGATCGGCATGGTCGCGGTGATCTGCTTCGGCGCGAAATATCTGGCGGGGACTTTGCCCTTGCCCTTCGCCAGGGGTTTGGCGTGCGAATTCAAGGCCGCGTTCGCCATCGAGGTATTAGTCCCGGTCTTCTGGTGCTGGCTCGCGACGGCTAGGTCATTGTTGATGTAAGCTTCGAACAACGATGCCAGGCCGGGATGCTCGACAATGACGTGCCAGTCGCGATCGCAATCCGGCACAACTGTCTTTGCCGCAGCGGCGTTCTGTAGTGGGTTGATATCAGGTTGGTTGGTTCGGTTGAGGTTGCCACTGGAGAGCCAGAAGGCAGTGCCGTCCCGGACGATTACTTTGATGTGATAGGCCGAGGGGAAGATCGCCGCCGACACGTGCGGGTCAGCAGCCTCAAGTGCCCAGGCGAACGTCAGAGCCGTTCCTAGACCATTCGCCAGCTGGGCACGTGTCGCGTCATCCGTCTGGTCGCGCTTCGTGGGATCGTTCGGGTCGTCGAGCACCAAATCAAGCTTCTTCCTTTTGAGACTCGTGATGACCGCCTGAACGATGTAAGGCGCGGTGAACTCGTACATCGCCACTGTCAGGCGTTGCTTCGTTGCTGAGAGGAACGGCTGCAGCGTCGGCCAGCCAGCATCAGGGCTGGCGTGACAGGTGATTGTAAACTGATCGGTAATTGGATCGAGCGGACGTTTGTCAGGCGGTGAGTACTGAAGCGTATCTTGCGGTGGTTTTCGCCCGGCGACCTTGGCCGCCGCCTGAGCCATGGCGGGGGCCACTAGCTGGCCGGCCGCATCTCGTTCGTAGGGGAATACCGGCCGTTGAAGCTCAGGCGGCGCCGTTGCCGCGACTTCGGCGTAGAGATCGGGATTCGAAGCACGCAGGAGATGCATCTGGCTGGCCTGCCGCACATCCGTGGCGTAGCCGCCTACCTTCGAGGGTACACGGTCCCTCGGCGCAACGCCCTTGCGCTTTTTTTCTACTGTCACCACGATCGCCGGATCGCTCGTGAGCTTTCCACCCTTTGACTTGTATCCCGGCCGAATGAATAGCACACCTGGCTTCTGGAGCTGAATCAGATTTCGCTGAATGACCTGATCTAGTGCGCATGCAAATTGCATTGTTGCCTCCTAAATAGAGATCCTGACTGTCGGTGCGCTTGGCACAGTCAGCCGAGCTCTCGGCTTTGATTTCTCAATCCGTGGCTTTACGCTGGAACGTGAAGCGGCCGCCGTTGATGCTGGGTCTGCTTGTCAGGGAACATCGCTGTGAAAAATTCGGCCCATCCTCCCATGCGTACGCGCAGGAGATCGTATTGCTCAGGTTGTGTTGGTGCTGCCGAGAGGGTCTCGGGAGACGCACAAGTCACAGTCAATCGGCGCACGACCTCCCTTTTCGTTACGCAAATCGGTTGTAATGGCGAACAAATTGTACCTGAACCCGACTATTAAATATGCAGTCATTACGCTTGTCAACACTTTTTTTGTGAATGTCCTGCTCTTTGACCTACGTCAAAATTAGATAAACATGTTGACGCAACGCAGGAAACAGTCTGACATCGGGCATACGAAATCCCTTGCTGGCGACAGGGAATCGCCGCTGCAGGTTTTTCGCTGGCAGGCAGGATGGCAAACGTTCGGTATAGGGGGCGGTCGCCCCCTCGCTTTGCAAATTCACACCGACGAAAGAAGGAGGAGAAGCAAGAGGCTCGGTCAAATGCAAGTCACTCGGATGTTTCAATTGAGCAAACTGGAAACCGTGGATGAAGCGGTTGCCAAGCCGTTGGAGCAAGCGTAGCGCGGACCTGTCTTGTTGATTCCGCGGCTTTCAGTTTCAAATTCTCGCGTTCTCATCGGCTGGGCAAGGCACGCGATCCATGGTCAGCCCGCACTGGCTCTCCTGTTCGGCGGCGTCCACGCCACAGAGATGTAGCGCAACGCTCGCCTTCAAGTCCGTCAGCCGACGGACGGCTCTTCCATCGCGACGCGCTTTGGGCGGCGCGGAAAGGGCTGCTGGAAAGGCCGCAGGGCTTGAGAACGAGCCCTGCGTTACAGCGACTTATCGAATCCACGGTCACGGAGACAGAGCGGTCCTAAACGAACGGACGCGGCAACCTGGACATGCGATCCATCTACCGCCGTGCCGTGCGGAGGCAATAGTGAACAGAACGGGCGAGCGCTGGCGAGCGCGAAAAACCGCGGACCTACAAGACAGGTCCGCGCTACGCTGGCTTTTGTTAAGCCCGGCGAGCGAAAACGAATCTTACGGATGGAAGCGCGCCGGATCGGTTCCTATGGGGAGAAGCGCAGCACCAGTTACGCCGGAGAAGAATCGTGACGTAACCGAGGAGACTTCATCCAAGGAAGGAAGCAGAGCGTGCAACGAGAGAACGTGGGACTTCAAGTTGAACACTGAAACGTCTTCTCCGCGAACCTCCATCGACGGAACCCCCGGCAGCAGCGCGGACTCTACGGGAACCACTTGGTCACCATCGCCCATCTTTGCGTGGTCGAAGTCGTACCAATTATCCTTTTGCTGATCGACCGTCACGGTGCGTAGGGTCGAATTCGGCTTGATGCCGTAGATCACCAGGATGCGGCCGGCGAGCCCGAACTCGGGCATACTCACGTTCGGCAGAGCGTTCAAGACCCCACGCGCAGCCGTCAGGTGGGCCTGTTCCACATCAAAATCTCCCGGGTCGTTCGGGTCCGGGGTGACGCTCGACTGCCAGTTGTGGATGTCGAAGATGTCCAGGGGGACGCCGTTCTGATTCACGACCGTATTCTGGAGTCCAGGATTGGGCAGAAGCTCGTACACCCCCGGAAAAGTCCGGGCCAGTTTGCGCAATTCCTTTTGGCCGCCGAAGAGCACGGTTTCACCGCGAATCATCGACTCAACCGCGTCCACTGATCCGAGGTGAGGCGTGGCGATGAAGACCACGCGGTTGACGGGAAGGGGAGTGCCGGGCATGGCGCTTCTCCAGGCGGCCACGAACTGCCGAAAGACCAGCCCGCCCATGCTGTGGCAGGCGAAGTCAAACGCCCTGTCCCAATTGGCGGGTGCGAGCGACTTGAGATTTTTCTTCTGGAGCGCCAGGACATAATTCACCAGCTTTTTCGCGCTGCGGACCATGGAATAGCGCCAATCGTAGGGAAATACATACACGGGCACGTCCCGGCCCCGCAGTGACTGAACGAAAGAGTCGTACGCGACCCCGAGGAGCTGCGAGGCCCGGTTCACCACGATTTCGGCCTCATCGACTTCGCCGTTCGATTCAAGGGCCAGGCTGTCAAAATCCGGCGCCACGACGCCAGCTTCCCAGGTGGACCACGTGGTCGCCGGCGGCAGCTCGTAAATGTTTTCAAGGCCCGTCCCTTTGATTCCAGGTATTACGATGCAGGGATGGTTTGGATTGGGCATAGAATCCTCCGGTGGTTGTTGTGCGTTGGCGAAAAGCCCGCAGTCAGAAGGGCACTGATCGTGGCTGCCCCCTCACTCCACTGCTAAGCAACTGTGATCGTAAACGCCTGCGACTTTGTATTCGAGGTGGCGTCAGTCAATTGAACAGTGAAGGTCAAGGTGCCCGCGGCCGTGGGCGTACCGCTGATCTGTCCGCTCGAATCAAGATTCAATCCTGGAGGCAACTGACCGCCGGTACGCTCCCACTTGTATGGTAGGGATCCGCCAGAAGCCGCTAAGGGTTGAGCATACTTCTCACCGACTTTGGCCTGAGGAAGAGTGGCTGCCGTTGTTATACTCAAAGTTGCTCCCGGCGTGGGCTGGGACGCTGCGGACTTCGCCTGTACCTTTTGCTCAAGCTGCGACAAGATTCCTGTAAACGCACGCTCTGAGAATCCCAGTACGAACGCAAGAGCGAGCGCCATCGGACTCGAAGTGTTGCACCAGTCAACTTTGAGCGCAGAGCCGAGGATGTTGAACTCGGTACCGAGGATCACCAGTAGAATGCCGGCCCATCCCATGAGGGCGCCGACAACCGGACTCAAAAAGAGGGTAGTCCAGGATGCGCCATAATCTGTTGGCACATCCTCGCGGAAGAGGGTGCGGGTAAGGCGGCTCAGCAGTCCGCCCGCGGCGCCCAGAAGGAACAGCTCCCCGTGCCCAAGCACGGCGTCCAGCGAAACAATCAGCAACAAGCCGCACCCGACCAGGTATATCGTCTTATTGTGCCAACTGATCATCGTGGAGAAGTTGGTGTCGGTGCGGTCGTAGAGGAGACCCAGCGCCTCATAGAGGAGTGCCTTCCAGCGTCCTATCGGCACGGCGGGTTCGGCAGCCAAGGCTTGCCGGATGCTGTCCGCCAGCGCGGCGGCCGGCGGCCTGAAGTGGGCACAGATTTCTGCCAGGATAGGCTTCCACGGGTCGACTGTGGCTGGTGGATTGGCGAGAGTAGTTCTAATCTTCGCTGCCAAGGCCGCAACGGCGCGGGGATCGAGAAGGCCACTCGCTTGCTGCAATAACGGTGTGAGGGTGTCAGCCGCAGGCTGGGCCGCCTTCAACGCTTCGTCGATCTGATCCGCCAGCTTCGCGGCCGCCGTAAGCTCGAGAGCAGCGGCCGCATCTTGCAGAATTGTCTGGCAATCCGCAACCGTAGCAGACGATTTCGGATCAAGCGCCCGGCACACCCTGTCGCTCAGGCCTGTATCTAATCGAGGTAGAAAGGCCAAGACTTGCGTCAGGATCGGCCTGCACTTGTCCACTGGAAGCGCAGGTGTGGCCACCAAAGCTTCGTGAATCCTCTCAGCCAACGCCACAGCGGGCGGAGTGCCCGCTTGGCGTAGGTCGGATTCGGCGCGTTCCAGCGCGGCGCGGACACTATCGGCGGGAAGAATAGAAACCAATTGCTCCTCAGCCTCGTGGACATAGTTCCAAGCGGCGATCTCCTGCCCGCGATTCCAGAAAAGACAATCAGCTAGCGTGCCCCGCAAATGTTGGTTCGTGTCGGTGACTACATCAGAAGCATTGGAGAGCAGCTTTTCTATCGATGCAACGCCTGGCTTCGTTGTGTCGGAAAGGGAATCAACCCGCGCTCTTACGGATTCGATAGCCGCCAGCGCCAACCTGCGCGTTGGTACTGCGAGCATGTTCCAACGGACGAGAATGAGGATCGCAAGGAAACCTAAAACGACCATCAGCAAGGGGATTTTTGACGTAAACCAATCTATTTTTGGGAAAACTGGTCCGGTGATGGGGCAGCTCGCTGTTCCCTCGCCCGTAAGCAAAATCACCCCTGAGCCAGAGGTGACTTTGTTGGCAGTCGCGGGTGCGGGGTTAGTGGTCGGCGGTGGAATGTTCGGAGCCGGAGTGGCATTGTTCGGCGGTACGGCCTTAGCCACAGCCGTAATTGTGAGCGAGGAGGTTATCCTCTGCATGTGCTTCGGAGCGAATGTAACAGTTAAGGCGCATGACGCCGACGGCTCAAGGTCGCAGCCAGGCGGAAAAACTACAAAGTTACCATCCGTCGGACTCGTGATGGTAATGTTAACTGACGCGTCGGGCTTGGCAGTTAACGTCACGGTCTGCACCCCGCTGGTCGTGCCCGTCATTTGTTTGCCGAAGTCCAGTACCGCAGGGACGGCTTTCAGACTCAGGCTATTAGCCAAACCCTGCAGCGATTCCGAATTGCCCGGTGCTGGCTTGGAAGCGTTTTGACCTTCATCCCGCACAGAGGAGCCTACCGAAAGCTTTCTCACTTGGTAAATTAGGTAGGCGCACGTTGCAAGCACCAGAAGCAGGACCGCAACATTGATGAGCGTCTGTGTGGATTTGCCGCTATTAGGGATTGCCTGTTTGGATTTGTCGTCCATAAGCCCTCCAGCATCTAGTCGTAGCCTCGGTCAGTTCTACTTGAATTGGCCGAGGGTTGAGCGTAGGCGAACAGTTGGCGGCAGGAAAGCAATCACGGTGGCTGCACGCTTTCTCGTACTGCCACTCAGCTTTTTCGTCCTACCTCGCTAGTCACCGCGATCATCTTAGGGTCCCCCGAAGTGGCACGGCAACAAGCTTCGTCCTTCATATGCGAGAGCGTTTCGACAGTGGGTTTTTCCCTCGGCAAAAAGCCCACGGCCAGAAAAACGCTGACCGTGGCTACCCTTGGCCAAACAATTCCGAGAGGAAGCGATGTCCCCCGCCCTCAATAGGGTGAATGCCTTTATCACCAATCCCCTCCTCCGCGCCGTCATCGGCCAGGCCATCTCCGGCTTCCGGTTCCGGTGGCTCATGGACACTGGCAAGATTCTCCTCTGCGACCTCTCCAAAGGCGCGCTGGGCGAGGACGCGAGTGCGGTTCTCGGCTCGCTGATCACGACAAAACTCTACCTTGCCGCTCTCTCGTGCCAGGACGTCCGCGAATCACAGCATCGGCCCTTCGTTGTGTACGCGGATGAGGTGCAGAACTTTATTGACGGCGTCCAGTTCGCCACGATCCTCTCTGAGGCGAGAAAATACGCCCTCAGTCTCACAATCGCGACGCAGGTCATCACTCAATTGCCCAGGGAGTCTATTGACGCGGTTTTTGCGAACTGCGCCACGGTCATCACCTTCCGCGTCGGTGGCGATGACGCAGAGACCCTCAAGCGCGAATTCTCGACCGTTATCCCGGCGTCGGAGCTACAGGACCTGTCCGATTTTAGGACTTGCGTGCGCACCATGAGCGCCGGACCAGGCCGACCGCCGATTCCTTACGGCCCGGTCTCGGTAAAGACGTTCCCTACCTTCCAATGCCAAGGCACTGAAAACGACAAGGCGCGGGTTATCGAGGCAAGCCTTCGCCCCTACAGCCGCCCGCGCGCCGAGGTGGAAGCAGAGATCGAAAAGTTTCTTGCTGCTTAGAATCTGGTACCAGTTTTTCTAACATTCGCCGTGGTACAAAACTCGCCGGTCACGTCAAACAGCGAGCGCAGCAATCTTCGTGCCAATTTGTACCGCAGTAGTAATGTCGTTCATTATAGTCGCAATACCAGCTAGGGCTGTGACGTCTGCCTCAAGAGCTGTCTGCGCGGCGTTCATTTCTGTGACCAGAGCCTGTACTCGCGGGTCATCGTCATGGAGAATCTTGCTGATAGCCGTCCAATAGTTACTTCGAGCAGTTACAAATTGCGTCGCAAAGCCTGCCTTCTGTGAGTCCGGATATCTAGCTTTCAACTGATCATAGTTAGCATTCAGATAAAGGTAGTTGTCTTCAAGAGCTTGCAAGGCTGGGCCCATATGCTTCAGTTCCTCCGTCTATATATTCGAGAGTTTGTGACATCGCCGTTCCCCTAGTCACGAGCTAAGGTGTTTTTGAGGCGCTTGCCTTCTTTCCGGTTATTACTGCTGTAAGTTCCGCATCCTCCTTCAGCAGTGACTTATAAATTGCTTGGGTTTTCTGCACATACGACGTTATCTGATCAGCAGCCTGTTGGTTTATTTCGTCTTTCGCAACGTCCGCATACCAACCTTTTGGTGATCCCATTTTTGGAGCAAAGCCGAATGGCTGCAGAGCCGGCAAGATTACTGGGCTAAGCTCAACCTGATCTTGGTCAACCAGATCTTTCGCAAGACGTTCAGCCAATTGGATGCGCGCCGTGGCTAGCGCCTCATACCTTGGGCTTTCAGTGGTATACAGCTGGTCCAAACCCTCGACACACTTCTGAATAGCCTTTGCACCATTTTTGAGTTCTCGTGTTTGAATGAAATCGGTAAGAATTGTCGCGGCCTCTGACATCGCAGTTGGAATCGCAGCACCAGCGGCCGTTTCCGTAGCAGCAGCCCCTGTTTTCGAAGAAGCAGGAAGCACTTTGAGAGTTTTCAAATCTGTTTGCAGCTCTGTCCCTAGCTTTGAGGCTGCAGTGGAAGCAGCGGTCGGCGACGTCGACCCTGCCAAGGTTCCATATGTCGACGCGAGGGCTGAGAGAGACTGGGCCAGTCCCGCCCTTTTTGAGATTTCGCTCTTAATGTCATTTAATGTCGCACGGTCACTATCGCCAAAAGCGTTTTGATTCACCCTAAAATCCAACTCTGACAGTTCAATTGTTTCAGTTATCTGAGCAGCCAAATCGCTGTAATAGTTGGCCAGATCTGAAGAAGTGCTGCCGAGATCCTTGGCGACACCGGAAGCCTCAGTTGAAGTCTTGCAGGAGGCCAGCAGAATAACGAGTCCTAGGATTGCGAGCGGCACGACCCAAGACCTCAAGAACTTTCCTCGTGGAAACGCGAGCGTCGGCTTGCTTAGAAAACACATTATCTTCTCTCCCCGATCATCAGTATCGTATTTTGTCGTTGATGAACATCCGTTTGCACGAAGGTGTACGCCATTGTCAAACCAATTTTTGCCTAAATTAAGCTAGTTTCGTCGTCGTCGTTTTTGCTTTCTTTTTGCCTTTTCTCCGCCCGCCGTGGCGGCCAGCGGAGTGCGGACGGCTCGAGCTGGTCCTGTCTAGCCGATTTCGGCTGCGCGTAGGTGTCACGTGTCCCCCGGCAGGCCAGACGGCCTTGGCCGAAACAGTAGTCCGCTGCGTAATTAACCGGGGTCTTGCCCTCGTGAAATAGGCGCAGGGCTTCTCTATTCGTTACTCAAATCAGTCGCAATGGCGAACAAGTTGTACCTGAACGCGACTATTAGATGCTCAGTCAATACGCTTGTCAACACTTTTTTAGTAATTTTTACTATTTGACTTATGCCAGAATATGACAACTAATGCGACGCAACGCAGGAACACACATGACATGCGTCACATACTGTCCCCTTGATTGCGACAGGGAATTGCCGCTACAGGCTTTTCACTGACAGACAGAATGGCAAATGATCGGTATAGGAGGGCGGTCGCCTGGCCGGGGTCACGAGCAAGTTGGTGGTTCGTCCGGAAGTTACTCGCTCACGCGGCGGCTTCGGCGTAAGCACTGGCTCGGTTCAGCCGTTCGATCGAAGCTTGATCCAATTCGAGCTTGGTGGCGCCGATCAGATCGTTCAGTTGTTCCAGGGTCGTGGCGCTGGCGATGGGGGCGCTAATTCCAGGTCTTGCCATCAGCCAAGCCAGCGAAATTTTCGCGGGCGTTGAATGGAGCGCCTGAGCCACTTCATCCAGAGCGCGGAGGATTCGGAATCCCCGGTCATTGAGATACTTTTTTACGAACTGGCCCCGTTTGCTCCCGGCCAGATCAGCTTCTGACCGATACTTGCCCGTCAGGAACCCGCTCGCCAGGGAAAAATAGGGGATCACGCCCAGTCCGTTTGCGCGGCAAACCGCCTCCAGTTTGGTTTCGTAGTCAACGCGATCGTAGAGGTTGTAATTGGGCTGGAGGCTCTGGTAGCTGGGGAATCCGTATTGTTGGCTGACCAGCAAGGCTTCACTGAGGCGCTCGGCCGGGTAGTTGGAAGCGCCGATGGCCCGCACTTTCCCTTGCTTCACCAATTGCGCATAGGCTTCCAAGGTTTCGGTTAAGGGAGTCTCCGCATCATCCGTGTGCGACTGGTACAAATCGATATATTCGGTCTGAAGGCGTTTGAGAGACTCTTCCGCGGCGCGCAAGATATAAGCCTTGGAAAGCCCCTTCTGACCGGGCCCCATTTCCACTCCCACTTTGGTGGCAATGACCACCTGGTGGCGCTGGCCGCGGCTTTTGAGCCAATTGCCCAAAATGCTCTCGGACTCGCCACCCTTATTACCCGGCGCCCACTTGGAGTACACGTCGGCGGTGTCAATAAAATTGAACCCGGCCGACACAAAAGCATCGAGCAGGAGGAAGGAGGTGGGCTCATCCACCGTCCACCCAAAAACATTTCCTCCCAAAGCGAGTGGAGACACTTCCAGTCCGGAATTACCCAGTTTGTGCATTTTCATGGTTTCCTCCTTCAATTGTTGGATGCTTTCGAATCGAAAAAAAGATGCGGCGGATCGAGGGCTGGTGCGATCTGGCCGAGACCTCAGCCGCCATCGCTTAGAAGAAGGATAAACCAAGCATCTCGCAACTTCGAAGATTTTGCAGGTAGGGCCGAACTGCGTTCGGCCATGTGGCCAGCGCGGCTGGCCCCTAAACGGGGGGGAGAAATCCGGCCAAGCAGATCTCGAACCGTTCCTGGTGAACGCTGGGATCGCTCTTGATGATGACGTCCTTTCCTCGCGTTCTCATCGGCTGGGTAGGGCACGCGATCAATGGTCAGCCCGCACTGGCTCTCCCGTTGGGTGGCATCCAGGCCACAGAGATGTAGCGCAACGCTCGCCTTCTAGCGTTGCGGCTCTTCCATCGCGACGCGCTTTGGGCGGCGCGGAAATGGCCCGCGCTGCTGCAAAGGCCGCAGGGCTTGAGAGCGAGCCCTGCGCTACAGCGACTTACCAAATTCACGGGCACGGAGATGGAGCGGGCCTAAAGCAACGGACGCCGCAACCCAGGCATGCGATCCATCTCCCGCCATGCCGTGCGGAGGCAATAGTGAAGCGAACCGGCGAGCGCTGGCGAGCGCGAAAAACCGCGGACCCACAAGACAGGTCCCCGCTACGCTTGCCGCATGGAATTGGGCGCGGCAGATGCGGCTCCGAGCAGCCCTCACGGGCCGATAGCGTTCCCCAACCCCCACACGCTCTCGCGCCTAAGTCGTCATGGTGTAGAGCGGATTAAAATCGGAGCCCACTTGGCGGCCGGCAATCCAGCGCAAGACATAAACCGCCCTCGGGTCGGTCAACCCTTTTGTGAACTTATTCGGCACGACTTCGAGAAAGAAGTGCGCCAGAAGGTCTTTGTAGTAGTCGATGTCGGGTTCCACGACCACGCAATCAACTGATGACCCGTCCGGTCTCTGAAGGGTCTTCGCATTGCCCTGGTGGAAGGTCAACTGTACATTGGTCACGTCGAACTGGGTCTGCTTGTAGCTGAGAGTCGCACCTGGATGGAAAATGCCAGGGTCCTTTTCTTCAGAGAACCCCCCGACCTCGGCGGCCTTCACCACGTCACCGACAAGGGCCTCATCCACGTAGGCAAAAAACCTGTCTTGCGCCATAACAAATTGCGGATCATCCCAGATCGGCTGCCAGAAGTAGTCGAGCGGGTTCTCGCCGCTGGGCAAGGTGATCTGCGCCATGGCGGTGAGCAGGTTCAGCACACAGGCCAGCACCAATCCTTCCTGCTGATCCTTGAGATTGTTGTACCGGGTCTCCGCGTCATTGACGCCTGTAGAAAGAATCTGGGCGAAGCGAGGGCGAACGCTATTTAACGTTTGCCAACTCGCGCCGCTAAAATTCAAGTGACCGTCCTTGGGAATCAGCATCAAATCCACGGCCGCTGGCTTCGCCGGATCGATATGCACTGGCTTCCAGGCTGCCCCTTGATACCCGTTCGCAGACATAATCACCGTGTAGTTGTCAAAGAGGTTGTCGAAAAACATCAACCCCTTGACGAGCTCCGCGGAGCCGGTTCCGGTGATGTCGTTCTCGTGCCACTCGCTCGGCGAGCGGCCATCGAATATTTTTGCCGACCACTGCACCGTGGCCGGAAGCGGCTGCCGCGTCCCGTCCACGAGGTTGATGAGAATGCTTCCAGTAGGTGTGGCACCCATAGTTTGCTCCTATTCTCGGCGTTTTGGCAGGCACGCCGGGCCTGCGGTCTTGGTGTTATTCGCCCTTCAAGCGCGGAGACCTGGGAAGGTCTGCGCCAGCCGGCATACCAGGAACGGGTGACGCAGCCGCGACACGCCGCGAGAATACAGCACCATCGGCGAGATCACCAGTCTTGAGTCGGATGCGACCGTTTTTCATCGAACGGCGAACGCCGGTTTAAAGTAACCAGCCGTCTGACGCCAGGAGATAGGGGCAGATTTGATTCCCCTCACCGCTCCCTTCGCCAGTGGCCTGGCAGAGATACTTTGGCCCGCGAAAGCCTCGCCAGGTAGTCGTTCGCAACTCTTTCGACATTGTCCGAATCTAGCGTATTCGTAAGTGACGCCAACTGATGAATCAAAAGGTGTTGCGGGGGCGTAGGCTGGCCAGCGAGGTCGTTATATTTTTTCTTAAGAGAAAGAAAGTGTGCTGCAGCGATGCCGCTTTCCTCATCCTGCGTGTACGTCGGGTCTGCACCCAAAAGCTTGACTGCTTGTTGGTAGATTGCAAAAGCAGCAGCCCACGCCTTCTGCTTATCGGCATCGCTCGTTGGCGTTACCAATGCGTCCAAGGCTTGCTCAGCAGCCAAAAAGATACTTGCCCATTGTGTAGATGGATCCTCACCTCGGAGGGAATCGAACGAGACCTGGAACATGGCGTAAGTATTCGACAGAGGCTGCCCGTCGTACTTTAAACCGTCCCCGTCGATGGTGAGCTTGCTGGGATCCAGGTCATCGAGCGAGGTGTCATCTTCTGACTCTCTGTAAATAAGTATGATGGTGCCCTGCACAACGCAGTAGTCCCGGATGGGGTTATCTGATGCGCTTGTGCTTAACCGGCCGGCATAGTCACCTTGCAAGCTATTCATTGGGTCAGTGCTTGTCAGGAGTTTCTTTACGACATTTGCAATCGCTAGCGCCTGGGAAACGGCCGGTGGGGCAAGTTGCAAAGTGCCTTTGAGTTCGCCCGAATTCAAGATGTCAAGCGCTCCACTTAAATTGTCGTGTTTTACCGCACTGATTGTTACCGCCATGTCGATGGAGTCGCAATCTGTTGGCAGCTTCAGCGCGATCAGACGACCACTCCCGAAATAATAAGGTTTTCCAACGCCAATCTGCCGAACCTCTTCGATCGACGCGCATGACACGGCATTCGATGCAGATTGGTGGGTAACCTGGGTTGAGAGACAGACCTTATCACTTCCGCCGAAGATCTGTTGCCAGAGATTTCCCTCTGAACGATAGTGCGCACCTCTCAGGTTTATTGTTACGTACCCCTTGCCTTTCAAGATTTGGGAGCTCTTCGGATCCATGCCGGTGTTCGGAATGAAATAGATTCGCGTACCGAAGCCGCCGCTGGACGTGTTATTAGGCATATGCATCCTCCGAGTGAAATTTAGCCAAACTACAAACCATACACCCAGCGTAATAACTGGGGGTCTTGCCCTCGCGGTGAAATAGGCGCAGGGCTTTTCTATTCGTTACTCAAATCAGTTGTAATGGCGACCAAGTTGTACCTGAACGCCACCATTGAACACGCAGTCAATAGGCTTGTCAATACTTTCTTTAGTCAACTTTTATTAGTCCATATCTTACTTTTTGACCTATGTCATAATTTGATAAATATTCTGACGAGACGCAGGAAATCGGGGGGTACAGCCCGTCAGAGTTCGATGGTATGATTAAGCAATGCCACTTCTTCAGGCTCGTGGCATCCACTTGCCTTCTCGGGTCGCCCGTCCATCGATGGGCACACCCAGCCAGGGGTCAACAGTTCTCGCAAGGCTTCCAGCCTGAGGACAGTTCCCGCCGCCAGGAAGCTGTGAAAAAAATCGAAAACGGGCGATTGCGCGTACTCTAAACCGTTGAAAATGAAGGGGTGGCAGTTGGCGATTTTCAATTTTTTCACAGCTTCCAGGCTAGGGGATGCAGACGGAGGGGTTTCTTCCTAGGAAGGGGCCGAGTCACAGCCGGTAGCTTTGGCTGGGGCATCGTCGCGTACAGAACAGGGGGGATTGCCATGATCATCGGCACTTATTCGATCATCTACAGCAAGAGTCCGGAGCTCGACCGCGCTTTCCTGCGTGACGTGCTCAAGCTGCCGCATATCGATCTCGGCGGCGGATGGCTGATCTTCGGATTGCCGCCGGCGGAAGTTGCGCTGCATCCGTCCAGCAAGAATGACGTGCACGAGTTCTACCTGATGTGTGACGACGTGGAAGCACTCATCGGGGAGATGAAGAAACGAAGCATTCCTTGCGACCCGGTACAGAACCAGGTGTGGGGGTTGCTCACGCACGTTACGTTGCCGGGTGGTGGGAAACTCGGCATCTATGAGCCGCGACACGCACGACCGAAGGCGATGGGCGCGAAGAGCAGGCCGAAGAAGCTTGCAAAACGGGCGGCTAAGAAGCGTCGAGCCACACCCAAATGAAAAAGGCCACCTAACAACCGGTTGCAGCGAACCAGTGTCGCGTCCCACTCAATTCTTTACGATCGACCCTGAATGGGCACTGGCCAACGACCCCCTCACCCCCTGTCCCCTCTCCCCCAAAGGGGAGGGGGGGCAGGCGAATCGCTAATGACATGTCATCCTGAGCGCAGCGAAGGATCTGCTTTTCTTCGTGCCGCGCGATGAAGTTGGCGCCTGGTGCTAGAGGGGACCTGCGCATCCAAATCATGCCCGTTCAATACGTCGGGTCGAGAACCTTATGTTGCTTCCGGTCATCTAATATCTTAGGATAAAAGTGTTCTCCGAGCCCGGGGTGCTAAAGGCACAACACAAGCCTATGCCCTGCGGGCCGTCAGGGTGACTTGAGAAATCGAGCCGCCTCCCGTGTTTGGAAAGGAGAACAGAACCTACTCCAAACGCGGGTAGGTTTTTTTTTGGGCCGTGGCACGGGCGTCTCGCCCGCGAACGGGCGCAGCCAGCACCCGAAACGCAGGGCCGTAACGCCCGTGCTACCACGGCAGGCCACGGGCGAGACGCCCATGCGACGCTTTTCCACCAGCGCAGGTTTGCATTGATAATGTTGAAAGACAAGTTCGGGCGTGACATCCACGACCTTCGCATCTCGGTGACGGACCGGTGCAACTTCAGTTGCGTTTACTGCAAGTCCGCCGATCCGAAGAACTATTTTCCGCACCGGGAGCTGCTGGACTGGGATGAGTTTTTGCGGCTCAGCCGGATTCTGGTGGGGCTCGGTATCCGCAAAATCCGTGTTACGGGAGGCGAACCCCTGCTGCGCCCGGGGGTCGTGGATTTCATCTCATGTTTGCGGCAAATCGACGGCCTTGAGGACGTAGCGATAACCACTAACGGTTACCTTCTGCCTGAAATGGCTGGGGATCTCGCCGCGGCCGGCTCTCCCCGCGTCACCGTGAGCCTGGATTCGATGGACCCGGCAAAGTTCAGCCGGATGACGCGCACGCCGCGTTCACTTGAAAAAGTGATGGCCGGAATTGATGCCGCGCTGGAGGCGGGCTTGAAGCCTGTAAAGGTGAACATCGTGCTGGTGCGAGGGTTCAACGACGATGAAATTGTGGATTTTGCCCGTCTCGCCCGGAAGCGTGACATTATCCTCCGCTTCATCGAATTCATGCCCCTGGATGCCGATCATTCCTGGAAGCGCGAGTTAGTGGTCACGGCCCGGGAAATCGTCGCGGCAATCAACCCGGTCCTTCCCTTGCTCGAGGCGCCTCGGCACTCTCCCAGCGAGACCGCATTGCGTTATCGCTTCGCGGATGGGCAGGGCGAAATTGGGATTATTGCGCCGGTTTCCATCCCCTTTTGCGGGCAATGCAGCCGGATTCGCCTGACCGCCGACGGAAAGCTGCGCACTTGCTTGTTCTCGATGGAAGAGCACGACGTGCGGCATCTGGTTCGCAATGGCGCCATGGACAGCGACATCGAGCGATTCTTCCTCAACGCGGTTTACCAGAAAGAGCCCGGCCACCGCATTAATGAGCCCGATTTTGTTCAGCCGGATCGCACCATGGTGTACATCGGGGGCTAGCAGGAATTTCTCATTACGGACGGGGAAGGGCGGGGTTTTAACCCCGCCGTCACCGACGCTTCTAATTGTTTCCCCGTCTCGCGCCCCGCACAGTCCGTCAGCCGACGGACTGTGCGGGGCGCGAGACGAACAGAGGGGACAGCCCTTTCGCGGCGGGGTTAAAACCCCGCCCTTCCGGTCGCCCGACTCAAAACGGCAGAGCGCGGCGAGAAATCCGGGTCAGCCCAGGCGCATAAAGGGCACGCGATAGTGGCTAATGACGAACTAGGTTAGAATAGTCTGAGGGACCGATATGGCGACGGCAGTCTTCAATACGCTACCGGAGTTGTACGTGGCGCTTCCCGAGCCGGAGCTCGAGGAGCGCATCGCCGGCGCGAAAGCCGAGTTGGGATCGCGCCTGGTCATCTTGGGGCATCACTACCAGCGCGATGAGGTGGTGAAGTTTGCAGATTTCCGAGGCGATTCTCTAAAGCTCTCGCAATGGGCGGCCCGCCGGCCGGAAGCGAAGTACATCGTCTTTTGCGGCGTACACTTCATGGCCGAGAGTGCGGATATATTGAGCGCCGACCATCAAATCGTAATCCTTCCCGACTTGAACGCGGGCTGTTCGATGGCGGACATGGCTGACCTCGAGCAGGTGGAAAGCTGTTGGGAGGAACTGAACCGGGTGACCGGCGCAAAGATCGTTCCCGTTACTTACATCAACTCTACTGCTGCCATCAAAGCTTTTGTGGGCCGAAACGGCGGCGCGGTGTGTACGTCTTCCAACTGCAGAACGCTGATGGAGTGGGCTTTGGCGCGTGGCGAGAAGGCTTTGTTTCTGCCGGATGAGCACCTGGGCCGCAACACCGGCTACCGCATGGGCATCCCACTGGATCAAATGGCGGTGTGGAACCCATGGAAGGATGCGGGCGGGCTTTCCGAGGGGGATATGCGGAAGGCGCGCATCTTCTTGTGGAAGGGACACTGTTCCGTCCACCTGCGATTCTTGCCCCAACACGTCGAGCGGGCGCGCCAAGCCCATCCTGGCATCCGGGTCATTGCTCACCCGGAGTGCTCCTGGGAAGTCTGCCAGTTGGCGGACGAAGTGGGTTCGACCGAATACATCGTCAAGCGAGTTGTGGAATCGCCGCCGGGAAGCCAATGGGCAGTAGGCACAGAAATACACCTGGTGAACCGGCTGGCGGCGGAGCATCCGGACCGCCGGATTATCTCTCTCGACGACTGCGTGTGCATGTGCAGCACCATGTATCGAATTTCGCCGCAGCACCTTTGCTGGACGCTGGAAAGCCTGGTGGATGGACAGGTTGTGAACCAGGTTACGGTGGACTCGGAAACTAAACGCTGGGCGCGTGTGGCGCTTGACCGCATGTTGGAAATCTGAAGAGCAGTCGAGAAGTCGAGAGTCGAGAAGTCGAGAGTTAAAACCCAAAGGGCAGCCGACAGCCAACAGGTGACGGTCAAAACGCAGAGAGCGGGTAACTGTAGACTCTCAACTTCTCGACTCTCGACTCTCGACTTTACTTCCATGGCTGAAAAGTATTTCAACCGCCACGAAGCCGAAGAGCTTTTGCCCGTAATCGGGCAGTTTCTCGAGGAGGCTCGCCAGCAGAAGCGCACCCTGGACAGCATTGCAGCGGAAATCTCCAACGCCGCGCTGCGCATTATGATGCTGGGTGGTTCGCTTCCGCCTCTCACGGAGCTCAACCACAAGAAGGCCCAGCGCGATAAGGTCGCCGAGCAATTGGCCGGGACGATCGACGAGATTCAACGCACCGGGTGCCTGGTCAAGGACCTGGAGACGGGGTTGGTGGACTTTCCAAGCCTGCGGGGAGGGGAAGAGGTTTATCTCTGCTGGAAGCTCGGTGAAGCGCGCATCGGATATTGGCACGGCATCGAGGAAGGCTTTGCGGGACGCAAACCTTTGGATGATTCCCGACCTGAGGACGAACCGCCCAAGTCCTCGCGCCTGCAATGACTGCGTCCCCTGCGGTTCACCAGAGTGCGAGATGGTAGGTCAGTTTGATGTAGAGGCGGCTTTACGCCGCCACGTGGCGAGGTAAACTCGGCGCTACAACATCAAGGAGTTTCATGAACTTTGACGAGCCCACCAACGAGTTGGCGCAAGCCGCGAGCGCCTATCTGCGCAGCGCTGCGCACCAACCGGTCAACTGGCGAGAGTGGGGAGATCGAGCCTTTGCGCAGGCTCGCGAACAGGACAAACCCATCCTTCTGGACATCGGGGCGGTCTGGTGTCACTGGTGTCACGTGATGGACCGGGAGAGCTATGAGAACCCGGAAGTCGCCCGCCTGATTAATGAGCACTACGTGGCGGTGAAGGTGGACCGCGACGAGCGGCCGGACATCGACTCGAGGTACCAGACTGCCGTGAGCGCCCTGAGCGGTCAAGGTGGGTGGCCGCTGACGGCCTTCCTCACGCCCCAAGGCAAACCGTTTTACGGCGGCACGTATTTCCCGCCTGAGGACCAATACGGCCGGCCGGGGATGAGGCGCGTGCTGGAAGCCGTGGCGCACAGTTTCAAATCCCAGCGGGCCCAGGTCTTGGAGAGCGCGCAGAAGATCTCCGAGGCGCTGGCCGGGGTGGAACGCCTCGAGCGGGGAGATAAGAAAACGGAAGAGGAAATCCTCAACGCCCTGCTCGAGAGCATCGGAGGATTGTACGACGCACAGTTCGGTGGGTTCGGCAACGCCCCGAAGTTTCCTCACCCCAGCAGCCTCGACCTGCTGCTGGAGGCGTATCTCGAAAATCGCCAAGCCTGGTTACTGACCGCGGTGACCAACACCCTCGAGCATATGGGCCGCGGAGGTGTTTACGACCAACTGGGGGGCGGTTTTCATCGCTATGCGGTGGACGAGCGCTGGATGGTGCCGCATTTCGAGAAGATGGCTTATGACAACGCGGGCTTGCTTCTCAACTACCTGCGCGCCTATCAGGTAACGGGGAATCGCTTCTTCCGGGATATCGCGGTGGGCATACTTTCCTTTGTTGAGAACGTTCTCTCCGACCCGCAGGGCGGATTCTACGCCAGCCAGGACGCTGACTCCAGCTTGGAAGATGATGGCGATTACTTCACCTGGACTTTGGAGGAGACCAAGGCGGTTCTCGGCGACCTCGAGGCGCACGTGGTGTCACTCTATTACCACATCGAGCCACAAGGTGAGATGCAGCACAACCCGGCCAAGAACGTCCTGTTCGTCGACCAACCCTTCGAGGCCATTGCTGCCCGCGTGGGATTGAAGCCCGAGGAGGTCGGCCAGGTTCTGGCCAGGGCCAAGGCCAAGCTGCTGGATGCGCGCGCCAAGCGGCCGACGCCTTTTGTGGACAAGACGATTTACGCCAGTTGGAACGGGATGATGATTTCCTCCCTAATTGAGGCGTTCAAGGTCCTGGGCATGGCGGGGGCGCGCGATAGGGCCTTCGCGACTCTCGACCTCCTTCTCGCCAAGGCCTACGATCCCGAAAGGGGGATGTACCACAGCCTCGTGAACGGACAGCCTCGCGTCGATGGGCTGCTGGACGACCAGGTGTTCATGGTCGCAGCACTCTTGGACAGTTATGAAGTTTCGGGCGCTCGCGTGTACTTTGACCGCGCTCTGGAGTTGATGCAAATTACTTTGCGCCGCTTTTGGGACGATGACACCGGCGGTTTCTTTGATACCGCGCGCGACCTGAATGACCGGCTGGGTAACCTGACGATGGCCCGGAAGCCATTCCAGGATTCACCGACCCCTGCGGGCAATTCTGCAGCGGCCATCGTTCTCGACCGTCTCGCCAGCCTCGCTGCCCGTCCGGATTTTCGCGAAAAGGCGGAAGAAACCCTGGCTCTGTTTGCGTCCAAAGCCGTCGAGTACGGCCTCTTTGCATCCACTTATGGGCTGGCCCTGCTAAACCACTTGCAGCCTGCTGTGGAAGTGGTGGTGGTTGGCGAGGCCGATGATGAGCGGACTTCCAAACTCTTAACCACCGCATATCAAACGCCGCACGCCGGCAAGCGAGTACTGGCGTTTGCCCCAGGAGTGATAAAGAATGGCGAGCTTCCTCCAGGACTCGCCGCTACGTTGCCCAATTTGCCGCTTGCGGGCACGCCTTTGGCGCTGGTTTGCATCGGGTCTTCGTGCCAACCGCCGGTCAATACACCGGAAGAGCTTAAGGAAGTCCTTGCGGGGAAGGTCGAGTAGCGCCTGCTGAGCATGGATATGAATCGGCAAAATCTCAAAAGGAGCAGGTGGTGGCGTCATTTGGAATGGGATCCATTTCGAAACGCCTGTCATTCCCGCGAAAGCGGGAATCCAGTTTGTAGGCAGCCTATTTCCCAAAACTTGCGGAGTGGATTCCCGCTTTCGCGGGAATGACTGCGACTTCGAGCGCCCATGTCTCGCAAATGACACCAGTACCAAGGAGCATCGCGGCTTGCGGCGTGTGCAGGCAGGCGCTACACTAACAAGGTAGGAGAAAAAGCCTATGTTGCCTCCCATTCGGAGTGATTGGGTCAAGAATCGCACCGGGCCCGTGGTGACGCAGATGCACTACGCGCGCCAGGGGATCGTTACCGAAGAGATGGAGTTTGTGGCCAAGCGCGAAAGCCTCCCGCCGGAAACCATCCGCTCGGAGGTAGCGCGCGGACGCATGATCATTCCTGCCAACATCCGCCACCTCGAGCTTGAGCCCATGGCCATTGGCATTGCGGCGAAGTGCAAAATCAACGCCAACATCGGCAACTCCGCCACCACTTCCAATATTGAGCAGGAGCTGGAAAAACTCCACGCCTCCGTCCATTTCGGGGCCGATACGGCGATGGACCTCTCTACGGGCGGAAACATTCACGAAATCCGCGAAGCCATTCTGCGTCACAGCCCCGTACCGATCGGCACGGTGCCCATTTATGAAGCCCTTTCACGCGTTCCCCGGATCCGCGATCTGACCCCGGAGATCATGCTCGAGGTGATTGAGGAGCAGGCGGCGCAGGGTGTGGATTACATGACCATCCATGCCGGCGTCCTGCGCGAGTATATTCCCATGACGCGCCAGCGTATTACGGGCATCGTCAGCCGCGGCGGCGCGATTCTGGCCCAGTGGTGCATGGAGAATGACCAGCAGAATTTTCTCTATACGCACTTCGAGGAAATCTGCAAGATCTTCCAGAAATACGACGTCTCCTTTTCCTTGGGTGACGGCCTGCGCCCCGGATGCCTGGCGGACGCCAGCGACGACGCGCAATTCGCCGAACTCGAGACCCTGGGCGAACTCACCAGGAAAGCCTGGGAGTACGACGTCCAGGTGATGATCGAAGGTCCCGGGCACATCCCCCTGGACCAGATCAAGCTCCAGGTGGACAAGGAGATTGAGTTGTGCCAGGAAGCGCCATTTTACACGCTGGGCCCGCTGGTCACCGACATCGCACCGGGTTACGATCACATCACTTCGGCCATCGGCGCGGCGATGATCGGCTGGTATGGGGCCTCCCTGCTCTGCTACGTTACGCCCAAGGAACACCTCGGACTCCCGGATAAGAACGACGTCCGGCAGGGTATCATCGCCTACAAGATTGCCGCCCACGCTGCCGATGTCGCCCGGCACCGCCCTGGCGCCCGTGACCGCGACGACGCCATTTCCTATGCCCGCTTCCTCTTCGACTGGAACAAGCAGTTTGAGCTTTCCCTGGACCCGGAAATGGCCCGCTCCATGCACGACGAAACCTTGGCGAACGAAACCTACAAAGACGCCGCCTTCTGCTCCATGTGCGGCCCCAAGTTCTGCTCCATGAATACCACTCAGGTCATGGAGAAGCAATTGGGATTGAACCAGGGCGAGCGCGAGCAGAAATTCGTGGAGCTGCTGGCCAGGGTGGATAAATAGCGGGAAAACGTATCGAATGATTTTGACTCTCAACCCTGAACACGAGCGAATGGTAAACGAGGAACTCCGGGCCGGTCACTTTGGAACCGCCGAGGAGGTAATTGGGTGTGCTTTAGAGGCCTTGCGAGAGAAAGAGCACGGCTTCCTGCAGCGAGCAGAAAAGCGTGATCCCAAACGAGCAGCGGCCCGAATTCGAGAGCGCCGCAAGGGAGTGACGTTAGGTGGCCTGAGAATCAAAGACTTGGTCAACGAGGGCCGCCGGTGAGCGCCTTTATCCCAGATACATCCATCCAGGACCATCGGCAACGCGTCTAGGAGCTTACGAAAGGCAGGAAAATGCCCATGGGAATGTTTGACGTGAGAGTAAAACTGGCAAGTCTGGCCGCCCCTTCGCGGGCCGCGGAGGTCACGCTGCTGGTGGACACCGGGGCGACGTTGTCCTGGATTCCGCGGGACGTCCTTGAAAGGCTCGGAGTCACGGCTTTCTCGCGTCTGCCATTTGCGCTTGCAGATGGGCGAAGACTGGAGAGGGACATCACCGCAGTGCTGTTGACGATTGACGGACGGAAAGCTCCGGTGCCGGTTGCGTTTGGTGAGCCTGGCGAAGAAGCGGTTCTGGGGGCGACGGCACTGGAGGGTTTGGGTTTCATGGTCGATCCGGTGGCGAAGAAGTTGGTTCCTCGCGACCTGCTTGCTCTCATGGAACGCGTGATGCAGGATCAAACTCACTTGAGCGCGATGCAGTGTTACATCGCCTATGTGGGTATTACCCCCTCCGCGCTCAGGAACCTGGGAGCGGGGCATTTCGTGGGCACGGCGCAGGAGTTTCTTAGGGGTATTGACCTGACGCCGTTGAGCACTATCGATCCCTCAGGATATCCAGATTGGCTGGAGCGCAAGACGCAGGCGTTGATGGAAAAATTTCCGATCAAAGGGCTCTGGGGGCCAGCCAGGAAATCCATGAACATTTTCATGGTTATGGCATCGCTGAACCGATTCCTGTGTGCCGCCTATGCGTTGGATCATTTAGAGGACGTGCTTGAGGTGCCGCTGGACAATCGAGTTGCAACAAAACTGTTGAAGTGGGCAAAGGGAAAGGGCCTGTCCCAGGAGGAGGTCCCCCAGTGGACAAGCATCAAGAAGCTCGACCGGGGAAACAGCGAAAAGTTCCAGAAGGTCGCGGAGCAAATGGCAACGGAACTGGCAATCCCCAGGGGTCGGCTCGACGTCACACTTTAGTCGGAAACTCCCGAACAGTCATGATTGACTTGAAATACTCCCTGATGATCGAAGCAACCGAAGACCCCAATTTCTTCGGGTTCTATTCTCCCGACCTGGAAGGCTTTACTGGCGTCGGCAACTCCATTGAAGATTGTCTTTACAAAGCGAAGTGGGGCATGGAGGAACACGTCGCCTTACTTCGCGAGCACGGTTTGACCGTCCCGGCTTCTGCAAGTGAACCAAAGGTTACGATCCAGAACGCCAAACCCGTTCCAGCTTAGAACCGAAGCCGGCAATTATGGGACAAGCAGGGGACGGCAAGCCGTCCCCCTACGAGTTGTAGGGGCAGGGCTTGCCCTGCCCTCCGATAAATAACTATATAGGTCATCCGTATCACATGACTGGCCAATCACCTGAACAACAGCTTCGCGAGGAATTCAACCGCTGGGCTGAAGCGGGCCGCGGCGACGAGATGGAACAACATCATCTCCCCATCGTCGAGCCGATGCTGGCGCTCATCGAATTCAAGCCCCAGGACAAAGTTCTCGACGTGGGCTGCGGAACGGGCTGGCTGGTGCGCAGAATGGCGCCGCTTGTTTCCGCCGGTCTGGCGGCGGGCATTGATGTCTCCGATGCCATGGTCCGGCGGGCGGAGGCGCTGAGCGCCCAACTGCCCAATGCCGTTTTCTCATGCGGGGAAGTGGAAGATATTCCCTGGGACAGCGGCTTCTTTACCAAGCTCCTCTCCGTCGAGTCCGCCTATTATTGGCCTGACCCCGCGCGGGGCCTCAGCGAAATCTTCCGAGTCCTCTCGCCCGGCGGCTCGGCCTGGATTCTCATCAATTACTACCGCGACAATCCGCATCGCCACCCATGGGGTGAGTTGTTGAAGGTGCCGACCCATTTGTTCTCCGCCGCTGGGTGGGCCGAGCTCTTCAGGCAAGCGGGATTCCATGATGTAGCCTATCAACGCATCCCTGACCGCTCGCCAACGGCAGATGTTTACACGGGGCGCTGGTTCCGTGACGCGGAGCAAATGCGGAATTTCAAACAAGAAGGCGCGTTGCTGCTTCACGGCGCCAGACCCCTGCCTCGCTGATTTTCTCTATTCCGATAAGATGTCGTGCGCGGTTTTGTGGGCAAAGCTATAATACCCTCTTGAGGGGATCATTCTGCCGGTTCCCATCGCCCGTAATTCCGCTGCGGTTTGCAGGAGGCGGGGAAAACGCTAAGTGCGAGGTCGGGTGTTGCTCAACAACGCCGGGGATGAGTTTCTGGAAAGGCATCGCGGGCTGTGCGCCGCGCTCTTATTCCTTCTCGCCTTCACAGTGTATCGCAGGACGCTGACGAACGGGTTTGTTTTCGACGATTCACCCCTCATCGTTGAGAACCCCTTCATCCTGAACCCGCATTTCTGGAAGCATATCTTCACCGGTGACGTTTGGGCGTTCCAAGGCGGCCACTCGAACTTCTTCTACCGCCCTCTGCAGTTCGCGATTTACTGGTTGATCTACCGCCTGGCAGGCTCTGACCCAACTCCCTTCCACCTGGTTAACCTCACGCTCTATGCTGCCACAGGGTGGCTGGTCTATGGTCTGGGACGGAAACTTTTGCCGAGCGAAACTGCTGCTTTAATTGGCGCCTTCCTCTGGCTCGTGCACCCGCTGCATGTTGAAGCCGTCGCATGGATTTCCGCTCTACCGGACTTGGGCGCCGGATTCTTCTATCTTCTCGCCTTCCTGCTCTTCTGCAATGCTGAAACGGCTGGTCAAGGAAAGCTCGGAAAGCATGTGCTCGCAGCGCTCGCTTTCCTCCCCGCGCTCTTCTTCAAGGAGATGGCGCTGAGTTTCCCCTTGATGGCGCTGGCCTACTGGTTTTTCTTCCCCGCCTCAGAAAGAAGCGGAAGATGGAAAGAGAAAGCGGCGCACTGGTTGCTTTATGTTGCGGTGGTATTTGCATACTTATTGATCCGGCACGTGGTCCTCGGACGCATGGCAGCCACTGCGCATCTCTGGAAAATCTCCCCCAGGGTATTCTCCGCCGGCGTGGCACTCCTGGGTCAGCACGCCAAGCTCTTTTTCCTGCCGATTCATATTGATGTTTTCCGGAGCTTCGATTTCACCTCCGCTTTCCATTCGCCATGGGCTTGGCTCACCTTGGCGGCTCTCATTGGCGCAGCCAGCCTTCGGAGGCGCGACCCCAGGACAGGTTTTCTCCTCATTTGGTGGGGCGTGGCGTTGCTGCCGGTCCTTGACATTCGCCAACTCAGCTTCCCGCAAGTCGCTGACCGTTTTTCCTATCTCCCTTCTGTCGGGTGGTGCTTGGCCATTTCGTACTTGTGCCTCGACAAGCTCCCACCGTTGGCGCCCGGAGTTTGGCCAAGACGCCTCATGCTTGCTCCCCTCGCCTTCCTGTTCTGCTTCTGGATGCTCAAGACCATTCAGGTTGTCCCCAACTGGCGCAACAACGAAGCCTGGACGCGCCGCACCGGCGAGCAATCTCCAAATTCGGTTGTGCTGCACGTCCAGTTGGCAGAAAATCTGATGTTCAAAGAAGGCAACGACGAAGCAGCGTTGCGTGAATACGAGGAGGCCAAGCGCCTGAACCAGGCAAGTTCCTGGCCCATGACCGGGTTCGGCTACCCTTACAACCTTGGCCTGGGCAGGATTGCCCTCCGGCAGGGACGAACGGAGGAAGCCATTGTGCTTTTCCAGAGGGCGGTTCAGGTGGCGCCCCAGTTCAGCGAGGCTTATGACCTCCTGGGCTCGACCTATTTTGCGCAGCGGGACTTTGCGCAGGCCGCTGCATACTTCCAGCGCGCCGTCAGCGCGAACCCTTACGACCTGAATGCACACTTTTACCTGGGGACTTGCTGGATGAAACTGGGCAATTTTCGCCAGGCGGCGGATCAGTTTCACACCGCCCGGTTTGTGGACCCGACGTATACTCAGGCCGTCTCCGCCGAGGCTAGGGCTCTTGAAGCCGCCGGAGATACGGCGGGGGCCGCGAAAGTCCGAAGCTTGGTCGAACCTGCCAGGTAGAGGCGGCTTTACGCCGCCATTTGGCGAGGTAAACTCGCCGCTACAACACCAAACTGACCCACTGCCGACGTTACTGGACCGGCGGCTCGCCGGGGTGAAGTGGGACCTGCGGCGGCACGCCAGGCCTCGGCAGTGGCTTTGCACGCAGCCCTCCCGGTTCCTCTCCCACAGGCCCGCCCTCATGCCGATTCTCAAAGATGGCGAGTACTTTCCTTTGTTGTTCTGGGGAAAGGACAGCCTTGGCCGCGAGGATCGCCTCCACATTGTGTTTCATCATCTCCCGCCGAAGGTCTGAGATTTCCTGCACCTGTTTCAGAACTTCATCGCGGTCGGGTTTGTCGGCGCGCAGGGCTTCCCTTAGTTCGATGCTCCGCACTTCTATCTCGGCCCTGGTTTTCACGTTAGCCTTCTCTGTTTCAACCGCGATCTGGCGCAGGCGCTCAACCTGCGGGTCGGTCAGACCCAAGTAGATTCTGACCCGGTTAGTATCAAGCAGAGCCAACAGCCTCTCAACGCCAGGGTGATTTCGGTGTTCGCGCAAACTGTTCCCCCCCATCCCCTGGTTGACCCCCCAGCCGATATTCACCAAGCTGAGAAGTGATAGGGCCAGTATGCTCGAAGTAATGATGCCTTTCCTCTTGCCCATATTCCCTCCCTGTTTCCCCTCGGTCCGCCGCACTAGTCCACAGTACCACTTTCTCAATCGTCAATCGGCAATCAGCAATCGGCAATGAAAACGTGGTCTTTGGTTGCGGCCGAAGGCGGCGCGGTCTTTCCCCCACCTACCGCCTACGACCTACCACTTACCTCCCCATGCTATTTGGCTTCTTTCAAGGCTGCATCAACTGCCTTGTAATAGGCCTCTGCATTCGGGAATCCCACCAGCATCCGCCCATTGATGAAGCAGGTCGGTGTACTCTGAATCTCCAACCGCTTCGCTTCGCGAGTCCCCTCATCGACGCGCGGGAGTGAAGCTTTGGAATCCAGGCACCCTGCCAGCCTGACGCGGTCCACTCCCACCTGGTCCGCATAACCCATGAGGGCGTCGCGGACGTTGGCGGCGTTCGTGCCGGACTGGTTCTGGAAAATCAACGAGCGGTAAGGCGCGTAGGCTTCCGGCTTAATCTCGTAGACGCATTCGTTGGCAATGGCGGCCGTCAGCGCCCAATCATGAATTTGTACAAGAGGAAACTCCTTGAATATGACTCGAACCTTGTCCCCGTATTTTGGAATGAGCTCCTTTTCAAGGAATTCATGGAGCCGCCCACACATGGGGCACTCGAGGTCCGCGTATTCCACAATGGTGACCGGAGCATGCGCAGGACCCTGGGTTGGCTGGTTCGTGGTTACAAAGGCCCGCAACGCTTCCCGCCTGAGATCCTGTCCCAAATTGAAGACCCTTCCCAACACCAGGGTACGATTGTCCTTGGTAATGTAAAAATCCTCAGTTTGTTTCTGCTTCCCGTTTTCAAGGGCCACGGTCGTCGTCAAGAAATTGGGAAAACTGGAGTTACGGAAAGGCCCTACGGTGAGGCTGGTAGCTTCAGGGATTTTGAACTGTTCACGAACGTGTTGAACAATTTCGCCTTTCGGATCACCGCTGAGAGCAAAAAGGAACCCCACAATGAGGTAGTGGCGGTCATCGGTAAGGAATATGGTAGTATTCCTCGGTTCTTTACCATCGTCGGTAGTAGTAGTAATCGTGGAGGCCAGAAAGCCCGGGAAATTCGACGACTGGAAAGGAGTCGCCGTCACTTTCACCGTGTCGGGGATACCATACCTTTCGCGAACGTAGGAGATGATCTTCTCGTTCAGGGCGGCATCGTTAGAGGCATTCGCTTTGGGCTTTGCCACCCCGCCGGCAATCAACACACCCCCCACAAGCAGTAAGACCCCACCCAATACTTCAAAACCGGTCCAGCTTTTCCGCATCAATTTGCGAACCTCCTCCCGCCGTCCAAATAAATAATGGCCAAAGACTGACACACGATTTTATAGGCCCTGCACGGGAAAATCAATTCTGAGAAACCGGCGGTAGTGGGTCAATTTGATGTAGAGGCGGCTTTACGCCGCCATTTGGCGTTCCCGCCTTGCGGGATCGCCGCTACAGCATCAAATTGACCCACTACCAAACCGGCTGGCCGTCTCGGCATAACGAACCTAAAACGCTGTCAGCAACTTACGCTGGCTGCGGCTCTTCAACAGCAAGAGGCAACAGGCACTGGGGAATGGAAGTAATTTAGAATTCAGAATTGCCCGCGCCCCAGCCCCGTTCTCTCACCGGACCGCTAACCGCGTGGTGCTACAAGGCGCAAGTCAATAGCTGGCGCAGCTCATCCCTGGTGAGCGTGATGGGATTGCCTTTGGTGCTGCTGGCTCTTGAGGCCTTTTCGGCAAGGGTGGGCACGTCGCGTTCCTGAATTCCGTATGAACTCAGAGGAGGAATCTGCAATTCCTGGCACAGTTGGCGAATCCATTCGATTCCCTCTTCGGCGACGGCGTCCGGCTCACCGGTGAGCAGACGCGCCACGGTTTCATAACGGCGCAGCGTCTCACCTTCTGGGGCGCGAGCGCGGGAGGCACGAATGTTGCTGGCCATCCCATGCGGCAGCAGCGCGGCGCAGAGGGCTCCGTGCGGGGCGTCGAACATTCCGCCCAGCGGCGCGGCGAAGCCGTGGACCACACCCAGGCCGGCGTTGGCCAGCGCCAGTCCACCCAGCAGGCTCGCCAGCGACATGTCCTCACGTGAAGTGATATCGCGCCCGGAGTGATAAGCCCGGCGCAGCGAGCGGCTGACACGGCGCATGCCCTCCAGGCAGAAGCCGTCGGTGAGGGGATTGGCGCGGCTCGAGACGTAGGGCTCAATCAACTGCGTGAGGGCGTCGAGCCCCGTGCTGGCGGTGACCGCAGGCGGCAACTCGAGCGTCAACTCCGGATCCACCACCGCGAGGCGCGGCAGCATTAACGGGCTCCTCAGGCTGACCTTGACCTGGTGCTCTCGAGAAGCCAGTACGGCGTTGCGCGTGACTTCAGACCCGGTGCCGGCGGTCGTGGGCACAGCGATAAAGGGGACGGAAGGATGACGGAGAGGCTGGCCCTTGCCAATCACCTCCAGGTAATCGCCCGGCTCGCCGCCGTTGGTCAGCAGCGCCGCAATGGCTTTTCCTGCGTCGATGGCGCTTCCTCCGCCGAAAGCAATCACCAGATCGCACTGTTCCCGGCGGGCAAGTTCCACACCCTCACGAATCAAGGCAACAGAGGGTTCTGCTTGGATGGCCAAACTAATGCAGCCGATTCCCTCCCTTTTCATTGCCTCGAGCAGCAAGGCGGCGCTTTCCGCCGGGCACCCTATGGCCAGTAGCGCTCGCCCGCCCATCTCTTTTGCGGCCGGAGCAACTTCGCGCACCACGCCGGGTCCGAACAGGATGCGTGTGGCGGTGGCAAATTCGAAACGCATCGCCGCCTCACCAGCCCTCATCCGCAGGAAAGATATTGGAGTATTTTACGCTCCTGCGGGGCTCCGCCATCATGGGGGCCACTTTATCGCGCCAAGTGGCGTAATGCGCGGTCTCCTTGTGACGGGCGGTGGCTTCGTGGCTGCGATAAACCTCGACCAGCAGGAAGCGGGCAGGGTCATCGGCTTGCTGCATCACGTCAAACCGGGCAATGCCCGGCTCCTGCACGCTGTGGCGCGCATTCTCGAGGCTGGCTTCCTTAAAGGCCTCAATGAATTCCGGTTTGACTCGAACATGCACGTGAACGATAAGCATGGATCCTCCTTCGCAATCAAGAGTGGAGAGGCGTCCACAATCCGCAATCGGCAATCAGCAATCGGCAATGAGAACCAGGTCTTTGGTTGTGGCCGAGGACCGCGCCGTAAGGCCTAGCAAGCCAAGTCGGCGCGGGTGAACCTGAAGTCGTTGATCGGCCCCAGGAAAGTGACCGCGAGCCGGTCGGGTTGGAAGAACTCGCGCGCCACTTCCAGGACTTCGGGGGAAGTAACCTCGTCGACGCGCTGGGAGGTCTCGTCGAGCGAGATGTAGCGCCCGAAATACATTTCCTGCCGAGCCACATTCGACATGCGGCTGCCTGTAGTCTCCAGACTGAGCAGAAGGTTACCCTTCAGATAGTCTTTGGCATGCTGGAGTTCCTGGTCGCTGATGGCCTCGGACTTCAACTGCCGGAACTCATCGAGGATAAGGCCTAGGACTTGGCGCGCATTCTCCAGCGATGTGCCCGCGTAAACACTCAGGCAACCGGCATCGCGAAAGCTGCTGAGGCCGGAGAAAACCGAGTAGGCAAGCCCCCGCTTCTCGCGAATGTTCTGAAAGAGCCGCGAGCTCATCCCGCCACCGAGCACGGTGTTGAGGATGTAACAGGCAAAGCGCTTCTCGTGCGGCAGCGGGTAAGAAGGCGCGCCCACACAGAGGTGAACCTGTTCAAGCTCTTTCTTATGCCGATGCCGGATGCTGGGGTGGGGCGTGGGCGGGAGACCCTCGTCAACCGCAGGCCCGCAAGGCAGGTCGCCAAAGGACTTGGCAACCAGGTCCACGAAGCGTGCGTGCTCGAGGTTTCCCGCGGCGGCGAGCAGCGTGCTGTTGGGCGTGTAATGGCGCTGGAAATAGTCGCACAGCCGTTCTCGGTTGAAGCTGCCCACCGTGCGGCGAGTACCCAGAATGGGCCTGCCCAAAGCGTGCCCACGCCAGTAACTCTGCGTGAACATCTCGTGCACGAGGTCGTCGGGCGTGTCCTCCACCATCTTGATCTCTTCCTGGATGACCTTCGATTCCTTGAGGATGTCTTCAGGTTGAAAGAGAGGATTGATGAACAGGTCGGAAAGGATATCGAAGGCCCGCGGCACGTGCTCGTCCAAAGCCTTGACGGAGAAGCTCGTACACTCCTTGGCCGTAAAAGCGTCCAGATGGCCACCGATCGAGTCTGCCTCACGGGCAATCTGCTCCGCACTCCGGTTCTTGGTCCCCTTGAAGACCATGTGCTCGATGAAATGCGAGATGCCGTTCTCCTCCTCGCTTTCTTGCCGCGACCCGGCTCTCATCCAGATGCCCATGGAGACGGAGCGGACGGCGGGCATCGCCTCAGTGAGAATTGTGAGGCCATTGGGGAGAACGTCTTTGCGAACTTCCGACATGTAGAGTTCCCTCTATAAATGAAAGATTCTGCCCGGCGCGTGAGCCAAGCTATAGGCGGCGCCTGCCTTGCTAATATTTGTACCACAGGGCTAGGGAAAAGGCTATGAAAACACAAATGGGGTATTGGTGTCATGTGCGAGACCTAGGCGCTTTGGATGCAGTCATTCCCGTCCCGCCATGGCGGGACGGGACCCGCCCCACATCCCATTTTAGGGCGCTACCCATGGCGGGATTCCGCTTGCGTGAAGCTGATCCTCCGCCTATACTTAGTAAGTCTTCCGCTTGCCAGTCGCGGGTTGCCCGAGCAACCGCGACCGCGCACCGGGCCTGTAGCTCAGGTGGCTAGAGCGCACCCCTGATAAGGGTGAGGTCGGTAGTTCAACTCTACCCAGGCCCACCAATCAATTCCATAGGTTAGCAAACCCGCCATTTTGGCCTTCCGCCACTTGGTTACAATTTTGGTGCACAACCGCCTCAAGAATGGGTTGCTTTGGTACGACTGCGATAGTGTCTAAGGCTGCTCGCTTGGCGGCCATCCGAATAGGGGAGTAGTGTTCGACCATCCTTCGGCTGAGGTGGCCTGCAATCGATATGAGGGTTTCATCGCACGGATTTCGTTGTTCGCATCGCACGTTTTAGATGTTCGAGAAACTCAGAGCGAGCCAGCGGAGCAAGCCTTATCGCTTCGTTAAACTCCCGAATAGCTTGTTCAACGTTTCCCTGAGCCTCCAATACCATGCCCATAGCATCATGCGAGTACGGGCACTTTGCATCCAGGCGAAGAGCTTCGCGCGCCGCTACAAGGGCGCCCGGAAGGTCGCCCCGATCAACCAGCGCATAAGCCAAATCAGATTGCCAATAGGCATTTTCAGGCTCGACTTGGACGGCTTTCCGAAGCTCCTCTAAGGCCCAAGGGTACTTTCTCCAATTCCATAGGATCCACCCAAGCCGGTCGTGGACAAAACCCGAGTTGGGGTCAATCCGCAAGGCCTCCTCGCATCGAAGCCAAGCCTTCTTCGAATCGCCTTTTACACGCCAAGCATCGCAACTGAGCTCGTAGCCAAAAGCCGACCTTGGGTCAAGGCCAATGCCTCGCTGAATTGTGGACAAGGCGTCCCCGGTTCTTCCCTGCCCGAGCTCTGCTGCCCCTTGGTAAAGAATCGCCTGGGGAGAGTTTGGAGCGAGAGCTAAGGCCTGGGTTGCGGTTTTAGAGAGGGATTCATAATCTCTCTTCATCCAAAAGGCTTCCGCCAGGAGAAGGAGATTTTCCAGAGAAGGCTGAGTCTTGACCACTTCTTGAAACGCAGCGATGGCTCCTTCGGCATTGAAACTCTTGAGACTTCGCGCGCCTTCGTTCTTCAGCCGTCGAATTTTCTCACCCTTTTCGGCTTGGTATTCCCACTCGACAATCTTGTCCTGGACTGTTTTCAGGTCGGCTTCGGCTCCTGCAACCGCCGAGTATTTTTTCCACTCATTCGCAGCCTCGGCGTACCGGTGAAGCTCCGCGAAAACCAAGCCGCGCTGATAGAAGACTTCGCCCCACTGCGGTCTGATCTTCTGGGCTTCCGCAAGCGCAGCCAAAGCACCATCAAAGTCCTTGTCGTGCGCCTTGAGTTGGCTCAGCTTCAGATGTCGTGTAGCTTCCAACATCTTGGCAGTCTCCTCGTGAGGAGCGGTTGCGGGGACCTCTGGCTGAGGAGCCGGAGTTGCGGGGGCCTCTGGCTGGGGAGGCGGGGTTACGGAGGCCTTCGAGTGAGGAGGCGGGGTTACGGGGGCCTTCGAGTGGGGAGGCGGGGTTACGGGGGCCTTTGGGTGGGGCAGCGGGGTTGCGGGGACCTTTGGCTGGGGAGGCGGGGTTACGGGGGCCTTTGGGTGGGGAAGCGGGGCTGCGGGGACCTTTGGCTGGGGAGGCGGAGTTGCGGGGGCCTTTGGGTGGGGAGGCGGAGCTGCGGACCGAATGGCCTCTAGCAAGGCATTGCCCGCACCTTCCTCTTTCAGGCGCTCCAATGTGGGCTTGTCGGGCTGGAAGCTAATGCCGTATTTTTGCACGAGGTTAACTATAACGTTGGGGCTAACCTCCATCTTTATTAGTTTAATCAGGTCGTCTTCACTGAAAGAGTTGGAACCTTGCTGCGGGGCGCCATAGACGCATACAAGTGCAGGAATAATGCAGCTAGCCGCTAAGGTAACTCGGAACGTAGCCCTCATGACTTCACATCCTCCTTCCGCCACACCGGGCCAAGGATCAAGGATTATTTCCTTACTTGATTGTGTTTTTCAAAGTCTCCTGTTGTTGGCGAGCCTTGCGAAGCCCCTCTCGGGCTTGCTGGTTCGAAGGATCGATTTTCAGAGCCTCCTGGCACGCTTGGATGGCATTCTCATAGTTGGCGTGGTTCATATGGAAATCGGCGATGGCAAGCTTATCCGTCAGCTCCGCCCTAAAAGCTGGTGGAAGCTCAGCAGGAGGCGCTGGCCGCGGGGTAGGACGTGGAATAATGACGTTCATGCGGGCGGTGGCGGTTTTCGTGCCTCCCGGACCAGTCGCAGTTAGGGTATAAGTTGTCGACTTTTCCGGCCTCATAGTTGTCGACCCTCTGGCTTGCACTGCGCCTACCCCGGGCTGAAGGTCCAGCCTGGGGGCGAACGTCTACATCATCCAAGCGCTTGCCGAGTGTCTGCTTTCAATCCACGCCCCCGCGCCGGGGCGAGCCTGGACCTCTAGTATATTCTGCCACGCGCCATGTTTCAATCCACCCCCCGCGCTGAATCCTGAGTTTTAGCTCTTGACACGAGGCTACACTCATGATAGGCTACCCTGGTTGACCTATGGAGAAGGCCGCAACAGAGCGCGCGGATGGGGTGCGAAGTCGGTCCGCCGGCGGCGGAAGATGGGCAGAAAATGCAAAAAAGATGTTATTTAGAGGGAACGAAGCTAAGAATCTACTGAAAAGAAAGGAGTTAGCTCTTTCAGGGGCTTAAAACGAACTGCTTTTTGAGCGCCAAAAACCCTGTACTAAGCTAGAAATATGGCCGAGAATCCACTCCTTGCGGGGCCTTCGGGGCTGGGGTGCTGGCGTCATTTGGACTGGGGATCCACTCGAGCCGCCGGTCATTCCCGTCCCGCCATGGCGGGAGGAATCCAGTCCGACGACAGCACATTTCCAAAGGTTTGCGGAGTAGATTCCCGCTTTCGCGGGAATGACTAGGTCTCGCAAATGACACCAATACCCGGGGCTGGAATCACGTTGATCTAACCGGTATAATTGGCGGTCCTCGAACGAGCCTTGCCATGGAAAAGAAAATCCTCTTGATCGAAGACGAGCCGGGGCTTGCGGTGACTCTCCAAGACCGCTTGCAGTGCGAAGGTTACAGCGTAGAAGTCGCTGCGGATGGGGAAGCGGGCCTCGAGCGAGCGACGCGTGATTACTTCGACTTGATCATCTTAGACGTCATGATTCCTGGGAAAAGTGGCCTCGAGGTTTGCCGGGAACTGCGCCAGCAATGCATTACAGTACCCATTTTGATGCTCAGCGCTCGCAGCCAGACGATCGATAAAGTTCTGGGTCTGAAGATCGGGGCAGACGATTACGTTACGAAACCCTTCGACATGCTGGAACTGCTTGCCCGAATCGAAGCCCATTTGCGCCGCGCCCTGAGTGCAACCGGGAGGCCAAGTGCAATCTACCAATTCGGCCCCATCCGAGTGGATTTCCGCCGCGCCGAGGTTTTTCGGCACGGATCACCAGTGGCTCTCTCGGCGCGGGAGTTTCAATTGATCAAATACTTCATCGAGCATCGGGGAGCAACGTTGCCTCGAAAGGAGCTTCTGAAGGAAGTGTGGGGGTACGTTGGAGTGCCTTCTACGCGAACCGTGGATGTCCACGTCTTCACTCTGCGACGAAAGCTGGAGACTGATCCTAGGAATCCGCAATTCATTCAGACTATAATGGGGCTTGGCTACAAGTTTCTTGGATGAGCCCCTTGCGCGCGCCGGTCTTCCAAGGCCTTGCCAGCTTTTGCCGCCGCGCATGGAGTGAGGGCGTGGTCTGGGGAAACCTTCCTTGTGCGTGTGGGGGACAACCTCCCCGGATGAGTAGTTCGGCGTAATGGAGTCCTTATTTATGTTTTCGAACCGAGGCGATGAGTTAGCGTCGGAAGGGGAGGAAGTAAGCAGGGACATAGGAAATAGGTGTAAGGAAACATTTACATCCAGTTAACGAGAGCGGGAAAACCACTGTCGTCTTCTAGCATTCCAACAGGATTACACTGCTTTTGAAACCAGTAATTTGAGTGCGGTTACGCAATATGCCCCTATAACTGGACCAAGGGTTAAGCTAAAATCGTGGGGTTGTTACGGAGAGGGGAAGCGCCAAGGGAGGGTTCAAGGCGGAGCTAGTCCTGGCAGTCCTGCCACCTGAGCGGGCGAGCAACGACTTGGCCGCGTAATTTGCGGTCCATCCGGCGTTGATCATGGGTGGAAGACAATCGGGCAGTGAGGAGTGGCAGGTATTTTCGCTCGGCAGCAGAACGGCAGAGAATTCAGCGGTTGTTGGGAAACGTGCGGCAGCGCGTCGGAAGGTTGAGCGTCTGTACCCCCTGGCGTTTCTCCTCTGTCTCCGCTAGGCTGGAGGATTGGCTTGGAGCACGGGTGTTTCGCCCGTGGCCGGACGTGGCCGGGGTGGCCATGCTCCGTCCGCTATGCGGCCTGCACACGACAACCACAGAGTGACAGCAACGGGTAAACGCAGAGAGAACGACGATACCAAAGGCCAAAGGAAGAGAAAACGATAACGTAACTAGCTCGTCTTTGCCCCAAAATACCCTTTGCAATGGGGCATACCGTACCGTAAGAGGACACTGGAGGAATCATTGACACGAGCCATCTCAGGGTTCATCAGGTTGATGCAAACAAGTACCCTCCTGGTTTGCATTGTTTTCGGATGCGAAGGCGCGTCCGCCCAAGTTGATTCAGGAACCGTTGTTGGCACAGTTAGAAACCCGGCGGGGGACGGAGCACACGGCGCCAAAGTCTTTCTTAAGAATGAAGGGACTTCCCTTGCGAAATCCACTTACACACGGGGGGACGGCACGTACATTTTCACGCCGGTCAAGATCGGCACTTATTCCGTATCCGTCGAGCTTCAAGGATTTGTTCCCGCTTTTCAGACCGGCGTTGTCGTAGACATTCAGCAGCAGGCTGTCGTCAACTTCAATCTAGTTGCCTCCCAAGCTGCCTCGGGAGCCAGCGTTTCCGCAGGATCGACGGCGTCTTACACTTACGTGCCATCGGACAAGGTACTGACTGCTGAGGCGCTCCAGACTCTCCCAGTATTCAGCCGCAACTTCACCTTTTTGTCGCAGGTGGTTTCCGGCACAGGCCCCAGTGTACAAACGTCCACCGGCTTGGCGGCGACGGGGAGTTTCGCGGCCAACGGGATTCAGCCTTACCAAAACAATTATCTCCTCGACGGAGCCGACAACAACGACCGCTTCCCGGACTTCATTCCAGGCACAGCGTACGAGGTCCTTCCTGCCATGGACGCGATTGAAGAATTCAGGGTTCAAAGCCCCCCTTACAGCGCGGCCATCGGAGGAGGAGGCGGCGCGGCTGTGAACGCGGTGACAAAATCAGGAACCAACGAGCTGCATGGAAGCGCCTGGGACTACTTCAGTAATGACGCCATTAATGCCGCTGATTTCTTTGACAACGCTGTGGCTCTTAAAAGGGCGGCATTGCGCAAGAACCAATTTGGCGCAACTCTCGGTGGTCCCCTGAACATCCCGAATTTCTACAGTGGCAAGAACAAGACATTCTTCTTCGCGGATTACCAAGGCGCAAAGATTCGCCAGGGGATTCCTACCGTTGCGACAGTTCCCACAGTCGATGAGCTAACCAGCGGATATAAGGATTTCTCAGACTTGATCAGCGGGCAGCCGAAATGCACCACTGCACCCGACCTGCTAGATCGCACCTGGAGCTGTGGCACGATTCTTGACCCGGCAACCACACGGTTGTTGTCCACCGGCCAGCCTGATCCGATTACACATTTGACCGCAATCGGCACCGGCTACGTCCGCGATCCTTTTCCGGGCAACCTGATCCCTGCCAAAAGAGTTGACCCGGTGGCGGCGGGGCTGCTTTATCTTTATCCAACCCCCACCATCTCGAGTATCTACAACAATTACACGACGAACTCCTACAGCCGAAGCGACCCCAACCAGTTTGATGCTCGGATCGATCACCACATGAGCGATCGCAACCAGGTCTTCGCTCGTTTTAGCTACTTTAACAACCCCTATTTGCAGTCGGGTCCTTTCCCGGGCGTGGGGGATGGTGGAGGATACACGCAGACCTACACGGCACTGAATGGCGTCTTGAGCGAAACCCACGTCATCTCCACGACGCTGATCAATGAGTTCCGGTTGGCGGCCGATTGGATGCATGCGGAAAGGGTGCAAGCCTACGTCAATCAACTCAACGATATCCCTGGACGGTATGGGATTACGGGAGTTCCACAAGTAACAGGCAACGGCGGCCTGTCTACCATCAACGTTGGGATTTACTCTCAACTGGGAAGCAGTCCTTACCTGTACGCGAATGACAACAACACGACCATTCAGGTGAGCGACAGCTTCTCCAAGATCCGGGGGCCTCGTCACACCATAAAGGGTGGGGTTGAGGGCCTGGAGATCAGGTCGGTGACCATTCAGCCTCCTTATTCCCGCGGGGAGTTCGATTTCTCAGGGAACTACACCTCCATTCCCAACGCCCTCGATGCCAGCACGGGCGCCGCCCAGTTTGTTCTGACCCCCGAGAAGGCGTCTTATCCTTATGGGCAGAATTACGTAGGCGGGCCAAACCAGGTTCTTGCCTCCAACATCATCAACATCGACAACCGGCGCAATTACGTCGCAGCCTACTTGCAAGACGAGTGGAAGAAGCGCCCAAAGTTGACCATCACCCTGGGCGCAAGGTGGGAGTACTTCCAGCCTTGGAAGGAAAGGTATAGCGCCGAGGCCAACTTTGCCCCGGGGCCCACAGGGAGTGCTACGTATGTGATTCCTTCCGGCCGCGGATTCGATACCCTCCCTTGCGGCCCTAGTTATCCAACCACATGCCAATATTCTTATATAAATGAGCTCTCCACCAGCTTTACCAATACGCTCACGAACGACGGAATTACTCTCGACTATGCAAGCCGAGGAAGCCTCGTCGAGACCCAGAAGTATAATATCGCTCCCCGCATCGGGTTTGCTTATCAACTCTCGCCTAAGGCCGTGGTTCGCCTTGGATATGGGATGTTCTATGGTGGGCTGGAGAACGAGGGGGTCCAGGCGAACCTTGGCGGTAACTATCCCTTCGGAGTCAATTACAACTACACCAGTCCCGATGATGGTACGCCCATAACCTACCCTTCAACGGGGAAGAATGCGACTTTAGAACAGGGCCTTGCGCCCATACCGCTCACACCTTATGTGGCTACGGCGAGCGAACTGGTATTGCGAAGTATCCAACGCAATTTTAAGAATCCGTACACGCAGACCGTTGACCTCACTGTACAGTATCAACGGAGGACCAATGAGCTTATTGAGGTCTCTCTGGTTGGGTCGCTGGGCACTCATCTTCTGATCAATCCAGGATTGAATGAAGTCGGCGAAATGCTCCCCACCTTCCAAGACCGCCAAGCCTATCAGCCTTGGCTGAACTTTGCCTACGGTTCAAGCTACCTGGCGACGACAGGGAACAACAGATACACTTCCGGTCAATTGCAATATGTGCGAAACCTGGGGCACGGACTAAGTTTCCTCGCCAATTATACCTATGCGGAGAACTGGACGGATGCTCTGGACTTTTTCAACCTCGCAAGCCCGCAAACTTACCGCGCACCTTATATCCAGACTTTCGGTCTCACGGGTGATTATCAACAGGCGGATTTCAATGTTCGGAACGCCCTGCACTTCAGCGGTGGGTATGAGCTACCTTTTGGGCCGGGAAGACAATTCCTCGCGAACAAAGGCAACCTCAGGGGGAAAGTCCTCGGCGGCTGGACTATTAACTGGATCCTGACAGTTGAGAGTGGTCAGCCGATGACCATTCCCTGTACCATTACGACCGCTTCCGGCGCCGGCTGCGATGCTATGTTTGTACAGGGGGCAAATCCCAACGCCGGACCGCACAATGTCAATCAGTTCTGGAATCCTGCGGCTTTCTATAATCCTGCGGTAACCACCTCGACAGGGCAGAGCAACCTCTGGCCTCTGGGCGGTGCTCCCACCCAGGTTTACGGCCCGGACCTTCGCAGGCTCGACGCGGCCCTCCGAAGGAGCTTCCAGATTACGGAGAAAGTGCGGGTGGACTTCCGTGCTGAAGTCTACAATGCGCTGAACCACCCGTACTTCGCGCCACCGTCGAACCTGAACTTCCTGAACACCACGAACTTCGGCCAGATCAGTTCGACTCGCGATAACCCGAATGACGCGCGCGCGATCCAGTTTGGTATAAGATTTAACTTCTGAGTTTGACGATATGTAAGGCAGGCTTCTTGCCGCGGCCGACATCAAACCGAAGCCGGAGAGGAATGGGCCGTGACTGATGAGAAAGAAGCCCACGGGTCAAATGACCTCTCAGGAAAAACAGGGACGCGGAGATCAGGAGCATTCTCCTTTGCTCCGCCGCCAGAATTAGGAAGGTGGACATGTTGAGTATCTTTTATTTATTGCTTTCCATTCTCCTCAGTGTTTTGAATCCTGCAGGCCACAAACCAGCCGGGATGCCTTCCCCTACGCGGGACTTCCCTATGTCTAAAGCACGCGTTTTGAAATCATACGGCGCGTTGCCGATGAGTTTTGAGATGAACCAGGGGCAGGCGGACCGCACCGTCCGGTTTCTGGCGCGAGGCCAGGGCTACACTATTCTCCTGCAACCGAGCGAAGCGCTGCTGGCATTGCAATCGCCGAGCCAAGACACTCGGGTCCCCGAAAGGGCGGGAGAGTTGCCAAGACCAGCCTATCGCGTGCTGAAAATGAGGATCGAGAGAGCGAATCTCTCTGCGCCCGCAACCGGTCTCCACCGCCTCCCCGGCATCAGTAACTATTTTATTGGCAATGACCCCAGCCGCTGGCACACCCATATTCCAACTTATGAGAATGTACAGTTTGAGAATGTTCGCCCCGGCGTAAATCTCGTTTACTACGGGAATCAAAGGCAACTGGAATACGATTTCGTCCTCTCGCCGGGCGTCAGGCCTGAGTCCTTGAGGCTGAGTTTCGAGGGCAGCGACGCCACCGTTGATGAGCAGGGTGATTTGGTCTTCACCTCGACAGGTGGCAAGATAACTTTTCGCCGGCCGGTCGCCTACCAGTCTTACAAACCTGACCCCGGAAGCAAGCATTTCCTTTCCGCATCCTATGTTCTCAAAGGGCACAACAGGGTGGGCTTTGTTGTCCCCGATTATGACCCGCGTGAGCCGCTCATTATTGATCCGGTTCTGAATTACTCGACCTACCTCGGCGGCAATGGAGGTGACACAGGAAATGCTGTTGCCTTGGATACCCTGAATGATGCTTATGTTACCGGCAGCACCGCCTCCACCAATTTCCCCACCAGCACTCCTTACCAAAAGTCTTACGGGGGCGACACGGACGCCTTTGTGACCGAGGTGAGATATGACGGCGAGGCAGTGATTTACTCCACCTATTTGGGTGGGAATAGCTTTGACGTAGGCAACGGGATTGCCGTGGACTCTTCAGGGGATGCCTATATCACAGGCACTACTTCCTCCGCAGATTTCCCAATTAGTTCCAGCCTCGTCTTTCAGCCCACATTGGGCGGCGACACAGACGCTTTTGTGGCCAAATTGGATCCCAGTGGCTCTCACTTGCTGTATTCGTCGTTCCTCGGCGGAAGCGATTGTGATTACGGGCTGGGCATTGCTTTGGACCAATTTGGCAATGCCTATGTGACCGGCTCCACGCAATCCACCGATTTTCCCACCGTCAATCCGATTCAGTCCGGTAACGCTGGCAATGGGGATGCCTTTGTGGCCAAAGTCAATCCTCAAGCGACGGAGCTGGTCTATTCCACTTATCTGGGGGGGGGTAGCGCGGACGTGGGCCAGGGGATCGCAGTGGATCTCGGCGGCTTCGCCTATGTGGTCGGTTACACTTATTCCACAAACTTTCCAACTTACAATGCCTACCAGGGCAATAATGCGGGCAGCGTCGATGCGTTTATCACCAAGTTGAGTTCCGATGGGTCCACCTTTGTGTTCTCGACCTACCTGGGCGGAAGCGGGGACGACAGAGGCTGGGCGATCGCCGTAGACAGCCAACTCAACATTTACGTCACCGGCAGCACGCTGACAACGTGTGCTCCCGCCACGACCACAACAACCATGTGCAATCCTACCGAGACCTTTCCCACTACTCCTGGCGCCTTTCAGAACTTCAACACTTCTCAGTCCCCGGGATATTCCGATGTGTTCGTCACCAAGCTCAACTTTCTCGGCAATGCCTTGATTTATTCCACTCTGGTGGGCGGAGCCTTGACGGATTCGCCGGCGGGAATAGCGGTCGACAGTTCGGGGGATGCCTACGTTACCGGATACACCCAATCGAATAATTTTCCCACCGCCAATGCCGTGCAGGCAAGCTATACCGGAGGCGCCTGCGGGGCGAACCCCTGTCCCGACGCCTTCATAACCGAAGTGAATCCCGCAGGATCGGCGCTGGTGTACTCCACATACCTGGGGGGAAGCCTCGCAAACTGGGGTAATGGTATTGCTCTGGACAGCAACGCCAGCGCGTACGTCGTGGGGACGACGACCTCTTCCGATTTTCCTGCTATCGCGCTCGCTTATCAAAGCGGGCCGGGGAACACAACGGCGCTTGGCCAAGCCTTCGTCTCAATGCTTTCGCAGACCGATGCTGCGGGTGTTGCCCTGACCCCGCAAAGTCTGGCCTTTGGAAATGTAAACCTTAACACGACCAGTAATTTGACCTCCCTCGACGTTCCTGCCACGGTGACTCTCATGAACGCCGGCACGGTGCCGCTTCAGGTGACAAGCATTACCACGACCGGCGATTTTGCTGCGACTCCCACTTGCGGACCCACCCCGTTCACCGTCCCGGCCGGCGGAGGACGTTGCACCATCAACGTCACGTTCACTCCCACGGTGCTGGTGTCTGAAACCGAGCAGCTAGCCATCAACGACAATGCAACGGGAAGTCCGCATTTGGTCACTCTTACCGGCACCGGCATCAATGAGTATACGACGGTGCTGTTTACACCCCCCAGTCTGGTGTTCCCCGCTCAAATTCTAAACACAACCAGCGCGCCGAAGGTTGTGACCATGACGAATAACGGTACAAGTAATGTCCCCCTGACAATTACCGCCATTGCCACGACGGGCGACTTCGCAGAAACCAACAACTGCCCCTCGACCCCCTTTACACTCGCCGTAAACGCATATTGCACTTTCAATGTTACTTTCACCCCCACGGCCACGGGCACCCGCACTGGAGCCCTCACCCTAACTGACAACGTAGCCAGCGGTGCATCGAGCATTACTTTGACGGGGGTTGGAAACCCTGTCTTTAACCTGAGTTCTCCTACGCTTACGCAGATTCTCCCCATCGGGATGAACTCTACCCCCTTTACCATAACCCTTTCGGCCCCCAGCTCCTTCACGGACACCATCGCCCTCTCCTGCACGAGCGGGACGTGCATCTTCAACCCACAGACGATCGCCTTGGGTCAGCCCACCATACCTACGACCAGCACCTTGACCCTCTCGGGACTATCGACTTCAACTTCGAACCCCTTTTTCTTCACCGTCAGTGGAACTGACACCACCACCAACATCGGGACGAACACGCTGAGTTTGGAGATATTTTTTCAGGACTTTACCATTTCTGCCAATCCAGCCGTTCAAGCCGTGTCCTCCGGGGCGTCGACCATCTATAATGTTACTGTGTCGCCCATCAATGGCTTTAACTACCCAGTGGCTCTGAGTTGTCCTAGCAGCAGATTGCCCCAGGGAGTGTCATGTATCCCCAGCCCTGCGCAAGTGGAGCCCAATGGTGGAGCTGCCACATCCGCACTGACGATAAGCACGACGGCGCAATCAACCTCAACTTCAGGGTTGCTCCCGCGCGCCCGCCCGCGCATACCCCCAGGACCCATGATCATGCTTGTATTGTGGGGGACATGCAATCTGATGGTGCTTGGCGCCTTGCTGGTTCGTCGCAAAATGGGGCGCCGTGGGACGGGGAGGCGCAAAGGACTCATTTACGCCCAGGTGGCTCTGGCCACGCTTGTTCTTGCCACTGCTTTCTGGATGAGCTGTGACACTTCTATTTACACCAATGTCATCCAGCCCCCTACGGTCAACGGAACTCCGACGGGTAACTACGTGATAACTATCCAGGGAGCCTTTACGGGGACAACTGCGATTACTAACGGGACTGCTGTGACGGTCATCCGTACAACTACGGTCAACCTTACCGTGGAATGACAACTGTTAAGGACGTATGCGCCAGCGCGATGGACTTGAACGAGTGCCCTTACGGAGAGAGCGCAGGGGGTTGTTACTGCAAGGTTCTCGGAAACGAAACGGCGGCAGCGAGCGAGTAGCGTAAACCTGTTCCGGGGGATAGTCAGGAATCCCCCTGCCCGCCACGTGGCCATAGCCAGGGCGGGCGTCTCGCGTAGCCGACAACAATCAAGAGGAGAGTGAGGAGGATGGGCGCCACCGCTTTCGACGGGTGGTGGTGTGTCAGGTCTCTGAGACCATTCCCGACCATCATCGTGGCGAGTCCCGCAGCCCCTAGCGGGGCGTAGCGGGGAATAAAGAGCATGACACCCCCCACGATTTCGACCAAGCCGATCAGGAGACGAAACGGCCACGTCGGGTCAAGTCGTCCCCAAGTTATGGCTTCGAGCGTTGCCAAGATCTCCATACTTCCTCGGGCCACGAAGATCACCAGCAGGAGCCCGGAAATAATTGTAACCACAACCTTCCTTCCTTGCGCCTGCGGTTTGGTTGCACGTGACTGACGCTCCGATCCTTTTAGCTGCTGCCCTTGCCCGTGATCGACCATAGTTATCGAAAGAGTGTTTGTGATAACTCGATTCTAGCCGTTTTCCAACCGCGTATTGAATCTTCGTTTTTTCGAAATAGCGAGTTTCGAGGTCGCTATCCAGACTCTAAAGCCGCCGTCAACAAACGGCCATCGAGTTCGGGTTTTTCAGAAACCTGCTAGAAGTTGAACATCACCTGTAAGTCGATGCGGCGGTTGGCTGCGGATGAGGAGAAGAACCCTCCCACGAGCGAGTTCGAATGTCCAAAGCCCGGTGAAGTGACAGCGCCAATCGGCGTCCCCAGGTTCACGTTGTTGAAGATATTTCGCGCGTTGACGCTAAAAGTGAGGCTATAGCGCGTGTTCGTGCTTCCCGGGCCGAAGAAACCCCCGCCACCTCCTCCCCCACCTAGCCCGCGACCGCCGAGGCCGGGACCGAAGCCCCCACCACGTCCCCCTGGCCCGCCACCAGGTCCGCCACCTTGTCCGGCGGAGGAGCCACGACCCTCAGGCTTTTTTCCGAAGCCAAACGTCTTGCCGACTCGTAGGTTCGCCGTGAATTGGCTGGGGCCCGTACCGTAGTTTGGCGGTATGATGGTCTCGCCGGCAGGGGGCGAGGTAGAGGTATTGAAAGTGCCCCATCGAGTCACCACGATATTAGGTCCCGATGCGCCAGGGGCGGCAAAAGCAGGCCGAGCATTAGTCAAAATGCCCGTCCCATACACGTCCTGCCCCAAAGTGATATTGAAGGGTGCGCTAGAGTTCGCGACCACGAAGGGGCTGATGGCGAACCCGCGCGGCAGGGTCCAGGTGCCGCCCACGAAGACGCGGTGACGGACATCGAACGCCGCCCGCCCGTAGTCTTCCTCGACATCGTACGGGTTCATCGGAGAACTCGAGACGCCGCCGGTGTTGCTGTGAGCGTAGCCGAGGGTGTAAACGCCAAATAACGAAAGCTTTGTTCCCATGCGCAGGTTGAAGTTCGCGATCACCTGCTGCTGATTAAAGAGGCCGGCGGACTCGTACTGGTAAATGTTTCCAGAGTTCGGGTACGGCCGCTGGCCAGCCGAGGGATCTCCCAGGGTATACGTTCCCGGGAGGGGCGCATTGATATCGCGCGTAAAAAGCTGATGAACTCCGTGCGAGTTGAGATAGGTGACGGACACAGTGGCAGTCTTTGATAATTGCCGCTCCAGGCCGACGCCCGTCTGCATTGTATACGGCGTTCGTAAGTTCGGATCAACCTGGTAAATGCTCGATGGGCTGGAGGAGGTCTGACTGCCCGCCAGCGTGCTCTGGGTCGGAAGGTTGGGGAAGAGGCCCAAGATGGCCGGCAATGTAACCACGAACTGCTGCTGGGTGATGCCATTCAGCCGCTCCGCTTGGAGGATCTGGGTCTGCATGAAGCGGTCATAGAAAATGCCAAAGCCGGCCCGCAGGACGGTTTTGGGCGACTTTCCGTGCCCGAGGCCCCAGGCCAAACCCACCCGTGGAGCGATGTCGGCGTGGTCGTGAATATCGCTCTGCGTCTCAAAGCGCAGGCCCAGGCTGAGCGTCATATTGGGACGGGCCCGCCAGTCATCCTCTCCGTAAAGTCCCAGGTCAATGAGATTGACACTCGCGTAAGGGCTCCCAAAGCCGATCAAGAGCTGGCTTGGCCCGCCCCCATTCGCCAGAGGCGGCAAGCTCTGTTGCAGGTTTTGCTCAGTTATTTGGTACGCGTTGAGCGAAGGAAACGTAAACGTGCCGTTGAAGTTTCCGGTTGAGCTGTTCGACTCATCCACGTCCCGCAGCCGCCCTCCGAACCTTATGAAGTTCTTGCCCAGAGAAATCGAAGTGTAGTTCTGCAACTCGTAGTGATCCTGGGTGTCTATGACCTTTCCCATGCTATTGCCGCCGCTCGTGAATGCGCCCAGCACCGAGACTTCGCATGGCGGCACTAGCAGAAGGCAGCCAGCAGCAGTGCCGCCGCCCGTGAAGGGCGAGTACTGCGGCGTCTGGTTGCTACTGTCGTGAAGGTATTGGAAGCGGGTTTGGTTCACGATCCTCTCGCTGAATACCTGCGTATCGCTCACTTGGACGGTGTGTTCCGTGCCGTTGGTGTTGTAGGCCTGCGAAAGGAGAGAAAACTGCCCGATTCCGTCGTTGGTTCCCTTGTCTTGCCAGAGCTGGTAGCGCACCGTCAAGACATTCTTCGAGCTGAGCTGATAGTCGAGCCGGGGACCGAGGTTCATCCGCACTTGGGGATAGAGCACGGCTTGGTTGAATGGAACCTGCTGCGTCAAATCGGGACTGAGAACGAAGGCGCTCACGACGGACATGTCGTTAATGTCCCGGCGAAATATACTGAAGAAAAAAGATGCCTTCTTGTTGATGGCGCCGCCGATGTTTCCATTGTAGAACTCCGAATGATAGCCCGGCTCTTCGGTGGCGAAAGGGTTCCGCGTGTTGAAGGCCGAGGAATTCCCACTCACGAAGCCTTGGCCGTGGTATTGGCTCATTCCGGGTTTGGTGGTGATCTCGATGCGGCCGTAGCCGAGCTTGTCGTATTCCGACGAGAAGGGATTCTGGTTGACCCGGATCTCGAGAATCGAGGACTTGGGCGGGAGCTGGCCGCCGGTAAACCCGTCAATGTAAATCTGACCTCCATTTGGCCCCGCTGACGGCCCTGCCAGCGCCTCCAGCTCGGACTGCAATTCATCGGGGTCATCGGAGAGCGATTCGAGCTCCTTTCCCGAAATGACGAGCGAACTGGCATTGTTCTCGGGATTGACGCTAATGGTTGGCGCCTCACCCGAGACGGTGATCTTTTGCACTTCCTCCTCGATCTGAAGCGAGATGGTGAGCTTTTGAACCTGATCTGCGCTGATTTCAATTCCCTGCTGCTCATACACCGCGAAACCTTTTGCGATGGCCTTCACCGTGTACTTCCCGGGAGCCAGTCCTTTGAATTCGTAAACCCCGTCCCGGTTCCCTTGTACGGCTTGAGTTTGTCCTGTCGCTGAGGTCACTAGGACGGTCGCTTGCGCCACCGCCCCACCTGAAGGGTCATTCACTTGGCAACGCAGCGTCCCGGAAGGGGTTTGCGCGAACAAGGGGCTTGCCAGAATTGGCGCCAAGAAAAGCACCAGAGAGATAGAAGCGTACTTCCCAAATAGCCGAAATTTCATCGAGTCTCCTGCGAAAGCACCCACGCTTTACAACCGGGCGCTGAATTATTGCGTCGTCTCTTCTCCGCTTGGGGCGCCGCCGAGATTCCAGCCCGCCATGAACATCGCTTGGCTGGCGCTTCCTGAGGAGGTCAGAATGGCTTCCACTCCGCCCAATAGCGTGATCGCTGTGACTCCACCAGAAGCCGTGCCTTGCGTCGCCACAATCATCACGGCGTCACCCTTCTGCAAATCGGCAAGCGTTGCCGGCGGCATCCGGTTCAGGATTTGCTGGAGATCAGGCGCTCCACCAGATCGCGGACCTCCGGGACCGCCGCCCGTGGGAGGGACGCCTGCCGAGGGTGCGGCAGCGGGTGCGCCACCACCGGTGCTGGTGCCGTTCGGTGGCCCGCCTGCCGACCCCCCTTTCAATCGCATGGCGATCATTTGAGCCATCATGGGGGGCAGCTTGCGCAATTGGGAGTCCGCCGTAAATTTCACGAGCACGGGCTTCTTCGTCTTCAAGTCCGTGACACTGATTGTGTTCTGGCTAACGTCAATCGAAGAGACCGTGCCGGCTATGTTTCGAAACGATCCCGAAACGATCTCGTCCGCAGCAAACTCGCTGCCGTCCTCGTTGCGCGTGCCACGCGCGCGAAGTTGATCTCCGGGATTGATCTGGTCGAGCGGCGCGGGTTTTGCATCGTCGAACCTCACCGAGTCCGCTGCGTACCGGCGCAGGATCGTATCCTTGGTAATGTGAATCGCCACTTTTTTGACGGTGCCGAGGGCCGTCGTCGAAATCGTGATTGTGCTGGTGGCGGGATCGACGGAACTCACCAGTCCCCCCACCCCGCGCTTCTGCCAGTCAGCACGCTCCGCCTCCTGCTTCCGGCCAATATCCACCTTGCTCATGACGATCGCGGCGGTGGCAAGGAGGGTCTTCTGGTCGTCCGAAATGTGCCCCCGGACCTGAATGCGGTCGCCTACGCTGATCTCCCCGGCATTGATCTTCGTGGCATTCTTCAGGGTTTTCTCATTGGGAGCGACACGGAGAAGGATGGCCTGATTAGGGAGCAACACGGTGAGGCGCGTTCCGGAATCGGTCTGGATGGTGAAGCCGGTCGGCTCGATACTCACCACTGCTCCCATGGCCTTGTAGGTGGGACTCGGTGCCTGGCCACGTCCTATCGCAACAAGACTGAATAGGAGGAAGCCCTTACAAAGAGAGGTAAGGACCCTCCTTGCATCTACGTCCATAAGTCGCCAACAAGTTCCCTTCCTCATTATCAACCTCCACTGAAACAGGCGGTCGAGCGAGGCTGAGCCTCTCCTTATCCTGTCAGAATTGCGAGTCGGTAAGATCACGCAGCGGCAGCTTACAGCCTTGTGTGAATACCACCCATGACAATCGCACAGCAACCAACGGAATTACAATGTCTTCCGTCTGAAATTGCCTAATAAAGCTAATACGTTCCTGGGGGACGGAGGGTTGCTTTTGCCCCGTTAAATTCGCGTAAAAGACGCTTGCCGAGGGCGTTTTGTCCCTTTTCAGCCCCCATCTCGAACTGCCCAACCCCGCTGAGAGCTTCTGCGCACAAGGACCAACGGATTGGGCCGCCCCTCAAGAAGTCTGTCCGAAATAAGGTGTTTCGGAGGAAGAATCAATAGGTTACAGACGGACGCAAGTCACTGGATTGTTGATTCTACGTGCGGCGAAATCTATCTCCGACAAACTCCTGGGGGCCAAGTCGTTTGTGTGCCTCGCGGTTACGTCTATATCGCGCACCCGAGCTGACGGAGAACTGTCGGGTACTGGTGTCATTTGGAATGGGGATCCACTCGAGCCGCCGGTCATTCCCGCGAAAGCGGGAATCCAGTCCGGCGACAGCACGTTTCCAAAGGCGTGCGGAGTAGATTCCCGCTTTCGCGGGAATGACTGCGCTCCAAATGACACCAGTACCAACTGTCGGAGAACGTGTCCAAACGTGGCGATAGGGTGTAAACTCACAGCTTCCCGGGGTTCCATGACGGGAATGCCGGCCGAGGGTACGGCCAACCGACTCCATTAGGAAGGTCCCACTGTGAATAAACAATTCTCTAGCCTATTGTTTGCTCTGGTGTTTTTTAGTTCGGCCCTTTTCTCGTCCAGCCTCCCGCTCACCCCGTACCCGAACCAGCTTGAAGTGGGTCAAGGATTATTCCGGCTGGGGGCGCGCGTCAGTATCGAGGTTGCAAGCAACGAGGAGGAGGACCGCTTCGCCGCTTCGCTTCTCGCTCAGGAGCTGGATTCACTGGGTGGTGTTGCCGCCAGCGTGGGAGCGAAGGGAGCTGGTTGGCCCCGCATTGTGCTGGCACGCCCCGAAAGCCAGGCGGGAAGGCGCATTCTGGGCGAGTCGGGGTTGAGCCTGCCGCCCCAAGCTGAAGAGGAAGGCTACATCCTGGTGGTGACTTCCCGCGAAGCCTCAATAGTGAGTAAGACCGCAGCGGGCGTCTTTTACGGCGTCCAGACGCTTCGGCAATTGCTTCAACGCACGCCGGGAGGCGGTGCAGAGGCCCCGGTGGTGCGAGTGGTGGATTGGCCCGCCATGCGTTGGCGCGGCGTGAGCATCGACATTAGCCGCGGCCCCATCCCCACACTGGCTTCCTTCGAGAGGGAAATCGCCTTGCTGGCCGAATACAAAGTGAACCTCTTCTCGCTTTACATGGAGAACACCTTTGCCTACCCCAGCCTGCCCTTAGCGGCAGCTCCGGGCGGCGCCATTACTCCCCAGGAAGCCACTGAACTCGTTAACTTCGCCAAACAATATCACGTGGTGGTGGTTCCTGAGCAGGAGGCCTTCGGGCACCTGCACCTGGCGCTTCAGAATGAGCAGTTCCAGGACATGGTCGAAGTCCCTTACGGGCACGTGCTCTCGCCCACTGCCCCTGCCTCCTTCACTTTCATCGGAAAAATGTTTGCAGACCTCGCTTCCGTCTTCCCGGGACCGTTCTTCCATATCGGGGCCGATGAGACCTATGAGCTGGGCCAGGGCCGGACCAAGGCAGAGGTCGAGAAACTCGGCTACGGCAGCGTCTACATCGATTACCTTCGGAAAATCGACGAAAACTTGAGTGCCTACCATCGCAAGGTCCTTTTCTGGGGCGATATGGGCGTTCAGCACCCTGAGCATCTCAAGGACTTACCGCACGACATGATCGCGGTCCCCTGGGACTACGATGCGAAGCCATCGTTCGCGAACGAGATTAAGCCCTTCCGCGACGTGGGGCTTGAAACCTGGGTAGCACCGGGGGTGAGCAACTGGAGCCGCATTTTCCCGGACTACGCGGTGGCCCTGCCCAATATCCGGCAATTCGTGACGGACGGAAAAGAACTGGGCGCCTCCGGCGTCTTTAACACCACCTGGATGGACGATGGCGAAGGCATGGTGAACTTCACCTGGTACGGCCTGGTCTACGGTGCTGCTCAGTCCTGGCAGAAAACTGTGGATGACCAGCAGTTCTCCGATGCATGGGATTGGGTCTTTTACCGTGCGCTTGACCATCACTTCGCCACGGAGATCAAGACCCTTACAGAGGTCCATCGGCTGCTCCAGGGTGCTGTCCATTCGGACGGCGAGGACTGGCTGACCTGGGTTGACGCCTTGAGCCCGGAGGGGCAGCAGTTTTATGGCGAGATGGAGCCGGCCGCACATCAGATTCGGCTTATGGCTGAAGACGTGATTGCCGATCTCATCACTAATTCCCACCTCGCGCGCCGTAACCAGGACCTGCTGGACTATGTGGACTTTGCCGCTCGGCGGTTCGATTTCCTCGGCCAAAAGGCCATCTACGCAAAATACATTGTGGACCTCTACTCCCAAGCGCAAGCCAATTCTGCGCAAGCCGAGAAGGTCTACGATATCCTGGCCCGAATTAACGGAACCAATGGCTTGCTTCAGGACATGCGCGACCAGACTACCTTGCTGCGGGCCCACTACAGGAAACTTTGGCTGGCGGAAAACAGGCCGTATTTCCTCGACAATATCCTGGCTCGTTACGATGAAGAATTGGAGCGCTGGGAGCGGGCGGCCAATCACGTGAATCGTCTCCGAGAGGTCTATCGCCACCCCAGTCGGCTGCCACCTCTCATCGAACCGTAGGGTGCTGCGGCGAAACCTTCCTGAAACGAAGGCTGAGCAGACCACCTCGATAGATTCCTCAGAGAATTGGAAAACCCGCAGAGTGAAAGGACGCAGCCTGCCCTACATGGCAGCCTGTTCGGCCGCCCGGCGCTGGAAGATCTCGATGTAGCAGTTGACCAGAGAGACGGCGGCGGGCGTGATGCCGGGGATGCGGGAGGCTTGGCCGAGGGTGAGCGGACGCACGCGGGCAAGCTTTTCCACCACCTCGCGCGAGAGGCCGGAGACTTTCTTATAATCGAACCAGTCCGGGATGCGACGTGACTCGGCGCGCTTCATTCGCTCCATCTGTTTTTCTTGCTGTTGGAGATAGCCTTCGTACTTGAAATCGGTTTCGATGCGGCGGGCCTCCTCCCGGGAAAGTAGCGGCGATTTTACATCGCCATTCGTGGCTTGGCGGGGTAAACCCGCCGCTACATCGGGCGCTGGGCTGAAGTCGGACGCCGCGGCCCGGCAGTCATAGACCTCCGCGGTCGAACGCAGGCCCTCTGTGACCCATTCCATCAAGTCCCCGATGGTGACTTCGCTGCGCTTCAGGAGCTGCGCGCCGGTGAGCGGCGAGGGCGCGGTGAATTGTCCGCCGGCCATGAGCCCGAGCTGCGTGTAAATCTCGCGCCCCAGGCGCGAATCAGGGTCCAGGCGGGTTTCGAGCAGGAGCCTGGTGGCAGCGGAGATTCGCGCCTGCTTTTCCAGGAATGCTTCGTAATCCTTCTGCCGGATAGTCCCTACCTGGTAGCCGAGCGGCGTCAGGCGCTCGTCGGCGTTGTCGATGCGCAGGTGCAGGCGGAATTCGGCGCGCGAGGTGAACATGCGGTAGGGCTCATCCACGCCCTTGCTCACCAGATCGTCAATCAGGATGCCCGTGTAACCCTGTGTGCGCTCGATCATCACGGGGTCTTTGCCCTGCACGCGCAGCCCGGCGTTGATTCCCGCCATGATCCCCTGGCAGCCGGCCTCCTCATAGCCCGTCGTGCCGTTGATCTGGCCCGCCAGGAAGAGGTTGCGGAGCTTCTTCGTTTCGAGCCACGGGTAAAGCTCCGTGGGCTGCACCATGTCGTATTCGATGGCGTAGCCAGGGCGGATCATCTCCGCGTTCTCGAGGCCCGGGATGGACTTCACCATGGCCACCTGGACATCAATGGGCATCGAGGTGGACATGCCATTGACGTAAATCTCGTTCGTATCCATTCCCTCGGGCTCGAGAAAAAGCTGGTGCTGCGGCTTGTCCGGGAACTTGACGATTTTATCTTCGATGGAAGGACAGTAGCGCGGGCCGATACCCTTGATCTGGCCGGAATAGAGCGGCGCGCGGTGGACGTTCTCGCGGATGATGCGGTGCGTCTCGGCGTTGGTGTAGCCGATCCAGCAGACGGTCTGCGCTTGCGTGATGGCCTTGGTGCGGAAGCTGAAGGGAGTGGGGATTGGGTCGCCCGCCTGCACCTGGAACCTGGAAAAGTCGATGGTGCGCGCGTCGAGACGTGGAGGCGTGCCGGTCTTGAGGCGGCCGATTTCGAAGCCCAGCCGGCGTAGCGCCTCTCCCAGCATGACGGAAGGAGCCTCGCCCGAACGGCCGGCAGGATACTTGTTCTCCCCGCAGTGGATGAGGCCGTTCAGGAAGGTGCCTGTAGTGACGACCACGGCACCGGCCTCCACCCTGCGCCCGTCCAGCAGCCGTATGCCACGGACTGGTGTCGCCCGAGTCCCGGTGGTGCTGTCAGTGGGGCTGGCGACGCCTCCTGTTACCAGCGAGACCCCGACAGGTCGGGGCAGGCTGCCGGCGCTACAATCCTCGAGCAGCAAATCCACCACTTCAGCTTGCTTGATGCCAAGGTTTGGCTCGGACTCGAGCACTTGGCGCATCCTCGCCCGGTATTGCTTCTTGTCTGCCTGCGCGCGCGGTGACCAGACGGCGGGTCCGCGGCTCGTGTTGAGCAGGCGGAACTGGATGCCGACGGCGTCAATCACCTCGCCCATGACGCCGCCTAGCGCGTCGATCTCACGCACCAAGTGGCCCTTGGCGATTCCCCCCACAGCAGGATTGCAGGACATCTGCGCGATCAGGTCGAGGTTGATCGTGTAGAGCGCGGTCTTCAGGCCCATGCGCGCTGCCGCCATCGCGGCCTCGCAGCCCGCGTGCCCCGCGCCCACCACCACCACATCGTATTTTTCAGTGAAGACTGGCAGCATGGTTGGAAACCCCGTCCCGAAGGCAAGACACTATTCTAACAAGCCGAGGCCGGTCATGCACCACCGTTGTGCTCACACGCACTAGGACGCGTCATGGAACGCTGAACGTCCTCGTCACTTCCTTGGCGCGAAGCGTGAGCTGGCGCGGGCCTGCCCACGACACACACGCTTCGGGTAGGTTATTTATGCTGGGGTCCGTCAGCGGGAAGCGCGCAAGCTTACCGTTACGAGAAACGACGGCCAGCGAACAGTGTCGGTTGGACTCGCTTCCGTCCCCAGCAGACATTGCCATGGGAGTATTCGCTGTCCAATCGTAGGTGCAGTCAATCAATCCGATGCGCCGGGAGTCCGGTGACCAGGAGAGCCTAGACGCAAACTCATGAATACCCGAATAGGTGAGGCCGTGTTGCTGCACGACCCTAGGCGGGACCGACGCATTCTCTTGCTCGACAGGGCTCATCCCTTGTGGAAGCGGGTAGACCGTTGTGTGATCGATTTGCAAATAGTAGCTCTTTGCAAGAGGCGGAGCGAAGTGGGGCATCCACGCTACGTGCGCCACATGCTGGCCATCGGGAGACACTTCGAAATCAAAGCCCAGAAGATCTCGCGTCGTTTGCCCTGTGGAGAGATCGGTTTCGACGTATTCATTCAATGACGGATTGATGTGACACTCCGCTCCAACCGCGTGGTTGCCAACCCATACGATTGAAAGAATGCTGGCGCAGGGCTCTGGTTGTGGAAGGGACTGACGCTTCGGCTGGAAGGAGACGAGCCGATGGCCTTCGAGACTGAGAATGACGACTGCGGGCGTGCAGTGCTCCACTTCCGGGCACTCCTCATAGTACGCAATTCGGTTGCGTGTACGCGAGAGGACGGCTTGCGATTTGGCTTTTCCATCGTGGGTCAGTTGGCTCTCCTGTCCATCGCGGATAAGCCAAACTTCGGAGCTGCGCACCTCCACTCGCAGTTGGGCGGCGGAGGCCAGCACCGACACGAGAAGGCAAAGATGCTGCCACATACTTTGAAGCTCCTTGGCAATAGGTTACGCCCGAAAGCGGGGTTTGAGTATAGTGCCAACGTCGCTGGTGCCGTCCGCGGAAATCGAGCGCGTTGTGGAGGGCCAGTTGCCAGCCCGACTTTAATTATGTCTTGGCGCCCTTGGGGAGTGCGTTTATTACGGAGCGGAGCAAGGAGTTAACGGACTCGGAAGACCCAAATACTGGCGCCACGTCTGGATCGAGCACAATTGCAACTGCCCCGCCCTTCATCTGAGGGGCAAAGCGGTTGGGGCGCGATTTGCGGTAATCAAAGTGGTACTCCCGCCGCATCTCCTCTTCCTTCGCTCGCTTACCGCTCGACGTTTTCTTCATAGTCCGACACTAGAATCGCCCGCGAAAATCGAAGAGGTCACGGAGGGGCAGTTGCCATCCGGGAAAGAGGCTGGAAGTGAGGACTTGATCGCCCGCGAGGGTTGCGTCCACAAAGTACTTCTTCCCCTGGAGTCTCAAAACCTCCACCGTTTTAGCCTGTGGGTCGATGAGCCAGAACTCCGTCACGCCCGCCTCCGCATAGACGGGTAGCTTTGTGACACGATCGTAGGCCGCGGTGGAAGGTGACAGGACTTCGACGACCAAGTCGGGCGCGCCTGCAATCCAGTCCTCTTGAATGATTCCGGCGCGTGCATCGGAAACGAAAATGAGGTCCGGCTGTAATGCGGTGTCTCCGCTCAGGCGCACATCCAGGGGTGCTGTCCACACATCGCCCAGCTTGTTTTTCTGCACGTACACGCTGAGGGGTATATCGAGGTTATGGACAACGTATTGATGCTTGGTATGCGGTGCAGGGGTCAAATGCACCTCCCCGCCAATCAGCTCGTAGCGCTTCCCGTCGTCAGGGAGCTGGCGGAACTCCTCGTAGGTCAACTTGGGGATAACTTCAGTGCCCATGCAGCAATTATACACCTCAACTAGGCCTTTTCGCGCCCGGTCCAGACCGGCCGCCCGGGCTGTGTGGTTCCCACGTCCGGATCGAGCACTACGACATTCGAGCTTGGCTTAACCCGCTGATAGTACTTACCCCGCTTCAGCCTCTTGAAGTCAGAGCGTTTGTATTCCGGGCGAAGATCATCGCTCGTGGATTTAACCCTCTTCATACTAGAAGCGCCCGCGGAAATCGAAGAGGTCATGGAGGGGCAATTCCCAGCCAGGAAAGAGATTGGAAGTGAGGACTTGCTCGCCCGCGAGGGTTGCATCCACAAAGTACTTTTTCCCCTGGAGTTTCAAGACCTCCACCGTTTTAGCCTGTGAGTCGATGAGCCAGACCTCGGGCACGCCCGCCTCGGCATAGATGGGCAGTTTGGTGACGCGATCATGCGCAGCGGTAGACTGCGAAAGGACTTCGACTGCGAGGTCGGGCGCTCCGGCAACGAAATTCTCTTGAACTATCCCGACTCGTTCTGCGGAGATGAAAATCAGATCGGGTTGAAGGGCGGTGTCTGGATTCAAGCAAACGTCGAGCGGCGCACAAAACAGTACACCGAGCCGGGCGCTCCTCACATAGGTTCCAAGGCTCACGGAAGTATTCCCAAGAATCAACTGGTGTTTAGTGCTTCGGGAGGGAGACAAGTGCACTTCTCCGTGTATCAGCTCGTAGTGCTTCCCGTCGTCGGGAAGCTGGCGGAACTCCTCGTAGGTCAACTTGGGGATAACTTCGGTGCCCATGAAGGGATTATACACCTCAACCAAACCCCTTCGCAGCCAGCGCAGTTCGAGGTAGTGGTGTCATTTGCGAGATCTGAGCACTGGGGAGTCGCAGTCATTCCCGCGAAAGCGGGAATCCACGCCGCAAACCTTTGGAGATGCGCTGTCTACAGACTGGATTCCCGCCCTTCGGCAAGCTCAGGGCAAGCTTTTCGCGGGAATGACCGGTGTTTCGAAATGGACCCCACGCCAAATGACACCACTACCCAGTTCCAGTTCTCGGCATCGTGGAGATGGCGTGTTCCGGGAGTGTGCGGGGAAGCGACTGTCCCTCCCCGCTGGCGGTAGTTCTGGAAGGGTCATTTCTTTGATGTCATTTCTTTGATTGACAAATGCCTAAGTTCTCGTTAGTGTACGCCACTCTATGAAGATACTGGTGATTGGTTCCGGAGGACGAGAGCACGCGCTGGCCTGGAAGCTGCGCGAGAGCGCGCTCATGGATGAGATCTATTGCGCCCCGGGTAACGCCGGCATTGCACAGGAGGCGGAGTGCCGGCCCGTGGACGTCTCGAATCCCGCGCAAATCCTCGAACTGGCGAACGAGATCAAGGCTGACCTTACGGTTGTGGGGCCGGAAGCTCCGCTGGTGGTGGGCGTGGTGGATGAGTTCAGGCGGGCTGGCAGGATGATTGTCGGCCCCACCCAGGCGGCAGCCCGGCTCGAGGGCAGCAAGATTTTTTCCAAGCAGTTCATGCAGCGGCACTCGATCCCGACCGCGAGGTTCAAAGTTGCCGAGAGTTTTGACCAGGCCGTCAAGGCTCTCGTGGAGTTTGGCTCCCCGGTGGTGATTAAAGCGGATGGATTAGCAGCGGGGAAAGGTGTGGTGATCGCTCACACGCGAGAAGAAGCGGAAAAGACTCTGGACGAGTTCATGCGCCAGCGAACCTTGGGTTCGGCGGGCGAGAGGGTTATTTTGGAAGAAACACTGGTGGGCGAAGAAGTCTCTTTTATTGTCCTTACCGATGGCCGCGCGATTTTGCCGCTGGTCCCGACCCAGGACCACAAGGCCGTCTTTGACGACGACCAAGGCCCGAACACCGGGGGCATGGGCGCTTACAGTGAGGATTCGATTCTGGATGAATCCCTTCGTACCGAAATCGTCAGGAACATTGTTGCTCCTACCCTTGCCGGAATGGCGGCGGAGGGCACGCCTTACCAAGGCTTCCTCTATTGTGGTTTGATGCTCACCGCACAAGGGCCGAAGCTTCTGGAGTACAACGTGCGCATGGGCGACCCGGAGGCTCAGCCCATCGTCATGCGCCTGCGTTCTGACTTGGTGGAACTGCTTATGGCGATGCGCGAGAATCGTCTCGCGGCCCTTGAAGCCCATTGGAGCCCGAACCCTTCGGTGTGCGTGGTGCTTGCCTCCAAAGGTTACCCCGGTAAGCCGGAGGTCGGCAAAGTCATCAGCGGTATCGCTGGGGCTGAAACTCACGGCGGCGTCAAGGTGTTTCACGCGGGGACGAAGTTCCAGGACTTTCAATTGCTTTCCACAGGTGGGCGGGTGTTGGGGGTGACGGCGACGGCCGAAGATCTGCCTTCCGCCATCGCCTGCGCATATACGGCGGTCAGCAAGGTCAACTTCGCAGGAATGCACTACCGGCACGACATCGGCGCGAAGGGTTTGAGGCGACTTTCCCGTGACTCACGAACCAGCGTCTCCGGCGGGCGCACAGGAGAGGCGCCGGTCCCGCGCAGCGCAAGCTAACCTGAGATCTTCAACCCTCAAGAGGTGAGCCGGTGCGGGAGGACTTGCATGTCTGAGAAGCCATTAGTGGGTATCGTCATGGGCAGTGACACGGACTTGCCCATCATGACGGAAACCGCGCGCATGCTGAAGAAGTTCGGCGTGCCCTTTGAGATTGAGATCACCTCCGCGCATCGCTCGCCGCTACGCACTTCGGCGTATGCTCGGACGGCCATCCAGCGCGGCCTCAAGGTTATCGTCGTGGGCGCCGGAGGAGCGTCCCATCTGGCGGGCGTGATCGCGGCAGAGACCACGCTGCCCGTCATCGGAGTTCCTATGGCCACCACCACGCTCGCAGGACTCGACGCGTTGCTTTCCACCGTGCAGATGCCCGGCGGAGTCCCCGTCGCTTGCACGGCCATCGGCAAACCCGGGGCCATCAACGCTGCCATTTACGCCATCGAGATTATCGCTACCTCGGATGCCGAACTTGCCCAGAAGCTCGTCTCCTACAAGGAAGAGTTGGCGCGCTCAGTGGCCGAGAAATCGGAGAAGGTCAAGCGCGAGTTTCAGGTTTAGACGTAGTGGTTCGTTTCACCGGCTCAGCCGCGCACGGGCTTTGCGCGCTTCGACGTATTTGCGCAGGATAGCATTAATTGCCGTCTGGTAGCCGCGGCCGCGCTTGCGGAAGAACGCCAGGACATCGGGATCAAGTCGCAAGGTAATTTGTTGCTTGGGGCCGGGCCACCAGATGGCCTCCCTAAAGAACTGCTCGTCCAGTTCGGGATTGTCAGAAACGTCGATGTCCCGATCTTTCATCGTCTCGATGCGCTGCCAATCAGTCCTGGAGCGCTTTCTCGAAGCCTTCACGCTCATGCTTCTTTGCCTTCCTATTCCACCATGGGAACCTCTTTGGCCCACCGCCCCCCAGCCTGAAGGCGCTGAAGATCGGGGCTCTTTGTGGTTGGCTGTTCGTCCCCTGGTTTTACTGGATTGATCGCCACCGGCCAGTCATCTCTATTGTGGAATCTGGTACAGACGCAGACCCGTAAAACGTGAGATGTGGGCAAAATCCTTATCGAGAGAGAAGAGCGTCACGTTATGTTCCTGGGCAATTGCTGCCAGGAGCGAATCTATCGTCGTCAAGCTGATGCCACGCGAGCGTCCGAGTCGAAAGATGGAAGCGGCGGCACGATAAGTGGACATGCCTTGGGGTTCCAGCACATCCCACATTGCCAGGAAGCGCTCCACTTCTTCGACATCGCGCGTCAGGCCCTGCAAGACCTCGCTCGCGACAATGCCGGTCAGGGCAATGGGCTCCGCGTGGGCAATCATCCGCCGCAGTTCGCGGCCCGCTGGGCCCGGCGAGGAACTGAGAAAATCAATCCAGACCGAACTGTCCACCAGGGTCAAACGCGGTTCCTGCGCGCCGCCTTCAGGTCGCCTTCCCAGATGCCGCTGCCGTAATAGCGGAGCATCCCTTTGCGGCTCTCGGCCCGCACGAGGAGTTCCAGCGCCCGGTCCACAATGGCTCGTTTGGTCCTGAGTCGTGTGAGTTTGCGGGCCTTCCGGATCAGCGCGTCGTTGATTTCAATGTTGGTTCGACTCACAACCTAATTATACACCAAAAACTGAATTTTCGGTGTATTGACCTGCTTGGCTGAGAGATCCACCTCTACGTCGTGCGAGGGCTTTGAACATCGTGGCCCGATGCGAGTATTATAGTTAGCGTGTTTCGATCTTGTATTTAAGTCATTTAGTCATATAGGAGATATTCGTAATGAAACCAACTGCGATACCGAAATTCGAATCTGCCCATGACATCCTGCATCGTCGCAAGCACCCGCTGGACGTTTTCTTTTCGCCTGAAGCGGTTGCGGTGATTGGCGCCACGGAGAATCCTGGCAGCGTCGGCCGTACCACATTTTGGAACCTGATCAGTAATCCTTTCGGAGGAACCGTCTTTCCGGTGAACCCCAAGCGGTCACAAGTTCTAGGAGTGAAAGCCTATGCCAATTTGCTCGATGTTCCGGAGCCAATCGATCTGGCTGTGATCGTCACTCCTGCCTCAACCGTATCGAGAGTCATGGACGATTGCGCCGCAGCGGGCGTGAAGGGCGTCATTATCATCTCGGCGGGGTTCAAGGAGCTGGGCCCGGAAGGCGCCAGACTGGAAAATGAGATTGTTGCCAAGGCCCGGGCGGCCAAGATCCGCATCGTCGGCCCCAACTGTTTAGGCATCATGAGTCCCAACACCGGGCTCAATGCCACTTTCGCAAGCGCCATGGCCCGCCCCGGAAGCATTGGCTTCCTCAGCCAAAGCGGGGCCCTTTGTACTGCGGTTCTGGACTGGAGCTTCCGCGAAATGGTGGGCTTCAGTATTTTCAGCTCCATCGGCTCGATGGCGGATGTAGGCTGGGGCGACTTGATTGATTATCTCGGCGATGACCCGCGCACACGAAGCATCATCATCTACATGGAAACGATCGGCGACGCGCGCGCTTTCCTTTCGGCAGCGCGGGAAGTGGGGCTTTCCAAGCCCATCATTGTGATCAAGGCGGGTCGCAGTGCGGCAGCCGCCAAGGCCGCCGCCTCTCACACAGGTTCTCTGGCCGGAAGCGATGAAGTGCTGGATGCAGCTTTCCGGCGCACGGGCGTGTTGCGCGTGCAGAGTATCGGGGACCTATTCCACATGGCGGATGTGCTGGCCAAGCAGCCTCACCCCACGGGTCCGAGCCTTGCCATCCTCACCAACGCTGGCGGACCTGGAGTGCTGGCCACCGACTCGCTGATCGCAGAGGGCGGCGAGTTGGCGCAATTGGCTCCGCAAACGATGGATTCCCTGAACGGCTTCCTTCCCAAGGAGTGGAGTCACAACAACCCCATTGACATCCTGGGGGATGCCACCCCGGAGCGATACGCTCGGGCGGTGGAGATTGTCGCGAAAGATCCCAGCACGAACGGCCTGCTCGCGGTTCTTACCCCGCAGTCTATGACTGACCCGACGCGGATTGCCGAGCAACTCAAGCCTTACGCCAAGCTGCAAGGGAAGCCCCTCCTAGCCAGTTGGATGGGCGGCGCTGAGGTGTCGGCCGGGATTGACATCCTGAATCGTGCTGGAATCCCCACTTTCGCATTTCCCGACACTGCCGCCAAGATCTTCCACTACATGTGGCAATACAGTTACAACTTACAGGGTCTGTACCAAACCCCGGTACTGCCAGGTGACGTTAACGGCCTGGGCTCCGGCGCGGCGGAAGCTGCAAAAATAATTGAGAACGTTCGCAACTCAGGACGGACCATCCTCACTGAGGTGGAATCCAAGCGGCTTCTGAGTGCCTACGGTATTCCCACCGTCCCCACGGAGGTGGCCCCGAATGCCGAAGAGGCCGTCAAACTCGCGGAGAAATTCGGCTATCCGGTGGTGCTCAAACTCTACTCCGAGACCATCACTCACAAAACCGACGTGGGCGGGGTGCGTCTGAACCTGGGTGACCCCAAGGCCGTGCAGAATGCCTTCAACGACATTCAGTGCTCGGTGACTGAGAAGGCCGGCGCAATGCACTTCCAGGGTGTGGCGGTTCAGCCCATGGTCCGTTTGGATGGCTACGAGTTGATCATCGGCAGCAGCCTGGATTCGCAGTTTGGCCCTGTCCTGCTATTTGGAACCGGCGGGCAGTTGGTGGAAGTTTTCAAGGACAGCGCGCTGGCGCTTCCTCCGCTGAACACCACGCTGGCGCGTCGCATGATGGAACCGACGCGCATTTACCAAGCTCTCCAAGGGGTGCGCGGGCGCCAGCCGGTGGATATGGCCGCCCTCGAAAAGCTCATGGTTCAGTTCAGCTACCTGGTCGTGGAGCAACGCTGGATCAAGGAGATTGACATTAACCCACTCTTGGCTTCCTCCGAGCGGCTGGTCGCTCTGGACGCGCGTGTCGTCGTGCACGGGCCGGAGGTTACGGAAGACAAACTCCCCAAGCTCGCCATACGTCCGTACCCGTCGCAATACGTGGCCACTTTGACGATGAAGGATGGTACGAGGGCCACCATCCGACCCATTCGGCCCGAAGACGAGCCGCTCATGGTCAAGTTCCACAACATGCTCTCCGAGCGAAGCGTGATGATGCGCTACACGCACCAGATCGCGCTCAGCGAGCGCGTCGCGCACGAGCGGCTGGTTCGTATCTGCTTTAATGATTACGACCGCGAACTGGCCCTGGTGGTGGATCACGAGGATCCCTACAGCGGCGAGCCGGAAATCATGGCTGTAGGCAGAATGACCAAGGTCCCCGGCACCGACGATGCGCAGGTTGCCATCCTGGTCGCCGACCCATTCCAGCGCCGCGGTCTTGGCGCAGAACTGTTACGCCACTTGATGGCTGTCGCCAAGCAGGAAAAAATCCGGCACTTGACGGTCGAATTCCTCATTGATAACTCTGTTACCCGGCGCATGTGCGAGAAGCTGGGCTTCCGCCTTGAAAAAGTTCCCGGTGAGGGCATGGTGAAGGCGGAGATGACCATTCAGTAGCTCGGTTGCAGTGGACAGCGGGAGCTGGGTATTCCGGCTCCCCTTTCCTCTTTTCTGGTAGGGCTGCGATTTTCCTGCCTGCCGTTCTTCTTCTGCTTACCTGCTATAATCACGCCGTTTGGCTTTCATAGGAAACGGGCTGGGGAAAATGTTCAAAACCATTGAGTGGACCGAGGAAGGCGTGCGCATGATTGACCAGACGCGGCTGCCCACAGAGGAAATCTACCGCACGTATCGCGACTATGGTGAAGTGGCGGAAGCCATTCGCTCCATGGTGATCCGCGGGGCGCCAGCCATCGGTGTGGCGGCAGCGATGGGCGTTGCCCTGGGGATTAAGAATTCCGACGCCCGGACCATTCCTGCGCTACGCTCCGATTTTGACCGGATTGCGGAGACGCTTTCCAGCACGCGGCCCACCGCTGTCAATCTCTTTTGGGCCATCGAGAGAATGCGCAGGGTGTTTGAGGCTTCCCTCTCCTGTCACGATACCGACGCTCAGGTAGTGCAAGCGGTCAGGATCAACCTCAAGGAGGAGGCGAAGCGGATTCTCGCCGAAGATATCGCTACTAACGAAGCCATGGGCCGTCACGGCGCTCTCCTCCTGCCGGATTCGGGAACGGTTCTCACGCACTGCAACGCGGGCGCGTTGGCCACAGGAGGATACGGCACGGCCCTGGGCGTGATCCGTGCTGCCGTATCACAAGGGAAGAACATCCAGGTATTTGCCGACGAGACCCGGCCCTTCCTTCAGGGAGCACGCCTGACGGCCTGGGAACTCGCCAAGGACGGTATCCCGGTGACGCTCATCACCGATAGCATGGCGGGACATTTCATGCAGCAGGGCCAGATTAAGGCCGTGATCGTGGGCGCGGACCGCATCGCGGCAAACGGTGACACTGCGAATAAGATCGGGACGTACAGCCTGGCCGTTCTCGCCCATGAAAACCACGTCCCCTTTTATGTTGCCGCTCCGCTTTCGACGATTGACAGAAGCCTGCCCAGCGGGGAGGGGATTCCGATCGAGGAACGGTCCTCGACAGAGGTCACTCAGCTTGGCGGAGTGCAAATCGCTCCCCCCTCCGTGCCCGCACGTCATCCGGCTTTTGACGTCACGCCACACCGCTACATTACCGCCATCATCACGGAGAGAGGTGTTGCCCGCGCCCCATTCTTGGAGAGTTTGAGCGCTTTGTTTGTCTAAGGGAGGTAAACCTTCTGACCCAGGCAATCCTCAGCCGTCTCAGCGATCACAGTATCATGCTTATCAACGCATAAGACGACGTAACCTTCAAGAGCGACACCGGAGACCAGCTACGATGAGGTATCGCAAAATTGCAAAACGCTTTTCCTACCACAACATCCTCATGACTCACACCCTGGTTGCGGCCGTGGTCCTCGCCTCTATCATTTTCGCCCTCTCTGGACCAGAGCAGTGCCGCTGCGCACCGCTGCAATCAGACATGCCCCGGGATTTTCGGCAGCTTCTCCAGAAGCTTGGAGCCGCCGCACCCGACCCATGCACTAATCCGAGCGAAGCATATAAGGACGCCGAAAAGACCGAGGACGGACTCTTTCGGAAAGCGACGGACGTCGTCACGCAGGAACTGAACGCAGCTATATCTGGGCCAAAGTCGCCAAAGGACCGAGCCGGAGAGGCACTCAAGAAGCTGGAGCGGATGAGCGCAGAGATCAATGCCGCGTGGCCAGATGAGAACCGCCTCCACTTCCAGATACTCGACGTCCCGCCCCTCTTAGTCTTGAAAATGACGATTCGAACCCACGCCAGGTTCTTCGTGTTCGGTATCCCCGAGGAGAGTTCAGGGAAACCCAATCTACTTTGGCAGGAGGTTGGTTCGGACGAGGAGTCTTTTGAGCACGATTCACCCCGATCATGGCTCGATCTATACCCGCTACACCGAGGTCGTTCCGGAAACGCGAGATTCCTTGCCAAGTTCGGTTATACCGGTTGCGCAGGCAGCAGCGGCGTCATGTACGATGCCCGCGAGTGGAGTCCGAAGGACAGTGGCGATCTTGAACTGATCATCAAGCAAGAAGGCGCTTTCGGGATGGATGAGGCGCCCGAAGGACATACGCCCTCACCTAAGGACCCCTTCCCACCTATCGGTGTGCTCCGAACGGAAGGCTCGCTTATCACCCTCCCGTTTTGCTGGTTTTCGGCCATTGACACTTGGGACAATCCGAGTCTGTGCGCGGTCGATACCTATGACGTCTCCGGCGATGACGTCAGGTTTCGCTCCCGCGCGTACAACCGGCTGGACCTCCTGCCGATCGCCAAAGCCATCGAATATGCGGAGCAGCGGGACTACCCCGCTGTTCTCGGATATTGCGCTTCCAGCGACGTGGCGCGCAGGTTGGTCCGCGACATTCCACCCCACGTTTTTGCTGACGATCTTCGGGTGACTCGTACCGGAGACGGGAAGGAACGTGTCGAGCTCGGCTACCCCACGACGTATCGATTTGACTTGGAGAAGCGCGCTGGCCGCTGGCTGGTGGTCGCATTCAGCGCAGAGTGACACCAGACATACGGCGCAATCTCCAATCCTTGAATGGCCAAGCCCTCCCAATTTACTGCCCTCGCCCCTTTGGGGGAGTGGGTGGCGCGAGGCGCCGGGTGAGGGGTCCCCCAGCATAGACGCTTACACGCAGAATTCCAAAAGAAAGATTTTCGACGCCACTCTGCGGTGAGATCGGGTGCTTAGGCCTGCTAGGAAGTTGCCTTACTCAAGATTTCCCTTAGCATGCCAGGGATCTCAAAGACCGCCCGGTTGTTCATGGCTGCGGCGTTGCTACGGTAGCGGGCGAAATTGGTGGGATCAAGAAGCACTTCCACCGTTTGGGTGATTTGGCGAAAACTGCGCAACACTGATCCCACCTGCTTCTCGAGGACCCACGCCGCGTTGTAGCGTTCCTGGGGCAGGGTCCTGGCATTGCACTCCACGATTACCGGCAGTTTCATGGTCAGGGCTTCGCTGATGCTGCCGGGACCCGGCTTGCCAATGAAGAAGTCAGAGAGGTGCATGTAGTAGGGAACTTCCGTCGTAAAGCTTTCAACGTGTTTCCGTCCCTGGATTCCTCGCAGTTCTGCGGCCAGCCGTTGATTGTGGCCGCAAATGAGAATCAATTGAAGGTTCAGTTTGGAGGCTGCAAGCTTCCTGGCGATTTTCACCATGACGCTGGAGCCTTGTCCGCCAAACATTACCAGCCCGGTGGCCAAATCGGGATCCAGGCCCAGGCGCTGCCGTTCGGCAGCGCGGTCCGCGGTGATAGGCTGGAAGAATTTGGGGTGGAGAATCATTCCGGAGGTCTGGTAAATCTGGTCTTGGCGAAGACCCAAAGAGCGCGCTTGCGCCACCGCGCGGTCGGAGCCGCAGATATAAAACTGCTCCTGCCGCTCGAGCCAGAAGTGGGGAGGGTAATCGGCCAGATCCGTCAAGATTGTTACCAGGGGCGTCGTGGGCGTAATCCGCCGCAGGCTCTCAAAGATGGCTCGGTTGAAATGCGGGACAAGGGAGACGACCAGGGCGGGCTGGCTCTGCCGCCAGTACGCCTCCAGCAGGCGTACTTGATCTTGATGGTAGAGTCGGATGGCGGCCTGGAACACGCGTAATCCAAATCCCGTGCCCCAAGTCCAGCCCTTTTTCAGCAACCCATTGTAGAGGTCTTGTAAACGGAGACCGGTAAGCTTGAGAACGGGGTCGATGCCATCGAGTAGCTCCTGGAGGTTCATCAGGTGGATGTTCCATTGGAGCTGTTGCTCGGTGACGATGCGGAGGGCAGTGGCTGCGGCGCGGTGCCCGCCTCCAGCGTCAAAATAGACGAACTCGACTCTTCTCATCTGCACGCATTCTCGCATAGCCCTAAGAGTATAAAGAAGCAAAAAGTATACCTTTAACCAACTCTTCATATCCAAGCTACTGATTTGTAACATTTGAACCGCAATCTGGAAGGTGCGATGTGACTTACACGTCCACACTGTCTACTCCGGCATGGCTACCGTGCCAGTGCTGAGACGTTTTTGTCGCGAGTGCTATAACCCAGCCGAAGCCCTCTACGAGAAGCTCAAGCACCTGGGGCTGGATTTGGTCACGGTAACCGATCACGATTCGATCGATGCGGGGGAGAGTCTTCGGCGGCACCCGGACTTTTTCGTTAGCGAGGAGGTTACCTGTCGGGTGCCCAGTGGGAACGAAGTCCACGTTGGGGTTTACGACATTACGGAAAGCCAGCACGTAGAGATTCAGCGCTGGCGAAATGATCTTCCGCGTTTGGTGGCTTATCTCGAGGAGCAGCGAGTGTTCTTCAGCGTCAACCACATCTTCTCGGCTCTGACCGGACGCCGCGCGGCGGACGACTTCGACTGGTTCGAAGCCTGTTTCCCTGCTGTCGAAGTCTTGAACGGACACTTGCTCGCCCGTAACAATCACCTTGCCGCCCGGCTGGCCTCACACGCTCGGAGGACCACGGTCGGCGGCAGCGACGCACACTCCTTGCGTTCGGCGGGCAGCGTCTGGACGGAAGTTCGTGAGGCGCGCAACAAGGCTGAGTTCCTGGAGGGGCTGCGCGAAGGTCGCGCTCGAGTGTGCGGGGAGTCGGGGAGTTACTGGAAACTGACTCTCGATATTTTAGCGGTCAGCGCCGAAATGTTCCGGGAGAAGCCCTTCACCCTCCTTCTTGCCCCATTCCTGGTCGGTATCCCCGCCTTTACCCTCATCAATCACCTTCTGGAAGTGCGGTTCGCCCGGAAGTGGGGACAGGCGTGGGCTCGCATGCGTGGTCTGGATGCTGGCGCGGCAGTCCGGCCCCCCATCCCTACCGCGGCCGGGGAGGCGACGGCATGACCTTCCCAGCCACCATGTTGACCATTATTTCCAGCGGTGACCAGCGCCTGATGCGGCGCGTGAACCGCTGGAAACCGCCGCGCTGGATCAGGCTCTGGATGATTCTGGCAACGCGGGCGGGCGACGGCTGGCTATGGTACGTCCTGGGAATGTTGGTTTTGATTTTCGGGGGGCCATCGCGATTTGCGGCGGTGGCGGCTGCCGGCATATCCTGCGGGCTAGGGACGGTTCTCTTCCTCGCCCTCAAAAAGCTGACCGGACGTAAGCGGCCCTGCGCGGTTGCCCCGCACTGCTGGGCCACGCTCTTGCCGCCCGATCAGTTCTCTTTCCCCTCCGGCCACTCCATCAATGCTTTCGCCTTCGCCGTCTCGATCGGCCTGTTCGAGCCGTCCCTGATGTACGGCCTGCTCTTCTGCGCCCTCAGCGTGGCGATTTCCCGGATCATTCTGGGCTTGCACTTCCTCAGCGATGTGGTGGTCGGGTCTTTAATCGGCGCCGGGCTTGGCTACGGGTGCTGCCAGTTGTTTATCTGAGGTTCTGGTAGTGGGTCAATTTGATGCTGTAGCGGCGATCCCGCTCCGAGCGGGATCGCCAAATGGCGGCGTAAAGCCGCCTCTACATCAAATTGACCCACTACCAAGGTTCTCACTGACTTGAGCTCCATAGACTCGCCTGGGTCTCTTTCATTTCGCGACCACCTGCAAGGGAACGCTGCTCGTTTGGTCGGAACTCGGTCCGACCATGATGTCGAAGACACCAGGCTCGACGACCCAATGCATATCCTGATTCAGCATCTGAAGGTGGCGCGGCGCGAGCTTGAATTCCACCGTCTTCATCTCTCCGGGTTTCAGGCCGAGGCGCTGGAAACCTCGGAGTTCCATCACCGGACGCGTCACCGAGGCCACGCGCTGGTGAATATACAGCTCCGCGACCTCATCCCCTTCCCTGCTGCCGGTATTGGTCACGTCCACACTGACTGTAGTCTCTCCGCCCGTGCCGATCGCCACGGGATCGACGCGCAGGTGGTCGAACCGGAAGGTGGTGTAACTCAGCCCCCAGCCGAACGGGAATAGGGGCTTTCGGCCGTTGAACAGGTAGCTGCGGTTCAGGGAAGGTTTATGGTCATAATAATCGGGGAGTTGGCCGACATTGCGCGGAAAGCTGATGGGCAGTTTCCCTCCCGGATTGACATCACCAAAAAGCACGTTGGCCGCGGCGCTTCCCCCTTCCTGGCCCAGGTACCAACCTTCCAGAATTGCCGGGACGTGTCCCGCGGCGTAGTTGATGGAGAGCGGGCGGCCATTGATCAGGAACAGCACAGTGGGCGTGCCGGTTTCCACGACCGACTTGACTAACTGCTCCTGGTAGCCGAGGAGATCGAGCGAGTCCCGATCTCCCAGGTGATTCTCCGCCCAGGCTTCACGATTAGTGCTTTCGTTCTCACCCACCACCACAATGGCAACATCCGCCTTCCGCGCCACCTCGGTGGCGGCTTGAAGGCTCTTCAACTGGGACTCGGGATCCGGGAGTTCGACTTCATTCTGGTACCACGCTGACCAGCCCTGCGTCCCTTCCGTGATCTTGCAGCCCTCGGAGTAAACCACCCTAGCGGCCGTGCCCACGCGTTCACGGATGCCTTCCAGAATGCTCACGCTGTGCGCCGGCTCCCGGCTGTAGCCACCCAGGTGGACATCCGCCGCGTTGGGACCGATCACGGCGATGGTCTTCAGTTTCTTCAAATCCAGCGGCAGGAGGTTACCGTCGTTCTTCAGAAGCACCATCGTTTCCTGCGCAGCTTTCAGCGCGAGTTTCCGGTGTTCGGGACTGTTGGTGATCCGCTCCGCGTAGTCAGGATCGACATAAGGGTTTTCAAAGAGCCCCAGGCGAAACTTCGCGGTCAGGACCCTCGCCACGGCCCGGTCCACTTCACTCTCGGGAATCTTTCCTTCGCGCACCTGGTCGATCAGCGTGCCATAGACCGAACCGTCCGAGAGATCGTAATCCACTCCGGCCGCCAGCGCCTGACGGGCCGCGTCCGCATTATCGGCAGCGATGTGGTGCGTCGTCACCAGCATCTGGAGCCCGCCGCCGTCGGAAGTCACGTAGCCGCGGAATCCCCATTCCTGGCGGAGGACTTTGTCCAGCAACCAGGAGTTGACATGCGCGGGAATGCCATCGATCTCGTTGTAGGAGGCCATCACGCTGCCCACCTGGGCCTCCTGCACCGCAGCGCGGAAAGCCGCCAGAAAGGATTCGCGGATGACCCGCTCGGAGTAGTTAGCGGGGGCCGTGTTGGTTCCCCCTTCCGGTTCTCCATGCGCCGCGAAGTGCTTGGCGGTGGCCAGAACGTGGTGCCGGTCGATGAGGAAATTCGGGCCCTGCAATCCTTCAATGGCAGCGACGCCGATGCGCGAACCCAGGTAGGGGTCCTCTCCGTAGGTTTCTTCGGTCCGGCCCCACCGCGGGTCACGCGCCAGATCCAGCACCGGCGTGAACGCCTGCTCATCACCCGCGGAAGCCATTTCGTCGGCAGCGGCCGTGAACACTTGCCGCACCAGTTCCGGGTCCCAGGTACTCGCCAAGCCCAGCGCCTGAGGGAAACTCGTGCTCCCGTTTTCCATGAAGCCGTGCAGCGCTTCGCCCTGGAAAATCGCCGGGATGCCCAGGCGCGTTTTCTCAACCTGGTATCTCTGCATGGCGTTGCGCAGAATTGCCGCGTCGCGCGGGCTTATCTTCGAGTCAACACTGAACATCTTGCGAAAGATCTCGCGCACGTTGGCGTCAGTGAACTTGCCCGTCGTGTCCAGGATGCCGGAGTTGGCCCCGCGCCGGGGCGCCAATTGCCAGACTTTCTCCTCCAGCGTCATGCGCTTCAACAAATCGGCTACACGCTGCTCAATGGGGAGATTGGGGTTGCGGTAATCGGGAGCCGGCGTTTGCGCGAGGGCATTCCCGAGAAATGCACACAGCAGGACGAAGCCAAATAGGTAACGCATGGTGTTCTCCTTCGGTAGCTCTGGACCGTCTCTAATCCTGTCTCGGATTGCTTCAGCGTTGGACGCTGACCGCCGTGCCGTTGTAGGAAACCGTTTTATCGACGGTCCCGGACGGGCTCACGCCAACGCCGTGGCCCGGCCCCACCCAGACAACATTGAACGTGCGCTGCTCGAGCATGCCTGGGAGGCTGCCCTGGCGCGCGCCGATTGTGAGCGTGTGTTTCGCGTCATCCCAGTGAATGGGAATCGTCGCATACGCGCCCTTCTCGTAGTCGTAAGTAAGGCCATCGTCTTGGTAGAGCGTGAAACCCGCATCCGCTCCCGGATAGATGCGCAGTTCGATGGGGTCCTCCGGTTCTTGACTGCTGTACTCCATCGCTGGCCCCAGGGGCAAAATTGAACCGGCAGGCACCAACAGCGGCAGGGTTTCGAGCGGCGCCGCCGCCATGATGAACTTGCCCCCGGAGAAACTTTCGCCGCTCCAGAAGTTGGTCCAGGTGGTGTTGGGCAGATAGACGCGCCGCTGGTCCACTCCAGGGTCGGTGACGGGACTGACCATCAGCGCCGGCCCGAACAGAAACTGATCGCCGATGTTGCGCGCCGTCACATCCTCGCGATAATCCATCACCAGCGGGCGCATCAGGGTGTAGCCCGCGTGCGTCACCTGCCACGCCAGCGAGTAGATATAGGGCATCAGGCGGTAACGAAGCGTGTCGTACCGGGTCAGAATTTCCTGCGCGTCGGCGCCGTAGGACCACAGCTCGTTCTGGTTGCTGGCGCGCGTTCCATGCACGCGGAAGATGGGGCAGAACGTTCCGTATTCGAACCAGCGCAGGAACAGTTCCCGGTAGGCGGGAGTGTCGGGGTTGCCATCCGTAAAACCACCAATATCGGTCGTCCAGTAGGGAATTCCGGAAAGCATCAAGTTCAATCCCGCGGGAATCTGCCGCTTGAAGGTTTCCCAATCGGAATTAATATCACCCGACCAGGCCGCCGTGCTGTTGCGCTGGATGCCCGCATACGCCGACCGCGAGAGAATGAAAACGCGCTTCTGGTCGGTCACGCTGCGCTGGCCCTCATAGACGGCCGAGGTGGTCATCAGGGGATAGAGGTTAGCGTACCGGGCGCCATTGCCGATGGCGACTTTACTAGCCACCAGGATATTGGTTTCGCGGCCTTCAGTCTCCGGTTCCGTGGTGTCGAGCCACCAGGCATCCGCGCCAATCTTGAACAGCACGTTGTCCATCAACTGCCAGTAGAACTTGCGGGCAGCGGGATTGAAAGCGTCATAGAGGGCCATTCCGGCAGGATGAAAGGCGGCCACCTTGGTGCGGTCGATAAAGTAACCGCGCTTGTCCATCTCCTCATAGACTTTCGAGCCGGGATCGAAATAGGGCCATACCGAAATCATCAGATGGAAATGGTTGCGGTGCAGGTCGTCGATCGTGCCCCTGGGGTCGGGATAGTGGTCGTTGAAATCGAAGTCTCCTTTGATTTTCCACCAGAACCAATCCTGCACGAGGTTATCGACGGGGATGTGTAATTCGCGGTACTTGTGTGCCACCTCCAGCAGCTCTTTCTGCGACGCATAGCGGTTCTTGCACTGCCAGAAGCCGTAGGCCCATTTGCCGAACAGCGGGGCCGCGCCGGTCAGCTCGCGGTAAGCGGCGACGATCTTGTCGAATTCCGGGCCGTAGATGAAGTAGTAATCGATCTGCTCGGCGACCTCCGAGCTGATATACAGCGACTGCATGAAGCGGTTGTTGAAGCGGCTGCGGGATGGGTTGTCCCAGAACAGGCCGTAGTCGTTGGTTGACAACAGCATGGGGACGGAAATGTTGGAGTTGTCCTGCGCGATGTCCACCGATTCTCCCCGGTAGTTCCACACCCCGGCCTGATGCTGCCCCAGGCCGTAGAAGCCTTCCGGCGAGCCCCACAGCGCCACGAACTCTTCCGCGCGGTAAGTCTTCTCGCCATTGACCACGACGGGAGTCATCGTCCGGCTGCTGTCCTGCATCAGCCTTTTGCCCGCCGCGTCACTGAAGACAATCGCTCCGGCCTTGCGGGCCACGGTGACCTTCAACCGGGAGGTCGCCAGAGTGATGGCCCGGTCCGAGGCTTGCATTGTCCACTGCGTCGCGGGCCAACTGGTCTTCGTCACCACGTAATCCAGACGGTTGGGGAAAGAAGACGTCGGAGAGTAGAGGACGTGAATGATGGACTCCGTGCACACTTGCACCCGCAGGACGCCGGCCTGCGTCGTAAAAAGAAGGCTGTCGGCTTGCTTTTGAACGCCCACGATTGGATTCAGCGGATTCCATTGAGCGTGGAGACTGGTACCTCGCTCCAGCAATAGAAACAGCAACAAACTAATAACAGTCCAGCGTGGTCTGTGCATCAGGCATGTCCTTATGTAGGTCGAGAAATGTCGAATCGCCTGCCCGGCAAAGCGGCCGCAGTGGAGTCGGAAAGCCAGCGTCGAAGGCCTGGTGGTTGCAGGCAAAAAAGCCGGCAACTGCGAGAGTCAGGGCAACTCCCATCAAGGTCGCCATAGTGAGATTATACACGTCAGCAGGTAGCGCAGAGTCTCGTTTTTCAGAGACTCTGCGGCTTTTCCTTCAAATTCGGGGCTGGCGCAGACATGCATGGTTTCCGCATGTCTGCGGTCCCCCGAAGGGGCGCTTGTGCCAATCTACTCTAGTGGCTGAGCTGGAAACGAAGCAACTCGACTCGCCATTCGGCTCGCCGATCGCAGACATCAGAAACCAGATGTGTGCGCCTCCCGCGAAGTGCTGGCCGCTATGGTATAATCCCATACGATTACGAGTTTGATTGGCACGCATCTCATCGCTGCAGGGTCCTCAAGGTCCCAAGAGGGGAAGGTTGCGGCTCGACTGGTTTCCGGGCCGTCCCTATGTCTTGCTGTCTGTTCTGTTGGCGGTTCTGCTCTTGCTGGCAGGAGGCTCACCTTTCATGATATGGGGCATCTATGTTCGGTTGGTGTTCTGCCAGCACACGACCTTAGCGCTGGCCTGGAACCACCGCGAGAGGAGCCCGATCTGCAAGATCCCCTGAAAGATCGTGATCTCGATTTAACGCCAGGCAAGGTTGATGACGGCCCCGACGTCGTTCGCACCTACATGCGCGAGGCGGGGCGCATACCCCTGCTGACGCGCCGCGGTGAACTTGAGGTTGCCAAGCGCATTGAGCGCGGGCAACTCAACACGCTGAAGGCACTGGCGCGCTCGGCGATGGTTATCCGCGAGATGTCCGTTTTGCGCCAGGAATTGGCCGCAGGGGAAAGGTCCATTCAAGAGATTGTGATTCTTGAAGAACATGAATGGACGGACGAGGGAGTGGCGAGACGCAAGTGTGAAGTCGCAGCCGTTCTCGGTGAGATTGAGCGTCTCAACCGGCAGTTGACCGGATTGAAGGCGAAGAAGGGGGCGGATTCAACCGGATGTCGCGCCCGTAGCTGGGCCATCGCGCGCCAGCGGGTCCGGATTTCTCGACTGATTTGGTCCCTTGGCTTCACCCAAGCTGAGCGCCTGCGGCTTATCGAGAAGGTCCGTGAAACGGTTGCGGAATTAGATTCCCTCGATCTCGAGGTGAAGAGGCTCGAAGCGCGGCTGCAAGTCCGGCCTATCAACAAATACCTCAGGACCGAACTGCGGGGATGCCGCGGTCGGCTGGGCCGGATCGAGGAACGGGCAGCGTCCTCCGCCGTCGAACTCAAGCGAACGCATAAGGATATCCTCGCCAGCGTGCAGGCAACGCGGGTCGCGAAGCGTGAGCTCGTGGAGGCGAACCTTCGCCTGGTGGTTGCGCTCGGCAAGAAATATGTCAATCGCGGGCTCGAATTCGTAGACTTGATCCAGGAAGGAAATCTCGGCCTGATGCGAGCGGTGGACAAGTTCGACTACCGTCGCGGCTACAAGTTTTCTACTTATGCCACCTGGTGGATTCGACAGTCCTGCATGCGAGCCATCGCGGACCAGGGCCGAACCATCCGGGTCCCCGTTCATATGATAGAGAGGATCAACAAGCTCAGGCGTGTGGTGGGCCAACTGGTGCAGGACCTCGGCCGCCGGCCGAGCACGGAAGACATCGCCAAGCAGATGGAAATCCCGTCGGACGAGGTCCAAAAGGTCCTGGAGGTTGCGCAGGTGCCCATTTCGCTCGATACACCCATCGGCGCAGAACAGGATGCCCACCTAGGTGATTTTGTCGAAGACCGTGGCATTATTTCACCGGCTGAGGTCGCTATCGGCAACAACCTGAAGCTGTGTACGGCAGCGGTCTTGAAGACTCTGAGCGCTCGCGAGGAAAAGATCATCAAGATGCGGTTCGGACTCGATGACGGCAACGCCCACACTCTCGAGGAGGTAGGCCAGAGTTTCGCGCTGACTCGGGAACGGATCCGGCAGATTGAGGAAAAGGCACTGCGCAAGCTTCGGCACCATTCGCACAACAACGGATTGCAAGCGTTGCTGAATGCCTTTTAGCTGGAACGCTCTCGGCGTTCGTGTGTAACCCAGTCTCACGGTTCGCCACGGTCCTGCTGGCCGGATGGGTAGCTGCGCATCCGAAACGTCGCGGGTGGCGCAGACGTTGTTCTTTGATGTCTGCGACATGCAGAGGCCCCGTTGCGATAAGATCCCCCAATGCCTCGGCAGCAGCATTTCGGCGGGTGGCGCAGACATCGGTTCGTGATGTCTGCGGCATGCCGATTCCGCTTGAGGCTGAGGTAAAATCTTTTCATGCCTCGGCTGCGGCATCTTTACGGCCTCAACCATCTTCATTACGTGACCACCAGCGATCCCGCAGGGGGGGATCGCGCCCGCCTTTTCGACTCGGAGCGGTTTAAGCGCAAATTCGTCACCACGCTCGGCGACCTGCGATCCCGCAGGGCGGGATGGGCTTCCGCATCGTCGGATACGTTCTCATCCCGCAGGGCGGAACTGTCACCTATTGCCCTGGCCCTCGAACGACGCCAACCCCACCCACCCCGCTTGTAGCGCAGGGCCCGCGGTCCGGCCCTGCGGCTCTTCCAGCGACGCGGGCTCTTGCCGCGCCGCAAACGGGACAATCCGCTTTAGGCTTGGCCCCACGCCGAGTACGGTTTCCGAGAACATCCAGGCCGCGCCGTGAAAATCACGGCGCGGTGGAAAAGCCGCAAGCTGGAGAGCGAGCCTTGCGCTACATTTTCCCAGCGGCGCGGGTTCTTGCCGCGCCGCCAACAAGGTAATGCGAATTATCATGGGCCGCGCCGTCAAGAACTGGGCACAGGTCACAGGATACAAATTATCTCTTGACAACGCCTCGCCGCCGTGGTAGCCTACTAGTGTGAAAAGTCCTACCCCCGAGGAAGATCTTTCCTCGCGAATAATGGTAGGTGGAGGAAGAGCCGCCGCCAACCTTCGACTGTTGACTCTCGTGGCAGGTGGGGGAGAAGCACGGGGCCAGGTATCAGGTGCTAGGCGCATTGCTGAATTCAGAATTCTGTATTGTGAATTATGGGTTGTGAGTTGCGTTCTTACTTCTCGCCGCCGCCGACTGCCTTCTGCTTACTGCAGACTGCCTACTGCGTTTGAGGGGAGTTCGAATTGGCGGGACTCTTGGCCAGTACCGGAGTCTACGACAAGATGTCACCATGGCGGGGAAAGAAGAGACCCTGGTACCTTTAAAAATGAAGAAGCGACGCGGGAATGTTATGTGCGCCCCAACGGCGCGGATCGCCAGTGGGTGGAAGTCCCACCCAGATAGTTGTCGGTAAGTCTGGTAGCTGACAAGCGGCTTAGGCCGGCGACGGGCCGGACTGGGCCGAAGCCTTGTGACAAAGGCCGCCTAGGGTGGCTGAGCAACCCTGCAGGCCGTAACACGTGTGAAGCCGGAGCAGGCCTCGAAAGTGAAGTCGTGGACGCCGACCTGCCATAACATCAGGGAA
>JBEKME010000060.1:0-37966 GCA_050008675.1 Terriglobia bacterium
CAATGACAATCAGAAACCCGACCAGCGCGAGGTAGACGAAGGTGAGCGCCAGCACCTTTGACCGCCCCGGTAGCCGCCGATCAAGAAGCTTCACCAGTGGCCAGAGCAGGTAGGCGAACAGCAGTGCTACGACAAAGATAAACAAAGTCTCGCGAATGAGAAACAGCAGTGCCACCAGCAGGAGAATAAAAACCACTGTCCAGGTGTAACGCGCGACGCGGAGATCAAGACCAAGCAAGATTCTGCTCCCTCAATTACCCAGACCACCTTCCAGACATGCCGTGCTCTACCCCGGTGGGCCAAACAGGCGCATTTGCCGGTTTCTTCCCTGTCCCCACGGCCTTCCCCGTATCTCAGGCGGGTCGGTGTCCACGACTGTCTAGCTCGAAGTCGGGGGATGGCCGCTCAGTTTTTGAGAGGTCCTCCCCTTCAAATAAGGCCTCACCCGCTGTATCGTGTATTCACCGAAGCGTGCCAATCGTGGAATGGGACGAGGATCATCCGATAGGAGGTTTGAGAGATGGATGAGCGAAGGGCGCGAATCGGCAACCAGCTTGACGAAGGCCGTGAGCGGAACGGCCAACAGTAATCCTATGACTCCCCACAGCCAGCCCCAGAACAGCATGCCGATGGTCACCGCCACGGGTCCGAGCAGAAGACGAGAGCCGACCAATCTGGGAATCAAGAAGTCCGCGGCGACCAAATGAAAAACAAGGATCGTGATTGCAATGGTGATGAAGGGACCGAAGGTGTTGAACTGGAGGAGAGCCGCCGCCAAGGGAACTGCGGCGGCCAGCAGGAGGCCGAGAAAGGGAATCAGATTCAGAAACGCGCTCACGATCCCCAGCGTCACGGCTCCCTTCATTCCCAGAACCAAGAATACCACCGACGTACCTGCGGCCATGATGGATCCGACGATCAGGTTCCCCAGCACAAATCCGCGGATCATATTGCCAAGATTACTGACAAACTTCGGGACGTCCATTTTGTCTTGGAACATGTTGGTGAGGCGAACAGACATCCGATCTTTTCCGGCCAACATGAAAAACACCAGGAAGGGAAGCACCCCGGCCATGATCAGGACACCGGATATCGATCCGACGCCTCGAACCAGAAAACTCGGCCAGTTCATCGGCACTGCTTTAATCGTCACCTCGGGCACGTGCTTCGAGCCTTCCACTAGTGGAGTTATGGACTGGGCGTTTTTCTCAAAACGCTCGAATTTGCTGACCACGGGAGCCATGGCCCGTTGAATTCGGTAAGCGTAGCTGGGAAACTCGTCTGCAAAAGCAGATGCCCTGTTATAGAGGACATAGGTCAGGGTCCCCGCGAGAAGCATGAAACACAATACAATTAATCCTGAGGCCAGAAGCCGCCCCAGGCCGATCTTTGCCACTCGCTCAACCAGGGGGTCAACTAGGATTGCAAGAAATGCCGACAGGACTATGGTGATACACAACGAACTGGCAAAGAAACAAAACGCCAGAACGATAGTCCCCAGGATGAGGCCCAAGAACAGCGCAATTTGTTTCAGCCACCGTTGCTCAGGATCGCCGCCAGGCGTCAGGAGTGTTGGAGAGTTCAAGAAGAGCTCCTATGGCCTTTAGAGCCGGTACAGTGACTCACTTCCCGGCCTGCCATCCGTTAACGACGCCCTGGATTTGTTTGGGCCGAAGACGCGTCAGCAACGAGTTCGGTGATCTCGTATTTCACGTCGCGCGAAACCATCGTGCAGGGGCCGAGTATCCGGACATGGGCGGTGGCTTCCGAAGCCGTCTGCAGCCACATTCCGCCCACATCGCCGTAGTGCAGCGCGATGCGCACGTCTCGCAGCCACCAAGAGGGAGCCTTCGCCGGCTGGCCCTCGGTGCGACGAAGCAAGTAGGTGTTGGCATCGACCCAGATGTTCCCGCGCAGCAGATTCTTGTCTTTGCGCCCGGGAAGCAACTCGAGGACGTAACAGCGTTGGCCGCTTACCTCTTCCTCGCCGATGAAGCGGAAATCATAATTGTCCGGCGAGATGTCGGTGGCGCCGTAATCTTTCGTGACTTCCGCTTCTTTTGCCAGCATGTGGCCAATAATCATTTTTCCCAGACCGCTCCCGTTAATCTGCTGAATGGTGTACTTCTTGGAGTCTGGGGGGACGAAGGTCACATCGGCAACCACTTCGGACTTGGTTGCTTGCCTTTCATTACCATACAGCTTGTATTCGCGGGTGACGATGTAAGGACGAAGGCGGGCCCGGTTCTCAGCCCGGGCCTGCGCCATGCGTGCCACGATGGTTTCCGCAGTTGGGACCGAGCTTCCGGTCTGAGCCGATGCGGATGCCATTGCGGCGACTAGATAGAGAAAAAGCAACCACGAGGTTTGGCGCCGCGCAGCCACGTAGAAAAAGCTCCGTGCTGCGTCGCCAATCTTGAACCACCAGTATTGCGGCATAGGCGCACCCTCCGCGATCGTTCGACGGGCCTTCGGCCTTGGATGACCCTAACCAACACTACAGCGACGGCCAGCAGGCCCTGAATAAGAGGAGGAGCAGCAGCGTTAAATCTTGCCGACCTCTAAGATTTGGCCTGTTCGGCCGCCTCACGAAACAGATCTGCGACCGGTGAGCAGGTTCCATAGCAACCAAATCACTGCAACCACGAGCAATATGTGGATGAGGCCTCCGCCAACGTGAAAGGCAAAGCCCAGCAACCACAGGATTACCAGAATCACGAAAATTGTCCAAAGCATGTTGTTCCTCCCCCGATGACATCCGCCTCTCAGCAGCGCCTGGCTGGCAACTCGGGGCACGTCTTTTATAGCTTGGGGTCATTCGCGTGTCAGCCCCATACTGCTCACACGTCTGGTCAAAATTGCTCATCCCAGTTAATGATGGGTACAGGGTGGAGTCGGCGAAAATTACGAAGGCATCGACATGGATACAGGCACGCGTGCAATCTTTGGTCCTGGTGTCATTTGGAATGGGGATCCGCTCGATCCGCCGGTCATTCCCGCGAAAGCCCTGGTCATTCCCGCGAAAGCGGGAATCCAGTCCGACGACAGCACATTTCCAAGGGTTTGCGGAGTAGATTCCCGCTTTCGCGGGAATGACCAGGTCTCGCAAATGACACCAATACTCGAAGCAGCTTCAGCTTGGCGCCTGCCATTATTGGATTCGGAACACCCTAGAACTGCACAATCTTATTGCGAAGAGCGTAGCGAATCAGGCCGCTCAAGGAATGGGTATCGAGCTTGTGCATGATGTTGCTTCGGTGGGTTTCTACCGTGTGAACGCTGACCCCCAAGCTGGCCGCGATCTCTTTGTTACTCTTCTCCTCTGCCAGAAGCTGGACAACTTCTCGCTCGCGAGGGGTCAGAAGGTCACGAGAGCGGTTCGTTCTGCCGGTTGTCTTGCCCCCTTCCAGGTAGCTCTCCACTACGACCGTGGCTGCCTTGGGTGAGAAAAAACCTTTGTGCCGGCCAAGCGCCGCCACGCCCTCCACCAAGTTTCGTCCTGCGTCGGACTTCAGGACGTAGGCACGAGCGCCTGATTCGACCACTCGACGTATTAACTGTTCGGACTCATGAAGCGTCAGGATAAGCACCTCGGTTCTGGGGAGGGCTTTCAGGATTTGTCGCGTGGCTTCCAAGCCATTCAATTCCGGCATGCTGATATCCATCACCACGACGTCGGGCTTCGTCTGTTTTGCCAGTTCAAGAGCCTCCCGGCCATTGGCCGCCTCCGCGCAAACTTCCCATTCGGGACGGACCTCCAGAAGGGCTCGCATTCCCTTCCGCACGACCTCGTGATCATCCGCCACCAGGATACGAAGCGTTTTCACTTAACGACCTCGGGGTTCGGGATCACCACTCGGACGGTTGCGCCTCGGCGGCTTGAATCGATTTCCAGCCGACCCCCGAGTTGTCTGGCGCGCTCGCTCATGCCCATAATGCCCACTCCAAGCTGTCCGCTTTTCTGATTGCCCGAGTGGAGGGCCTTCGCGGGCATCCCCTGGCCTTTGTCCGTTATTTCTAACTTCACCTCAGTCGCGCGCCGTGAAAGCCGTATGCTGGCTGTCGGACTTTTGGAGTGACGGTGGACGTTGGTAAGGCTCTCCTGCACTACGCGGAAAAGGGTCGTCTCTACCTCCTGGGGCAGCCGGCCAAAATTGGGAGACACTTTGAGATCGATCTTGATTCCGCTTCGCTCGGCAAACCCCTTAACGTACCAAGCCAAGGCTGAAGCCAAGCCATCTTCATCAAGCAGTGGCGGGTGTAACAAGTAGGAGAGAGTACGCATCTCCTTCAAGCACCGCTCTGCCACCTCAAGACCTCCAGATAGCGCTTGGCGTGCTTCCGGATTGAGCCTACCAGCCGACCTGTGCGCCAGGGTGAGGTTCGTCACCAAACCGACGAGGTTTTGGCCTATGGCGTCGTGGAGTTCCCGGGCAATGCGCCGCCGCTCCTCATCCTGCAACTGCAGCAGGCGTGTAGAAAGCCCGCGGAGAGCCTTTTCACCTTGCTTGCGTTCGGTGAGGTCTCTCATGACGGCCAACACACAGCTTGATCCCGTCTCATCAGCAATTGGGACCGCATAAGACTCCGCCCACCTCCGCGTACCTTTGAGCCCGACAATCTCGAATTCTAAATTGGCTCTGTTGCCGCTGCAAACTCCCTGCAAGAGAGCTTTGAACGCCGCCCGGTGCTCAGGAACAATCAAGGGAAGGACTGACTTTCCATTAACTTCGGCAAAGCTCTCAGCCTCGATCATGGCCAGGCCCGCCGGGTTCATTTGAAGGAGGTCGCCGTTGCACGCGACTTTCACGACACATTCCGGCTCGGTTTCAACGATGGCACGCAAGTGGCTTTCATTTTGCCGTAGCGCCTCCTCAGCCTCCTTGCGCCGGGTAATATCGATGATGGTCCCTAAGATGAACGGTTGACTGCCTGCCTGCCCTTCGATTAGATTCTCGTTAACCAGAACCCAAACCGGGCTGCCATCTTTTCGCTTAAGGCGCATTTCCAAATTCGAGAGGGTCTTTTCCGCCCTTATGCGGGCGGTGATTGCCTCCGGCTCGCGGGGATCAAAGTAAAATTCCTGCACTGGATGAGCTAAGACCTCTTCACGAGAGGCAAATCCGAAGACCTTGACGAAAGCTTCATTGCAGTCCGTGATGCGGCGGTCCAGGGCAGTGCGGTATACCCCGGCAAGGTTTTTTTCAAAGAGCTGGCGATACTGCTCCTCGCTTCTCTGCAGCGCTTCCTTCGCTTGCATCCGCTCAACCGCATAGAGAACGGCGCGGCAAATCCACTCGCCATTCACCTTTCCTATGGCGAGGTAATCTTGCGCCCCTTCCCGGACTGCTTGGAGGCCCAGCCTTTCATCGGTAACACCCGTTAGCACTACGATGGGAGTGCAGGGGAATTGATTGTGTAACTCCACAAAAGTGCTAGTGCCCTGGCTGTCCGGGAGCCCCAGATCCAATAACACCGCGTCGATTCCTCCCTTCGCCAGCCGCTCGACCGCCTTCAGCAAGCTTGGGGCATCCTCCAGGGCAGCTAAGGCGGGCTTCGCTTCCTTCAACATTTCCCGGATCAGGCGGATATTTCCCGCATTATCCTCCACCAGCAAGACCTTAATCGGCTCGGATGTCATGGCGTTTTTCCTTGCGGAAGTTTCACGATCGTCAACCCAAAATCTTCAACCGACTTCACAACCTGGACAAACTGTTCCAGGTCGACCGGCTTCGTAACGTAACAATTGGCGTAGAGGCTGTCCTGCCGCCGAAACAAACCTTCTCCAGGATAACACGCGGCTTGGGAATACTCCACTGGCCATCCCCCAGCAAAATAGCACCCTCGCACTCTGTGAGAAGCCGAGTGTGAAGAATTCTCAAATACCGCACAGCTAAGCCTAGCTTGACGCACTTCTTGGCAATTATCAAGCATCAGCGTGGATCAATCCACTGCCATTCGTCTCTACTGTAGATTCTGTAGAGACACCTAGAAGTTCAGGCGCTCAATGTACTGTCGAATACTCAATTCGCAGCATTGCACCTGTTCCTCCTAGAAGATAGGCTTGCCTAGTCCCCGGAGGACTGCTAAAGTCGGGAAAGATTCTGATTGACGATGGCGAAGCATTCGAGGGATAATGGGGCACGAGGGCTTTCGCACCGTGAAACTCTATTGGGGCGAGGCCGACGCGCAAGGCGATGTCAGAATCGTCGCCAAAAACCAATTGCTTTTGATACTGCGGGCTTGCTTTCAGCAAGCCGAAGGAGGTTGTTATGGCCCTAGTGAAGAACCAGTCTCACGCTGTTGTGGCAAGTACTAACAAACCGGTCGTCGATTGGGAAGCCTTCCTCGCGGGATTCCCCGGCGGGAAAACCGACATTGAATACGGCGCGAACCGCAACATCTTCTGCCAAGGACAACCTGCGGATTCCGTCTTCTACCTCCGACGAGGCAAGGTGAAGATCGCGGTTACATCCGACCAAGGCAAGGAGGCGATCGTCGCCATTCTAGGCGCCGGTGACTTCTTCGGCGAGGGATGCCTCGCCGGTCAGCCGTTGCGCATCGCCACGGCTACCACGATAACAGATTGCAATCTGGTCAGGATTGCGAAGCCGCTGATGCAGCGCATGCTGCACGAAAAGCACGACATCTCGGAATTGTTCATCACGCATCTGCTTTCACGCAACATCCGATTCGAAGGCGATCTCGTCGATCAGCTTTTCAACTCCAGCGAGAAGCGTCTGGCTCGGATTCTCTTGCTGCTGGCTCATTTTGGGAAGGAAAGTAGAGCCGAAACTATACATCCCAGAATCAATCAGGAAAACCTGGCGCAAATGGTCGGCACAACTCGGTCGCGCGTCAGTCATTTCATGAATAAGTTCAAGAAGCTGGGCTTTGTCGATTACGAAAGCATCACCGGGGGGATGACGGTTAACAGCAGCCTCTTGAGCGTGGTCCTGCACGACTAGCCTCATGTAACCGAAATAGGTGTTAACGGCTCGATGAGCCTGCCGGGCTGAGCGGTGAAGTGCGGAGGAAAGCATTCGGTTTGGATGAAGTGCTTTCCAAAGCATAGCTTTCGCTCAGGCTCAGGAAGCGAGCCGCCGCATTGTCCACCCTGTCACGGAACGAAGCCCCCGTTCATTTCAAATCCTCGGCAAATCCCCACTGGCTCCAGACTGTAGTTCCCCCCCATTAAGGTGTTGGTGTCATTTGGCCTGGGACACCTTTGGAAACGCCGGTCATTCCCGTCCCGCCATGGCGGGAGGAATCCAGTCCGTCGCCAGCGCATTTCCAAAGGTTTGCCGAGTGGATTCCCGCTTTCGCGGGAATGACGACGGCTCGCAGCGCCCATGTCTCGCAAATGACCCCAGTACGCCTATGAACTGGGGTGAGCACTTTTGACCTAATACGTGAGCCGTACTGAACTGACACCCATGCGCACAAACGGTATAAAAAGTGTGCCTTGAGTATCCGGTGAGAGGCACATGTGACATGAATTGGAGGGAACACCTATGAACCAAAATAGAGTTATCAGCACAGCAGTTCTGTTTTTACTTCTCGGAACCGCCATTCCTGCATTCGCACAAAAAGGCGAGGAGCAAAAGGGCGGAGGAAAAGCCCAGCCGGCGCAACACCAGGCGCAACCGCAACACGCACAGAAAGCGCAGCCACAGCAGCGCGCACAGAAAGCCCAGCCACAGCGCACCCAACGGGCACAACCGCAGCGCACACAGCAGGCGCAACGCCAGCAGCCGCAGCAACGCGCACAGAAAGCCCAGCCACAGCGCACCCAACGGGCGCAACCGCAGCGCACACAGCAGGCGCAGCGCCAGCAACCACAGCGCGCACAGCAAGCGAGGCAGTCCGGAAGGCAGCAGGGACGGACCGTTGCTTCCAACCGTGGCGGTGGCCATTATGGCCGCGTTTCTGACAACAGTTACCGTACCCATTTCGGTCGGGACCACTCGTTCCACATGGGGCATCCCCGGATGATCGGCGGGTATAACCGCTTCCAGTACGGCGGCTATTGGTTCGGGTTCAACGAAGGATGGCCAGTAGGCTGGGACTACAACGACGACTTTTATGTCGAATACATTGATGGCGTCTATTATATGTTCAACCTGAGGCATCCCGGCTTCCGCCTTACCCTCAACATATTCTAACGATTTATCCAGCACACCTTCGGGAGAGGATTCAATCGGCGCGGGCCGGGTGGGTTCGCCCCGAGGGGGGAAGCCGAATGAATCTTTTGGCTTGAGAGCTACCCAAGCGGCAAATAATGCTGGAGGCTGTCATCCTGAAATGGCAAGTTCAGTCACGGCGCACGGGGTGAACGATCAGATCATTTCCAGGTTCGAACCCTTACTGAGCTCTCCGAATCCCAGCATGTGTTTCTCCCGTCGCAAACGTGACTGAGCAATTTTGACCTGACGTGTGAGCGGAACTGAACTGACGCCGAATTACCTCCAGGTTATACAGGATGTAAAGGGTATAAGACGAATGCCTCAAGGCACCAGCCAGGATCTGGCAAGAGGCGGATGGCAGATGGGTGGAAGTTAAACCCGAGAAAAAGATCTTAAGGCCAAAGGAGAGGGCAACATGGCAGAAAAAATAGCGGTGTTGGGCATTTACCCCAATTACTCGAACGTGGAGAACGGCGTCGACATCTTGAAGGAGGCCGGCTTTCGAAACACGGATATTTCCGTGCTATTTCCGGAGAAAGTAATCTCCAAGGAGTTCGCCCACAAGAAGCACACCAAGGCTCCACAGGGCGCTGCGGCAGGCGCAGGAACCGGTGCGATCCTGGGCGGCACATTGGGATGGTTGGTGGGCATTGGCGCTCTGGCCATACCGGGTTTGGGTCCCTTTATCGCCGCTGGTCCTATCATGGCGGCCTTGGCGGGGGTGGGCGTGGGCGGCACAGTAGGCGGGATAACGGGCGCGCTGATTGGCATGGGGATTCCCGAGCACGAGGCCAAGCGCTATGAAGTGCGGGTAAAAGAAGGCGGGATCCTCCTCTCGGTGCACTCGGACAATGCAGATTGGACGAAGCGCGCCAAGGAGATTCTATTGCGGACAGGAGCGCAGGATATCTCGGTAACCGGAGAGGGCGGCGCCGACTACGTCAGAGGCGACAGGCCCGTCTCTGACAAGGCTACGAGTGCTGGGACGAAATAGCACTCCGGGAGAGGCGCTTCCATCCCATGATCTGGTAAGTCGCAGGTGCTTTGACTCTTGGGATGCGCCTTCCATGTTCACCCTTGGCGCCGGGAGCTTTGGATTTCAGATTGGTGGTAAGTCCACGGACGTCGTTTTCCCCGTGATGAACCCTGCTGGCGCAAGAAAGCTGGTCCAGGACGGCGTCAAGCTGGGCGCGGAAGCATCTGTAGCGGGCGGAGCGGTGGGTCGTTCCGCGGAAGGCGCGAGGTAGCCCCTTATGAAAACTGCAACGCTGGTTGGGATCTTGCTCATTGTGCTGGGGATTATCGCTCTGGCTTTCCAGGGCATCACGTACACGCGGCACAGGAAGATCGTGGACCTGGGCCCGATTCAGGCAACTGCGGAAACGAAAGAGCGGATTCCCTTGCCTCCGATTCTGGGTGGAATCGCCCTCGTCGGAGGCATAGGCTTGGTGATCGCTGGAACGAGACGGAAGGCATAGGTACTTTTTCGGCTCTCATTTTTCCGGCCTCGCGGGAGGCAGGGATTCTCCCTCGAGAAACGTCGTTGAGTTGCCGGAATCCCTTGCACCTCCTCCAAGACGCAAGAGGCCAAAGAAGGGGACCGGGGCAATCCCAGCCGCCGACGCACCCGCAGTGGGGTTTGCCCCGCAAGGCATGAGGTATGGGGAGCGCTTATGGACGCGGTGCGATCGATTTTACTTCTGCACGGCGCAGACACGGCAGAAAACGCCATGCTGCGCCATCCGGCGGGCTTATGAACGGCCTGCCGCAAGCACCCTTGAAATGGAGGAATAAAATGTTTCCAAAAAGGAAAACGGTACGGACCTGGGTTGTCCTCACTTTTCTGGCGACTGGGATGTTGGGTCTGAGCCTGGCCTCGCTCGCCTTCGCAGTCAACCCCAACGATGAGAAGCCAGCGGGTTTGAATCGTGGCGATATTAAGAAAGTGCAAGAAACTCTGCGCGACAAAGGTTACTACACGGGGGAGGTTGATGGCATCATAGGTCCCCAAACCCGCGCAGGTATTCGCCAATATCAGCAGTCTGAGAGTCTACCGGTCACAGGACGCCTTGATGCTGAGACTGCGGGCAAACTCGGAGTGGGACCGGAATCGACAGGCGGCAGTTTTAAAGGTGCGGGCCAAGAGGTTGGAAAGGGTGGCGAGGAGGTTGGCCACGAGATGAAGAAAGGTGAGCCGGTTGCGGCAGGCAAGGAACTGGGTAAAGGAGTGGGCCGTGGAGGCAAGAAATTCGGAGAGGGAGTCAAGAAAGCTGTCAGTCCCGAGAGTGATCGCGGAGATCGCGAAAAGAAAGAGCAACCCGAGCCCGAGAAGCAGCCGCAGTAGTTGAGTTCTCCGCAATCCTTTGCGTCCTCGCGGTGAAGCTGCCAGAGGGAAGAGGCTTAGAACAAGGACAAATGCGCTCATCCTAAGTGTAGTTGCATGGCTGCCCACGATAACAAGTATCCGAAGGCAGATTCGAGGAGGAGAAATGACGCCTGACTATGACTTGTCGAACCTCGAGACCTCTCAGGCCGACCTGTGGCTTTTCCTCCGGGTTGGCGCCATTCGCGCCGAGATCCTCGCTGAGCAGGCCAAGCGCCTGGCATTGCCACTCGCTTTAGGGCGCTGCGCCCTTGCAGCCATCACTGAGAAGCCGCAGGCAACACTCAACAGTGTACAACCAGGAGCGGACGTATAGACGCCCGTCTCTGAAAACAAAGCAGGAGGTGTATTGGATCATGCCTTTAGTTCAAATCTTTGTGATTCTGATCGTGGTTGGTGTTCTCCTCTGGCTCGTCAATAGCTTCATACCGATGGCGGGCTCCATTAAGTCGATCTTGAATGCTGTCGTGGTCATTCTCGTAGTTTTGTGGCTCCTGAATATCTTTGGACTGCTCCATTCCCTCTCCAATATCCATTGGGGGAAGTGACGGTCTTGGTCCAGCGCGGGTGGCGTATAGTTGCCGCGGCTCCATCCAAACATGTCCGCGCACGGGCAACGGGGTTTCGCCGTGTGTGCCATCCGAGGGCTATCGCAGACTTGGAGGGCGCGCGATTCGTGGCTGGCGCCATACACGGGTCGCCTGGGCGACCGATTGGTGCGACATGTGCGCGCCTTGGTTCATGTGTCCCTGATGGGTTGGTGGCCCACCGGCCAGTGATCGTGCTCGCCTACATGAAGAATTGATGCGCCACCAAGCGGTAACTTCGCCCGGCCCCACACTGTAGTTGGCCCTCATTAGTTGGGATGAGCAATTCTGACCAGACGTGCGAGCAGTACTGAACTGACACGCGAATTATCCAGGGGTATAAGAAGTATATCCCAAGCTGCCAGCCAGGATCTGGTGGGAGGCGAATGTCAGGGGGGAACGACGTGTTTACACGAGCGGTTTTGATCAATGTGAAGCCCGGTTGCGGGGTCGAGCTTACCAGGACCCTCGAGCAGGGAGTTGTCCCGCTGTTTCGAAGGGAAAGGGGGTTTCGGGGCCTGATCGCCTTCACCCTCCCAGATGGAACGGAAGCGCTGTCCTTAAGCCTTTGGGATCAAAAGGAGAACGCGGGAGGAATCTGGGCTAGATGCTTTGGCGCGCTGATGGCTTTGGCGAGACTGGTCCTGGGAATTCCCTCGGTCCAAATCTATGAGGTCTCGAATTCCACATTCCACACCATGGAACAAACAATAGGCCAAGAGGAAGGTGTTAAGGCGGCTCCGGACCTTAAAATCTATCAGTCTGCGCTTCGGCCTTTCAAAGTGTCGCCCGCACGGCGACCGCTGGGACGAGTTTTCCCGCTCGTATGGTGTTTCATGAATTCATTGCACAGGTAAATCCGGTTTTATTACGACGGGGCAGAATAGAACACCCCCAAGAAAGAGCGAGGTAACATCAATGAAAAGAATGGATCGATTCAGAGTAGTAGTGATGATCTTCTGCTTGTCCCTGGTAGCTCTAACGTTTCTACCCAGTGCGAAGGCAGACGAGTGGAACAGGAAAACCACTGTGACATTCAGCGCACCAGTCGAAGTTCCAGGTGTGGGCGCTCAGATTCTACCGGCAGGCACGTATGTCTTCAAGATCTTTGATTCCCTATCGGACCGCCACATCGTCCAAATTTTCAACCAAGCCGAAGACCATGTGTTTACAACCATCCTCGCGATCCCCAATTACCGTTTGCGGGCGACCAGCAAAACGGTAATGACTTTTCGGGAGAGGGCGGCCGGACAGCCGGAAGCCATCCGGGCGTGGTTTTACCCCGGGCGTCAATGGGGCGAGGAATTTGTGTACCCAAAGTCACGGGCGATCGAGCTGGCGAAGGTAACAAATGAGCCCGTTCTCTTTACTCCTATCGAACTGGAAACAGCTCCCATAGAAGATTTGAAGACGGCGCCGGTCCAGGCTGTTAAACCTACGGGCGAAGAGGTTCAAGTAACTGAAGTCGTGGAGATCCCGCCAGAGGTAGCAACTGCGAAGCCGGTAGAGGTAGCCGCTGCGCAGAGCTTGCCCAAAACGGCCAGCACATTGCCACTTGTGGGATTGATTGGGCTGCTCTCGCTGGGTGTAGGACTTGCTCTTTCGGTTATTACGAAGCAAGCGGCTTGAGCCAAGAGGTTGTGTGCTTGCGTGGGCCGCACGTCGGGGTCCTAGGGGGGTGCTTCGGGCGCCAATTTCTTTATTCGGCCGAGTTGACCGGACGTCGGGTTGTGAAGGGGGGTGGTACGCGAGTATCACCTCCCCTTCACGGGCGCTCGAGTTCGCGACCACCCGGGTAGACTCCCGAACTATCGCTCGGATTCCACGAAACGACTGGGCTGATGAGAAAGCCGTCAACATCGGTACAGCCCGGAAAAAAGTCACGGTTCACCTTTCTACGGGAGGTGGAGGTTGAGGGCCGCGGAATTATTCAGCACGGGAGTACGCACCAGGAAGGCATGTGCCTCCGCAATCCGATGTGTGGTCTCGCTTCTTTTCCTGCTTGTTTTACCAAGCGTCGCCCGGCCTCAAGAATCCTCGCCATTGGAGAGCCGCCGGGGTGGCGAATACACGATTAGGGTAAATGCTGACTCCGTGGTCTTGCACGCGACCGTGCAGAACCACAAAGGTATGCTTGTTTCGGGACTCGACAAAGAAGACTTTCAAGTTTACGAGGACGGAGTCCTCCAACAAACTGAATATTTCAGCCACGAAGATATCCCAGTCACCGTCGGCTTGGTTGTGGACAATAGTGGAAGCATGGGACCCAAGCGCACTGAGGTTATTGCCGCTGCCATGGCGTTTGCCCGCTCCAGCAATCCGCAGGACCAGATGTTCGTGGTCAATTTCAATGAGCATGTTTCGTTTGGCCTTCCCGCCAACACACCGTTCACGGACCAAGCGGCGCAATTGCAGGTTGCGCTGTCGAGAATTATCGCCAACGGCGAGACGGCGCTCTACGACGCTCTGGCGGTTGCGCTCGAGCACCTGAAGAGGGGTAATCGGGACAAGAAAGTGCTGATCGTGGCCAGCGATGGGGGCGACAACGCCAGCAAACACAACCTGGCCCAAATCAGGGCCGTGGCGCGGCAGTCCGACGCCATTATCTACACCATCGGTCTCTTTGATGAGGACGATCCCGACCGCAACCCTCGTGCGCTCCAGCAGCTTGCAAAGGACACGGGCGGCGAGGCTTTCTTGCCGGAGTCTCTAAGGGACGTTGTCCCTCTTTGTGAACGAATCGCTCATGATATCCGTAACCAGTACACCATCGCCTATGTACCCTTGAATAGAAAGCAAGACGGGGCCTATCGGGCCGTCCAAGTAAAGGCTGGGGCGCCGGGTCGTGGACGCTTGTCCGTCCGCACCCGTGCCGGTTACTACGCACCCTCGAAACCTCAGCCCTTAGCCTCCCTTGCCGGCAGCCGGAGCAACCGGCCATGAAATTAAGAATTAAACGCCAAAGCGCTCATCCGACGCGAATCGCCTTGCTTCTCCGTTGGAGCCAATACTTCTTTTTTCTCGTGGGGGTCCTGGCGATGAGTTACTGCGCCACCGCGCTGCTCGATAGGTGGCTCTTTCAGGCCTATCAAACCTGGCGATTTGAGCGCGCCTTGAAGGATGCGCAGACGTCTGCCCGTACCATTCAACAGCCTGCTTCGTCTCCTCTTCCCGCCCAGGCGGAAGCGGACCGTGCGCGCGCCGAGAGTTTTGGCATCGATGGCCTCGCGGGCTCTCCGTTGGGGCGGATCGAGATAGGCAGAATCGGCCTTGCGGCGATGATCCTGGAAGGCACCGACGCAAGCACTTTGCACCGGGCGGTCGGGCATATTCCGGGTACCCCGCTACCGGGCCAGCAAGGGAACGTCGCGATCGCAGGACACCGGGACACGTTTTTCAGAGGGCTGCGCAATATTCGTAAGGACGATGAAATCACCCTGACGACATTGAACGGAACCTGCCGCTATCGGGTGGACTCTACTCAAGTGGTCGCGCCCGAGGACACTGAAGTGCTGGACGATTCAGGTGAAGCAATCCTGACCCTGGTGACCTGTTACCCGTTCTATTTTGTGGGCTCGGCGCCCAAGAGATTTGTCGTCCGCGCCCATCGGATTCCTGGATGAGGCAAAACTTACACCACTTGTTTTGGTCTCAAAAGCAAGCTTGCCGGAACTGAAGAAGGGATAAGCCCGAGGTCGTTCCCCCGCTTCATAGTGTCTTGGTCTGCAACCAAGGGAAGATTTTCTATTGCGCGTGTGCCTGCTTGAGCGGCTCTGCGGCAAGGGCCTGAAGGTGTTTCTCGAACTTCTTACTCGCCATCTCCCGCAAGGCATGCCCATAAGGGACCAGTTCAAGGTTCAGGCGGTCGCAGGCGGAGTCGAACTGCTGAAACAAGTCACCGAAATAGGCCTTGGCACGAGCCTGACTGTTCTCGAGCCCCACGCCGTATTCACGCAGTTTTGCCCGCGCCTTCTCGGCAAGTTTATCGAGCTCAGCGCCCAGATCGGCACGAACTTTGTCGAACTTATCGAGCGCGTGGGCATAGGCTGCACTGTCGCGCTCAATCCGCCGCGTAAGATAACCGCCCTGGAGCCGGATGGCGAAATCGAACCAGCGCCCGTGGACCAGGTGCCTGAGCGCTTCACTAACCGAATAGAACTGCCGGGAAATGCGGAAGATCCCAGCTTGAAGCTCAGAAGGGCTGATGCGCGTGGAACAAACCACCGCGTGCTGAGCGTCGAAGAGCTGCCAGTCACCCCAAGCAAAGATCCGTTTCTCCTCCGCCAGGCGCCGGGTCAGGGGAGGTCCGGGCACGGCGGTGAGCGCAAAGAATTGGGTCGTGGTCAGCCGTGACTCGCGGGCAAACTTCAGGGTCTCGCGCAGGGTTTCAGGCGTGTCGGCGTCGGAACCCAGCACGAACATGCCATGCACACGGATCCCCGCTTCCTTGAAGGCGGCGACTGCGCTGCGGTTCTTCTCGAGGGTGGAGTGCTTGTTGAACAGTCGAAGGGTTTCATCGTTTACGGACTCGAGGCCGATGAAAACCATGGCACAGTGGGCGCGCTTCATCAGTCGCAGCAGTTCACGGTCTTGCGCGGTTTCCACCCGCACCTGGGCGAACCAGCGCGGCATCTTGACTCCCTCGGAAAGCAGCCGCTCCAGCACCCGTGTAGTCCGGGCGCGATTGGCCGCGAAGATGTCGTCGCCGAAGAAGATCGGCTTGCCGTTCAACTGGACGGTGTGGCGGATCAGGGCCACCGCCGCATCGTCGTTCAGGAAGCGAAATCCCCGCCCGAAGTTCTCAATCACCGAACAGAACTCGCACTCATAGGGGCAGCCGCGCGAAGTGTTTACAACGTTGTGGGTGATCCCCCGGCTGACGCGGTCGGAATAGACGGGAAAGGGAAGCGCCGAGAGTTCTTCGCTGGTCAGGAAGGGACGGTCTGGATTGCGGATGATTTCGCCATCCCGGCCAAGATAATTCACTCCCGGCAAATCGGTGAGCTGCGGGTCCCCAAGGTTGTCTTGCAGCCGCTCGAGTACCCGCGGCAGCGTGTAGTCCCCCTCGTGCGTGACCACCACATCACCAAACTCCAGAGACTCTTCAGGCAGCGCGGTGGGATGCGGGCCCCCAAAGAGTATTTTGACGCGGGGATTGATGGCGCGTACCCGCCGCGCCAATTCAAACGACTGATTCGCGGTGCGCGTGATGACCGAAAGTCCCAAGACGTCCGTGCTGGCAAGGCGCTTCCAATCGTCCACGTCCAGGTGCCCCGGTGCGCGGTTGTACTGTGGGTCGAGCGTGACGATATCATCATAACCCGCACGGCGGCAGACCGCTTCGAGCAAGGGCACGCCGCGACCGGGATATCGGAACAGAGAGTAGACGTCTTTCGCGATCCGGCCGTCCAGCCGGCCATCGACCGTGGCGGGCAACTCTACGAGCGTAATGCGCAGATCCTTCACAGAAGCACCTAGCCTTTCCGCGAACAACGTGGGCGCTCCGCGACTCTCTCTGAGTGCGACACTCAGCACGGGAGCTACCGGGAAACCCCAACTAGAGACCTTACCATGTCCGGAATATGAAATCTGTTCAAAATTGCTCACTCGGTCAGCAAAGGCAAGAGGCGCAGGTCCTCTCGTCGCGTCTTTCTTCACTTATCTGCCTCTTCTGCGCAATCTGCGGATTTGTTTTTGCCCGCCAGCGCCTCCGACACTACTTTCCCCACCAGACCCTACCTCTTATCGGCGACTTGGGGAGCTTGATTGGACCGTTGGCCGTGATTGCTATAGAATGACACCTTGACATCGGCTGGGGACCACACGTACCCAGAAAGCGAAAAACCCTTGCTGCCTCTGACGAACTCCCTTCGATTTTCCTGGCATAAGGTTCTGCTTTCCATGACCCTCTTATGCGGGCTGGCACTGTTTTTCTGGCCCCCGCGAACCCTGCGAAGTGATAATTTCGTTTTTTACTTCCCTAATTCGCGGCATGTAATTCCTTTGGAAGTCATCGAGAACACCAAGTATCTGCCTCTCCTTCAGGTTCTCAACCTGGTCGGAAAGCTTAACGGCTTACAGGAAAAGCGTAACACCCTTAAGGTGGGGTTTGGGAACACCCAGATCGAACTTCGTGTAGGCGACCCGAAGATTCGCATCGCCAAGGAGACGACGAGCCTCTCGGCTCCCGTCCGTGTTTCCAATGGAAAATGGATGGTGCCCACCGACTTCCTCACCATCGTCGTGCCCAGGCTTACTAGCCAAATCGTGGAGTACCAAGTGGGGACAAACCGCATTTTCCTTGGAGATGTCAAGCCGGGATCTTTTACATTACGGTTGGAGCAGGTGAGCAATGGCGCGAGGCTCACCTTCCAGTTCACGGACAAGGTAACCGTTCGGACGGCGTCAGTTAATGGCAAGTGGGTGATGTTTCTGGGAGACCACCCCATCGAACCCCTTGAGCAATCCTTCCACTTCCAGAATCCCTATGTAACCGACGTCTACTTCGACGACCAGGATGGGCTGCCCAAAGTCGTCATCACGCCTTCGGCGGGGGGGCTAAACTTCTACCCCGCACTGGCGGAAGGAGGCAAGGTTCTCCTGGCCGACGTGTTGAAGCCACCCCCGCCCCTTGCCCAGACGCCCCCGCCTTCCGGGCCGGCTCCCACAACCGCCAGTGCGCCGGCGACACCAGCACCTTCACCCGGCGTCACGGAAGAGGGGCCGGCCACCCGGCTTGGCCCGCCTTTGCCGGTCGTGGCCCTGGATGCCGGGCATGGCGGCGACGACGCGGGCGGGCGCAGTCTTGAAGGCGTCATCGAAAAAGATCTGGTCGCGCAACTGGTGGCACGTGTCCGCCTGGCATTGCTTTCGACGGGAAAATACCGGATTGTCTTGACGCGCACAGGTGATGTCAATGCCACTTTCGAGCAACGTGCCGTGGCGGCGAATGTGGGGGGGGCCGCTTATTTCCTCACTTTTCATGCCGGCGACTTGGGCGGCAGCTCGCCACGAATTGCGGTTTACACCTACCAACCTCCTAATCCGCCGCTCCCTTCGCCGGACGGCGAGGCAAGGTCGAGCTTCGTACCCTGGAATCAAGTCCAGGAAGCCTACCTGGACCAAAGCCGCCAACTCGCTCAGGCCCTCGAGCAACAGTTCGCTCAAATTGCCGGGGTAACAGCGGATACGCCCACGGCGGCCCCGGTACGCACACTGCGCAGTGCGAACGCGCCCGCCGTGGCGATCGAGATCGGCAGCTTAACACCCGATAACGACGCCGGCCCTCTGACCAACCCCGCATTTCAACTACAGATCTCTGCCGCCGTGGCGCAAGTTCTTGCCGGTTTGCAGGGTGGAGGCGCCTGAAACATGAGCCTGCGCGCCAAACTTCTTTGGGTCGCCCTCTTGATGGTCTTTGCTGGGGGGCTCTTCTATCTGCGCTCTCTGGCCAAGCGCATCTTCTTTGAACTGCCTTTGCATAGTGACGAATCTGCCAAGGCGCGCTTGAGCGAGGCAGTTTTACAGTCGGGCGCCGGGCCCAATGAGATTGCCGTCCTTTACTTCCCTTCCCTCAATGACCGCAAGCTAGTTGCCGAGAGTCGGCCGGTCAAATGGGCGCCATCAGCGGATGATCGAGTTCGGCAGGTTCTGTTGGCGCTGGCGGCGGGATCACGTCAGGGCTTGGGTCACCCCCTGGCTGCCTCCACCAACGTTCGCGCCGTTTTCCTGACCTCGGAAGGAACTGCTTATGTGGACCTCTCGAACGATCTGCTCAGCAGTATAAGTCCGGGAATTGAAACCGAGTCCCTTTGCGTTTATTCCATGGTGGATTCAATCACCGCCAACATTCCTTCGGTAAAACGGGTTAAAATCCTTATTCAGGGCCAGGAAGTTGAAACCCTGGAGGGGCACGCTGACTTGACCGAAGCCATCGTTCCCGATCCAACCCTCATCAAAACCGGCCCTTGAAACGTCACTGCGGGCTCATCCCGCGAGAAAGCGATACTTTTGCACGCCCTCATCGCTCAGGAGATTGCATGTCCACTATGCCAAGACCCTTGACGGGCCTTCTCTATTCCGGCGGCAAGCTGGTTCGTCCGGACCGACGTCCCGCTACCCACCTCAGGCCCGTTGAAATCGTTCCGCAATTCATTAATTCCGCGGAGGGTTCGGCGCTGATTCGCCTGGGTGACACTCAGGTGATTTGCACGGCCTCGGTCGAAGATGGTGTTCCTCCTTTCCAGAAAGGCACGGGCCGAGGGTGGATCACCAGTGAATACGCCATGATTCCCCGCGCCACCGAAAGCCGCACCCCGAGGGAGGTGACTCGCGGCCGGCAGGTCGGCCGCACCATGGAGATCCAGCGTTTGATCGGCAGATCGTTGCGCGCCGTGACCGATATGGAGGCTCTCGGTGAGCGCACGGTTTGGATCGACTGCGATGTAATCCGCGCCGATGGAGGGACGCGCACCGCTTCCATCACCGGTTCGCTTGTGGCACTGGGCATGGCGTTCCAGAAGCTGGTGGAACTCAAGGCCCTGCGCCGAATTCCCTTGAAGGACTACGTGGCGGCGGTCAGTGTGGGCATCGTGGGCGGGGAGACCCTGCTCGATCTGGTTTACGCCGAGGACTCGAATGCCGAGGTGGACATGAATGTGGTGATGACCGGCTCTGGCCAACTGGTCGAGGTGCAAGCCACTGCGGAAGGCAAACCCTTCAGCGTCGGCGATCTGAACAAGCTCATCGAAGTGGCGCGGCCGGGCATCCAGCAACTCCTTGCCATCCAGCGTTCGATCCTGAAATTTGAACTCGCCGCGTAGGGGCACCCCTTGTGGGTGCCCATCACGCGCCTAACGGACAAACGTTGTATCGCCTCCCGAGAGTTTGCGAATACAATTTGGACTCTTCGACTTTCGACTTTTAACTTTCGACTTTCTTCATGCCCCTCATCACTCTCCACTCTCCGCTCTACCTGGCCTCCTCCAATCCCGGCAAACTTCGGGAGTTCCGTGAGGCGGCCTCAGCGCGCGGCATCCATGTGAAACCTTTGCCTGGAATTGAGAGCCTTCCGGCTTGCATCGAAGATGGCAGGACTTTTGAAGAGAACGCGCGCAAGAAAGCTCTGCATTACAGTGCCTACGTCTCCGGCCCGGTATTCGCGGACGATTCTGGGATCAGTGTTGATGCGCTTCGAGGTGCGCCAGGGGTCTTTTCCGCCCGCTTCGCACGACCCGACGCAACGGATGACGAAAATAACCGCAAGTTGCTGCAAGAGTTGAGCCGCCTCGAGACGGCGGGTTTAAGCCCGGCGAGTCTTCGAGCGGCCCTCGAGGAGCGCGGAATTCCGCCCTGCGTCGAGAACCAGCCCTCCCGCCGCGCCGCCCACTATGTCTGCGTAATCGCGCTGGCGCAGTGTGGCCGGATTCTTTGTCTCACCGAAGGAAGAGCGCACGGCGTTATCCTTGATGAACCGCGCGGGACAGGAGGCTTCGGGTACGACCCCCATTTCTTCTACGCTCCGCTGGGCAAGACTTTTGCTGAGCTCAAACCGGAAGAGAAATTCGCTGTCTCGCACCGAGGTAAAGCATTCCGCAAACTGCTCGATTTCTTGTCGCAAGAAGAGAACCTGTAGCGCAGGTCCCGCTCTCCGGACCTGCGGCTTGTCGGCAGGAGTCAGAAGTCAGAATGAAGAGCATCCGGTCCGTACTTTGTGCTCCCGGCTTCGTGCTTTCCGCTTTCTGCTCACCGCGGGTGGCGCAGATATCGTTTTTTGATGTCTGCGACCCGCGCGCATCACGGCATTGAGTCCGTGGCCAGCACGGACGCGCCTCCGAGATCGCGGGTGGCGCATACGCCCAAGCCCTCACTTCTATGTCGCGCACCCAACCTCCACTTTTATCTTGACTCCTAGCCCACTTCATAGTAGCTTGTGAGCGCGGATGCGCAAGGGGAGTGCTCGCAGCCAAATCTTAAAGTCTTATTAAACGCGGTCCGCGGCCTAATAGCCGTCTCGAACTCGGTTGTGCCCAGGCCGGGTCAGACGGATTTGAAGGGTGAGTCTAACGACTATGGAGGACCCCAGTGAGACATTCAATTGAGTTACGAATGGCCGTAGTAGCGGCCGTGCTCGTGTTCGCCTTCGCAATGTCCGGACTGGCCCAGGAATCGGGGCCAGGATCCCCACGAACGGTGTCCGAATCGATCCAATCAACGCCCCCGCATGTTCCATCCGCGCCGGGTACACTCTTCATCCCTAAATCCAGCCAACCGCAAACGGTCCCGGCGGGTCACAAATTCGCCGCCCATACCAACGTTGAGATTTACATCCCCCACGGATTCAACCCTGAAGAAGCGCCGCCGTTCTCTGATTACGGCTTTGAGACGCCCGCTTCGCTCGCTTGTCATTATGGCCTCGTCCCGGGTGGTAGCGCCACAGCAGCGTGTAATCCCAACTCAACCACGACCGTCCCCACGGGCGGCAGCAACACCATCGCGATCGTCGATGCCTATGACGACCCGTCCGCCCCGGGTGACTTGGCTTGGTTCTCACTACAGTTCGGCGTTCCCTTGTCACTGCCGCAGTTCCAGGTGATTTGGGCCAACACCTCTAACTCCTCCTGCGCTGGAAGCCTTGGCATGGGGGTTCCGATGGATACCACGGGCGGCTGGGAATTAGAGGAGGCGTCGGATATCGAGTGGGCCCACGCGATGGCGCCCAAAGCCACCATCTACCTGGTGGAAGCGTGTTCAAACTCCGATATCGACTTCGAGCAGGCCGGGCTTGTCGCCAACAATCTGGTGCAGTGTGGGCAAACGGAAATCGATCCCAATACGTTCGTCCTCGGCACTTGCCCCGCGGGCAGCACGGGTAAGGGCGAAGTTTCTATGAGCTGGGGAGCCGACGAGTTCGCCGGCGAGACCTCCTATGACTCAGTATTGACCACGCCCGGGGTCGTCTACCTTGCAGGGGCGGGCGATACGCCCGGGGTCGCGTATCCCTGCACCTCTGTGAACGTTGTGTGCGTCGGCGGCACCACCCTCCGCCGTAACCCCACGACTTTCAACTTCATACAAGAGGCTGCTTGGGTCCTCAGCGGCGGCGGGATGAGCACCTACGAGCCGAAACCAAGTTTCCAGAGCGGCGTCCCGAACCGCGCCGTTCCAGACATATCGTTTGATGCCGATGGCTACACAGGGGTGTGGGTCTATGACACCTTCCCCGTCGAGGGCCTTTATTATTACGAGTGGCTCATACTCGGCGGCACCAGTATCTCAACGCCGGCGGTCGCCGGCATTGTGAACGCGGCCGGTAGCTTCGCTGCTTCGTCCAACTCTGAGCTTACCACCATTTACGCAAACCAGAACTCTGCGGCGGACTTCACCCGCATTCCGAACGGCTTCTGCGGCCCGTACATGGGCTTATCAACCGCGAATAGCTGGAACTTCTGCACCGGCGTCGGGGTCGTCAACGGTTACAAGGGGAAGTAAAGTTTCTCCGGCCCAGGCCGGACGCAACCCGGAAAAGTGCTCTGCTGCTTCTCGGGCCAAGGGCAGGATGCAGGGGTGCGGGGGGATGCCTGCTTTGGCTCACAATCGCCTCACGGGGTCTCGGAATTCCTCAGTAGCGCTAGGGAAACCTCCGACCCCCACGCACTTTTTCTCCGCTTTTGTCTGTTCGTAGCACGTCAAGCTGTCCGGGTTTTATAGCAAGTGATCTGTGCGGTTTTGCCTCTCTTTTCCTTTCGGCGCTGACTGAAGGAACCCGTAGGGCGACAGAGGTTAGCGCCGGAAAATGCCCGTTTGAACGAAGCCGCTGGCGCGGCGGACGCTTCGCGTGCGTCGAGGTTAGGGTGGCAGCCCTGTAATGCCTCAGTTTTGGGCGCATACCCCTGAGAGCGCGGCCATCCTTGGCCGCACCCTGTGCGGGCTAGAAGCCCGCGTTCCTGACGGACGCGCCCAAAACTGCTCCTCTTTTATCTTGACTCCCAGCCCACTTCAGAGTAAGTTATAGGTGCGGGTTTGCTAACCGGAGCGTTCTTCGGCAAATATTAATCTTTTGGTAAACTCGGTCCCCGGCCTAATAGCCGTCTCGAACTCGGTTGTGCCCAGGCCGGGTCAGACGGATTTGAAGGGTGAGTCTAACGACTATGGAGGACCCCAGTGAGACATTCAATTGAGTTACGAATGGCCGTAGTAGCGGCCGTGCTCGTGTTCGCCTTCGCAATGTCCGGACTGGCCCAGGAATCGGGGCCAGGATCCCCACGAACGGTGTCCGAATCGATCCAATCAACGCCCCCGCATGTTCCATCCGCGCCGGGTACACTCTTCATCCCTAAATCCAGCCAACCGCAAACGGTCCCGGCGGGTCACAAATTCGCCGCCCATACCAACGTTGAGATTTACATCCCCCACGGATTCAACCCTGAAGAAGCGCCGCCGTTCTCTGATTACGGCTTTGAGACGCCCGCTTCGCTCGCTTGTCATTATGGCCTCGTCCCGGGTGGTAGCGCCACAGCAGCGTGTAATCCCAACTCAACCACGACCGTCCCCACGGGCGGCAGCAACACCATCGCGATCGTCGATGCCTATGACGACCCGTCCGCCCCGGGTGACTTGGCTTGGTTCTCACTACAGTTCGGCGTTCCCTTGTCACTGCCGCAGTTCCAGGTGATTTGGGCCAACACCTCTAACTCCTCCTGCGCTGGAAGCCTTGGCATGGGGGTTCCGATGGATACCACGGGCGGCTGGGAACTAGAGGAGTCGCTGGATATCGAGTGGGCCCACGCGATGGCGCCCAAAGCCACCATCTACCTGGTGGAAGCGTGTTCAGAGTGGGATACCGACTTGCAGCAGGCCGTGCTTGTCGCCAACAATCTGGTGCAGTGTGGGCAAACGGAAATCGATCCCTCGAGCTTCGCCGTGGGCACTTGCCCCGCGGGCAGCACGGGTAAGGGCGAGGTTTCTATGAGCTGGGGAGCCGCGGAGGTCATTGGCGAGAACGCCAGCGATGGGTGCGCTACATTGGATGACTCCTGCATGACCACGCCCGGGATCGTCTACTTTGCAGCGGCGGGCGATTCACCGGGGGGCATTTGGCCCTGTACTTCTCCCAACGTTGTGTGCGCCGGCGGCACCACCAACCGCCGTAACACCTCGACTTTCAACTTCATGCAAGAGGCTGCTTGGGTCTTCGGCGGCGGCGGGGAGAGCACCATAGAGCCGAAACCAACTTACCAATCCGGCGTCCCGAACCGCGCCGTTCCAGACTTGTCGTTTGATGCCGATCCCTACACGGGGGCCTGGGTCTATGACACCTTCCCCGTCGAGGGCCTTTATTACTACGAGTGGCTCCCAGTCGGCGGCACCAGTGTCTCAACACAGGCGCTCGCCGGCATTGTGAACGCGGCCGGTAGCTTCGCTGCTTCGTCCAACGCTGAGCTTACCACCATCTACGCAAACCAGAACTCTGCGGCGGACTTCACCCGCATTCCGAACGGCTTCTGCGGCTTGTACATGGGCTTATCAACCGCAAATAGCTGGAACTTCTGCACCGGCATCGGTGTCGTCAACGGTTACAAGGGGAAGTAAAGTTTCTCCGGCCCAGGCCGGACGCAACCCGGAAAAGTACTGCTTCTCGGGCCAAGGGCAGGATGCAGGAGTGCTGTGGGATGCCCGCTTTGGCTCACAATCGCCTCACGGGGACTCGGAATTCCTTAGTAGCGCTGTGGGAAACTTCCGATCCCCACTTTTTCTCCACTTTTGTCTGTCCGTAGCACGTCAAGTTGTCCGGGTTTTGTAGCAAGTGATCTGTCCGGTTTTGCCTTTCTTTTCCTTTCGGCGCTGACCGAAGGAGCCCGTAGGGCGACAGAGGTTAGCACCGGAAAATGCCCGTTTGAACGAAGCCGCTGGCGCGGCGGACGCTTCGCGTGCGTGGAGGTTAGGGTGGCAGCCCTGACCTAGACGCTTGCGGCGGAACATCGCAAGAAGATTTGCGCTTCTGACCTACCTGCTCAGCCGAAACGCAAGGCGGCTACGCTCGGCATGGCCCGTCGCCGCTAACCTCCCGCGCTCCGAACCCAGGGTCTATTGTATTCGACAACCTTATCGGCGCATTGGGGGGCACCGTGTCTCTTGACAAGCGGAACTGGATAGGCTAGGGTAGTGAGTTGAAGCCGGGGAGACAGTCACGGCCTCCCGAAAACACTTGACGGCAATGCTACCCCGACCCCCAATGCGCTCGCGAAAGTGTCCCAAGCGGGGCGAAAAGCCCGGAAAACTTCCCGGTTTCAGGTGGACAACGGGTCCGTTCTCTGAAGAGAAAGAGAAAAGGAATTCTTTGAAAATGAGGGGACGACACGGGAATGTATATGAAAACAAAGGGCAGGCTTTCCACGGGGGGTGGCGAAGCGGGAATGTTGTAGAAAATAAAGGTAGTTACGCGTTGAAAGCGGGAATGTTATTGAAAACAAGCATGTTAGCTGTAAGTTGTGAGCTCCTTTCGCTTAGGTCGCCGAGATTAGCCAGGGATGCGCCACCCGACTCGTTCCGAGCTTCCGCTGGGTTTCAACGGACACTGGACCTGCAAGTTGGGGCAGCACCGCCCGACGTGGCAGCGGCGTCTGAAGCAGCAAAACAATTCTGTGGGGACCGGTTTCGCAAGCCTTAAGTTATCGAATAACTATTAGTATAATATTACCTTATGATGTTATTTCACGTCCTGAGCATTGGGCTATCCTGCTGCGTACTGTCCAGCCCTGTCACCCCCGCGAAAGCGGGGGTCCATTGGCGCCGCGCACTCGCGCTTGCTGGGGAATGACGTGTGATTGTGCAGCGCTAGGAGTCAGGTGGATTCCCGCTTACGCGGGAATGACGTGTGAATAGGGTCGCGTCGAAGTCCGCGAAGTTCCCCGAAGGGGCCGGGCCGCCGACGGGACTTTGACGAGATCCTGTGTGAATAGTGGGTAGTAAGGTCTCGGCCCCACTTTTCATGCTATAGTGAGACTTTGTCTGGGGCTGTGAGTTTGTCGAGGTTGTGAAGAGCTACGAGCAAGACCTGCGTGACACGCCCACGTTCACCTGCATCCATCGTGAACTGGCGGAAGTCTTGGACCTCCTCGGAGGGTAGTCGGAGCGACCATGCCCAGCAAAGCCAAGTCGATCAAAAAGCCGGCTGTTGTAGCGCGGGCGTCTCGCCCGCTGTCGCGGGAGCGTCCCGCTCCCGCAAGCGGACGCGGGCAGGATGCCCGCGCGACAGCGGGCGAGACGCCCGCGCTACAACGTAAAGCCAAACCGAAGACGGACTATGCTTCGCCAGAACGCCTGGAGAAGATCCTTTCGGCGCTCGACCAACTCTTTCCTCAAGCCCAGTGCGCCCTGCGGCATGAGAATGCCTTCCAACTCCTCGTGGCCACTATACTCTCCGCCCAGTGCACCGACGAGAGGGTGAACAGGGTCACGCCCGGACTGTTCCAGAAATACCCCACCCCGCAAGACTTTGCCGCGTTGCCGCCGCCGGTTCTGGAAGAGGAAATCCGCTCCACGGGGTTCTTCCGCAACAAGGCCAAGAACATTGTTGGAACAGCCAAGAAATTGGTGAGGGATTTTGGCGCTCAGGTCCCCCGAACCATGGAGGAAATGCTGACCCTGCCGGGGGTGGCGCGAAAGACAGCCAACGTCGTGTTGGGGACCGCCTACGGCATACCCACGGGCGTGGTCGTGGACACCCACGTTTTCCGCATCGCACATCGGCTGAAGCTCTCAACCCAGAACACTCCGGAGAAAGTCGAGCAGGATCTGATCAAGCTTGTCCCCCGCGAACGCTGGATATCCTTTGGCCACCAGGTGATTTGGTTTGGAAGAAAGCTCTGCCAGGCGCGCAAGCCCCGGTGCGCGGAGTGCCCGCTCGAGTCCATCTGCGACTCACGTGAGAAAACAGTTTGACTCGCCTTCAGCGCCACACGCTGTGCCCGAATCCTGTCATGCTGAGCGCAGCGAAGCATCTCTGCAGTTTGTCGCTGGATGCTAAGCGCAAAGGACAACTGCAGGGATTCTTCGGCCCCCAAAGAACGGGGCCTCAGAATGACAGGGGTTGACTTTTTTCATCCCGTACCGAACCCGCGCTTCGCCATGGCGCGGGCAAGTTCGGGTGGAGGATTGAACGTCACTCTCTCTTCCACAGGCTCAATTTCCTCGACCTGTTCTACTCCCAAACCCTTGAAGTAGGCAACTACGTCCTGAACGAGGTGCTCAGGAGCCGAGGCGCCGGCAGTAATGCCGACACACTGAACCTTTTCGAGCCAGGCAGGGTCAATCTTCGACGCGTCTTCAATAAGGTAAGCGCGTGCTCCCGACATCTCGGCGACTTCTCGAAGACGCTTGGAATTAGAACTATTGTCGGAGCCGAGAACCAGGATCACCTCCGTTTCCTTGGCCAGGAGCTTGACCGCCCATTGCCGGTTCTGAGTGGCGTAACAGATGTCATCACTGGAAGGGCTGACCAGTTTGGGGAAGCGCCGCCGGAGAACGCCAATGATCTCTCGGGTGTCGTCAACCCCCAGCGTCGTTTGCGTGGTGATGGCAACACGATCGGGATCCGAAACCTGAACTTTTTCTGCCTCTTCCACGCTGCCGACTAACTGGGTGTGCTCCGGAGCTTCACCCATGGTCCCAACAATCTCGTCATGCCCCGCGTGCCCCACGAGAACAATGGAGCGGCCCTCTCTTGCAAATCGGACAGCCTCCGTATGAACTTTGGTAACCAGAGGACAGGTGGCATCAATTACTCGCAGATGTTTTGCCTCAGCCCGGGCTCGGACTGCCGGCGAAACACCGTGGGCGCTGAAGATGACCACTGCCCCTGCCGGGACCTGGTCGATCTCATCCACAAAGACGGCTCCCTTGGCGGCGAGAGACTGGATCACGTGCTTGTTATGGACAATCTCCCTGCGCACATAAACGGGGGGCTGGAAAAGCTCGAGGGCCATGTGAACCACGTCAATAGCCCGATCCACACCAGCGCAGAATCCGCGCGGCTTGGCGAGCAAAAGCTCCTTGAGTTTCATGCCAACTCGCTTTTTTGCCCTCTTACGGGGGAACAACCCTTCAGCAATTATAATGTTAGCAGATTCCCTTTAGCGCGTCAAAAGCGGGTACTGGTGGGCGTTGCGACTCGCAGTCATTCCCGCGAAAGCGGGAATCTACTGCGCAAGCGTTCGGAAATGCGCTGTCGGCGGAGTGGATTCCCGCTTTCGCGAGAATGACCGGCGTTTCGCAAAAGCGCGACGAACGGCTGTCCTAATTAAGTGACGATATCCTCGCCGCCGTCCACACGGATGACATTACCCGTAATCCAATAGGTGCGGTCGTCCATCAAGGCGACGATGGCGGAGGCCACATCTTCGGGTGTAGTCAGCCGCCCTCCAGGGTTCCGCATTCGTGCAAACTCTGCCAGCTTATCGATTCCAGGGATCTTGCTCGAACCAGGGGTAAGAGTCACGCCCGCCTGGATGGCGTTGGCGGTGATACCGTGAGGCATCAGTTCGTAGGCCAGTTGGCGGATGTGGGACTCGAGGACCGCCTTGGCCGCTGAGACGGGGCCATAACTCGGAATCACGCTGTGGCCGCCCGCGCTCGTCATGGCGTAAATGCGGCTGCCGCGCCCCAGCATTTTACGGCGAAACATATCCTGGACCCAGTAGACAAGATTGTTCCCCATGACATCCACTGTCATTTCCATTTGCATCTGGGTCAATTCATCTTCGGGAGAATCCGCGAGGTAGGCTTTCAGCGACCCGAAAGCGAGGGAATGAAGAAAGACTTTGATGAAGTTGCCGCCGCCTTTCTTGCTCCAGTATTCTTGCATGCGGTTCAAAGCTTCCGTGCGCTTGGCAGGGTCCGCAGCATTTATATTGAAGAACAGGACGTCCCGCCCAGCGTCCTGAATGCTCTCCATAACCTGCTCCACCTGAGGCATATTGGAGCGCCGATCAAAATGCACACCGAAAATGTTCAGCCCGGCGCGCGCCAGCTCGAGGCTTGTGGCGGCGCCGAAACCGCTTGATGAACCGACAATCAACCCCCAGGGCGTGGGTCCTGTTTCCGTCATATTTATTCTTCTCCGCTACTGAGATTGCCCTTGATATTGGCGATTTTGGATTGTCGATTGCCGATTGTCGATTGACAGGGGGCAGTTCACCCCACCTTTTTTCAATCGACAATCGACAATCGGCAATCAGCAATCGGCAATGCTACCCTTCCAGGCGCTCGACAGTGATTCGACGTTCATCGCGCCCCAGGTGTTCCAAGCGGATTCGGATGCAGGGTCGCGGAATATCCTCACCGAACTTCTCCCCCCACTCAATGAGGACTGTCGCGTCCGGGCCCTGCAAATCGTCCAGCCCCAGCGTGGCCAGGTCACGTCCCCCCTCAATGCGGTAAAGGTCCACGTGGTAAACCTTGCCTTCAGGACCGTACTCATGCACCAGCGTGAATGAGGGGCTGGTCACTTCTTCCTCAGGGATGGAAGCCAGGCTGGCCAAGATCCCCTTCACCAGCGTCGTCTTGCCGCTTCCCAATTCTCCTTCCAACAATACCATGCAAGGTGGCTGGACTTCCTTAGCCAACTCCCGTCCGAAATTCACTGTCTCCTCGGGCGAATGGGTGACCCGTTGGGCAAGAGTTCGCGCAGGGAGTAGCATTGACCGAACCTCAGTGACGAGTGACAAGTGACGAGCAGGAACAATTCGCGAGCGTCGGTTGTTGGCTCGTTACTCGTTACTTCTAACAAGTGAGAAGCAAAAACAGTTGAGGTGGGTTGGTGGCTTGTCACTTGTCACTCATCACTCGTCACTAGCTTGCACGCCCGCGGCAACGCGCCGAGCAAATCACCTGCGATAAGTGAAGCCTGCCCCAGTTCTTTCGCCACCAAGTCTCCCGCCAAGCCGTGCAGGTATACTGCCGCCGCTGCAACCTCGCTCATCGGCCGGTCACGATATTGTGCCACAAGCCCCGCAATCAAGCCCGTTAGAACGTCACCTGTCCCACCGGTGGCCATACCGGGATTGCCCGTCGGGTTCACCCAAACCTTCCCGTCGGGCGCGGCCGTAAGTGTGCGAAAGCCCTTCAACACGAGGTTCACCTGGTGCTTCTGGGCGAACTCACGCGCCCGCTCGACACGGTGCGCTTGGATTTCCGTAGTTCCTAAGCCCGCCAGGCGGCTCATTTCGCCGGGGTGGGGCGTCAATACAGCGTCCGGCAAATCACCCCCGGAGCGGAAGCTGTCCATGCAGCCCGCGAAGGCGTTCAGGCCATCGGCGTCCAAAACCACGGGGACGCGACGACGGTTTACCAGGGTGCGGACCAATTCGGCCGTTTCGGGGAGACTGCCCATCCCCGGACCGATGGCCAGAACGGACTTGCCTTCCAGCAGTTTATCCAACCGTCCATACTCAAGCGCGCGCAGCGAAATCGTGCCCGCCTCTGTTTCCGGAAGCGGCTCCGTCATGTATTCCATTCCCAGTGACGCCACAATGGGCAAAGCGCTTGCGGCGGTGGCCACGGTCACAAGCCCCGCGCCAGCCCGCAAGGCGGCCATGGCAGCCAGCGCGGCTGCCCCGGTCTTCCCTACCGAACCGGCCAGTATCAGGACGTGGCCAAAACTCCCTTTGTGAGCGTCGGGCTTTCGCGGCCGCGCGATCCAGGCAAAGTCTTCGCGGCAGGCCAAGCTCAAGAAGAGTTCCGAATCGCTTTCGAGTGCCTTGGGCGGTGTTCCGATTTGCCTTAGAGCCCATTCCCCTACACGTTCACACGCCGGTGGAAAGATATGCGCAATTTTCGGCGCGGTGAAGGTGACAGAGAAGCCGGCACGCACATGCTCGCCGAGCAACTCCCCCGTGTTGGCTGAGATGCCGGAAGGCAAATCCACCGCCACCACCTGCGCGGCGGCCAATTCCGTGTTGACCTCTCGAACCACTTCCAGGAGCAAACCTCCCAGCGGCTTGGAGAGCCCCGTTCCCAGAAGCGCGTCAACCAACAACGTCGTGCCTTGCAGGCTCAGCTTGATGCCTTGCCAAGCTTCGGGACTTTCGACGACCTCGGGCATCGCGGAAATCGCTAGCCGCTCGAGGTTGACGGCCGCGTCGCCTTGCACCTTCTGGGGGGCCGCGAACAGGAGCACCCTTGGCGTCAGCCCTTGATCGCGCAGCAAACGGGCCACCACGAGGCCATCGCCGCCGTTATTTCCCCGCCCGCACAGAATGACGATCCGTTGCTGCTCCAGTGGGGCAAAGCGCTCCTCAAGAAATTCCACCACACCTCGTCCGGCGTTCTCCATTAGCGTCAGGCTCGGAACGCCGTAGCGCTCGGTGGTCAGCCGGTCGATCCGTTGCATCTGTGCAGCAGAGAGGATTTTCATGGAGAGAAACGATTGCTGTCAGTTTTCAGTTGTCAGTTCTCAGTCGTCAGTTGTCCGTTGTCCATTTTCGGCCTCCCGTGCGGTTTGGCTCGCAACCCACAACGGACCCCGGACGAAAGGCAGAACTTAGCAAGTCACTGAAAAAAGCCATTGACGAGCACAAGTCAGGAGCCAGGAGTCAGAGGACAGAATTGGCAGTAAGCAAGCGCCCGTCGGCAGTGGTCCTACCACGATGGATCCCGCTTCCCCAAATCCACTGCTCCCCTGAGGCCTCTCACCCGACATCCGAAAGCTCTCATTCTGACTCCTGACTTCTGACTCCTGACTTCTTCGTTCAGAATGACCTTCCCACACTATTTTCAGCACCCGTTTAAAGCATCCAGCCACCGCTCACGTTAAGAACCTGACCGGTAATGAAGGAGGCTTCCTCGGAAGCAAAAAACTTGACAGCTTCCGCGATGTCGCGGCCGGTGGCAGGACGGCCCACCGGGAACCGGGCGTCTATCAACTTCTCTGCTTCCTCCAGGGATAATGCCTTTTCATCAATTACCGGCGGGTTTACAACGTTCACGGTAATTCCGTTGCGTGCCTCTTCCAGCGCCACGGAGCGCGAGAAGGCCACCAGCCCAGCTTTGGCTGCCGAGTAGGCTGAGATCTTGGCTTGTCCGAAGGCCCGCTCCGCTCCCACAGCCCCCAGGTTGATAATTCGCCCCCAATGCTTCTGCCGCATTACGGGCACGGAGAACTTGGTCGTGTAAAAGACACTGAAGAGGTTTGAGGCGACCACGGAGTGCCATTCCTCAGGGGTCGAATCCACAACCGGTTTCCAATCGAACACACCCACATTGTTGACCAGAATATCTAGATGCCCAAATCGGTTGACGATCGCCTCAATCAATTCCGCCACGCGCGCGGAGTCTGTAACGTCAGTCGGGAAAACTACCCCTTCGGCTCCCACGCTGCGCAATTCGTCGACAACTTTTTGAGCGCCCAATTTATTAGTTCGGTAGCTGATGGCTACACGAACCCCCGCCCGGCCCAAAGCGAGGGCAATCTCCTTCCCGATGCCTCGCGAGGCGCCGGTTACCAAGGCCACATGGTTCCGCAGAGACAACCTACTACTCCTTGAATCAAAGTTAGTTCGTCCAGTCTAGCGAATCTTCACGGGTCGAGCAATGCCGGGTGTTGGTGTCATTTAGGACGGGATCACTTTCGAAACGCCCGTCATTCCCGCGAAAGCGGGAATCCAGTCCGCCGACAGCGCATTTGCGAAGGTTTGCGGAGCAGATTCCCGCTTTCGCGGGAATGACTGCGATTTGCAACGCTCATGTCTGGCCAATGACACCAGTAGCCAATGCCCTGACCCGGGCTCACTCCGAAGCCTTCGCGACAACCAGCGTCATATCATCCTGGAGTTCAGGGCTTCCGGTCCAATCACTCACACTGCGATAGATTTCTTCCACAAGGATCTGAGGCGAAGCGTTCAGGGCGCGGCGCACCACCTCCAACATGCGGTCTTCCCCGAACTCCTCGCCGTAAATGTTCTCGGGTTCAGTAATCCCATCGGTGAAGGCCAGAAGCAGGTCTCCGGGTTGAATTTGAATCTCCGCCTGCTCGTAGGTAATGGGAGAGAGAAGGCCGACCACCGTACCGCCCACCCTAAGCCGCTCCACCTTCCCGCGACGGAACAATACAGGAGGCAGGTGACCTGCATTCGTGTACGTCAAGGTGCGGGTTGCCGCGTCATACACACCAAAAAAGAAGGTCACATATTTTTCCTGGGGAGTGTTCTCATAAAGTTGGAGGTTCAGCCTGCTGACCACCGCCGCGGTCGAAAGAGGCAATGTGTGAGAACCGCTGGTGGGTGCGAAGCCGTCGTAGAACTGAGCGCGCAGAGCAGACTGGATTGCTGCCATGAGCAGGGCTGCCGAAATTCCTTTCCCACTGACATCGCCGAGGACCAAACAAACCCTGTTTTCGCCCAGCTTGAGGAAGTCGTAATAATCGCCGCTGACCGAGCGCGCCGCCTTGCAGACTCCATAAAGCGCCAGGCCCGGAACTTCCGGCGCAGACCGGGGAAACAACTGTGCCTGGACCTCGCGCGCAATCTCGAGCTCGCTTTCAAGACGAAGTTTCTCCTCGGACTCCCGCAGCAGGCGCTCCACCGAGGCTGTCATGCTGTCAAAGGCCTCCCCCAGCGCGCTGATCTGGTCATTTGAAGGAACCCGAATGCGGTACGAGAAATCACCCTTCTTCACTCGCTCCGTAGCGTCATAAAACTTGTCTACGGTATAAGTGATCGAACGTGTCAAGCGGGCTCCAATGAAGAGCGCGACGCCTTCGATAACGAGGAAGACAACGGCGACTGCCTTGAATACGATTACATAGACTTGGGAAAATTCTCCCAGCGTCTCAAGAAGGCGTCGACTCAGGGCTATGACTCTCGAGCTTACATAAACGAAGGCCGGCGCGTTCAACTCCTGTTGCTTTTCCCCCTCCCAGGAAACCGGGTCCAGTGACGAAGCCCCCCTCACAATGAAGTCAAACCGACTTACAGGTTCCGGAAGGTTTCGATTCTTCGAGTATACGCTCTCTGAGAGGTCGAAGACTCCCTCAGAGGTGCTTAGACGCAAGTGTGATTGCGAGCTTCTTTGACTCGGTTCCGTTTGCACAGGCCGCGTCGTTACCACCCCGACCGGCCCGATGCCCTCGCCCACCATATCCAGCAGTTCCGGCGTGATGGGTTGGGACAGGATAGCAACCAAACTGCCCGCTGCCGTAGGGCCGCGCTCGATGGAACGCAACGCGAGATGACCCCTGTCCATTACAATCCCTGCGAACTCCTCCTGCTTGAACCAAGCGGGAATCGCCAGAGGGGATTGGATTTTGGTTCCGTCCAAGCGAAACGCCCGAACTTGCGATCCAACCCGAAGGGCTATTTCCAGACCCGGATAACTGACGGCGTGCTGATGCAGCTCCTTGACGTAGAAGTTCTGTAGCCCGGCCAACGTCTCCTCTGACGCCGGGGAGCTATTCATATGGGCTTCGTGAGCCACGGCACGATTAACTTGCAGTAGTTCATCGAAGTGCTCGCGCAGATTCGACGCGACTAGAAATGCAGCGAATTGACCGTTAACAATGTAAATGCCCAGCCACAACAGAAACACAATCAATACGATGGGGACAATAGCGATAAATACATAAGTAACAATCAGCCGCCGGCGGAGCCGCCAGAGCAAGCGGCGCCGGATGAATACCGCGAGCCGCCCCAGATAGTAAACGCCGCAGGTTATAGCCGCGAGCCAGAACAAAGCCCAAAGCGCTGCCGGAGCGCCGCTGGAGAGCCGATCCACACTCCACAAGGCAGCCCCGTAAGCCAACACCCACACGGTGAAACGTGCCATGCGGCGCGTATGGTATTCCCGCAGCAGAACTTTGAGCAGCGCAGTAAACATAAGGACAGGCCCAAAATTGCCCAACAAGAAAAATATGCCTCGTTCTATGAATGGGCCGAGGGACTACGCTTGGCTTGAGCGCTCTTCGTAGCGGCGGTCCTGCCGAGGCGGGACGGGCAAACCTTTGAAATCAAAGTGCCAGGCTAAAGGCCGCCTCTACGAACTGCTTGAGGCGCGGCAGCTTGCTCGAGCTCGCGCCGCCTTTCCTGGTTTTGCAGGACACTGCGCCGGCGACCGTAACCAAAGTAAACACAAAGACCAATCGCCATCCAAATGAACAAGCGCAACCACGTGTCTCCGGGAAGTCCCGCCATTTGCGCCAAGCAAACAATCATCCCCATGGGCCCCACGAACCACACGAAGGGTGTGCGGAAAGGCCGGTAAATCTCGGGATGTAGCCTGCGCATTCCCATGACCGATCCCGACACAATAACAAAAGCCAGCAGCGTCCCAATGCTGACCAACTCACCCACAATCCTCAGGGGCAAGAGCCCCCCTGCCAAGGCGACGCATAGTCCCGTCAATGCTGTGCTGATATAAGGGGTACGAAAGCGGGGGTGGATCTTGCCAAAGGGTCTCGGCAGCAAGCCATCGTGAGCCATCGAGTAGAAAACGCGTGTTTGGCCCAGCATCATCACCAGGATTACGGCCGTTGTTCCCAGCAATGCACCGATCTTCACGATGGGCGAAAGCCACCAGCGAGCCGCTGTGGAATCTATCGCCAGCGCCAAGGGATCCGGGACATTGAGCTGGCGAAAAGGCATAATCCCCGTAAGAACCAGGACCGCGGCAATATAGAGCAGCGTGCAAATCGCCAGCGACCCCAAAATGCCAATCGGCATGTCCCTTTCCGGATTGCGAGCCTCCTGGGCTGCCGTGGATACAGCGTCAAAACCGATGTAAGCGAAGAAAATGATGCCCGCCCCACGCAACACACCGGTAAGGCCAAATTCCCCGAAGGTCCCCTGGTTTGCGGGGAGAAACGGATGCCAGTTGGCGCGATGGACATACAGCGCTCCGAAGAAGATGAAGAGCAAAACCACCCCAACTTTAACCATAACAATAAGGCTGTTGAAGTTGGCGGACTCACGTATCCCGATAATAAGCAAAGTCGTAATGAGAATGACGATAAAAGCGGCGGGGAGGTTAAAGATCGGATGAACGACCGTTCCGTCCGCCAGCCTCAAAGTCTCCCACGGGCTCTTGCTCAGTTCGACGGGAAAAGGCCAATGGAGCGTCTTCTGCAAGAAGGAAACGAGGTAACCTGACCATCCGATCGAGACGGTCGTGGCCCCCACGGCATACTCGAGGATCAGATCCCAGCCAATGATCCAGGCCAGGAATTCCCCCACTGTCGCATAAGCGTAAGTATAGGCGCTGCCGGCCACCGGGATCATGGATGAGAACTCCGCGTAGCACAGGCCCGCAAAGGCGCAGCCCACACCGGAGAGGATCACTGAACCCACTAGCGCCGGACCGGTGTGCTGGGCCGCAACCCCGCTAAGCACGAAAATCCCCGCTCCCACAATCGCCCCAATACCCAGAGATATCAGGGCGAGCGGCCCCAGCGTGCGTCGTAAGCCGTGTTCAGAGTCCTGCGCCTCTCTTTTCAAGTCGTCGATGTTCTTCTTTGTCCAGATACTCGGCATTGCATCTCCCCTAACAGGATGCGGAGAACAGGAGTCAGGAGTTAGAAGTCAGAAGACAGTAGGCAGCCTGCGGGGGATTGTTTCTCCCCACCACCTACCTACTGATGACCGACCACTGCCGACCGCCCTCGGCCTCCTATCTCCTATCTCCTGACTCTTGGCTTCTGACTTCTGACTTCTGACTTCTGACTTCTGATTTCTGCCCGTCACTCTTCACTGCTCTTTGGCGCCAAAGGAAAAAAACCGGCACCCCAACGGCAACAATACTAAGTCCGGCAAGGCTGCGTCCAGCTTTGTGCGTGAGCAGCGCCCACTCCACAAACAAGGCAAAGGCGATATAGATTGCCGGCAACACTGGATAGCCCCAGGCCCGGTAAGGCCTCGGCGCTTCGGGACGTGTCCGCCTAAGCTGGAAGACCCCCGCGATACTCAGAGCATAGAACAATACCACCGCAAAGATCACGTAATCCAACAATTCGCTGTAAGTCCCGGTCAAGGTCAACAGCCCGGCCCAGGCTCCTTGGACTAAGAGGGAAATTGCTGGGGTGTGATGTTTGGGGTCCACTCTGCCCACGGCATGGAAGAACAGACCATCCTTTGCCATGGCGTAGTAAACGCGGGATCCCGCCAGGATCAGCCCATTCATACAGCCGAAGGTTGAAATCATGATTGCCGCCGCCATCAGAGTCGCGCCTTTGCCGCCCAGCATGACCTGTACCGCCGCGGTCGCAACCCTATCTTCTGCGGCGTATTGGATGCCACGTCCTAACGCTCCCGAAGCCAGCGGACTTCCCCAAAATGGCAGGACGCGGAGATAGATCCAGTTACACGCCACGTACAGAGAGCACACGGTGGCTGTACCCACAAACAGCGCCAGCGGCAGGTGGCGCTTGGGGTTGACGACCTCGCTGCCTGTAAAGGTGACGTTATTCCAGGCATCGGAGGAGAACAGCGGCCCGACCAAGGCCACGGAGAGAACGGTCAACGTAGTCAGGTTCCAATGCACACCAGCCCATAGGCTTTGCTTCTGGACAGTCGCCGCGAGGTGAATATGCGACCACCATAGCCCAAAAGCCACCAGCCCTAACAGCGTGGCCACTTTGACGGTAGTAAAGACATTCTGCACCCATGCCCCGAGGCGCAACCCGAAGATGTTTAGAACGCTGAGGAAGAGCAGAGAAAGAACCGCCACCAGTTGCTGCGAAGAAAGGGTCGCGGCAACCGAATGGTGAAAAACCTCAATGCGTCCAAGATCAATTAGAAGATTCTGCGTCGAAACCCAGGGTACCAGAA
>JBEKME010000061.1:0-37639 GCA_050008675.1 Terriglobia bacterium
TCTGGCGGTGAACCCTGTCGGAGAGCCGGATGCGGGAAATCCGCACGTCCGGTTCGATGAGCGGGGACGGGAAACGGGACGACGTCCGCGTCGCAACCGCGCCCAACCCCGACTCTACTGAAAAGAAGGTAGTTAGTAGGCGGTAGGTAGTAAGTGGGGGAAGATCCGCTGCCAACCTTCGACTTTTGACTGTTGACTGTCTTGGTAGGCCGTAGGTGGGGAAGAAGGGCTGCGTCGAGGTCTCAGGCGCTAGAGCTTAGTTGCAGAAGTTAGCGACCCCATTTGTGGGGGGACGGAAGGGCGGGGCTTTAGCCCCGCCGTGAAGCTCAGGCGCGATTTGGGGGCTTTAGCCCCTGAAGCGTTTGGCTTCAGGGCCTAAAGCCGCATTCAACTCTCCGCCCCGAGGCGGCGGGGCTAAAGCCCCGCCCTTCCGAGGGTCATAAATAATATCGGTCATTAATGCAACTGAGCTAGAGGGCTTCGCCTGCCATCAAATCTTCCAATCTCTCACGCGGCCGGATCAGTTCTGCCTTGCCGCCGTGGACGAGGACTTCGGAAGGCCGCGGGCGAGTGTTGTAATTGGAAGAGAGCACGAAGCCGTAAGCGCCGGCGGTGAGGATGGCAAGCAACTCACCCGGTTCGACGTCCGGCATTGCCCGATCCTGGGCGAGAAAATCGCCCGTCTCGCAAAGCGGGCCCACCACATCGGCTTGAAGCCTATCCCCCTGATGGTCGCGAACAGGAATAATCTCGTGATAGGAACCGTAGAGCGTGGGACGCATCAAGTCGTTCATTCCGGCGTCCACCACGATGAAGTTCTTCTGGCGGTTGCGCTTCACGTAAAGCACGCGGGTCAGCAGGATACCCGCGTTGCCCACCAAGGCGCGGCCCGGCTCGAGGATCAGCCGGTACTTGGCGGCTCGCAGGCGTTCCTCGAGGCCGCGCCCCAGGGCATCGAAGTCGAGGGGTTGCTCATCAGCATACCGGATTCCATATCCGCCGCCCAAGTCGAGGTATTCGACGCACATGCCCTCGGTCTGAAGTTGCGCTGCCACACCCAGGATTTCGTCCAAGGCCTCGAGGAAGGGCTCTACTTCGAGGATTTGTGATCCGATGTGGCAAGCCACGCCGTAAATCTCCAGGTGGCTCGATCGGGCGGCGCGGCGGTAAAGATCCAGGGCTTCGTCCTTCGGGACGCCAAACTTGTGAATGATCTGGCCGGTGGAAATGTAAGGGTGCGTTCGCGCCTCAACCTCGGGGTTAACACGGATGGCGATGCGGGCGGGCCTCGAAAGAGCGCGGGCACGGCTGTCGATCAGTTCGAGTTCGCCCGCCGACTCGACGTTGAACATCCCGATGCCCGCCGAAAGCCCGGCGTCAATTTCCTCCTCGGTCTTGCCCACGCCGGAAAAAACGATGTGGTCGGCGAGTGCCCCGGCACGCAAAGCACGCGCCAGTTCCCCACCTGAAACCACGTCAAAACCAGCTCCCGCCTGGCGGAGCAGGTTCAGAATCCTCAGATTGGAATTAGCCTTTACGGAATAACAGATGAGGTTCGGTACCAACGCCAGGCTTTGCTTCAGACGCAAGAAATTGCCCAAGATGGCGGCCTGGCTGTAAACATAGGCCGGCGTCCCAAAGCGCTCGGCAAGCGACTCGACTGGAACGTTTTCACACCGTAATTGCCCGGATTCGTAGCGAAAGGCCTCCATGCGTTGCTTCACCGTAGTCAGTAGTCAGTGGTCAGTGGTCAGTAGTCAGTGGTCAGTACTCAGTCGTCAGTGGTCAGTTGTCAGTACCCAGTGGTCAGTCGTCAGTAGTCAGTTGCCAGTGCTCAGGGCTCGGTTTCCTGCCCTTAGGAACAAGGGGCTAGGGACTGGGGGCTAGAGCGACTCGATCCGAGTCTCGAATTGCGCTACTTCCTCTGTCCACGACCGCCTCGAAAAGCAGACCCGCGCTCTGCGCCAGCCTCTCTGTTTCTGCTCTTTACGGCTACCTCCCTATTACCTTCCACTTTATACCTTATACTTCACACTTTACACTTTCCTTGGGCCGCTAGCGAACCCTGAGAAGGACAATCGTCTGGTCGTCGCGCGGCGGGCGACCTTGCTCAAACTCCCGCACTTCTTCGAAAAGAGTATCGATGATTTCCTGAGGGGAGCGATGAAAATTCTGGCGCAGTACGTTCTCCAGGCGTCGCGGCCCGAACTCCTCGTGCTTGGTGTTTGCGGCCTCGACGATGCCATCCGAAAACATCGCGAACAAATCCCCTGACTGCAGCCCCACCGATACTTCCTGGTATTGGGCGTGTTCCAGCAGGCCCAAGGGGATTCCCTCGGCGCGAATGGGACGACATTGACCTTTTCTCACCAGGAGAGGTAAAGGCATTCCCGCATTCGCGAGGCGTAGCGTCTTCGTGCGCGGCTCCCAGATGGCGTAAGTCAGCGTAATGAAGTGACCTTCGATCTTACGTTCGAGAAGAATCAGGCTGAGCCTCCTCAATAAATCAGGAGGGGAGAGCTTTTGGGGGGCCAGGCTGCGCAGGATACCGCTGGCCATAGCTCCGTACAAGGCAGCAGGAGCGCCCTTGCCGCTCACATCACCGACCGCCAGCACATGGCGTTCTTTTCCATAAGCCAGAAAATCGTAAAGGTCGCCCCCCAATTCCCGAGCGGGGTGGAAGCACAGCGCCACTTCCAGGCCAGGGATGGTGGGCGCCGTCCCGGGCATGAGATGCATCTGGATCTCCTGGGCGCGCTGCAGGTCGCGTTCAAGGCGCGCCTCGCTTCGTGCCACCCGTTCGTAAAGCCGGGCGTTTTCAATGGCAATGGCAATTTGCGGAGCGAGTGTGGAGAAAACGCGGACGTGCTCTTCCGTAAAGTAGCTCAACTGCGGGCTCTCGAGGTCCACGACGCCGATGACGCGGCCACGGTAGATGAGAGGGATCGCCATTTCCGAGCGCGTTTCAGGGTTGACGAGGACATACCGGGGGTCTTTGGAGACATCGGGGACTACCACAGTCTGACGGAGGTCGGCAGCAGCACCCACAATTCCCTGACCAAAACGGACCATGCCCCTCTCAGGCTCGTGCTCATCCTGTTTCAGAGAGATCACGGCATTGAAAGTCTGGGCTTGCTCGTCGGCCAGCAGGATACTGAACCGGTGATAATCAATCACTCTTTTGGTCAGCGTCCCGATCTTCCGCAACAGCTCGTCCAAGACCAGGACGGAGCTCATTTCCCGGCTGATCTCATTGAGCAACTGGAGAGTCCGAGCTTGCCGCACGCTGCGGCGATAGAGGCGGGCATTATCCAGCGCCAAGGCCATACGGCTGGCAAGGAGTTCCAGAAGGTTGACGTGCGAATCGTTGAAGAAATCCGTCCAGGGCGCTTCCAAATCCATCACGCCAATAAGGCGGTTCTTTGTAATCAGCGGGACTGCCAACTCCGACCGGATGGGGGACAAGGACTGGATATAGCTGGGGTCCTTGAGCACGTCATTCACCAGGACTGAGCGGCGGGTCTGCGCCGCGCGCCCCACGATCCCCTCACCAACCTTGATTCCCAGGTTCCGCACCAACTCGTCCGGGTGGCCGATGCTGAAGCGAATGTGCAACTCCTGGGTCTTTTCGTTGAGTAGAAGGATGGCGAAGACCTCGTAATCGATGGCGCGTTTGACGATCGCTGCGATGCGGGCCATCAACTCGTCCAGGTCAAGCGTGGAGTTAATCCGCTCGCTGACCTCCACCATCAGGGTAAGGAGCTCTGTCAGCTCGAGATGCCGGGAAGCGGGTTTGGTTGCATCAGCCATAAGGCAGTATGTGGTATGTGGTAGGGGGTAGGTGGGGGAGAACATCCGCGCCCGCCTACGACATGTTGCCTACCACTTAGCCAAAAGTATTTGAAATTCCCAGCGTTGCCTTGCAATTCAAGAATCGAAGGTCGAAACCAGACCAACTCCAACTGCGTGTAACAAACAGTGTCAGCCAGATCCCTGCTTTCGCGCATTGGCTTTGCACCGGAAGGCAATTGTAGCATACGCTTTGGCCCGGCCGTTCGTTTCTGGCCGCACTCGGCCCTACAATCAGCCTTACCGCCCTCGTTTTCCGGGAGGGAAACGGCAGGTGGTGCGGTTATGACCGAAAAATCCGGCCATAGGAGATTTGGAAGGAACTTCGCGGCCACTCAAGCAGGCACAGCTTTTACCCACACCGGCCGCTCGCCCACGTATAATAGGTCGCGATGCTGATTCTGGCGTTTGATACCACAAGCGAAGTCGGAGGCGTGGGCATCTTTCGTGACGATGAATGTCTGGCGCGTGTCGCGAATGAGGGTCCGGCGAACCGCTACTCCGTCAGCCTGTTCTACATGGTGGACCAGGCAATCGAAGAAGCTAAGGTGCGGCATGGCGTGCCGGTACGAGGTCTGGCCGACATGGGACTGATCGCGGTCGCTACCGGGCCGGGATCCTTCACAGGAATCCGCGTGGGTCTGGCCGCAGCACAGGGTTGGGCGAAGGCATTCGGGTTGCCAGTTCGCGGGGTCTCGGTATTGGAAGCCCTCGTCGAAGCAGCTCAAATACGGACGGACTGGGCCACGTCCATCCTAGATGCGCGCCGGGGAGAGTTCTTCGTGGGGCTCTTCTATCGCCAACCCGAGGGGGAGACAGACTACCAACCATGCTACTTGCCCGCTGGTGAAGGCAGGTTGCTGAAACCCGAAGAGCTGGACCCCTTCCTCACCAGTCGCCTGCCCGAAGGGGTGGGGGCAACGTGCGTGGTCAGGGGGCACGATCGGGCAGCTCTCGCCCTTCGTGAAAACCTTTCCAGCTCGTTCCAGTGGCAGGCGGTTACGGGGACGCTGGTCGAGTCTGTCGCGCGCCTTGGTTTCCGGGACCACCGGACAGGAAAACGGCAGGCGGCCAGCGACCTTGATGCCCATTATATTCGGCGGTGCGATGCGGAACTGTATTGGAAGGGGTAAGAATTCGAAAATCGAAACGCGAAAATCGAAATTCGGGATTAGAGGCTCCTGGAGTTCTGATTTCGAGTTTCGGTTTTCCAGTTTCGGTTTTCGAATTTCGAATTTCGATTTTCGGTTTTCGAGTCAGTGCGGGGGTTTCGATGCGAATTCGTAAATTTTGCAAAGAGGATCTTGCAGCAATCATCAGTATTCAGAAGAAGACCCCTCAAGCCTCCCAATGGACTCAAGCAGACTACGCAAACCTGGCAGGCGACCCTTTGGGATTAATCCTGGTCGCCGAGCTCGATACGATGACTCCACCCAAGATTGTGGGATTCGTGGCTTTCCACCGCGTCATCGACGAGGCAGAGCTCAGAAACATGGCCGTCGATCCGGCTCATCATCGGCAAGGCGCGGGACGGGAACTTCTCGCCGAAGGGCGCAGACGACTGTTGGAGCAGGGTGCAAAGCAGATTTACCTGGAAGTACGCACCTCAAACATGCCGGCACAACGGCTCTATTATTTCGCAGGGTTCGTCCTGTGCTCCCGGCGAAGGGATTACTACAACGATCCACGAGAAGATGGGTTGGTCCTATCTCTGAAGCTCTCTCCGCCTGTCGAGGTTTCAGCTACCGAATAGGCGACACGAATTATGGGAAACTTGCTTGCTGTAGCGCCGCCATCTGCCCCGGTCCCGCGAGGCGGGATGGGTCTTGCCAGTACCAAAGAGTGCCCCGACCGTCGGGGCGCGACGAACACAACAAAGTCCGTACCTTATACAGGAAGTGATCACACGGCTTTCTCATTTGAGCGTTTTTGGGCTTGAATGGACCTGTTTGGTGTGCTAGCCTGACTACGGTATCAAATCAAATGGGGAGGTGGCACGCCCGTGAGCACTCCTGCCGAGGCCATCCGGGAGGAATTGATGGCCAACAACCCAGAATATCGACGCCTTCGTGAAGAGCACATCCGCTACGCTTCCCAGCTTGACCAACTCGCCGCAAAGATCTTCCTTACGGAAGAGGAAAAACTCGAAGAAGTACGGCTGAAGAAGCTGAAACTGCGGGTGAAGGACCAGATGGAATTGCTGGTACGGCAAGCCCAGACAGTGCACTAGCCGCCCCCCGGCCAGCCCGCGAGTTCGCGGGGGAGATTCTGCGCCGGGCTGGCAAAGCCAACGCCCTTTGAAGTATGCGCGGAGGCGGCTCGATGAGGAAGCGAAAGCCCCCGGGCTGACACGCAAGGATACATGCTGCAGGAGGGATATTGGTACGGTCTTCCGCCGCTGCTCATCTCCGGCGGTCTTCTCGGATTCTGGCTCCGGGAGCGAAGCCCTTTCCTTCTAGTCTGCGCCATCTTCGTTCTGGTCCTTGCCTTCCTGCTACTCAACTTCTTTCGTGATCCTGAGCGCCCGATTCCTACCCAAGCTCAAGCCATCGTTTCTCCCGCTGACGGTCGCATCGTGCAAGTCGTCCAGGAGAGCCACGAAGGCCGCCCGGTGTGCCGCGTCAGCATTTTCATGTCCCCTCTGGACGTGCACGTCAATCGGGCCCCCATTGCAGGCGTCGTCAGAGAGGTCTTCTATCGAAAGGGAGCGTTTCGGGTGGCCTTACAGGAAGCCGCCTCGGTTGAAAACGAGCAAAACGTTTTCACCCTGGAGGGTGAGCAAGGTCAGATCGTGGTCAAGCAAATTGCTGGAATACTCGCGCGCCGAATAGTATTCTGGAAACGTGTCGGCGACTCTTTGGAGCGCGGCGAGCGCGTTGGCCTGATCAAGTTCGGATCGCGTGTTGATGTTCTCATGGAACCGGATGTGGCATTGAGAATCAAGGTCGGAGATCACGTCCGGGCAGGGAGCAGCATCCTTGGAACCAGCCATACCAAATCTCAAATTCAATAAGAAGGGCGGAATGAGGCGGGGCGTCTATATTCTGCCCAGCCTGTTCACGGTAGGCACATTGGTCTGCGGCTATTACGCCATCCTGGCAGCCCTGCGAGGCTCTCTAGCAATGACGGCAGGCGGGGTTGAGGGACTTAGCGCGGTGGCGTTCGATAACGCCGCAAAGGCCATCGGGTGGGCGATTCTATTCGACGGGCTGGACGGCCGAATTGCGCGGTTGACCAATTCCACATCGGCTTTTGGCCGCGAGTTCGATTCCCTGGCCGATATCATTACTTTCGGCGTCGCCCCGGCCATCCTGGCCTATGCCTGGGGCATCCGCGCGATAGGCGAGATTTTCGGACCGCCGCTGATCCAGCACCTACCTCAAGTGGGTTGGATCGTGACCTTTGCTTATGTGATATGCGGGGCTGCGCGCCTGGGGCGATTCAACATCGAGAGCGCCAAACCCACCGCTGACCGCCGGTATTTTGTGGGCATGCCTATCCCGGCTGCGGCGGGAACAATTGCCGCCATCGTGCACTGGGAGAAAGCACCACTGGTCCATTGGGGTTACAGCTTGGGCTGGATGGGAGTGGTAGCCATTCTGGCCTTCTTGATGGTAAGTAGGATGCGTTATTACAGCTTCAAAACGTTGGACTTGAGAAGGCGTCGTTCTTACATCGCCATCATATTCCTGGGGCTCATCATCTGGGGGATTTGGGTATATTCTGAACCCGTCCTCCTGACCATCGCCCTTGGTTACGGCCTTTCCGGAATCATTCTTCGGATTACCTCGAAGTTCCGCCCCCATCCTCCCGCGCCGGAGGAGGTTCACGCGGCATGAAAACCTCTCAACAGGGATACCGGATCGCGGTCGTGGGCGCATCTTCCCTTCTTGGCAAAGAGCTTCTGAATGTGCTGGAGGAACACCACTTTCCTTTCTCCCGTCTGGTTACGTTCTCGGACGAAGCAAATGAACTCGAATTGCCAATCCTGGATTTGCGTGAGGGATCGAAAACCTCGGTTCTTGACGAGCATGTTACCGCATCGGAGCTTGATTTTGCCTTTATTGCGGCGCGGTCTCGTCAAATGCCTTCCTTCCTGGATCCCGCCCAAGCCTCGGACCAAGGGCGGCCCGCTTGTCTCATCATTGACCTCAGCCCCGCAACGCCCGGCGAAGAGGCGGCGGAACCGCAGATCTCCCTCCCCCGGAAAGTGGTAAGCGTGCCATTCCTCGACCGCTGTTTTCCGCTAGGCAAAAAAGAGGAAGGCGGCGAAAGCCGGGTTTACGTTTCTGCTCGTCCCGCCACGATTGTAATCAGCAGTTTAATGCTGCGCCTGGCAGCACGCTTCCCTTTGAAGGGCGCCGTGGCCAATATCTTCACTTCGGTCTCCGAGATCGGGTCGCACGGCATTGAAGAGCTTCAGAAGCAGACCGTAAACCTGCTCAGCTTCCAGAAGATTCCGCGCAAGGTTTTTGGCGCGCAGTTGGCCTTTAACTTGTTGTCGCGTCCGGGCGGGACGGGCGGAAGTGAACTGCTGGCTCTCGAAAATTGTCTCCGGAAGCAGCTCAAGGAATACTTGCAGGGGAGGGTTCCGCTGCCCGCTTTGCGCCTCTTTCAGGTTCCCGTATTTTATTCGCTGGCGATTTCCCTTTTCATCGAGACGGGTCAGCCCGTGGCAGCAGAAAAGGCCGGAGAGGCTTTGCAGGGAGAGCGAGTCCAAATGCGGCGTCGCTCACAGGACTCGCCCACCCAAGTCGAGGTCGCTGGTTCGGACAAAATCCTGGTGGATAGTGTAACGGCTGATCCGGACCACCCGACCGGCCTCTGGATTTGGGCCGTCGCTGATAATCTTCGTCTTGCGGCTGTGAATGCGGTCGAGGTCGCGGAGAGTCTTCGCCACCGAATCGCCTTGTAGAATGCCCATGAGCACTGGTCATGAACTGTTCCGGCGTCTTTGGCTTTTGTCTCTTGCCCTGGGCGTTTTGACTTTCCTTCTTTCCTGCGGGTATCAGGTTGCCGGACGCGGAGACCGCCTACCCCCCGACATCAAAACCATCGCCGTCCCCATCTTCGTCAACCAATCTTCCACCTTTCGCATCGAAGAGAAGCTCGCTGCCGCCGTCACCCGCGAGTTCATCGAGCGCACCAGATTCCGGATTACGCCCAATCCAACGGGAGCCGATGCCGTTTTGAAGGGAACCGTCAAGGACGTACGTTCAGGCGTTATCACCTTTGACCTGAATACCGGGCGCGCCTCGTCGCTCCAGATTCAGGTCACCGCCGACATAAAGCTCGAGGACTTGCACAGCAAGAAGGTGGTTTATGCAAATCCGAACTTCGTCTTTAGGGAAGAGTATCAGGTGAGCCAGACCACCTCCGGACTCTTCCAAGAAGACCAAGCTGCGCTCGACCGCCTCTCCCGCGATGTCGCCCGCACCCTCGTCACAGAAGTCCTGGAGAACTTTTAGCCCGCCTCCGCTTCACCGACTGGTCAGCACCTTGAAGGTCCAGGCAGCGCCGTGTCAACCTCTGGAGCGGGCCAAAACCGAACGGTTCAGCGCGGGGGAAAAGGCTTTCCAATTTGAGGGCGGAAAAAACCTGGCCCTGTGGAGCCTTCAAACAGGGCAAAGAACTGAAACTTGGTGCATTTGCCTCAATCCTCTGGCCGAAATCAACCCACAAATTCCGCCGAAGACCGTTGCAATATAAGATCGCAATTTCTTGTCTTTTGAGCAAGAATCTCTCTGTGGGTCTGTTCTCCGTGTTCTCGGTGGCGAAAAGCTCTTACCACAGAGGTCACGGAGAACACAGAGCGGCATAGCCGCACAGTGCTCGATACATGATAAACTCCACCTCGCGTCTTATCCCGAATCTATCTGGAAGAACGAATTCCCCTTTTGGAGGGACTGCCATGAGAATTGATAGAGCTATTCGACCCCTCGCTTTGTTTTCTATTTGTCTGATTGTTTTCCTGACTGCCTGTTCACGAAAAGAAACCGTGTCAAAGCCTGGGCCAACAGAAAAGGCCAAGGTCACCGTCAACTGGGAGAAGGTGGTGACCGTATCCAAGACCACGCCCACACTTCAAGTTGTGGTCAACCCTCCCTTGCGTCGGGGCACCAAGATTCACGATCGGGTCTTTCAAGCTTTGCACGAGCTTGGTGCTGACTACGTTCGCTACGTGCCCTGGTTGCCCTACCCCAAGCTGGGGGTTGCCGAACTCGAGCCTCCCCAAGACGGGAAGACCTCCTGGGACTTTTCCCTTATCGACCCCATGATGGAAGACTTGATGAATGCCCAAACCGGGCACTCGGTGATCATCAATTTCAGCACCATCCCCCAGTGGATGTTCAAGACGGAGAAGCCGGTGCCTTATCCCGCCGATCCGGACCAAGTGAATTGGGAGTACGAGAAAGGAACAGAGTTCCGGGATGCAAGCTTGAAAGAAGTGGGGGACTACTATGCACGGCTGGTGAGTTGGTATACGAAGGGCGGATTCACAGACGAATACGGCAAGCACCACGAGTCCGGTCATCATTACAAGATTGACTACTGGGAGGTCCTCAACGAGATTAATGGCGAACATCAAATGACGCCTCAAATCTATACGCGCGTCTATGACGTCATCGTTGAAGCCGTCCACCACGTCGATCCGCAGATAAAGTTCGTGGGGTTGGCGCTGGGCGGCACTTCCAAGGACTACTTTGAATACTTCCTGAACCACAAGAATCACAAAGCCGGGATTCCCTTGGACATGGTCTCTTATCATTTCTATGCCGTGCCTACCCCCGACCAGACGCAAGAAATCATGCAATACACCTATTGGGAGCAGGCCGACCATTTCCTGGAAGTGGTCGAATACATCCAGAACATTCGCGCCCGGCTGTCGCCCGAAACACGGACAACCACGGACGAACTCGGCTCGATTTCCGCTGACGACCTTGAACAGGACAAGCCCGGACACGTAGCCCAGCCGATTCCGAATTCTTACTGGAATCTCTGCGGGGGTTTGTATGCCTATCTTTACGCTGAGCTCGCCAAGCGCGGCATCGAGGTCGCGGGCGAATCCCAGCTTGTGGGCTACCCCACTCAGTTCCCCAGCGTTTCGATGGTGGACTGGAATACCGGCCAGCCCAATGCTCGCTTCTGGGTGCTGAAGCTGTTGCACGACAACTTCGGCCCGGACGATAAACTGGTGGAGACGCATTTGGACATTCCCTACGTATACGCGCAGGCCTTTGTGTCGCGCCAGGGCCAGCGGAAGCTGCTCCTGGTCAACAAGCGGGACCGCGCCTTCGAAGTTTCCATTCCCGAATCGCAGGGCTCAGAAGTGTCGTACGTAGATCAATCAACCAGTTTTCAGCCGCCTGCTTCGGCCCATTTGAATGAGAACAAGCTAACCCTGAACGGCCTTGAGGTTGCGGTGGTGAACCTATCGAAGTGACTGGTTCCAGTTCTTAGAAAGGAACTGTGGGGCCAATGCGACGACGTAAGCATCACCGAGAACCGTTGTGGCAGTGGTAAGATCTTTTTGGGGGGCCACGCGCGGAGATGCTAGGGGAATCGGATACCCGTCCCGACTTTGCGTGCCATCACGTGGCCGTGGGGGAAGAAATCCGATACATCCACCGCAACTTCGAGGGCGACGACCTGTACTTTGTGGCCAGCGCTGTCCGTGAAGCCCGGAGATTCCTGTCATGTATGGGATTGGTCAGAACTCTTGGGTGCGGCAGTGGCGAACTAAGAGAGGCTAATAGAAAGAATGCCCATAAATGAAAAGGGCGGCCACCCCTGACCGCCCTCCATGTCTTTACGCTCTAGCCATTTCTGACTAGAACACTAAATATATGCCCAAGATATGGCACTTGTCAAGCGAAAAAAAGGGGGTGGCGGAAAAAGGGTGGTGGACCAGGTGGGACTCGAACGCACATGTTCCAAGGTGGCAGCTTGGTGCTCTGCCGTTGAGCTACGGGCCACCCTTCCGCAATGCAGCCCGGCTGCATCAAGCATCCTTGGATGAGCCGAGTCCCCTTATGCTCCACCCAATAAGTTCATAGCACCCTATCGAATCAAAATGGACTACTAGCACTTGGCAGCGGCAGCGAAGCATTGCAGCTCTGCGCAGTCGCCTACTTCCCGACGACCGCTTCTTGAGGATTTCGCTCCCCGTAGCGAGTCCAACAAACCTCAAGCAGAGCCCACACGCGTTCGACCAAGGCCCCTGAGCGAATTGAAGGCGTTTCTGAACCAGTGCTCAATACATGATAAACTCCACCTCACGTCTTATCCCGAATCTATCTGGAAGAACGAATTCCCCTTTTGGAGGGACTGCCATGAGAATTGATAGAGCTATTCGACCCCTCGCTTTGTTTTCTATTTGTCTGATTGTTTTCCTGACTGCCTGTTCACGAAAAGAAACCGTGTCAAAGCCTGGGCCAACAGAAAAGGCCAAGGTCACCGTCAACTGGGACAAGGTGGTGACCGTTTCCAAAACGACGCCCACACTTCAAGTTGTGGTCAACCCTCCCTTGCGTCGGGGCACCAAGATTCACGACCGGGTCTTTCAAGCTTTGCACGAGCTTGGTGCTGACTACGTTCGCTACGTGCCCTGGTTGCCCTACCCCAAGCTGGGGGTTGCCGAACTCGAGCCTCCCCAGGACGGCAAGACCTCCTGGGACTTTTCCCTTATCGACCCCATGATGGAAGATTTGATGAATGCTACGGCCGGACACTCCGTGATTATCAACTTCAGCACCATCCCCCAGTGGATGTTCAAGACGGAGAAGCCGGTGCCTTATCCCGCCGATCCGGACGAGGTGAATTGGGAGTACGAGAAAGGAACAGAGTTCCGGGATGCGAGCTTGAAAGAAGTTGGAGACTACTATGCACGGCTGGTGAGTTGGTATACGAAAGGCGGATTCACAGACGAATACGGCAAGCGCCACGAGTCCGGTCATCATTACAAAATCGAGTACTGGGAGGTGTTGAACGAGGTCGATTTTGAGCACCACATGTCGCCTGAAACATATACCCGGGTCTACGACGCTATAGTGAGTTCAATTCGACACGTGGAACCGCAAATGAAGTTTGTTGGCGTGGCTCTGGCAGGGACCTCTCCCAACATATTCCTTGAAGAGAATGTACCGGGATACTTCGAATATTTCCTTAACCCGAAGAACCACAAGCCTGGGATCCCGGTGGATATGATCTCCTACCACTTCTACGCTAATCCGACGGCTGACCAGGGTCCGGAGGTGCAGCAGTACACTGTTTTCGATCAGGCTGCCGGCTTTCTTAATTCCGTCCGGTATTTAGAGTCAATTCGACAGCGCCTGTCCCCGAAGACACAAACCGACCTCGACGAACTGGGATGCATTCCGGCTGACGATAATGCGGTGCCTCGCAAAGCGATCCCCGATTCCTACTGGAACCTCTGCGGGGCAGTTTATGGCTACCTGTATGGGGAGCTGGCACGCTTCGGGATTGACGTGGCGGGTGAATCACAAATGGTTGGTTACCCCTCCCAGTTTCCCGGCGTATCCATGGTGGATTGGAACACAGGGCAACCCAACGCCCGTTACTGGGTGTTGAAGCTGCTCCATGACAACTTCGGCCCCGGAGACAAGCTGGTGGACACGACTTCTGCAATTCCCCACGTCTACGCCCAGGGCTTTGTGACTCGCGACGGCAAGCGCAAGCTGTTGCTGGTCAACGAGCGAGACCGCGATTTTGATTTGTCGATTGCGGGAAGCAACGGGGCGGAGGTCGTGGTTGTCGATCAGACCACAGGCTTCCAACCGCCGGCAACGGCTAACCTGAATGCCGACCAGATTACCTTGCGAGGGCTGGCCGTCGCCGTGGTGACTCTTCCCAAGTGACTAAACATTTTCCGACGTAACTGATCTTCCTACATTCCGTAAAGCGTCTCCGTATTCACGGGCAGCCCGAGCAGCTTCAGGTAGGTGAATAGTTGCATCTTGTGATTGGTGAAGTGCTCGAGGAAGCCTATGGCCATACGCTCCATCTTGGCCTTCCAGCCCCACGGCACGGAGACGACTTTGTTCGTGAAGTCCTCCTCGCTCACGCTATCCAGAACCTTGCGCAGAATTTTCTTGTCCTTTTCGAGCTTGTCCAGCGCCTCCTGGGGACTACAGGAAGGAAGGTTCTCCAGCTTCATGCCCTCTCCCATTTCTTCCATGGACGGCCACTTGCCGCTGAGCAGCATGTCAAATCCGCCGCCGAAGCCATCGCTCAGGTGGCAAAGCACCTGGCCAACGCTCATGAACGTGGGGCCGGGCCTCCAGTTCAGTTTGTCCGCCGGAACCATGCCGATTAGCTTTTCCACCGGCCGGTAGTTATCCATCACAATTTCGTAGTACTCGTTCTTGGTCATAATTCCTCCTCTCGTTGTTCTTCGCGCTTTGCCTGTCTGTGCGCTCGCCCCGTGTTTCTGTGGGTGGCATAGATGGCCGCCGGGCTTGCGCGCCTCTCCCGGTCTTTCTGTACAGCCACAGCACAGAAGAGTTTACCTCACAATATATTACAAGGAAATTACGAAACCTCGTGCTCCCGGGTAACTGCGGTCCCCACGGCTTTTGCGCCATCAGCAGTGAGTGGTCTTCAATTGGCTTTGCTCAGCTTCCGCAACGGCACCCGGACCAAGATGTAGGCGATGATTGCGAAGGCCACGAGGGAAATCCAACCGCCCCAGTTGGCCAGGAAGGGCAACTCATCGAGGCCGGTGATGAGCTTGGTGATGGAGGAGACGCCGGTGAGGAACAGCGCGGCGAGCAGAATACCCGTGATGGCCTCGCCGGCGATGAATCCGGAAGCCAGGAGCGTTCCTCGCTCATCGAATTTCGCCTTTTCTTCTGTAGCGAGCTTCTTGCGCGCCGCCCACTGGTCGGCGGCCCACTTCAAGGCGCCACCCACGAATATGGCCCCGCTGGTTTCGAGGGGCAGGTACATGCCCACGGCGATGAGCATCGGAGAAGGCGCGCCAATCATCACCAGCGCCACGCCGAAGAAGCATCCCATCAGGAGCAACCCCCAAGCCATTTGTCCGCCTACGATACCCTGCGCGAGCTGGGCCATGAGGCCGGCTTGTGGCGCGGGCAGCAACTTGCCGCCGATGCCGCCCGTGGCGAGGTTCGCTTCGTGCAGGGCGATGATGGGCAGCAACAGGAAAAAGGAAACGGCGGTGACGCTTAGCACCTCGACGATTTCCATCTTCCACGGCGTCCCGCCGAGCAGATATCCAGCCTTGAGATCCTGAATCAGGCTGCCGGAAACACAGCACGCGCAGCAAACCACCGAGGCCACACCGAGTACGGCGGCGACTCCGCCCAGGCCCTTCACTCCGATGGCCACCATCATCAACGCGGCGACAACCAGGGCGGCCAGGGTCAGACCGCTGACGGGCTGATTCGAGGAGCCCACCAACCCCACCAGGTAGCCGCCCACCGCGGCAAGGAAGAAGCCGGTCAGGGTCATTACAATCGCCGCCGTGACCGCTGCGGTCCAGCTCTGCGCGAAGTATTTGTAGATGACCGTAATCGGAATGACGAGGCCGGCAATGGCGATGATGATCCACTTGATGGGGATGTCGATATCCAGCCGCGTGCGTGCTGCCGCGTGTTCGCCGCTCTCTGCGGAAGCATGAAAAGCCCCACGGATGGAGGTAAGAATCGACTCCCGCATGCTATAGAGCGTGTAAACCGCCCCCACCAGCATCGCCCCTACGGCGATAGGACGGACCACGTTGTACCAGACGGTATAGCTCGCCAGGTCCCAGGGCGCTGTGCCTCCGGTGGTCGCCCCAATGCGGTGTGGCAGGTCGGGATCGATGAACAGGACCAGCGGAATCAGCACCAGCCAGGCGATGACGCCCCCCGAGAAATTGATCGCCGACAAGCGCGGTCCGATGATGTATCCAATGCCGATGAGCGCCGGGGAAACGGAAGGGGTCGAGTAGGCAATGCCTCCGGTGTAAGGCACGCGGCCCAGAAGTTCTTTCTGATATCCGAAATAGTTGATAACCGATTTGGGGAACTTCCAGAAACCACTGACCGAATCCCGGAAAACCTGAAAGCCTTTGTCGTCCTTGAGCAACTGCAGGAAGGCGCCCAATCCCATGGCGCCGAAAATGTATTTGGGAGCATCGGTGGCGCCCTGCTGGCCGGCTTTCACAATCTCGGCGCTGGCCGTGCTTTCAGGAAAAGGCAGGTCAGGTGAATCAACGCAGAGGGGGCGCCGCAGGATGATGATGAAGAATACTCCCAGTAATCCGCCCGCAAAGAGAATGAACGTGCCGGTCCAGTAATGACCTCGCAAGTCAGTCCAGAGCCGCTGCCCGCCCATGTTGACCATCAGGAAGGCAGGGATGGTGAAAATTGCCCCGGCCACCAGCGCTTCGCCCACCGAGGCGGCGGTGCGCGTCAGGTTCTGCTCCAGCACCCCGCCGCGAAAGAAGGGCAAACGAAACAGCGCGATGGCAATCACCGCCGCCGGAATCGTGGCGGCCACCGTCTGGCCGGCCTTCATGCCCAAGTAGGCGTTTGCCGCGCCGAAAATGGCGGCCATGATGATACCGGCCACAACGGCTTTGATGGTGAACTCGGGCTCTTTGGAATCGGCGGGAACGAAGGGTTTGAATTCGGGCATAGGTACGCTCCAATCAAGAATCAGCAGGTGGGCACTATAGCACGATGCAATTCACCTTGGAGTGGATTTTCGCCTTTGAGCCAGGGCCTTGACAGGTTCGCGCAAGACATGTAATTATATGCTTAAAATATGCTAAGGTATCGAGGCGCGCTATGATTGACCTTCGCGAAGTTCGTTCCGTGACCGAGTTTCAACGCAATCTCAAGGATTACGTCGGGCGGCTCAAAGAGAAGAAGACCCCGCTGGTTCTAACGGTCAATGGCCGGGCTGAACTCATCGTCCAGGATGCCGACAGCTATCAGACCTTGCTCGACCGACTGGAGCGCGCCGAGACTGTAGCGGCGATCCGTCAAGGTATGGAACAGTTCGATCGCGGCGAAGGAATCCCCCTTAAACAGGCGGAGCGGCGGCTCCGGAGAAGACATGGCTTTTCGCGTTGACATTTCACCGCGGGCTTTCAACGACCTGGACGAAATCGCGCGTTACATCAAGCAACAGGCCAGCCCCGAGCAAGCAGAAGAGTGGTTTAATGGCATGATTGCCGCCATACGAACCCTGGAAGGTTTACCCAACCGCTGCCGGGTTGCGGACGAATCCGAAGAACTCGGACAGGAAGTGCGCCTCTTGCTGTACGGAAAGCGCAACCGCCAGTACAAGGTGTACTATTCGGTTCAAGAGAGAACGCCCTCAACAGGCACCGTCCGCGTGTTTCATGTGAGGCATTGGGCACGGAAAACCCCGAACCCTGACCGGCTGCGGCAATTGATGCACAACCCCACCACATAATCTGCAATTTGCCGAATCGGGCAGCGCTGCGAGTCGAGGGACAAAACCTCGAGAAAGCTACAATGGTCGTGTCGAGGAGGTGGGTCGTCAAAACGCAGCCCGCCCCCGCCAAGCATAGACCTCGCTAAGCCGCTCCTCCAGATCGTCGCCGATCCAGGTGGCCGCGAATTTGATTAAGGAACGGGCGGTGGAATGCTGTGGGTGCCGGCCGGCTTGCTGGCGAGGAGGAACTGGCGATAGATGGTTGCGCCAAGCTAGAAGGGGTAGGCTGGTGATTCCTTCCTGTCGCGACGCTCCGCGCGGCTTCGCCTCGCCCCGCTCCCATCGCGCCCAAGTGTTGGGGCTTACCCGCACCAAGGCGGCAGCCGCCGCTTGCGTGAGCTTGAGACGCAGGCGAAGTTGCTTGAGTGATCGTAGGCTCATTATGATCTTAGACCTCGTGGCCGTTCATCTTGCATAGACGGGCGTGCAAAGTACAAGCGCGCAGACCCAACTATGCATACGTATGGGCGGTGAGTCAATCCCCGATTGAGCCGGTGCGACCGTAAGAAAACACGTGAACTCGGACCTGGCGAGAAGGCATTCCCCAATCCGGTCATTAAAGTGGGTGGTTTCAAACCGTCTTGTATTTGTATGCAACTCAACTCATGCTGCAAAATATGAAAATAGGCGAACGCGGCCAAGTCACCATACCCAAAGAGCTTCGGGAGAGGTCTGGGCTGAAGCCTGAAACGGAAGTGGAATTCCAGGTCGTCAACAACTCCATCCTCCTTCGCAAGAAACCGGGAAAACTGAACCTGACCCGGTGGAAGGGCCGATGCAGGAAGAGCTTTAAGGAGTTGGGCTACACTCGGGTGGACGAATTTATCGAGGATGTGCGGGGACGGGTAAAGGTTAAAGGCTAAAGGTTAAGGGGTCGCCCTTCACGCTTTAGCCTTTACACTTTACACTTCACCCTTCAGCCTCCTCACTGTCCCAAAAGCTCGAAATACCTCCCCACCGCGTCAATGCCGCGATAAAAATTGGGCAGGTGGAACTTCTCATTGGGGGCGTGCAGATTGTCGTCCGGCAAACCGAAGCCCATCATCACGCTGGGTATTTTCAGATTTTTCTGGAAAACACCCACGATGGGGATGGAGCCGCCCGAGCGGATGTAGACCGTCTTGTTCTTGAAGACCTGTTCCATAGCCTGGGCAGCGGCAGCGATCCAACGGCTCTCCGTGCTCACCACGGAAGGGGGAGCCGAACTGATCACCCGCACCGACGTCTTGATGCCCTTGGGCGTGATCTTTTTCACGTAGGTGGTGTATTGCCGGATCACTTCTTTGGGGTCCATGTCCGGAACCAGCCGCATACTGATTTTGGCCACACCATAAGCCGGAATAACCGTCTTGGCGCCTTCGCCCGTGAAGCCACCTTGGAAGCCGTGGACTTCGAGTGTCGGCCTGGCCCAAACACGTTCCAGCACCGAGTAGCCTTTCTCTCCGATCAAGGCGCTGGCGCCGATTTCCTTGCGCAGGAACGCCTTCTCTTTGAAGGGTAACCGCGCCCAAGCCGCCAATTCCTTAGCGCTCGGTTTTTTCACGCGCTGGTAAAAGCCCGGAATTCGGATCTTTCCATCCGGCCCCTTGAGGTTGTTGACCATCTCCGCCAGGGCCTGGAAGGGATTCGGAGCAGCTCCGCCATACGACCCGGAATGCAGGTCGTGGGCGGCGCCGCGCGCTTCCAGTTCAGTGTAAACAAGGCCGCGCAGGCCGGTGGTGATGGTGGGCAGTTCCGGTGCGAACATTTCCGTGTCGCAGACCAGCGCCGCGTCAGCTTTCAGCCGCTCCGCATGGGCCGCCACGTATTCCTCGATGTGCTCGCCCCCCACTTCCTCTTCGCCCTCGAGCAGGAACTTGATGTTGATCGGCAGCTTGCCTTCGGTCTTCAGGAATCCTTCCACCGCTTTGACCAAAAGATAGGTCTGCCCTTTGTCATCGACGGCGCCACGGGCATAGAGGTTGTCATTGCGGATGGCAGGATCGAACGGCGGCGACACCCATTCCTCGAGGGGATCGGGTGGTTGTACGTCGTAGTGCCCATAAAGCAGCAATGTCGGCTTGCCGGGCGCCTCCAACCATTCCGCATAAAGAAGCGGATGCTGGTTCTCCTTGCCTTCGATGATTTCGACGTTCTTCATCCCCATTTCCCGAAGCTCGTTCGCCAGAAACTCGACGGCGCGCCGGATATCCGGTTTGTGTTCAGATAGAGTGCTGATGCTTGGAATCCTCAACAGGCTCATTAAGCCTTGCAGAAACCGCTCACGATTCTCGTGATAGTATTCAAATATAGTGGTTGCCACGGTTCATACCCCCATGTTCAGATCTTGGATCGTGCGAAGAACAAGAAACTCCCCTGGGAAGGCTGGAAACCGACCCAGAGCAGCAAATAGGGCAGTCTACACCGCCCTCGGTGTCACGTCAATTCGCGCAGGCCTCGAAGAGTCGAGAAGTTGACAGGTTGAAGAGTGAACTGTTCGGCTGTTCGACTTTTGGACCTTTCGACCTTTCGACTTTTCGACTCCTCGACTCTTCGACTGCTTACACTGCCTGGTCTGGAGCATGCTGCCCATAGCGTTTGCGGACCACAATCCCATAATAAATGCCGGAGGCAACGGTAAGGGCGGCCGCAAGGTAGACACAGATTTGAACCAAGCCCCCCCGCACGAAGGGCACATGGGCCTGGAAGCTCACCGCCGCAAACACGGTGGCCACCTGGGCGGCCGTCGATGCCTTTCCCAAAATAGTCGGTCGAAAAGGGCGATACCCGGCAACCAGGCTAATCAGCAGCGCCGTAATGATGATGCCGACGTCGCGGCCAATCACCAGAATCGTCAGCCACCAGGGCAGCGCGTCCCGGAAGGACAGCGTCAGGTAAGCTGTGGTCATCAGGAGTTTATCGGCGATCGGGTCAAGCGCCACGCCCAGCGGAGTCTCCTGCTTCAGCCGGCGCGCCACCATGCCATCCACCATATCCGAGAGTGCAGCCGCGGTGAGTACCGCGAGGGCGCCGCGGTATTCTTGAGCCACGACCAGTATGGCGAAGAAGGGAACAAAAGCCAGGCGAAGGATGGTGATTTGGTTGGCGGGTGTCAGGATACGAGAAGCCATGGTGTCCAGACAATATAGCTAGGCTGCTTCGCGGGTGTCAAATCTTAACCCAGTATACGTGACATTCTTCGCTGCACCGCAGGGCTCTCGAGCTCCCGCAGCGCATCCGAGGCAATCCAGCGGGCGCTGGGTGAATTCAATCCCTGGATCTCCTGCGCGGCCTTGACAGCCGCTTGGTTGAGCTTTCGGTTGCGTTTACCGATTTGGCGGAGCGCCCAGTTTAGGGCCTTTTTCACGTAATTCCGCTCGTCAACGGCTTGCCTCCTGATGAGCGGCAGGAAATGAAGGAACACGCGGTCGTTTGCCGGCTTATCACTCACGGCCAAGCACGCCAGGAGCGCGAACGCCGCCCTTTTGACGAACTCCTCTTGCCGCTCGCTCCACTCCCGACATTTCTTGTAAGCAAAAGGCGTGTGCCGGAAAAGGTTCAGGCAAGTCCCATCGCACACTGCCCAGGAATCGAAATCCTTCGCCCAAGCTTCCATCTGCGGTTCCGTCACTTTTTCCTTCTCGTCAATCAAACCGGCGAGAGCCCGTGCTTCGAGAATCCCCGTGGACCACAACCGCAGAGCCAAATCATGGTCTTTGCCGATTTCTCTGGCAAACTTCTTCAATGCCGGAGCGGACCAGCCGTAGGCCTTGGCAGCCTTGATACCGAACCTCGCCATGCCACGAACCGCCGCCGGGTTAGATTTCGACTTGAGCCTTTTCAGCACTTGGTTGAAGGTCATAAACAATTGTTATCCGCAGCATGCGCTTCGGAAACAGCACGAGAATCCTAGACAGGCCTTGGCCCTAACTGTTGACTGTCAACTGTCGACTGTCAACTGCTTTATCAGACCTGTGGCATCTCGATCCCGAGGTATTCCTGGAGGCTCAATCCGACCAGGCTATGGAATCGTTCAGAAAGCGAGGGAATGGAGCCGCAGGATTCATCGAGGGCGACCCGCTCCACACGGTGCATGGGATAGAAGACCTGGGTCATTCCCACGCTGCATTCCTCGCGGCCGACGATCTGGCGCACGAAATCATCGAAGGAATTGAGTTCGATCCCGCGCACCGTCACGCCTTTGGTGTCGAGCTGGAGCAGTTGGCCCCAGATTTTTTCCTTTGGGGTAGCCAAGCTTACGATCACAATGTTATTGATTTCCATGCTGCACCTTCGAGGCGATCTAGGGATGACCGTGGCGATGTCTTACCCAGCCCCCATACGGAGGGCGGCCAATCCAAGGTGAAGAATACGCCGCTCAAGGCGATAAAGCCAGCCAAACATTTAGGTCAGCTTATAGAACACCCTCATGTTTGCATTTTAACACCGATTCCGCACGACCACGATGCGCTATGGTTAGGCGCTATCGTTAGGCCATTACCGACGATTTCTCTAAATGGACAAGATTTGCAGTTGACATATGTATATACGTTTGTGTAGTTTCGTGCTATGATGGATTTGCGGGTCAGCGGATTTGATTGGGACGACGGCAACCGCACGAAGTGCCAGAAGCATGGAGTTTCGGTTACGCAGATTGAGGCCCTTTTTGCGCACAGGCCCCGCATCGCGCCCGACCCAAAGCACTCGGCGGACGAGGACCGCTTGATTGCGGTGGGAAGAATAAGCACAGGACGGCCCGTATTCGTGGCCTTCACGATACGGACGAAAAACGAACGCCGCCTCATTCGCCCGGTGACGGCTCGGTATATGCACGCTAAGGAGATTGCGGCCTATGAAAAAGAAAGTGCCACGACTCAAAACCGATAGGCAAGCTGAGGCATTTCTTGCTCAGGACCTGTCCAAGCTTGATTTTTCGCAGTTCAAACCGGCGCAGTTTGAATTCGAGAAGAAAGACGAGCAGGTCAACATGCGCGTGCCGAAGCCGTTGCTGGCGGCGGTGAAGGCTCGGGCAAAGGCGCGGGGTATCCCCTATACGCGCTTCATTCGGGAAACTCTCGAACGGGCAATGGCCGCACCAAGCTAGCAGCGGGCTGTGTCTGACAAACCAACGCCCAACGATCTTGTCTTAGTCAAGCTGAGTGATGTGCAAATGGCCCTCGCAAAACAAGCAAATCCTCATCGCCGGAAGATTACACACGCACTACTATGCGGAACATACGGGCAGATGCTTGGAACTGAGAAGCAGTGCCGCAAGTATTACAGTGCTTGGAAAGATATTTTTCGACGCTTGTTCGATAAAGTTTACGAAACGGAGATGCATCCGATTCAGCGTTACGAATCCACCTTAAACCTAGTCATGCTGTTGATTCAGGATGCCTCAAAAGCCCCTTCACATTCGCCTGCCGCTGCTAGGCAAGGCTGGCCAGACTTCAGCCTGCTCCCCGCAGTTTTTCTCGCAGCTTCAAAGCTTGCTGGAACTCGCGCTCCAATTCGTGGTCGCTCAAGTGCTGCTTGATGAACTCAAGCTTTTCAACCAGGGCTTCAAGCGCTTGCTGGATATTCTCGAGGTTGGTAAGGCAAATGTCACGCCAAATGGAGTAAGGGCTTTCCGCCAGCCGCGTCACATCCCGGAAGCCGGAGGCCGCAAGTTCCAGCGGGAATCGCGATTCGAGGCTCTCCTCTGCAATCAGGCTGGCCAGTGCGGAAGAAAGAAGTTGAGGAAGGTGGCTGAGGAAGGCAAGGGCGCGGTCATGGCTGGCGGGATCCATGATATGCGGGCGCGCGCCAATGGCTGTGACCAGGGAGACGAAAGCCTTGATGCGAGTGTCCTCGAGATGGCGATCTTCAAGCGGTGTCAAAACATAGCGAGCATTGGTGAAGAGCGTGGCCTCGGCATTTTCAACGCCGGACCGTTCTTTCCCGGCCAGGGGATGCCCTCCCAGGAACAATGGGGCATCGCCCATAGTCTCCCGCGCGCGCTCGCAAATGAGCCGTTTGGTGCTGCCGACATCAGTCACCAGCGCTCTCGATGACGCCATCTCCTTCAATCGGGGAATACAATCCAGGATTGCGCCCACCGGCGCGGCGAGGATGATCAGGTCGGCATCCCGGACGGCCTTGCCGAGGTCATCCGTCCCTTCGTCCACGGCATCCGCGGCAAGCGCGCGTCCAACTGTCGAGGCGCGCCCGTAGCCGATGCGGCGGACTGCCAAGCCGTACTTCTTCAGCGCCAGTCCCCAGGACCCGCCCAGCAGGCCCAGTCCGACAATCGCAACTTTGTTAAAAGTCGTATCCACTGGAAATTATGAATAGTGAATAGTAAATGGTGAAGTATAAAGTATACCGCTATAAGCACTTGAATCGTTCAGTCGCCTATTTGCGGCGTACCCGCTGTTTTCTTCCTCCCGGGGACGGGAGAAGAACAAGGGAAGTTAAACGGCTGAAACTTTATAATTCACAATTCACTATTTACTATTCACTATTTACTATTCGAAATTCGCGCCAACCACCACTTGCGGTCAAATCGTCCGTCCCACCGCCGGCGCAATCATGCGCAATTCCCTCATCAACTGCTCAAACTGCGCGGGATAAAGCGACTGGGCGCCGTCGCTCAAAGCTTTCTCCGGATCATCGTGGACTTCGATCAACAATCCATCCCCGCCCGCTGCCACTGCCGCGCGCGCCATAGGCGGGACTTTATCGCGCCGGCCGGTGCCGTGCGACGGATCGACAATAATCGGAAGGTGCGAGAGTTTCTTGATGACGGGAATTGCGGAGATATCCAAGGTGTTTCGCGTGTAGCTCTCGAAGGTGCGGATGCCCCGTTCGCAGAGAATGACGTCGTAATTTCCTCCCGCCATGATGTATTCGGCGGAAAGCAGAAGCTCTTCGAGGGTGGCGGAAATGCCGCGTTTCAACAGCACGGGCTTGGAGACTTTCCCCACCTCCTTGAGCAAGTTATAGTTCTGCATATTGCGAGCGCCCACCTGAAGCACGTCAACGCACTCCATCATCAGGGGGATTTGGGTATGGTCCATTACTTCCGAGACGACCAGCAGGTCGTGCCTGTCGGCGGCGGCCCGCATCAGTTCCAGCCCTTTCTTCCCCAATCCCTGGAAACTGTAAGGTGAGGTCCGCGCCTTGAACGCGCCGCCGCGCAGCACGCGTACCCCCTCCTTCGCCATCAATGCGGCGATGGTTTCAATCTGTTCGGCGCTCTCCACGCTGCACGGGCCGGCCATCATCACCACTTGCTCGCCCCCCACGGCCACGCCTTTCCCTAGTTGAATGACGGAGCCTTCAGGGCGGAAATGGCGGCTGGCCAGTTTGTAGGGCGCGGAGATGCGCACTACCTCCTCCACGCCTTCCTGGAGCTCGATGTCGCGGGTGTCAAAATCGACTAAGGCGCCGACCGCGCCCAGGACCGTTTGACGTGCTCCGGTGGAACGGTGAATATCGAACCCCATCTCCATCAGCTTGTTGATGGCGCGCTGGATCTGATCTTCCGTCGCGCCCTCTTGCATTACCACCACCATGGTCCGTTACTCCTTCTGCAGAAGACTGCCGCTGTCCATTGCATGGCGCTCCAGCGACCGGGCTTCGTCAATGATGCGCTCGAAGAGGCGGCGGATAGCCGCGTCGTCCAGCGGCCCCGGATTGGATTTCACGACGTTGCGCAGTATCTCCACCTCGCGCGCCGGCTGCCAGGCCGGTAGCTGCATCTTCTTCTTGAGGTGACCTATCTCGACCGCGCACTGCGAGCGCTGATTCAGCAGCTTCAGGAGCTGTTGATCGATCTCGTCAATCCGCTTGCGCCAGGCATCGAGATCGCTCATGCAGTCCTCTCCCCCGTTCCCTCTTTGAGCCAGCGGGCGAACCGCTCAATCGCCCCTGCCCCCTCTCTAGCGTACCGCTCTTCGATGGCATGCACTAGCGCGCTGCCTACCACTGCCGCATCCGCGACCGACTGCACCTCGCGTACTTGGGCAGGATTGGAAATGCCGAAACCCACCGCCAAGGGCAGCCAAGTGTGCTGCCGAGCCCGCTCCACCAGCGGCCGGACGCTCGAGGAAATCTCCCTGCGCTCGCCCGTCACGCCGGTGCGGGAAACCAAATAAAGAAAACCCGTGGAAAGCTTCGACGCCTGCTCGAGCCGCGCGTCCGTTGAGGTGGGCGAGGCCAGGAAAACTGTATCGAGGTTCCGTGCGCGCAGGACGCTCACGTAAGGCGACGCCTCCTCAGGGCTAAGGTCCACCGCCAGTGCCCCGTCCACACCGGCCTGCGCGGCATCCCGCGCAAATTTCTCCAGCCCGTACTGCAAGATAGGATTGTAGTAGCTGAATAGAATGATGGGCGCTTGCACGGATTCACGCCAGCGTGGAAACTGTTCCAGGATTCGCCGCAGCGTCGTCCCGGCTTTCAGCGCGCGCTCGGAAGCCCGCTGGATCACGGGGCCATCGGCGAGCGGGTCGGAAAAGGGAACACCCAGCTCAATCACGTCCACACCCGCACGGTCCAAGGCGGTGAGCAGGTCACCTGTGGCCTCGAGCGTGGGGTCGCCAGCCGTGAAGTACACCACCAGCCCTTTCGCCTGCCGCTCGCGCAGCTCGCGAAAACGAGTTTCTATTCGAGACACGAGTACTCGAGACATTCACGGTCCACAGCAACGGGAGATTTGGAAAGCCCGAGCAAACCTACTGCATTCACAAAAGTTGGAGAAACGCTTCCAGGTCGAGGCGCGCCTGCTTGAGAATGTGAGCCAGGGTTGAACGCTTAATCGGGCGATGCGCCGGTATCGTGACCTTTAGCAGCTCATCTCCCACTCTCTTTTGCAGCCGCAAGTGACTTCCCCGTTGGCGCACGACGGTCCAGCCGTCCCGTTGTAAGGCTCGCACAACCCGGTCGTAAGGCAAGCTGGGAATCTTGCTCACAACTCAATCTCTTTGACCAGAGCGTGCTCCGATGAAACCAGGTCATCCCCGGTGGACTCGAGATAGAGCCCAATAGCCTCGTAGATGTTTGCCAGGGCCTCCTTGACGTCTTCGCCTTCGCTGATGCACCCCGGCAGAGACGGAACGTATGCGGTGTAGCCACCCTCGTCACTCGGCTCGAGCACAACCTTGATCTTCATGATTTGGCGAACCTCACTCTCCAGTGTAGCACGCTAGCTAGGCAGGCGATCACAGCACCCCCCTAGACTGAAAAATTCCTAGATCTTTATCCCCGCGCCCGGAAAGGTTCACGATGAGCACCGCCTCGCGGCTCATCTTCGGGGCGCGCTTGATGACCTCCGCCAGCGCATGAGCGGATTCCAGCGCCGGAATAATGCCTTCCTTGTGCGCAAGAAGTCGCGCGGCCTGGAGGGCTTCCTCATCACTCACCTGGGTGTATTCCACGCGGCCCTGCTGGTAGAGCGCGGCGTGTTCCGGGCCAACGGCAGGGTAATCGAGACCCGCCGAAACCGAGTGCGTATTCGAGATCAGTCCATCCTCAGTCTGGAGCACGTAGGTGTAAGTACCGTGAAGGACTCCCGGCCTCCCGCCCGCAAACCGCGCCGCGTGCTCACCGAGACTGGGCCCACGACCGCCAGCTTCCACTCCCACCATCTTCACCTCGCGATCCGGAATGAAGTCGTAGAATAGGCCGATGGAGTTGCTGCCGCCGCCCACGCAGGCGAAAAGCGCGTCCGGCAGTCTGCCGATTTCCGCCAGCATCTGGCTGCGAGCTTCCTGCCCGATCACCCGCTGAAACTCGCGCACCATGAGCGGGTAAGGATGCGGCCCCAGCACCGAGCCCAGCAGGTAATGGGTGTTTTGAACGTTGGTCACCCAGTCGCGCATGGCTTCGTTGATGGCATCCTTGAGCGTCTTGCTGCCGGAGGAAACTCCCACCACGCTCGCACCCAGCAGGCGCATGCGGAAGACGTTGGGAGCTTGCCGCGCCATGTCCTCTTCGCCCATGTAGACGACGCATTCAAGGCCCAAAAGTGCCGCCACGCTGGCGGTGGCCACGCCGTGCTGCCCGGCGCCGGTTTCCGCCACCACTCGCGTCTTGCCCATTCTCCTGGCGAGCAAGCCCTGCCCCAGGCAGTTATTGATCTTGTGGGCGCCCGTGTGCAGCAGGTCTTCGCGCTTCAGGTAGATCTGCGCTGCGCCCAGATGCTCAGTCAGCCGCCGGGCGTGAAAGAGCGGCGTCGGCCTTCCCGCGAAATGCTTCAAAAGGTGAGCAAGCTCAGCCTGGAACTTCGCATCGTTGCGCGTAGCCTGATACGCCTGTTCGAGCTCCTCGACGGGGTGCATGAGCGTTTCAGGCACATAGCGCCCGCCGAATTCCCCGAAGCGCCCGCCCGCATCCGGCCATAAATGCCGCCGGGAGGGCGGCGCCACTGCGTGGGACTGTCGCGGTTCCAATGCCATCGATTTCGACCCCTTCATCACCCGCTATGGCGGATGTACCTCCAGCAACCTGCCCCGACCTATCGGGGTCTTGCCGGCGCCAAACAATGCCGCCCAACCCCACGATGAAGCGGGGCTGGCGGCGCTACTCTCACTGCTTGTCCGCCTCCGCAACTGCGGCAAAGAAAGCCCGCAGCTTGGCGGCGTCCTTGATTCCCGGAGCCGACTCGATGCCGCTTGCCACGTCGACAGCGAAAGGGTGGACCTCTCGAACAGCCCGGGCAACGTTCTCAGGGGTCAGCCCCCCGGCCAGGATGATCGGCCCATATTGCTTTGCTTCCCGCGCGGCTTTCCAGTCGAATGTTCTTCCCGTGCCGCCCAGCCGGTCTGGATCAAAGGCATCGAGCAAGTAGGCGCTCGGTTTGATTTTGCGGAGCACCTCCGGTTTGAAACCTTCGCGCACCGCCACCGCCACCAGCAGCGTGAAAACGGCAAGCAATTCATCCAGAGCCGGAAACCTGGGGCCGTGCACCTGGACGGTTGTTGCGCCTGCCTCTCGCGCCTGTGAAATCACCTGCCCGGCATCCGTTTCATTCGCAAAGACGCCCACGGCGGCGACAAAGGGCGGCAAGCGCCGGATGATCGCTCGCGCCGCTGCCGGCTCAATGTACCTGGGGGAAAGCGGATAAAAGTTGAATCCGAGTGCTGCCGCTCCCAGCTCGGCCGCCCGTTGCGCATCCTCCAGTCGCGTGAGCCCGCAGATTTTGATGCGCGTCGGCATGCTTCACGTCCGCAACGACTCCTCAGGACCACCAGCTTGGCTCCTGTCATTCTGAGGCCCCTGTTCTTTGGGGGCCGAAGAATCCCTGTAGTTCCTTTGCGTGGTCGTGCAGTCCGTCAGTTGACGGGTTCGCAGCGAACTGCTGAGATCCTTCGTCGTCCCAAAGAGCGGGACTCCTCAGGATGACAAGCATGGGGCGGAAGGCGCTCTCATCCCTTCCAGCATTTGCCGCAATGCCGCTCCAGGATCAGCCGTCGTCATGAATCTCTCTCCGATGAGGGCCGCGTGGTACCCTGCTTCAGCAAGGCTGCGCAAATCTTGCGAGGTTTTGATTCCGCTCTCGCTTACCGCGATACTCCCCGCTGGAATTCCGGGGCGCAAGCGAAGCGAAGTTTCCAAATCCACCTCGAGTGTTTTGAGGTCGCGATTGTTAACGCCGATGATTCTGGCGCCGGCCCCAAGCGCGCGCTCGAGTTCGGACTCGTCATGAACCTCCACCAAGGGGGCAATTTGCAGGCCCTGGCAAAGCTCGACGGACCTTCTCAGGTCTTCATCGGAAAGCGCCGCCACGATGAGCAACAGCGCATCCGCCCCCGCCGCCACAGTTTCGTAGATCTGGTAATCCTCGAGGATGAAGTCCTTTCGCAAAACCGGCAAACGGACGGCAGCGCGAACCGTTTCCAGGTCATCCAGCGAGCCGAGGAAGTAGCGCTCTTCGGTCAAGACGGAAAGAGCTGAAGCGCCTGCGGCTTCGTAGCTTTGGGCGATTGCGTCGCGCCGGTATTGCTGCCGGAGTATTCCCCGCGAAGGTGAGGCGCGCTTTAGTTCTGCGATAAGCCGCAGAGGCCCGCCCGAGAGAGCGGCGGCAAAGTCGCGCCTCTCCGACCTTGCCTTGGCAGCGTGCTTCAGGGTTTCGAGCGGCCTGCGCGCTCGCGCTTCCTCGATCTGCTGCCGACGCGCAGCGACGATTTCACCCAGGCAGGTTCCCGATAGATTCACCAACAGCAGAGCCCGTCCCCTCGCTTCAGCCTTCAGCTATCAGCTCTCAGCTTTCAGCCCCCACAAGCCATTCTTTCTGGCTTCTGACTTCTGACTTCTGACTCCTGACTCCTGACTCCTGACTTCTGACTCCTGACTTCTGACTCCTGACTTCTAGTACTGGTGCACGTTGATCACGGAGTCCCCGTCGAAGGTAACAAAGAGCACGTGAGGGGGCAACCCGTAGATCCAATCCTCCTGTTCGACGCCTTCGCGCACTTCGCGCACCCTGCGGTCCGGCGGACCCTTGGAGGAAAGGACGGCGTCGCGGTCCATGCCGACGATCACTTGGTGATTCTTGATGGCCTCTTTGATCTGGGGAGGCACCTCCGGCGAATAGAGGACGGTAGGCGAGTGGCGGCTGAAATCGAGCACATTTCCCAAAGCCTGCTTTACCTCATCGACGCTCAGTTTGGGAACCTTGCCGGGAAACACCAGCGTGACCCACGAGCCATAGGCCAGCGGAGGCGGTTGCTGGCTAATGGGAGTCGTCGCCCCTCCTATCCCTACCTCGATGTGCTGGTACCACTTGCTGGACTTTTTCCCGCCACCGTTAATCTCAAACACAATCGCCTTGGGCTTGAAGGTGATCTTGCTGATTTCCACCGGCATGCCGGGCTTGATCGCCATGCCCTGGGCACTGAGCTGGGAATCAGCGTCGGCCTTGTCCAGCTTGCCTTGTGGGTCCACGCGCACCCCCTTCTTGCCTCGCGGCAAGGGCACTTTGCTTACCGCAACTTCGCGCAGCAGCCCACGGATAAGCTGAATGTGAGTGTCGCTTTGGGATTGCTCCTTGGGGAAAACAGCGGGCGATAGCGCAAAGGTGAGACAGAGCCCTGCAAGGCAGCGAAGCCAGAACCCCGCCGCGCCTTCCCCCGTTATCCAGGAGTACAAGCCGCGCATTTAAGCCGCTCCATCCTCCCCAGGATCGGGTCCCGGCGAAACATGAATGGCCGCGTTGGTGGCCGCATCCTGGGAGGGGCCGAGGACCAGTTCCCTCATTCTCTCACTCATTCGGATGCGTGCGGAAAAAAGATAAATCCCCGCGCCCACTACTGCGATTGTACAGAGTAGCCCCCCCTCCGGCCCGTATCCAGAGCCGGTCAACCAAGCGGCGCCATGAACCTGGGCATTGAGCACGGAAGGGGAAAATGTGTAGCCGCTCACCGGAAGTCCAAAGACGAAACCCTGAATGTAGTTCCATGTGAAGTGCATTCCCACCGGCATCCACAGCGAACGCGTACGAAGATAGGCGATGGAGAGAGGAATGCCTACCAGCATGGTATTGAGGGTCGAAATCCAGGTGTGATGAGAATTTCCGAGATGCGCCAAGCCAAAGCACGCCGAACTCGCGGCCACGGCTGCGGGCGGCCCCAATGACTCCACAAGCTTCTGGAAGGGATAGCCTCGAAAAACCAGCTCCTCGTTCGTGGCGGCGATCAACAAAACCAGGAACCAACAGCTTCCGTAGGCGAGCTCAGCCCTTGCCGGAAGCGTGTTACGGGCAAAGCGTGCCAGACCCAGCAACGCTTCGGCTCCCCCCAACGAGACCATTATGATCCCGCCGATTCCCAGGCCCACGCACAGTTCTTTCACCCAGCAAGGATGAAAGGCCACGCCAATCACACCCAGCGGCTTATGCTCGAAGAGCCGAGTCATAAGCTTGAAAGAGCCCAGGAGGGCCAAGAGTTCGAAAAGAAAGGAGAAACCGTACCACGCGCTGGCTCGCGGGATGAGATCCCGAACCTCTCGTGCCAGGAGATAAGCAAGCGAATAAGCGAGGAAGACCAGCACGACGGACAAGAAGAACCGCCAAACGGGCCGGAGGTTCCCATCCAGAAGGAAGAAGTCTTCAAGCGTCATGGCAGGTTTTTCTCCGGGTTATCCTGAGTTCGGCCGGGCTGGTCCGCCCAGACTTCCAGGCCGGTGCGCGAGACGGCGAAGTTGATAATCTGCCCTCCGAGTTGAGTCAGAGCATCCTCGACTGCAGGCTTCGTTCCGGGCTCTACCATGAAGACCACGCAGCCTCCGCCCCCAGCCCCACAGACTTTGGCGGCGACCGTTCCTTGTTTTTGCGTTTGCTCTATCATGTTGTCGATGGTGGGTGTGGAAATGCCTTTGAAATTCTGTTTGCGGTTTTCCCACTCCAAAGCCAGCAACTCCGCCACATCTTTCCAGTCTCCGGTCAGGAGGGCTTCCCGCATCTGGCTGGCAATGGTCGTAATCTGGTCAAAATTGCGACGCACTTGCTCCTCGCCGTCAATGTGCGACTTCATCACTTCCCAGTTATTGATGGCTGAATCTCGAGGCTGGCCCGTGTAACAAAGGACAAAGCGCTTTTCCAGGTCGGAAACAAAAACCGGAAGCTTCTCGCGTTTCACGCCGTCGCACGCCAAGTGGACCACGTTCGCCCCTCCGTAAAGCGCCGGGAAATAGTCCTGCCAGCCGGTGGGAACGCGGATCACGATAGCCTCCACATTCTTCGCGATTTCGAGGATTTGGGTGCGGGTGATGTGCTTGCCGGTGACGCGCGCCAAGCCTCCGCAGAGCGCGATGTTTAGGGCCGAGGAACCGCCCAGGCCGGCGCCCGCCGGAACCTGCGAACTGGTCTCAATGTTTAACCCTCGGTTCGGCTCGAAAAAAACTACCAACTCTCGAACCAAAGGTAGCCGGGACTTGCCGCGCGCCAGATCAGCAAGGTCTTCGAAAGTCTCCCGAATTTCCCGGTCCTGGGAAACCAGAACGATATGCCGGTCCGGCCGCGTCTCAATCACGCAGGAGGCGTAACAGCGGATGGCGATGTTAACCGTCTGGGCCCCCGGATGAAAAAGGTAGAGCGGCCAGATGTCAACTGTGCCGCCCGCCAGATCTACTCTTGCCGGTGCTCGAGCTTCTACTCGCATGGGAACCTCGCTTGTGTCACTTCCATATTCTCATCTATCCACAGCGTCGGCCAGCCTATCTTGGCGGGATCGGAAGGCGCCGCCGTGATCTTGAAATGCTGGCCGTCGTTGACGTCAGCGATGTAATTGTAACCCCAACGGTTGGCGCCGGAGAAACTGATCGCTCCCTCCTGCTGGAGTTGGTCGATGCTGGCGTAGGACCCGTGGCTGGCCAGGTAAAGGCGCTCCGCCTGCGCAATCGCCAACAGATCAGTTTTCACACCCACCACGTCGATCACCTGCTTGGGCGGGGACCCGCCCGTCGGACCCTGTGTGAACTGCGTCTTGATTACCATCCAGACAATGGCCAGCACAATGACTAAACCCAAAACACTTGCTGCTGCCTTCATGCCGCCCCCTTGTAACGCAACGCGCGCCTTTCAGCGTTGCGCCTCCTCGACATGTGACTTTCAGCCTTTGGCGCGCCACCCATGTTCGGGCGGGCCCTCCATTCCCCTCATCGGAGAACCCGCGGGCAGAACTCCTGGCAGCACTATTCTGGCTTGAGCCGGTGCGGGATGCAACAAGCAAGCGGACTTTACCAGATGTTCTAGTGTCCTGAGTCAAAAGTTCGTTGAAGAAATCAGCCCGCTCAGCGGGCGAAAGAATGTAGCCCACGGCGTAAGAAAGTGTGAAAAAATCGATTACTGGCGGACGCTTTCTTTTTTTCCAGGTTTCTTGGGCGCGCCAACTTGAGGAGCCGTCTTGCGGCTCGGCCTTTCGATTTCGCCTTCTCTTTCCCAATCTGGGGGAAGTTCATCGCCTTCCATGGGAGGATTCCCCTTTCCAGCGCGGTCCAGGATTCGAAGCGTTTCTGCACGATCAGCACGGCGACCTCGCTCCCGGAAATATTCCCCGGTCCGCAAAGCGGATACCTTTTCCGCCACGGCGACATTGATGAGTTGATTCAACGCTACCCCTTCCGAGTCCGCCGCCTTGCGGGCTTCCTCCATTAACGAGGGCTGTAGCCGCAAGGCAAAGTTACTTCTTCTCATGGATTTGAACTCCTCATCTGTTGCAGTGCCGCTCCGGGCAAGATCACGGCGCAACCAAAGTCCCTGCTGACGCCTTCGAAATCACGCCGGTTAAATGTCACGATAGCATGGGCGTTCCCGTTCACGGCCGTTTCCAGAACCATGTCGTCATTGGGATCTGACAACCTCGGTCGCCAGCGAAATGCAAGCCTGACCGGATGGGCTACCGCTGCCAGATCGTCTATGATTCGCTCGACCTCCGCAGCGCTCAGTCCGCACGCGGCCAAGTGTTGAGGCCGAGTGAGCACAGCCTCGTACTCGAGTATGAGGGGAACAGAAAGCAGCAATTCCAAACGATGGTCCAGCGCGCAACGCAAAAGCTGTCGTGACGTACCCCGACTGCTTCGCAAGGCTGCGACCAGCACATCCGTGTCGAGCACATAGGAGAGCCTCACTTCCATAGGATATTGCGTGCAATATCATAATGTCAACGCCAGGCAGCCTAGCCTTGTCCTGGAAGGCTGTGGCGGGTGGCGCAGACGCCGGTTTGTGATGTCTGCGACATGCTGATGGTGCTTGAGGCAGAGGGAAGAACAGGATTCAGGATTCGGGATTCAGGATTCAGGAGTCAGGAGTCAGAATGAAGGACATCTGCTTTTCGCCGACTGCCTTCTGCTTACTGCCGACTGCCTACTGCATTCAGGATTCGGGATTCGGGAAGTGAAAGAACAGGAGTCAGGAGTCAGGAGTCAGGAGTCAGGAGTCAGAATGAATGGCATCTGCTTTTCGCCAACTGCTTTCTGCCCTCCGCTTTCTGCCTTCTGCTTACTGCCGACTGCCCTCTGCATTCAGGATTCGGGATTCAGGAAGTGAAAGAACAGGAGTCAGGATTCAGGAGTCAGGAGTCAGAATGAAGGGCATCTGCTTTTCGCCAACTGCCTTCTGCTTTCTGCCCTCCGCTTTCTGCCTTCTGCTTACTGCCGACTGCCCACTGCATTCAGGATTCGGGATTCAGGAAGTGAAAGAACAGGAGTCAGGATTCAGGAGTCAGGAGTCAGAATGAAGGGCATCTGCTTTTCGCCGACTGCCTTCTGCTTTCTGCCCTCCGCTTTCTGCTTACTGCCGACCGCCTACTGCATTCAGGATTCGGGATTCAGGAAGTGAAAGACCAGATTCCAGGTGATAGGCGGCAGGTGGGGAAGAGCACCGGGGATCGCGCCCGCCTCTTCGACTCGGAGCGGTTTAAGCGCAAATTCGTCACCACGCTCGCCGGCCTGCCAGGCGAGCTGGGCTTCCGCATTGTCGGATACGTTCTCATCCCGCAGAGCGGGACTGTCGCCTATTGCTCTGGCATGAAATGCTGAATTATGAATGAAGGGCGCCAAATATTCTTGCCCCCGCTTAGGCGTAAATATAGGGGAACCACGGTACCCGCAGTTGAGTCACAGCAACGAAAGCCTGCGTTGGGGACCATTCAGCTCCAGCCGTAACGAGTTGAGAACGTCACGTCCGAGCAGAGCTTCACCCGAGCTTATAGGGATAATGCGAACCAAGTGGGAATGACTGTCTGGAAGTGACAATCGCGCCGCGTAAAGGGGTTTGATCTGCGTCGATCCGTCGTAGCCTTCTACTTGAACCTCGTCGACCTCGAGCAAGCCAAGCGCTTCGATGAGGTAAGCGGGAAGGCAGGTTAGGTCGGCTCCAGAATCGCAAAGGGCCGATATCTGCTCAGTTCGTTCAGCCGCTGCTCCTTCCGGCAGGGAAACAGCCACCGTCAGCACTGGCGCGGGCGGGTCATATTCGGTGCCGTACCCGAAGGTCAAAGCCATCTCAGCTCTCAGCGTGCCAGCCGTGGCGAAGGTATGCGGTAAGCTCTATGCGTTCCCACAAAAGGCATGAAGATGCGCCGATAGCCAAAGCCTTTGTAAACCCGCTCCGCCAGCGCAGAAAAATCGGTATCAGAGTCCAGAATTGAAGTCCCTAGAATGGCGATATAGCGGCCGCTATAAGCATTCCAAATGTGGGCCTTGTTAGCCGCGATAAACCTTCGCTCCTCAAGGAAAAACCGAAACCCCTGAGAGGATTCATCGACCACTTCCGCGTTGGCAGACTTCACAGATTCACTTAGCATCGTCTCATCCTACGGGACCATTTCGTAAGTTATCATAGTTCCCGATCAATGCGAAGCTACTTCTTGAGCAATTCTTTGCTTACGTCGGCGACTGGGTGCGGTAGCTCGTACTCGCGGGTGCAGACATCGGTTTGTGATGTCTGCGACATGCTGATTCCGCCTGAGGCTGAGGTAGAATCCTTGCACGCCTCATCTGCGGCATTTTTACGGCCTCAATCATCTTCATTACGTGACCACCAGCATCCCGCAGGGCGGGATCGCGCCCGCCTCTTCGACTCGGAGCGGGTAGTGCAGCGCAGACCTGTGTCTTTTGCAGGTTTGCGGCTTTGAAAGATTCACGGCGGGAAAAGCCGCTTACTTGGGATGAGCAATCACGTCTTCAATGCGGTAGGTGTCGTTGATGATCGTGAAATAGAAGCGCCAGTTCCGGCTAACGCGTGCCTGCCACAGGTCTTTCGATTCGTCATACTTCTTGGCGTGCAGGGAAGGGTGCTGCAGGTTGCTCAGCAGGAACCGCAACTGCTTTTCAAAAGCTCGTCGGACATTCGGAGGAGCATCACTCAGGGACTCAATCGCACGATCCGACAAGACAAGCTTCATGAGGGAGGTGTACTATTTCGATTTCAATACCTTCCGGTTCCTGATTTCTTTGCGGATAAACCTAATAGCTTCCTCGGCGGTCTCAAACGGCCCACGATAGGGGCCTTTGCGGGCTTCCGTCAACCGGGCGTCGATGATCCGTCGCTGCATGGGCGTGTACTCATCACCAGCACCGGGGAGCTTGCGCGAAATCGTGATTACCCCGCCGGCTGCCTTGAACTCCAGCTCATCCCCGCCCTTAAAACCCGCCTTGCGCCGAATCGCGGTCGGCACCACGAGCGGCGATACGTTTCTTGCGGTTGTTGCCATCTCGCTTTCAGTCTATGCCCGGGCCGCCCATTAGTCAAATGCTTGCCTTCGGCTCGGTCGCTCTCCCTGGCAGCGCCTTCTCTCAAGTGCCCAATATCTAGCGGGTAGGTATAAGCGCAGAGTCTCGTTTTTCAGAGACTCTGCGGCTTTTCCGTCAAATTCGTCACCAGGCTCGCCGACCTGCGATCCCGCAGGGCGGGATGGGCTTCCGCGTCGTCGGATACGTTCTCATCCCGCAGGGCGGGACTGTCACCTATTGCTCTGGCCCTCGGACGGCGCCAACCCCACCCACCCCGCTTGTAGCGCAGGGCCCGCAGTCCGGCCCTGCGGCTCTTCCAGCGACGCGGGTTCTTGCCGCGCCGCAAACAGGACAATCCGCTTTAGGCTTGGCCCCGCGCCGAATATGCTTTCCGAGAACATCCAGGCCGCGCCGTCAAGAACTGGGGACAGGTTACAGGATACAAATAAGGGAAGCCGCGCCGTCAAAACCACGCCGCGGTGGAAAAGCCGCAAGGCTGGAAAGCGAGCCTTGCGCTACTTATTCCTCCAGACGTGACCACCAGCATCCCGCAGGGCGGGATCGCCCCCGCCTCTACACTCCTGCTCGTGTGAATCCGGCGTTTTTGCTCTTGACACGAGGCTAGAGATGTGATAGGTGGTAGACAGTAGGAGGTATGTCGTAGGTGGCAAGTGGGGAAGAGCAGGTTTCAGACGGCAGGCGCTAAACCAGGAGTCAGGGGTCAGAATGAAGAGTATCTGCTCTCTGCCTTCTGCTTACTGCCGACTGCCTACTGCGCTTGAGGGAAGTTGGAGTTGGCGGGACTTTTGGCCCTTACCGCACTCTACGACACAATGTCACCGCCGACAGGGAAAGAAAGACTAGTAACTTTAAAAAATGAAGGACCGATGCGGGAATGTCTATGAAAACAAAGGACCGGCTTTCAGTAGTGCCCTATGAAGCTGGAATGTCTATGAAAACAAAGGTAGTTACTCGTTTGAGACAGGAATGTTGTGTGCGCCCCAACGGCGCGGATCGCCAGTGGGTGGAAGTCCCACCCAGATAGTCGTCGGTAAGTCTGGTAGCTGACAAGCGGCTTAGGCCGGCGACGGGCCGGACCGGGCCGAAGCCT
>JBEKME010000062.1:0-37513 GCA_050008675.1 Terriglobia bacterium
CGCCGTAGGCGCAGGCAAGTAATCTCCGGCGGGCAGCCGAAGCGAAGCGGGACAAGGACTTTGCCGATACCCCGGCTTACGTAGATTTGTGTTCCGTCGAGCCGATTCCAGCCTTCCACAAAGCGCTCGCCCAACTTCGACCGCCCATATACTGAGCCTACCATGGGAAGGCGAACCTGTCCGCCATGGGTATGGCCCGATAGCATCAGGTCAATCCCGTGCGCCGCTGCCAGGCGTATGCCAAGCGGGTTATGGCAGAGAAGAACTTTGGGGTCGCGCGCAGGGACAGAACGCATAGCGGCGCGAATATCTTCCGCTTCCCACCAAAGATCGTCCACCCCCACGATCCACAGGTTGCCGGAACGAGACCGCAAAGCGCAATGGGAGTTTCGGAGCACGCGGATGCGTTGTGCGCGAAGCGCGCGCGTAATCTCCTCCGGGTCCACCTGAAAATCATGGTTGCCCAAAATAGCGAACACTCCCAAACGGGCGCGCAGTCTCCCAAGCGCCCTCGCTACCGGCCAGATGTAGGCAGGCGAAAGCGTAACGTAGTCGCCCGTCAGCGCAACCACATCCGGCCGCAAGTGATTGGCCATATGGACGGCGCGTTGGATTTCTTCCAGGGGAGTGAAAAGGCTGTGATGAAGGTCGGTCAGTTGCGCAATCTTCAGCCCATCGTGGGCAGGGCTGAGGCGGTTCAACCACACCTCGGTTTCCGTAATCTCAGGGGCAGGCGAAAAGGCAGAAGCGACGGGAGGGTTTTCGCGGCTGCTCAGAGAAAGTGTAATCAGCCCCCTGCGCCTGGGGAACCGCTGCGGTCTTACGGGTCCAGCCAATTTGAACCTCTCGATCCTCAACCCACGGATTCCGCGTGAATCGCCTCTCCCCTCTCCCCCTTGGGGGAAAGCGGGAGAGCCGCTGTCATTCTGAGCGCAGCGAAGAATCTCTGCAGTTGTCCTTCCTTGCCAACGGCTCATCGACGAACTACCGGGATGCTTCGCGGAGTTTACCCTGAGCGAACTGCAGAGATCCTTCGCTGCGCTCAGGATGACAGCGAACGGGCTCAGCATGACAGCAGGTGGAAGCATCACCGCAATCACGAAAGGCCGTGCCTAGTCGTGCCGCACCCCGCCACTTCCTCGGTGCTCCAGGATCTCGCTGAACACGCGGAGCATTTGATCGTGAACCAGACCGTTCGATGCGAAGATATCGTCACCGAGCAGATTGAAGGGTTTACCGGTAATGCCGGTGACCAGGCCCCCGGCTTCCGCTACCAGCAACGTGCCGGCGGCTTTGTCCCAGGGGTTGAGTTTCAACTCCCAAAACCCATCGAAGCGGCCAGCCGCCACGGAGCAGAGATCCAGAGCCGCTGAGCCGGCGCGTCGAATACCGTGCGTAAGCTGAGTGAAACGGAAATAAAACTCGACGTTCAATTCGTGATTCGTTGCGAAGGGTGGGAAACCCGTTGCCACCAGGCATTCCGCCAGGTCCTCATGGTTCGAAACGCGGAGGCGCTGGCTATTCAGAAAAGCCCCGGCCCCCCGCTCAGCCGTAAAGAGTTCGTCGCGAGTAGGGTCATACACCACCCCAGCCACTACTTCACCACGGCAGGTCAGACCCAGCGTAACGCTGAAGACAGGAAAACCGTGGGCGAAATTGGTTGTCCCATCGAGCGGATCGACGTACCAACAGTAATCAGATCCCGTTTTTTGGCCGCCACCTTCTTCCGCCACTATGGCGTGGTCGGGGAAGTGGCTTCGCAGCCGTTCCACGATCAAAGTCTCCGATCTCCGATCCGCCTCGGTCACCAGGTCCGAGCGCCGCTTGTACGTGATCTCGAGAGGCTGCCGGAAATGTTGTAGGAGCAAGCCGCCCGCCTCGCGGGCAACTTCGATTGCGGTATTCAGGCAACTTTCCATAGTCATGTCTGAGTAAGGTCTTTCCTCCATGAGCCCTCAGGAAGGGGTGGAGCGGACTCAAGATGTCATTCTGAGCGGAGCCGTCAATGCCTGTCATTCTGAGTGCAGCGAAGAATCTCCGCAGTTGTCTTTCCTCTCCCGTCGCGTTTTCACTTCTCGGCGTTGATCAGTACGTGCCTCTGACCCTCACCCTCCGCCCAGACGGACCCGTCCTCAAAATACTCCTTCTTCCAGATAGGCACGATTTCCTTCAGCCGGTCGATCGCTAATTGGCAAGCGCCAAAGGCGGCGCGCCGGTGAGCCGCAGTGACGATAATCGCCACACTGGTCTCACCAATTTCGAGCCGTCCCAGTCTGTGAATCATGCCGATGTGGTCAATTTCAAATCTTCGCCTTGCTTCGCCACCGATCTCCTCCATTTTGCGCTTGGCCATCGGCTCGTACGCCTCGTACTCGAGATGAAGAGTTCTGCGCCCACGCGAATTGTTCCGCACCACACCCTCGAAGACCACCACGGCGCCATCCTCAGACGCCTTCTGTTGGCGCACCAAATCCGCGGTGGGAATGGGAAAGCGGGTAAGCAAATAGTAGTCCCTGCTCGAGCCGCCACTAACCGGAGGCAGGAACGCCACTTCATCGCCATCCTTCAGGGCTCTTGTTCCCTCCGCGATCTCTTCGTTCACGGCCAACAAGAGCATCTGCGAGAGGTCTTTCAAGCGAGGAAAGCGGGCTGCGTAACGGCCCCACAGGCCGTCCAGGTTCACACCCTCGGGAATCTCCGTTTGCTCTTGTTGAAGCCCTGTCAGGTCTCGCGTAACACCAAAAAAAAGTACTTTGATCTTCATGATAACCAGTATACACGCCGGGAACGTGGAATTACTCTCTGCTTGGTAGTGGTGTCATTTGCGCGACAGGGCACTCCAGGCCACAGTCATTCCCGCGAAAGCGGGAATCCACTGCGCAGACCTTCGGAAATGAGCTGTCTACGGACTGGATTCCCGCTTTCGCGGGAATGACTGGCGTTTCGTAAATGACACCACTACCCCCTGCCCAGCAAATGTCGCAGCGCACCCTCAAGTTCCGGAAAACGGAATTGATACCCTGCGCTCAGGAGTCGCGCAGGTTCGATGCGAGTGCTGGCCAGGAGTAGTTCCTCCCCCATTTCGCCGAAAGCAAGGCGGATGGCGAAGGCTGGCATGGGGAAGATGGCAGGGCGTCCGAGGACACGGGCAAGCGTTTTGGTGAATACCAGATTCGTGACGGGATTTGGAGCCACCGCGTTGACCGGACCGTTGAGCGTCTCAGCGGTGGTCGCAAACAAGATGATTTGCAGGAGGTCGTCAATTGCAATCCAGCTCATATATTGCTTTCCCGATCCAATCTTCCCACCCTCTCCCATCATGAAAGCCGGCAACATTTTGGCCAGCCCTCCGCCCGCACGGCTCAGGATGAAACCAAACCTAAGGTTGACAACTCGAATCCCGCTCTCTGCGGCTGCCTTTGTCGCAGCTTCCCATTCCTGACATACCTGAGAGAGAAATGATGAACCCGCTCCACTTTCTTCCCTCAACACTTCCTCGCCGCGGTCCCCGTAGTAACCACTGGCTGATGCCGCGACAAGCACTCGGGGTGGTTTTGAAAGCCTTGCCAGTGTTTCACACAGGAGGCGCGTGCTTTTGACTCTGCTCTCACGGATTGCCGTCTTTTTCTCACCGGTCCACCTGCCGGTGATGGGTTCTCCAGCGAGGTGAACCACCGCGTCGAATCCTTCCAGCTTGGGTGCGTCAATATCCCCGGCAGCCGGGTTCCAGTACACCAGGGATTCTCCGCCCCGCGGCTTAAATCTCACTAAACAAGTCACGCGATGCCCACCTGTTGTGAGGACTGGAAGGAGCGCTTGACCGATCAACCCGCTTGCGCCGGTAACCAGGATATTCATGGGCGGCCCTCCGGAAGGGCAGTGGTTAGTGACTAGTGGCTAGTGGCTAGTGGTCCGTCGTCAGTTGTCCGTGGTCCGTTGTTGTGAACGTGTGATCGCCTGGCACCGGACACCCGTACCCTTCACCAGACACCCCACAGCTAGCCACTAGCCACTAACCACTAGCCACTAACCACTAACCACTAGCCACTGACCTCAGCCTTCCACCCGGATGCGTTTCAGCTCCGCCTCCGACCGACCGTCCTTGCGAAGCCATTCAATGGTCTCGTCGAGAACCGCGCGCATTGCCTCCAGAACTTCAATAGCGGCGTTGCGCAGGTGCTTCGTCGATCGGGTGCGCGGAGGTTTAAGTCTTCGAAGGAGCGGTGCCAATTCCCGCAACATCCACACCGCGCATGACGGAATTCCCGCGCTTTCCGGCTCACGCCGGCCGCGGGCTCTCCTGCTTCGTTTCGCGTTGGGCATTGTTCCTCCCCAGTACCACGATAAGTTCACCATCCTTGACACGAGCGCTCAAAGGTTCGCAGTGGGCGATCCTTTGTGGCAACGATACGTACCGCTTAATCCCTCCCACGCGGATGATGAGCTCGTCCATCTTCTTGTGAAGGTTAATATCATCGCCCGTAACAAAAGGCAATTTGAGATGAAGCTGGTAGTTTCCATTTACCTTACGGAAACGATAGGGCGACTCGTTGAAAAAGCGTTTGGCGGGGTCCTGGTCGCCATAGAGCGCTTTGCCCAGCCGTCTTAGCCTTTCTGCGCCCAGAACCTCGTCCTCGAACAGGGGCACGCGCCAGACAGTCACGGGCGCGAAGAACTCCTCCACCGATTGTGTCCAACGCTCCTGGGTGTCCTTCCAGGAATTGAAAAACGTATCGCGGACCTTGTCGGGCAGAATCCGGTTCACGATGACGGCATCAATAGTCAACCCGAACAGGCAGAAATAGGTGAAGGCTCGTTGGGTTTCCTTGAGGACGACCTTTTCCGGGTTGGTGACCAGACGCACCGTAGTAACCTTCGGGTCGGCCAGGAGTTGGTCGATGCCGGTCAGTTTGCGATGGAGCAATTCCAGGTTTTCGAAGTAATCGTCCTTAGGAATGGGCACGCCGGCCACCGTATTGAGCATGGGACGCATCATGCTGACCACGCGACGCTCCAGCTTAAAGAGCTTGGACATGTACCACTCGAGTGTGGTCGGGATACTCACGAACCGCAACGATTCGCCGGTGGGAGCGCAATCCAGCAGCATTACGTCGAAGGCCTTTTCGCGTACGTACTGATTCACATAAAGCAGCGAACTGACTTCCTCCATGCCCGGAAAGATGGCCAGCTCTTCGGCCAATGTCTGCTCGAGCCCGGAGACATTCAAGAGGGCTGAAACGTAAGCATAAACAGAGTCCCAGTGGCGGGAAATCTCCTCCTGGACGTCCACCTCCTGAATCCAGAGGTTTTTCGAGATATTCACGAGTTTCCCAGCCTCGTGATCCATCAATCGTTTTTCGAGGTCGAAGGCATCGCTTAAGGAATGGGCGGGATCAATAGACATCACGAGAGTCCGGTAACCGCGCCCGGCGAGTTCGAGACCGGTAGCGGCGGAGATGCTGGTCTTGCCCACTCCACCCTTTCCCGTGTATAGAATAATGCGCATGGCATTGCCTCGTGATCCGCCGCTGCCCCCTGGAATCAGCTTAGCACAAAGGCAGGATTCAGGATTCAGGATTCAGGAGTCAGCACTCGGTCCAATGAACACAGGATCGCTGATAAGGGTGAAGGGTAAAGGGTGGAGGGTGGAGGGTCCTTCATCATTCGTCTCTTAGGAGATGGCGGAAGTTCCTTTACCATTTACCATTTGCCCTTTACCCCTTACCCTTTGACCTTTCTTTTTACCATAATTCCAAGTCCCTGAATCCCGAATCCTGAATCCTGCCTGTACAATTCAGAATTCATAATTCACAATTGGTTCGTGGCCCAGGTTCTTCTGGCTGGCAAGGATTGGCAATCTCGGGCGCTACTTCGAGCGCAACTGATCGAGGAAGGCGCCAGCGTGGAGGCCTATGAGACGGTTGAGGAAGCCCTGGCGCAGCTCGAATGGTCCTTTCCCCTTCCGGCGCTTCTCATTGCTGACATATCTGCAAGCGACCACCCCTCGGCAGATATCGAGTCTTTGACGATCTGGGCGAGACGCATCCCCATCTGGATCATCGCGAGCCACACCTCGAGTGTGAAAGGCGGCCTCGAAGGTCGCGGCTTCGAGGCAGTGCTCTTTCGGCCGGTAGACATGGGAAGACTTGTCCAACAAATCCAGCAGCGGCTTGGGACCTAGTGTCCTGTCACACCTGATTCTTGACAATTGCGCGCACCAGTTTTGTAGGGCCGGGGCTTGCCCCGGCCTCGTGAGGTCCACCTGTTTATGCGGGACAGGATGAGGCCGGGGCAAGCCCCGGCCCTACAAACGGTGGAACGACACCATGGTCATATGACACTAGAACAGGGCTTGGAGCGCGCGGCTGCCAGTTTCTGCTTTCTAATTTCTAGTTTCTGCTTTTGCCGTCGCTGGCTGTTCGTGAGTGAGACAGTGGAGGGTTCCGAGACCCCAGACGAGATCCACGGCGTGTATGCCGATCACCGGACGGTCGCGAAAAAGTTCCGCGAGCGTGCCCAGGGCAACGCGGTCATTCGGATCGTTGAAGGTCGGGACCAGGACGGCGGCGTTTGAAATGTAGAAATTCGCATAGCTGGCGGGCAAGCGTTGGGCGTCGAGGAACAGCGCCATTCGTGTGGTTCCCATTCGGCGGGCAAGCGATAACCAAGCGCCGCCGGCGTGATTCCTCCCTTCGCTCCGTCGAAAGTCACGTCATTCCCGTGAAAGCGGGAATCCAGGCCCTTCCGGGCTGACGTGGACCCCCGCTTGCGCGGGGGTGACGACAGCGGGCGATTTTCATCTCTATGGGCGGGCGACATCTGGCTTTGCTTCCGCACTCGCTCATTTTGCCGTGACTAGTGGCTAGCTGCTAGCGGTTAGTGGTCGGCGGAGCCACTCACGACTAACCACTAGCCACTAGCCACTAAGCACTAGCCACTACCGTCTTTGCGCCACGTCTTCTCATCCAGAAATCGTTGAGTTATTCCCGCATAGGCGTCGATCCGCCGGTCGCGGAAAAAGGGCCAGTCACGTCGCGTCTCTTCGATGCGCGCGAGGTCGACCTCCGCAAAGACCAGCTCCTCTCGGTCCGTCGAGGCCTCTTTCAGCACCACGCCGAAGGGATCAGAGACGAATGAAGCCCCCCAGAATTCCAGCCCCGCTCCCGGCGGGTCAGTCGGCTTCTCAAAACCGACTCGGTTCACCGCCGCCACATACACCCCGTTGGCGATGGCGTGGCTGCGTTGGATGGTTCGCCAGGCGTCGCGTTGAGCTTCGCCGTGCTGAGCTTTCTCGTGCGGGTGCCAGCCAATCGCGGTGGGATAGAACAAAACGCTCGCGCCCTGGAGCGCCGCCAGACGTGCCGCTTCCGGGTACCATTGGTCCCAGCAAATCAGAATGGCGAGGCGTCCCACGCGCGTGTCGAAGGCGCGGAAGCCAAGGTCGCCGGGCGTGAAGTAGAACTTTTCGTAATAGCCCGGATCATCCGGTATGTGCATCTTCCGGTAGATTCCGGCCACCTCCCCATTCGCATCGATAATGGCAGCGCTGTTGTGATAAACGCCTGCGGCGCGGCGCTCGAAAATTGGCGCGATGACGACGACTTGCTTCTCCTTTGCGACTCTCCCCAGCGCTTGCGTGGTTGGGCCGGGCACAGGCTCAGCGAGGTCGAACAGCGCCGCGTCTTCCCGCTGGCAGAAATACTGCGTGCGGAAAAGCTCCGGCAGGCAGATGACCTCGGCCCCCTCGTTCGCCGCCGCTTCGACCCGCGACTCCGCCCGCCGCAGATTCTCGTGCGGGTCCGGCGCGCACGCCATCTGAACCAGGCCGATGGTAAATGTTTGTTGCATTTGCATGAGCGTACACAAGTTCGCTTGATTTGCCAAGAAGCTGCGCGAACATTCAGTCGACCGAATCATTTACGCCATTTTCAATGGCCTGAATGAGAACTCGGAATGGTAAAACCGCACCCTCCGGCTTTTCGCAAAAACATTTCGCAAAAACAGCTTTGCTTTACCGGAATTAGGGGTGTATCATGCGCGTATTAAAAATTGGTGTAGCAGGCGCGCGGCAGGGCGGGAGCGTCACGGAGGGATCCGTGCCGGAAGTCAATGGTGAGGAAGGGCTCCTCGGTGATTCCCTCGCCGCCCTGGAATGGTTCGCATCGCGTGCTGCAATTCCCGTTCTACCGTTGGCGAGCCCACTACGCCTGGATAGAAAGGAGAGCACCATGTCCACGACCTTCCCTTATCGGCCGCCCTTGAAAGGCGCCCCGCAACCGGTCATGAATGTTACCCCGAAACCCCAACCCCCACCACCCACGCACCATGCGTACAAAGAAATTCCCGCCCTGGCCCAATGGGTAACCGACAGCCCACTCGATACGACGCCCCGCCCCACGCGCGAGCAAGAGCGAAAGCGAGATCCGGCGCTGAAAGTCGTCGACGAACGGGTGAACGTCCTGGAGAGCGCAAAGACGCACGGTGAGCGCTGCTTTCGCCTGGCCGAGCTGTTCTTTGCCACGATGTGGTGGATGAATCATCACAAAGAATGTGCCGGGTACGTGCCCGGGTCGGACGCCACGCGCCGCACGGCCATGTTGAGCCTCAACCTGTGTGCGGCGAACAAGCTCGCGACCACGCTGAACTGTAGTAACGTCAACGAACTTGCCGGCACTCTGCACCGTATATACGGCGTCGAGATGACTCAGCACGGCAAAGACACTGACCGAGGCGGTCAGGGAGGTTATTTGAACGTGGCCGAGCGGGAAACCCGCCGGGTCATCTTCCGGGCAGGTAAGGCCTACCGCTTCCCCAGCAAGGCCGAGTCGGCCAAGCCGATTGGCGAGGCGAAGCTGGTGCCGTGGCATACGGGAGTGCCAAGCGAGGAGAGCACGGACACCTCAGGACGCTTCGGATGCCTCTTTGTGATGAGTATGTCTGGAGATCTGTTCGCGGGGTATGAAGGCAGCCGAGCATTGACAGTGACATATCATTCCAGCTTCTTGGCTGGAGGGCCCGTCTTGTGTGCTGGAACGATGTGCTTTGATCAGGGAAGGATCGTCTATATATGTAACGACAGCGGGCATTACGGGCCGACGGACACGGCCATGGTGAAGGTCCTCCAGCGGCTTCGCCTAGCGGGCGTGGACCTAAAGAATATCACGGTCGTGGACCGCGCTGAAATGGTGGAATGGAAAGGAAAGATTCGCTTCTCCAGTGACATTTTCGATGAACATCCGGAAATGAAACCGAAAGGTTCATCGCCAAGTCCATTCCAACATACGCCGAAGTATAGTCGTACAATGAGAGGGGACTTGTTCCTCTACGCCAACGGCAACTGGGAGACCATTGGGAGGAGCTCCGGGCATCACGGTGATTCTGCCGGTATTGGTATGCACGTGGTTAAAAAGGACATGATCTTTAAGCACGACTGACCAAGCCGGAGCAGCTCTTCGCAGGTGGCGCCGACATCATTTTTATGTCAGCGCCACCGGGCGATGTTTGGCACACCTGACCCTCCGCGATTCACAGCCAAGCGCGTGTATACAAGACATGGAACGCACCACCCACGGCTTTTCCTTTGCCGGCCCTGCCGGGCCGTAATGCCGTTATAATAGAAGCGAATGGTAGCCCATGAGTTTCTGCTACCCCGGCTGGTTATGATGACCGCAGCGGGATGGATAACGAAAAACGGTCTCTCGCTCATTCGGCAGCGGACGAGAGTTTCCGGCGGAACGTTTCCAGGGATACGGGTTTAACTTTGCCAGAATCCAATTCTTCGATGCGGCGCGCGATTTCTTCGTTCCAGGCGGCTTCGACGGCTTCGGGATCGTCAGGGGCGCCATCCAGACTCTCCAGCAGAGAACCCGCCAATTCGGCGCGTTCTTCCGCGCTAAGGGCGAGGGCGCGCTTCAACAGTTCAGTGGCGTCGTGCGTCATGGGATCATTATACGCCCAGAGTCAGGATACGGGCCAGAGGTTACCGGAAAAAATAGAGAGCCGGTAGCGGGGGCGCAGAATTATCCCGCTCCGGGCGGGATTACTCTGCGGCTTTCTTTCTTACGTATTAACAAATAGGTTGACGCTCATCGTGTTCAGAGCCGCAGAGTAAGGCAAGCTACGCCTAAGTCTGCGCTACCTGCTCCCGGTACGGCGGGCGCGACGCACGCGCTACCTAACTCTCCGCTTGAGGGAACGGCTAGCCCTCTCCCCTTGGGGGGAGAGGGTGGCCCGCTGCCGGCGCTTTCACCAGCCGGAGCGGGACGGGTGAGGGGTCGGCTGCACGTGCGCAGGGATCAGGGTCGCATATATCACGGGCCAATAAACGCAGAGCTTCGCTCTGCGCCAGCCGACGACATAGCCCTCGGTCCGGGACTCACTTTTCTCTTGAGGTTTGGATGAAAATGTGCTAGACCGGACCTCGCAATCATTCTCGCGTTGGTGCCCCTACTCGTGAGGAATCCGTGAAGTGCAAACAATGCGGCGCGGAAAGCGAAATAGACGCTCGGTTCTGCAAGAACTGCGGCAGCAATTTAGCGGGTAGAACAATCCAACCCGACTCCGGTCAAAAGGCTAAGGCGGGCGGATTCCACCGGTTCTGCCTAGCCACCGCTGCGATCTGGACCTTCTTCATGCTAGGCTCACTGTTGGCTATGGGCATCAGCTTAGTAAATCATGGGGTAATTGATCCGACAGCCTTTGGGCTCGGGTTAGGGATGGGCTTCACTTTTTTAGCGGGGGTTTGGTTCATAGGAACCGTGGTTTTGCTCCTCTTGGCGCTGGTCACTCGGCCCAGCCCGCGTGTCCGGTGGTCAGGCGCAGCTAAGGCGGTAACCGCCTCCCTTTCCATCCTTGCCTTTATCTGGCCCATCGTCAGTGCGAGCAGGCCACCTTCCTCGTCCACCCCCGGCAGCACCCCTGGCAGTGGGAATGGCGCTGCCGCAGCCGCTGGAGGCCCATGGCAGATTGACGCAGACAGATCACCCATGGATGGGTCCAGAAGGATCGTAATCTCTCGCAAGGCCGACAACGACATTGCCGGTTGGCTGCAATCGAAGCGCCCAACTCTTATCGTGCGATGTCAGGAGGGGAGGACGGAAGCATACATACAGACGGGTATGGCGGCTAGCGTGGAATATGATACCGACAGCCACACTGTCCGGGTTCGCTTCGATGAACGGAAGCCCACGACGCAGCAGTGGAGCGAGTCCACAGACCACGAGGCGCTATTTGCGCCTAGTGCAATACAGTTTGCGAAGGCGCTGGTAAACGCAAAGACTCTTACATTCCAGTTCACACCCTTTAACGCGAGCCCAGCAGTTGTACATTTCAATGTCGAGGGACTTCGCCCCTACTTAAACACTGTAGCAAGCGCATGCGGTTGGCAGGTCGCTGGAGAAACAAAGACAGAAGGGGCGCGCCAATCTTGGGGAGAAGGCGAAGCGGCTGTCATCTCCTCTCCGGAGGGGGCTCATGTCATCTCTTCTCCGGAGGGGGCTTATGTCACAGTTGACGGCGGGACTTGGAACGACAACCCAACACCCCTTACCATCTCGCTGACACCCGGCACACACCAACTCAGAATTGAGAAGAAGGGATACCGGACTGAGGAGGTGCCGGTCCTAATTAAGGCGGGTGAAACCGCGAACGTCGAAGTGACGTTAGTACAACAGCAGTGACGACTTTTCAGTGGGGAAGCCTACAGAACAAGCGCTTGGAAGAAACTTCGTTTTCACGTCTTACCTCGCCCGGGCAGACTTTCCTAAGCCGGTAGCGCAGACTCTGGTTTTCCACAGAGTCTGCGGTTCTTCCTTCAAATTTCCGCCTCTTCATTTACCAGCAACCTTAAACGATCGCCTGTCAGATTGAGATTCTCGCTCATCTCCCGCCCCGACGCTGAGCATGTCCCACGTTGTTTGCCGGAGACAGGGTCTTTAGGTATTCTGAAATTCCCCGATCGGACCGATGAAGTAGCCGGGGCAGCGCCCCCGGAAACGGGCTTGCAGGCGACGTCGGAATTATGAATAGTACGTTGTGAACCGCTATAATGGAACAGCAGAGCATCGAAACAGTCTTTACACGGGCCGGGCATGATGACCGCAGCGGCGCTCGACAAAGTAGTCCAAGACACCATCGGCAGAATTCTCTCGGTTGTTTCGCCGAAGCAAGTCTTCCTCTTCGGGTCTGCGGCGCGGGGCGACCTGCACGAGAACAGCGATATTGACTTGCTGGTCGTGGTCCCCAATGGAACCCACCGCCGCAAAACCGCGCAGACGATATATCGCAACATGATGGGGCTGGACTTTGGTGCGGATATCGTCGTGGTGACAGAAGAGGATGTCGAGAAGTACCGCGATGCGGAAGGCTGGGTCATCCGGGAGGCATTAGCGGAAGGAAGACTCGTTTATGGCGCTTGATGCGTCTTCACTTGCGAGGATCAACCATGAAGTCCTACACCGAATACCTTTGGTTCAACACCAAGAAGCAACGTGAGTTCATCAACATTACAGACGAAGTTGAGAAGGCGCTGGAGAAGTCGCAAATCAAGGAAGGCCTGATTCTTGTGTCAGCCATGCACATCACTGCTGGGGTGTATGTGAATGACGCGGAAAGCGGGCTGATCGCAGACATCGAGGAGTGGCTGGAAAAGCTGGCGCCCTTCCGCCGTGATTACCGTCACCATCGCACCGGCGAGACCAATGGCGACGCTCACCTGAAGAATCTCCTGATCGGTCACGAAGTGGTGGTTCCCGTGACGAACGGGAAGCTCGACTTCGGCCCCTGGCAGCAGGTTTACTACGCGGAGTTCGACGGCCAGCGGCGCAAACGCGTGCTAATCAAGGTCATTGGGGAGTAGCCCAAGGCAGGTCAAAGTGGTTAGTGGTTAGTGGCTAGTGGCTAGCGGGCACGGGTTAGGGCGGGGAAGGGTAAAAGTGCAAAGTCTGAACTGCGAACTGCCCGCTGCGTTCTCCCCATTCCCTGTTCCGCGTTCCCTCCTTACTTTTCCCTATTGCCCAGGGGGAATCCAAGATTTAAAATCTCAGATTCAAAATCGTTCGAGAATCCAAAATCCGGAATCCAAAATCTAAAATCCAAAATCTAAAATTATTCCAGCCGCTTGCCGTCCGCGTCGTAGACTTCCACGGGGCCGTACTTTTTCAAGGTGTCCTTAATCTGCTTGCCATCGCCCACGCAGACAAACTGCAAGTGTTCAAGATCGACGTATTTCATCGCCGCCTGCTCGACGGCTTCCGGGCTCACTTTCGCGACCTGCTCGGGATAGCGGTCCCAGTAGTCTTGAGGCAAGCGGAAGTAATTTGCCGTCATCCAGAAGTTCAGCAAAGTGGCAGGTTGCTCGAGCGAGAGCGCAAACCCTGCGACGATGGAGCGGCGAGCCTCGTCGAGTTCCGACTCCGGCGCCTTCTCCGTGCGAATGCGCTTGAACTCCTCCATCAATTCATGCATCGATCCATCGGTGACCGCATTGCGGACCTCGGTGTTAGCCCTCCAGGCGCCCGGGTATATATCTGAAGTGAAGTTACTATAAGCGCCGTAGGTGTATCCATGCTTCTCGCGCAGATTCAGAAACAGGCGCGCGCTGGGTCCGCCTCCCAGAACGCGGTTCATGACCGTCAGAGGTACGAAATCCGGGTCGGAGCGCCGCACCGCAAAGTCACCGGCAAGAATGTTGGTTTGAACGGAGTCGGGACGATCGACGAGGGTGATTTTTGTGGGCGCAGGCGGCGATATTTTTCCCAGGTCCGGAGGGGCCACGGGATGGCTTTTCCAGCCCCCGAAGGATTTCTGGACCAGTGAAACCACCTGGTCAAACTGGACGTCGCCGACCACGCCGAGGATGGCGTTGTTGGGAACATAGTACCGCTCGTGGAAATCCTTGAGTTGCGCCGTAGTCATCGCCTTGATCGATTCGGGCGTGGCCGAAACGATGGAAGCAGCAAAGTCACCATAGAGCACTTTTTGGAACCGTTCCTGGGCCAGGAAGCCCGGCTGCGATCGCGCCTGCTCGACCTGGGCCAGTTGGCGTCTCTGGTATTTTGCAAACTCGTCGGCGGGAAACGTCGGATTCAGGACCACATCACTCATCAGCTCGAGGAGGCGATCCATGCTCTCCGAAAGGCCGGAAGCGCTGACCGTGGAGGTGTCAGCCCCGAATCCAGCCGAGGCCATGAGACTTGCCCCCAGACCATCAACGTCGGCAGCCAGTTGGGCGCTGGTCCGCTGAGTGGTACCCTCGCGGAGCATTTCCGCGGTAGCTTTGGCCAGTCCCGGCAAGCCCTTGGGGTCAGCCAAAGCGCCGGTTTTCACCCACAGTGTGAAGGCCACGGTAGGCAGCTTGTGTTGTTCAAGCACCAGGACGGTCAAACCGTTGTCGAGCTTCGTTTCACGCGGGCGCGGCAGCTTGACGCGGAGGACTTCCTTGCTCACGGGAGCACGGTTGAGCCGCTGCGCCTCTGAGATTGCTGTTCCCTTCTCGCCCCCGGGGCCTTGCGCGCCCACAGTGGTCCCGGCAAGGTTCGCAAGGCAAAAAGTAACGAAAAAAACCAATGCAAAGCGCTTCATCGACTTCCTCCTCGGACAGGATGCTGAAAAACCCAATCCTAGCGATGTAGCGGCGACTTTACGTCGCCACCACCGCAATGCCTTCCGTGTGACCCTGGCGACGTAAAGTCGCCGCTACACGTCTGCTAGCGGCCCGCCGCCGATTTGGCCTGAGAACTTGCGGGCAGCGTAGTCACTACCGCCCGTCCCGAGGTCACCAAATATTTTTGTGCAGCCTGTTTGACCTGCTCTGCGGTAACGGCGTTGAATTTATCAAAGATGGTATTAATCAGGTCAGGCTCATCGAAATAGGCGGCGTATTGACCCAGCCGCATGGCCGTAGACAGCGATGACTGGCGGCCTTGGATCTGACTCCGCAAGTACTGAGTTCGGGCCTTTTCAATCTCCTGGGTGGTTACGCCGTCCTTTTGTACGGCTTCGATCTCGTCGTAGATGGCCTTCTCGAGGTCTTCCGGCTTAACGCCGGGGCGCGGCATGGCCGTGATCTGAAGCAGGCTGGGGCCAATTCGCTCCTGCGCTCGCACCTGGATAGAAACCGCGAGTTGCTTCTCCTTCACCAGGTGCTGATAGAAACGCGAGCTTTGACCGCCGCCGAAACCCCCGCCGCCGAAGCCCCCACCGCCAAAACCCCCGCCGCCTAAAACACTGGCCAGGACTTGCACCTCGAAGTTGTCCGGTGTGTCGCCGGGAGGAATATGGTAGGCGATCAGGAGTTGGGGGAGGCGGGCCAGTGGGTCATAGACGACCTCTCGTCGTTCACCGTAATGCTCAGGCTCCGCCAAGTCAACCTTGGGAGGCTGGGGCTGCGACGGGATGGCGGCAAAATACTTCTTCACTTTCTCTAATGTTTCCTGCGGGTCCAGGTCTCCCACCAGGGTCAGCACGGCATTGTTGGGAGCGTAGTAAATGCGGAAGAAATCCTTCACGTCATCCACGCTGGCGGCGTCGAGATCGGCCATGGAGCCGATGGTGGAATGCTTGTAGGCGAAGTTGTCGTAGGAGAGGTTATCAATCTCGAGCTCTGACTTCCCATAGGGCTGGTTATCGATTCCCCGCCGGCGCTCCTCCTGAACCGCATTACGTTGATTGTCCAGGTTGGCCTGGTTGAGCGCCAGGGAGCGCATACGATCCGACTCGAGGAAAAGGCCCAAGTCCAACTGGTTTTTGGGCAGTTCTTCAAAGTAGTTCGTGCGGTCTTCATTGGTGGTGCCGTTCATATTGCCGCCATTGTTCAAGACCAGGATAAAGTGCTCGCCCTTGCCCACGTTCTCCGAGCCCTGGAACATCATGTGCTCGAAGAGGTGAGCGAACCCGGTTCGGCCGGGGCGCTCATTGCGGGAGCCAACCTTATAGGTGACCGCGATCGAAAAGACCGGCGCGTTATGGTCGGGCGCGATGAGCACGCGCAGCCCGTTCTCCAGCCGCTGGTCGGTAAAGTCCAACCGGGGGACCTTTGACTGCCCGGCGACCGCCTGGACAACACCCAGGAACAAAGCGAGGAGCAGACCCTGAACGCGATGCTTTCTCATAGGAAATACGCTCCAATACACCAGATTTCTACTGACTGCAAGCCCCCTAGTCTGAGTCATCTTAGACGGAGATTCAAGAAGAAAAGCCACCCCGGTGTTGGTGTCATTTGGCATCGGATCCCTTTCGAAACGCCGGTCTCTCGCAAATGACACCACTACCCGAGTTCGGCGTTCCGTTCAAGTAAGGATGAGCATCTGTTAGAATGAGGGGTGCGAGGATGTGGCCCGCAAGTACCCGGGCGAAGAAATCCCGTCAGTCATGCCGCCTATTATTGAAGTAAAAGATCTCACGAAGGAGTTCCGCACTTTCCGCCGCCGCGAAGGTGTGAAGGGGGCGATCCAAAACCTCTTTGTCCGCGAACACCTGACCGTTCGTGCCGTGGACCACATCAGCTTCGCCATCAATCCCGGTGAAATGGTGGGCTACATCGGGGCGAATGGCGCGGGCAAGTCCACCACCATCAAGGTGTTGACAGGGATTCTTGTCCCCAGCAGCGGCCGGGTGGTTTCCAACGGCTATGTGCCGTACCGTGACCGGCGGCGTTACACGAAGCACATTGGAGTGGTTTTCGGCCAGCGCACGCAGCTTTGGTGGGACATCGCGGTCATCGAATCCTTCAAACTCCTCAAAGAACTCTACGAAGTGCCGGAGCAGGACTACCGCCGGCGGCTGGATTTCTTCTGCGAGATTCTCAACCTGAAAGATTACCTTCACACCCCGGTGCGAAAGCTCAGCCTTGGAGAAAGGATGCGCTGTGACCTGGCGGCATCGCTGCTTCACAACCCGCCCCTGCTTTTCCTGGATGAGCCTACGATTGGACTGGACGTGGTTGCCAAAGACCGCATCCGGGAATTCTTGAAAGAGGTCAATTGCACCCAAGGGACAACGGTCCTGCTGACTACTCACGACCTTTCCGACATCGAGGAGCTTTCCAAGCGAATCATCATCATCGACAAGGGCCACATCCTTTTCGACGGCGACCTGCAAACGATGAAAAAGCGCTTGGCCAAATACAATCAGGTGAAATTCTTCTTGAAGGACCGCTCCCAGATAGCGCGGCTGGCGCAAATCACTCACAACGGCATTGCCTGTGAGCGAGTTGACGAGCTCACCTACCTGATGCGCTTTAACCGCGACGAACACTCGACGGCTGAGGTCATCCGCAACCTCGTCAACCAACTCGAGGTGCGAGACATCTTTGTTGAGGAAGAACCTATTGAGGACATCGTGAAGCGGATCTACCTGAGCGGAGAGGTGGGATGATGGGCGCCGGCGCACTCCCTCATCCTTCCGCATGGAAGCGCCGGAGGGCGTCGCTTCGGCGCCTCGGGCGGATCTATGCGGAGTTCATCCGCGTGGGGTTCGTGAACACGCTCGCCTACCGCTTGCGCTACTACACGGGCATCGTAACCTACTTCATCTACGTCACGGTCTATTACTTCATCTGGAAAGCCATTTACGAACACAGTTCCACCATCGAGGGCTTCGACTTCAGCCATATCCTCACTTACATCGCGGTGGGTTGGATCATCCGTTCTTTCTACTTCAACAATGTTGACCAGGACATCGCCAACCAGGTCATCGAAGGCAAGCTGGCCATGGACCTCATCAAGCCCGTCAACATTCAATTCATGTACGTCGCCCAGGCATTCGGGGAGTCCTTGTTTCGCGCCGGGATGCTGAGCCTGCCCGTGGCGCTGGTGCTCATGCTCATTTACCCCTTGCGCCGGCCCGCCAGCTTGCACCACTTCATGGCCTTCCTCGCCAGCGTGGTGCTCAGTTTTTTCATCGTGGCCGCCATCAATTTCGCGGTCGGGACGCTGGCGGTCAGGTTAACCTCCATTCTGGGTCTGCTGCGAGCCAAGTATTTTCTGCTGGAACTCTTCTCCGGTTTGCTTTTGCCGATTTCCTTTTTCCCGGGAGTCTTTCAAAAGCTCCTCAAGCTCCTACCGTTCCAGTACATCAGCTATATCCCGGTGATGCTGTACCTGGGGAAAATCAATGGCGGGGCGATCGTCGGATCGCTTGCCCTGCAACTTGTCTGGGTAGTCCTGCTCTTTGCCATCGGGGATGCCATGTGGAGATGGTCGAGCCGGAAGATTACGATTCAGGGCGGATGAGGAAAGCAGGTGCCAGGTGTCAGGTGTCAGGGGCTAGGGACTGGGGACTAGCTGGCGTCCGGGCTGAACTTCGCCCTCTCCCACGGGGAGAGGGTGGACCGCGATCCCGCGACTGCGGGACGCGGGCCAGGTGAGGGGTCAGTTGCAGGGCGAGCAGGGATCAGATGGGCCAACAAGATGAAAAGGCACCTTAGACTCTTCACTCTTTACTTCGCGCAGTACGCCAAGGTGCGGCTGGCATACAAGGCGGATTTTTTCATCGCCTTCTTCTCCTCCATGGCCGCTACGGTTCTGGGATTCGGTTTTGTGTGGGTGCTCTTCTCCAAGATTCCCAAGCTCGAGGACTGGTCGTTTTACGAAATCTTGTTTCTCTACGGCTTCTCACTGATCCCTCTTGGAATGTTCAACGTCATCAGTTGGAACCTTTACGAGTTCGGGGACCTTTACATTATCCAGGGCAGGTTTGACCGCATCCTGCTGCGGCCTGCGTACACGCTCTTTCAGGTCATCTTCGAAAAGTTCCGGCTGGAATCGTTGCAGGAAGTTGTGACAGGAACGCTGGTGGTCGCCCTCTGCGTCAGACATTTGCACCTGGCCTGGAAAGTGGCGGATTCTTTCTGGTTTTTGTTGATGGTTATCTGTGGGGCGGTGATTTATCTCGCCGTGTTTCTTATCCTCACGTCTGTATCTTTCTGGTTCGAGGACCGTGTGGGTATCGTGCCGCCGGTCTTCAACATGCTCACCTTCGGCCGCTATCCTCTGACCATTTACAACGTCTTCCTCCAGTTCTTTCTGAGCTGGATCATCCCCTTCGCCTTTGCCTCTTTCTACCCCACAACACATTTCCTTGGTCGGCGAGTATTCGCTCCTTACTTTTATCTCACGCCGGCGGTGGCCGTGGGTTTCTTCCTGCTCGCCATTTTTGCTTGGAACAAGGGGGTGGAAAACTACAGCAGCACGGGATCGTAATCATTGGCGATTGGCGATTGGTGATCGGTGATTGGTGATTGACCCGCCGCGGCGGGCTGATTGCCGATTAAAAGACTGGTATTGCAACATCCTCCGCCGTCAATCAGCAACCGGCAATCGCAAATCGCCAATCGACAATCGAAAATCGCCAATTCCCGCCATCCTCGGCCAAGCGACGATCGCAGAAATTCTTCGCAAAAAACGGAGAAGTTTGGAACTAGTGCTACAGCGACAGCGCCTCGTTGTAGACCTTCAGGGTCGCCTCTGCTGCTCGCCGCCAGGAGAATTCCCGTGCCCGCTCCAATCCTTGCTGGATCATCCTCCGGCGCAGCTCAGGGTCCTCGACCGCGCGCAGGACTTTATCCGCAATGTCCTGAGGGTCGTGAGGATCAACATAAAGGGCAGCTTCTCCGCCTGCTTCAGGAAGCGAAGCCGTTCGGGAGGCTACCACCGGCAAGCCATTCGCCATGGCCTCCAGGACGGGAATCCCGAAGCCCTCTTCCAGTGAGGGGAAAAGCAGCACACTTGCTGACTGATACAGAGACTGCAATTCCCCCAGGGCCACATATCCCCGCACTTGCACTCGCGGTCCAAGCCCCTGGCGGCGTATGTAATCGTGGATGGTTCCGCTCCCGTAACCGTCTCCGCCCACGAGAATCAGCCGATAGCGGCCCGGCAGTTTCTCGAGAGCCCGCAGTGCGTTCAGCGTATTCTTGCGGGTCTGAAGGACCCCCACACTCAGAATCATCTCGTTGCCTTCTCCCACCAGCCTCTCCCGAGCCAGCAGACGCTCGCCTGGAGACAAATTCAACGAGGGCGGATCGACCCCCAAAGGGATGATTCGAAGCTTGTTTTCGGCGACCGGCGTGTGTGCAAGTAATTGCTCGGCCGTATAACGCGACGATGTGATAACGCGTGTGGCACGCTCCACGGCCTCGAGAAGCAAGGCGGAAAACTTGCGCCGAAAGTCTGCGCTCGAGTACTCCTGACCGGTAATAGGAAAAATGTCAAACACGGTGACGATCTCCCTCCTGAAACGAAACGCCGGAGGGCGTTGCGCCAGGCTATGGAACAATTCCGCCTGCCAGGGCAACCAGAAGGTTAAAGGCTCTTGAAACAGCCTTACGGAGAAATGCGATTTTTGAGAACCCGCCATTGAGGCAGGACGCAAGAACTCCCGGCGCCGGGCAAACCGCGACAGCCGATAGCAGAGCAAAAACCGGTGCGGAGTCTCGAGCGCGGCCAGGGCTTCGATCAGCTTACGGGAATATACTGCGATGCCCGACGGTTTGGGCTCGACAGTGTAGGTAGCATCCAGTCCGATAGTCGCCATCAGTGAGCAACCCGTGAAAGGCGCTGTGTGTCATCCTGAGCCAGCCCCGCTTTTTGGGGCGGGCGAAGGATCTCTGCAGTTGCTCTTGGGGTTCGGCAGGCTCCGACGAACTGCATAGACGCTTTGCGGAGTTTACCCTGAACGAACTGCGGAGATTCTTCACTTCGCTCAGAATGACAGGCGAAGGGCCCAGCATGACAATCATTTCCCCGACCGTCAACAGGCAGATGCTGAGTCCGCCCCATCTTCCAACCCGTATTCTTTCAATTTTCTGTAGATGGTTGTCTTTCCAATACCGAGTAATTTCGCGGCGCGGAGTCGGTCGCCTTTGGTCGCCTCGAGCGCCTGAAGTATGGCTCGCTGCTCGAGCTCGTGGAGAGTCGCGAGCGTCCGTGGGTCGTGGCGCGGCTCACCCACCAAATAGAGGAGGTTCGAGGGCAGATCTACCACTCGGATTTCAGGCGCACTCCCCAGCGCCAGGGCGCGTTGGATGCAGTTCTCCAGTTCCCTGACGTTGCCCGGCCAATCGTAGCTCACCAGGCGCGCCATGACCTCTTCCGAAACACCCGTGATGCCGCCCAGGTTAGCTTTATGCTTCTCGAGAAAGAATCGAACCAAACCGGGAATGTCCTCTCGCCGCTCGCGGAGTGGCGGCAACTTGATGGAAACAACATTGAGCCGGAAATACAGCTCTTTTCGGAAAGTGCCGTGCTTGATGGCGGCTTCAAGGTCCTGGTTCGTAGCAGCGACGATTCGCGCTTTCACTGGTATCCGCACGTTGCTGCCCAGGGGCTTGATTTCACGCTCTTGGAGAGCTCGCAAGAGTTTCGATTGAAGCTCGACAGGAAGCTCCACAATCTCGTCCAGAAACACAGTCCCTTCGCCGGCCGCGGCCAGCAAGCCCTGCCGGCCGTGAGTCGCCCCAGTAAAAGCCCCGCGAACGTGGCCGAACATTTCGCTCTCAATCAAGGTCGGCGTCAGCGCCCCACAGTCTATGGGTACAAATGGCTGGTCGCCCCATGGGCCCTTCGAGTGAATGGCGCGCGCCACCAGTTCTTTTCCCGTCCCGCTTTCCCCGAGGATCAGAACGGGATCCCGCGTCACAGCGACTTTGGCGATGAGGTGGTAAACCTTCTGCATTCGTGCTGAGTCGCCACTCAAACCCGCGTAGTTGCCTTGATATTCATCGGAGTAAACACGCGATGCTGGCTGTGGAATTCCCATTTGCTCCCTGCTCGCGACTTCCGGGGACTGGTTCTCAATAGTAACTGGCTAATATACACATGTAGGCGTGAACAGTCAAAAGGGAATGAGTGCAAGAGGCAGGGCGCCGTTCAGTTGCCTGTCTGCCCTCGTCACAAAACCTTGCAGTACAATCCTCAGCGCCAGGCCGCGCGCAGGCTCCTATGGCAGGCAAAAACCTGGGGGAATTGTGGAGGGTTTAAGCACCACGAACTTGATGTTCTCTTCCGTCGGCAGGAGGGCGTCTAGCGAGGCGAGGAGTTGGTTCGAAGAGGCTTTCCCCTCAATGGGCAAGGCCAATCGGGAACCGACTCGCTCGCCATGGCCCACGGCACGGCGGCTACGGCGGTCCGGGCCGCCCCACTCGCTGAAAGTAGTGGTCTCGAGCGGTGTGAATCGGCCTTCAGAATCTCTCAGGCCTTGGAGAACCAGCCGGATATAGCCTGGACGCGAATCACCGGCCGCCCTTCGAACAGCCAGACAAGTGCCTTCGACTAGTGTGCCCGGGAGGACAGGCGCACTCCCTTTCACGGCCTCCGCAGCGACTACGTACGCTGCAAAAGGCTGACCAGGCTCGGCGTTTGCGGAGGTGAGAGGCCGGAGAAGTCGGACCGAGATGGCGGTCCCGGGCTCAATCGTTTGCCCGGCTCCCCAAGGCCCCAACCACAGCATCCTAAGTCCAGGGTAAAAGCAGAGAGCGCCAGCCAACAGTGTGGCTGTCCAAGCAATCCATCGGCGCATTGATTTGCCACCTCCAAAGGCTTTTATCGGCCAGCGACCGGCAATTCATGAACTCCTCGAGGCACGCCTATTGCCAAACAGTAAACTTTCCCATCCCAATGTAAACACGGGGGTTGAGCGGTCGATGGGCAATGCCAGGGGACGAAGCTCTATGTAAATGGTTACGAAATATGTAAACCTTGCCAAAGTAGAGGCGGCTTTACGCCGCCATTTGGCGATCCCGCTCGGAGCGGGATCGCCCCTACAGCATCAAATTGACCCACTACCGTTAGACCGGGGGATTGCGAAAGCGGATGAGGAGGAATACGTTGTAATATAGCGCTGGAGCGGAGGACCTGTTCTTGTGGCCAAAAAGGCGCGAATCTTGATCGTTGAGGACGAAGCCCATGAACGGCAGGGGCTCGCCGATCTTCTCTCCGCTTGGGGTTACGAAACCGAAACCGCTGGCGACGGTGCAGAAGCCCTCGAGAAGGTCTCTTCTTTCAACCCTGCGGTGGTGATTTCCGATCTTCGCATGCCGCGCATGACGGGCATGGAGTTGTTGCGGCAAGTCCATGAAGTCCACTCCGGCTTGAACTTCATCATGCTGACCGGACAGGGGACGATCGAGGAAGCGGTGGAAGCCACCAAGCTCGGCGCCTTTAATTTTCTTGAGAAGCCGCTCGATACCAAGCGGCTTCAGGTTGAGTTGCGCAATTGCCTGGAGCGCTATGAAAGTGAGCGGCAACTGGAGGCGGCCCAGCGGCGGCTGCGAGACCTGGGATTCCTGGGCAACATCGTAGGGCGGTCCAAGAAAATGCAGGAAGTGACGTCGCTGGTCTCCATGGTCGCGCCCTCCCGCGCTTCCGTGTTGATCAGCGGCGAGAGTGGCACGGGCAAGGAACTGGTGGCCCGGACGATTCACGAGCTCAGCCCGCGCCGTGCCAAGCCTTTCGTGGCGGTGAATTGCGCGGCGATACCGGAGACCCTGATGGAAAGTGAAGTTTTCGGCCACGAGAAGGGAGCTTTCACCGGGGCCGTCGAGCGCCGCGTGGGTTGCTTCGAGTTGGCCGACGGTGGCACACTGCTCCTCGATGAGATAGGCGAAATGCCGTCTGCCACCCAGGCCAAGCTGCTCCGCGTGCTCGAAGACTCCAAGGTGCGCCGGCTGGGAAGCAAATCGGAAATCTCCGTTGATGTGCGCGTCCTGGCCGCCACCAACAAAGTCCCGGAGGAAGCGGTTGCCAAGGGCCAGTTGCGCAGCGATCTCTACTTCCGCCTCAACGTGGTCCATATCGTTTTGCCTCCTTTGCGCACTCACCCTGAAGATCTGGAGGAGTTGACGGCCGCCCTTCTCAACGACCTGAACCGAAAACACGACCGGGCGGTGAAAGGTGTTGACGGTGAAGTTCTACAGGCCTTCCGCCGATACCACTGGCCGGGGAACGTGCGCGAGCTGCGCAACGTTTTGGAGCGCATGCTCGTTACTTGTCCGGGCGAGCACTTGACCGTCCACGAATTGCCTCGCGGCTTCGGCCATCCCGGCATCGCAGAAGGTGGAAACGAGCTCCGGCTCCATCCTGGCATGACGGTCGCCGAGGCTGAACGCCGGCTCATTTTCCAAACCTTGGCCTCCACGCAAAACAATAAGACGCGTGCCGCAGAGCTGCTCGGCATCAGCCTGAAAACTCTCCATAACAAGCTGAAGGAATATGGGGCTCAGCCTGAAGATTAAGCTCACCGCGCTCATAACCCTCCTGGTCTTGCTCATGGTCCTGGCCACCTCGACGCTCTACCTTTCTCATTTGACCCGACAGGCCCTGAGCGAGGTTGAAAGCAGAGGAGAATATGTGGCCAACGAAATCTATCACCAGGCCAGCACCCTCCTCTCCCAGGCCCGAATGCCGGCGGGTTCAAACCCCTCCGATTTCCAGGCGCTGCGTGGCTTCGTGCAAGCCCAACTTGCGGCCGATGCGGGGTTGACCTCACTGCTGGAATCCGCGGTCGGATATTCACCTTCCATCTACTACGCCGCCATCACGGACATCCGGCACCAGGTTATGGTTCACAACGATCCAGGGGAAATCGGCCAGGTGATGGCGCCGGCGGTGCCGTTTGAGGAGCTGCTCCATGCCGGATTGTTGAAGCAACTCCGGGTGATCTACGGCCCCTCCAGGGTGTACGAAGTCGTGCTGCCGCTCGAGATTGGAAACAGGCCTTTCGGCGACGTACGCGTCGGCGTCTCGACACTCTTCCTCGGCAACCAAGTCACCCCGGATTTGCACGCTGCCCTGACCCTTTCCTTTGCCATCATCATCTTCACCACTCTCTCCGCCGGTCTGCTCTCCTATCGCCTCTTGCGTCCCCTGGAAACCATTTCGCGAAGTGTTGACCTGCTGGCGCGCGGCGAATATTCCGAACCTGTCCGCCTGAAGCGGAGCGACGAATGGGGCGTGCTTTCCTCAAAATTGAACCTCTTAGGCGAGCAGATGCGCGGCGAAAAAGCCGCCTTTGTCCAATTGAAGGAGAACCTTGACCAGCTTTTCTCCAAGCTGAGCGATGGCCTGCTGCTTTTTGAGAGGCAGGACCGGCTGGTCCTGGCAACACCCGCCGCCGCCCGTCTGCTGGGTTGCAGAGCGGAAGCCATCGTTCATCGCCAGGCGCTGGAGGTGTTCTCCTCCCACAACCCTCTTCATGACCTCTTGCGGGAAGCCTTCGCCTCACGGCAATCAACGCCCTGGCGAACCCTCGAGCTGGGCGGCGAACCCCCGGCGCGCGTTGCGGTGAATGTGCAATTCATCCGTGAACAGGGCGAGGCCATGGGATGCCTGGTCACTTTGCGCGACGCCAGCACACGCGCTCAGATCGAGGATCAAATTGATGTCACAACCAAGCTGGCGGCTCTCGGCCGGCTCACTTCCGGAGTTGCCCACGAGGTGAAGAATCCGCTCAACGCCATGGTTCTCCAGCTCGAAATCCTGAAATCCAAACTCACCGACCAAGGTGAAAGGGTTGGCCCGCATCTGGAGATACTCTCCAGCGAGATCCGGCGGCTCGATCGAGTGGTGAAAACCTTCCTCGATTTCACCCGCCCGGTCGAGATCCATCCGGTCCCCACCCCCGTGGAAGGCCTGGTCCGCGAAGTCTTTCTGCTGGTCGAGCCGCAAGCAATTCAAAATAACGTTCGGCTCGTCTTTGAGCACCAGGGCGCCCTTCCGACTATTAACGTTGACCGCGACCTCATGAAACAGGCACTCCTGAACCTGGTTCTAAACGGCTGCCAAGCCATGCCCTCAGGAGGGCAACTTAAAGTTAAACCGCAAACAGACGGCCATCACCTGAATCTCGAAGTTTCCGACCAGGGTGTGGGTATTCCGCCCGAGGCGCGTCAGAAAATCTTTTCTCTCTTCTACACCACCAAGCCCGGCGGCAGCGGAATTGGACTCGCCATGGCTTTCCGAGTCCTTCAGCTCCACAACGGATTCATCGATTTCTCGAGCGAAGCCCACCACGGCACGACGTTTCGTGTTTCCATTCCCGTGCCCTGACCCGCAGAAGCTGTGAAACAATCAACATTAGCCGCAGATGAACGCAGATAAACGCAGATTAGAAACCTGCTTTCATCAGCGTTTATCAGCGTCAATCAGCGGCTTGGAACGGGGGTTCGACTTTCGAATTCGGGTTGAAAATCCCCAAGCGGGACCATTTTAAGTGCTAGTATTGCGGTTGGGATGATCCGAGGGTTGCTCTTACAGCGGCTGGAACCGTGCAATTTGCCGCGCGCACTTCCAGATGCTTTACTTTTGACCTTCGACTTTCGACTCTTGACTTTCGACTTCTGACTTCTGACTTCTAATGAACGCCCAGCTCCCACCCCTGACGCCCATTTCGGATGCCCGGACCACGGGCCGCAGCACAAATACGGCCATTTCGCCGGCGGGCGCGTTTTCCTGGGCGCTCGACGATACTCTCCGGCTTTTGTTTCGGCCTTTTGATGTTTGGAGGTGGACCAAGCTCAGTCTGCTGTGCCTCTTCCTGGGAGGCGGCACACCCACAGCAGCAGTCCAGTGGAGCCTGAGCGCTCTGCCCAGTGATTTTCGGCTGACGGATCTGGTCGCCGGCGCGCGGCAGTACGTCGCGCAACATCCTTCGCTCATCTTCCTGGTCATCGTGTTCGCTCTCGCACTGGGGCTCTGTTTCCTTTACCTGAGGTCGGTATTTCGCTTTGTTCTGGTGGATTCACTGGTCAAGATGGAGGTGGCTCTAAGCAGTGCGTGGTCCGCCCTCCGTCCCCTGGGACAATCCTATTTCTGGTGGCTGGTGGGAACGCTGGTGGCGCTCGCTACCACGTTCTCACTCATGGTCATTGTCGCCTTTCCCGGTCTCCAGGCCGCTTCCACCTCGGGCACAGGCAAGCTTTTCGCCACGGCGTCTCTGGCGCTGATCCTCTCCTTGATAGTCCTCCTCGGATTGGCTGTAGCCCTCCTGATTACGCTCACCGATGATTTGGTGGTTCCCCTGATGTACGCCGACCGTTTGCCATTAGCTTCTGCGTGGGGGGAACTTTGGCAGAAAATGCGCCATGACCCGGCCTCATTCGCAGTTTATATCTTGTTGCGCTTTGTGCTTTCCGTAGGAGTCAGCGTCGCAGTCCTCCTCTTTCTGGTCCCGTTACTCGTAGGTGTATTTTCCGGTGCGATAATCGTAGCGGCTACCGTGGTCCTGGCGCTGCATCTGGTGGGGCTCGCATGGGTATGGAACCTGGCCACCGTCAGCCTGGCGCTCGCCGCGTTGCTGTTGCTGTGCGCAGTCTTGGTGATCCTATTGAGCGTGGTCGGAATGCCGGGCCAAGTCTTTCTCCAGGGCTTCGGCCTGCGCTTCATCGCGGCGCGCTCTCCATCCCTTAAGGCCCTTTACTCCATGTCAGGAGAGGCAGAGAATATTCGATGAATCCGGACCCGGAAATTGGTAGGTGCCGCCTCTGAGCGCTGTCATGCTGAGCCCGTTCGCTGTGATCCTGAGCCCTTCGCCTGTCATTCTGATCCCGCAGTCGCGGGAGAAGAATCTCCGCAGTTCGCTCTCTCGAAAATCACCCGAGGCCTGTCATTCCCGCGAAAGCGGGAATCCAGCTCGATGTGGGCTTACCTGGACCCCCGCTTACGCGGGGGTGACAACACCGGCGATTTTCATCTCTTTGGGTGGGCCGCAGGCCCATGGACGGTCCAGGGTAAACTCCGCGAAACATCTCAGCAGTTCGTCGCCGCCTGCTGAGCTGAAAAAAAACTGCAGAGATCCTTCGCCCGCCCAAAAGCAGGGCGAGCTCAGGATGACATACGACATCAACTTACGAATTCGGAATGAATCCGGGTCTGGAAAGGCCTGAAACCTCAGAAATGACTCGAAAACCTGCCTCGCCGTGGAAACAACTCACAGGATATCAGTGGCTGGTCCTCCTCGTGGCATGGCTTGGTTGGGTCTTCGATTCCATGGACGCGCTGATTTACGCCCAGGTGATGACGCCGGCGCTCAAAGAATTGCTGGGCGCTCACGGTTCGCCCCAGAACATTGGATGGTATGGCGGGATCATCTTCTCCATCTTCATTGTAGGCTGGGCGCTGGGAGGTATCCTCTTTGGGGTTCTGGCAGACTACCTGGGGCGTTCTCGAACCCTGGTCATAACAATTCTGGTTTATGCGGTTTTTACGGCGCTGGCGGGTTTCTCGCACACTTGGTGGGAACTTGGAATCTACCGCTTTCTGACCGCCCTGGGCGTGGGCGGCGAATGGGCCGCCGGCGCCACTCTGGTGGCCGAGGTCTGGCCCGAATCCCTGCGCGTGAAAGGGGCGGGCCTGCTCCAATCAGCGTGGGGATTTGGTTTCTTCCTCGCCGCCGGGATTAACCTTTTGCTTTCCTCCTACAGTTGGCGGGTGATGTTCTTCGTGGGAATCATGCCTGCACTGGTGGCCGTTCTCCTGCGCTTGAAAGTGCACGAGCCGGAACGCTGGACCAGCCAGCATCTTCAGGCAAAGCTCCCGGGCTCGCGACGCTTGACGATTCTCGAACTCTTTTTACCTGAGACTCGCCGCGACACGCTGGTCGGGACTGCACTGGCCTTTGTGGCTGTGTTCGGCCTCTGGGGCGCCACCAATTGGACGCCCTCGCTCATTACTGAACTCCTTCGCCCGCTGCATCTTGATGCCATCACCACCGCCCGGAGAGTCAGCTTCGCCGTCATGAGCCTCAACGCCGGAGCCGTCCTGGGTTACCTGGCAGCCCCTTGGATCGCGGAGCGGTGGGGCAGGCGTGCCATGTTCCTGCTGCTGATGCTGGGTTCGGCGCTGTCGCTTCCCGTCACCTTCCTGATACCCACCTCCTTCTCCACCGCCATGTGGCTGCTGCCCTTCCTGGGATTCTTCTCCAACGGGATTTTCAGCGGCTTTCCTATTTACTTTCCGGAAATTTTCCCCACCCGCATCCGAGCCACAGGTGCCGGATTCTGCTTTAACGCTGGCCGCATCTTTGCCGCCGCAGGGCCGTTCTTGACGGGCTATCTCGTGGTCCACCTCGGAACTTTTGCGCGCGCTGCGAGCTCCATCGCGTTGATCTATGTTTTGGGCCTGCTCATCCTGCCCTTCGCGCGTGAAACAAGAGGCGAGATTATCCAATAGGCGCTTGCGGCGAAACATCGCAAATCTCGACTCTCGACTGCCTCAGGAGGGCGGAGAATTTCAAATCCGTTTGGCCAGGTTCAGGCGAGAATACTGTAGCGGGTCAGTTTCCGGCAAGGGCGCTCTTCGGCCTCGCGGCGCCCCGCGGCTCAGAGAACCGCAAGGTTTCTTCCCAGCGCGCCGTCACACGACCAGAACCAACATTGCTAAACCGGAACGTTCGATCAACGCATTCCAGTGCCCGTCGGCATGCTGGACCTCCGCCATGGCGTCCCGGTGCACACCTTCGGCCCGGGTGTTCTGTCGGTCGATGGCCACAGGACAGCAATCCTGATCTGCCATGAACAGCTCCTCACGCTGCCCATGCTCTCATCCCTCACACAACATCCAAACCTCATCATCGCGGTCGCGAACGATCATTGGGCCGCCGGACCAGCATTCCCCAATTTCAGCGAGCCGCCATTGATATTGGCCTTCATCAGCGCTATGCTTGGTTCCATGACACAGACACCGCAACCTTCGCTTGCCAGGCAGATGGCCTCGCAGGCCGAGTTCATCGTCAACAATCTCAAGCAGACTGATTACACATACACCGAGAATATCGATGTGGATTCCGGAGTCTACGATTGCGATTGCAGCGGCTTTGTGGGTTTTGTTCTGGAGCGAGCCGCTCCCGACCATTACGCAATCATTCCGAAAGAAGCGAATCAGCTTCGACCCCGCGCCTTCGAATACTATGACTTCTTCAGTTCACTGACTCCAGAATCAACTGGCGGCTGGCGCCAAATCAATTTTCTTTGCGACGCGCGTCGGGGAGATATCATCGCCTGGCGATTCGCGGAAATCGAGGAAGGGCATGACACCGGGCATGTTTTTTTTGCAGCGGAGACGCCGGTAATAATCGACTCCGGCATTTTTGCGATCCGGGTGTACGATTCGGCCGCCGAACCGCACTTCGACGATACGCGAGGCAATGAAGACGGAGAGTTTGAATCCGGAGTAGGCTCGGGCTTCATCAACTTTACAGTCGATGATTCGGGCAGGCCCGTGGCCTTTCAATTCGCGCCTTCCGAGGACTTCGTAACTTTGCCGATTGCCATAGGACGAGTTGAACTGCTGCCTTAGCTTATTTCAATCCCTGAGGCTCAGGCCGACGGACCATCGGGACCCGCAGGGTTGCGACAGCCTGTGCGATGGAGGCCCTCCGGATATTCGACCATCTGCATTTCGGCGCGAAAATGCAGAAGGCATCCACCCGGGCAGGTGCAGATTCTTTGACCCTGCGGAAGCCGACCGCACTCAGCGGCCAGGCCGCCTGGTTTGAGGAGTTTTATGTGCACGGCAGCCAGTTGGAAAATGATCGGAAGCTCTTCTCCCACTAAGGTTGCCGTACAAGCACGAGGGCGGTAAGAACCGGAGGGAACATGGCAGCCAGCAAAATTATGCTCATCCGACACGCCGAGAAACCGAGCGATGACGGTTCGATCGTGGGCGTATCGCAAAACGGCTCAACCGATCCCGAAGAACTGATCGTGCGGGGCTGGCAACGGTCCGCTGCCCTGGTCCGCTTCTTTAAGCCCATTGCCGGGCCGTTCAGCAACGCAGCTCTGGCGACACCCGATGTAATCTTCGCGTCCGCAGTGGCAAAACACAGCAACAGCCTGCGCCCACAACACACGGTTCTCGCGCTCGCGGAGTTCCTTGGACAGCAGATCGATCTGAGTCACACCAAGGGGGAGGAAATTGCTCTTGTTGCCGATGCCATGGCAAGATCCGGCAACGTCCTCGTTGCGTGGGAACACGAGGTGATTCCAGCGATTGCAGGCCAGATCGCAGGTACCAGTATGATGTATCCACAGCAGTGGCCGGGTGAGCGCTTTGATCTTGTCTGGGTGTTTGACCGAACTCCGGGCGCCCAGAACTGGACGTTCACTCAGGTTCCGCAAATGTTGTTGTCCGGAGATGTCAGCGATCTGATTCCGATTCCCTTGACGATGCGTTCTTAAATCAGTTTTGCGGAGATAGGGCGAAATGAGATGTCTAAATTGTGGCACCGAGATGATGAACAATCAGGTGAGCACCAAAAACGATCTCATCTCTTACGACATGTGTGAGAAGTGCGCAAGCCTCTGGTTAGATGAAGGGGCGTTGGACAAGATGGCTTTTCAAGTGGAAGGAAGCATTGAATACTGCTCACAAGAACCGGTCGAGGAGCCCGACAAGCAGATACGGAAGTGCCCTCGATGCGACAACTCCAATTTGTATCGAGTACGATTTCTGAACTCTACGGATATTATCCTCCACCATTGTAGGGACTGCGGCGGTTTTTGGCTTGATGGTGGCGAGCTCGACTTAATTGACAAGCAACTGGCGAAAATTATGCCGGTAAGCGGAAAGGGATTTTCTGATTTCGTGAACAATGTGCATGTCCCCTATTGGTATAAGCGGATCAAAAGAAAAAGCAGCGAGACTGATACGCAGGCGCAAGTGCTCCCCATCAAGGGCGCTAAGCTGGAGAGGACCACGGCTGACCAGTGCCCCGGATGCGGGAAGGCCCTTGATGAGTACACCGTGTTCTCGATGAGATTTGAAGGCTGTCCGGCCTGCAAGGGAATTTGGCTGTTCCAGGATGAATTGCGAAGACTGAAAAATAAAGTCGAGCACGGGTCAATGCGCTGGCTCAATGATGAAATCAACAACATCGAGAAAACAAGCGCAGTGGCAACTAAGCGTGTATGCCCTAAGTGCAAAACTGTCAAGATGGTTTCTGCCCTTTTTGGGAAATCGTCGATTGTTATTGATTGGTGTCCGCAATGTCACGGAATGTGGCTTGACCAGGACGAATTCGGCTCTGTGACCGAGTATTTGAAGCACGAGTTGTACAGCATGCATTCGAAGGAAATGGAAAAGAAAGCTCTTGATGAGGTGAAGCTCCTCTGGAGCGGGGGACCTGAAAGCAGGTATGAAGAGCTTTTGGACGTCAGGGCCACGATCTCAGCTCTAATCAACGCCACCATCTTTGAGCATCCGACCCTGGCGCGGCTCTGCATGGGCGCCCCGCGTCTTTGAAGCGCATTTCGCACCACTCAAATCACAAGACCGCGCCAGCCTGAGGCTGGCGACCCACAGCGGTGTTAGTTCGGAGTGAGCGCTCACCGGGACCGCCCCTTGGAGCCGGGGTTTCCCCATCAAACCTCGCACGCTTTGGAGCCTGTCGAACGCGAGTGAAATTGTGGCGGCGTACAAGGCAGCGAATCTTGCCTCGATCAAGGCCGCGCATTCCGCCTAGCCTGTGTACGGCCTGCGGGATCTCCGAGACAAGCTCTGATCGGTGTGTTGTCCGGCGTCACGGTAACGCTGGGCTTCGCCCAGTCCGAATCGTAGGTGGACTGCAGCCGGGCGAGGATTTCGGATTCGCTCAGGATGATTCCGCACTCGCGGTTATCAGCGAGCGAGACGCAGGAGAAATTCTCGGAGCCGATGTAGGCCTGAGCGTGCGGTTTGCCGTAGTCGGCGAGCACCATCTTGGCGTGGATATAGAGAAAGGACTTGCAGACCGCATTCACGCCGCCGCTTTGCAGGTAGGTGATGCCGCGAGCATTGCCATTGATTTTGCCTTCTCCGCTGAGCACGGCGGCGATAAATCGCACCTTCACGCCACGCTTCGCGGCCGCGGCCATCGCGCCGAGCGTTCCGGGATCGTCCGCCTCCTCGCAATAGATGTCGAGGGTGTTCTTGGCGCCCTTGATGAGCGAAGTCAGCTTGGTGCGGGAATTGACCGGGCTCCATACCAGCGAGGCCACCTCGGGCGTGACGGGCTTGTCGTTCCAATCAGCATCGAACACGTTGGAGATTTCCGTCACCTCGGCCCCCGCGGTGGTGACAATGCCGAAATCGCGCGTCGTACCGAAGTATTCGCTCGTCAAGTTAAAGGACATGACGATGCCGGTTGCGCCGTCGATGACGAAGGCTTTTTCGTGGGTGACCTCGAAGGTTCGCGGCGCCTGCTCGCACTGAATGCCGGCCTTTGTGAGCTCCTGAATCGCGGGAGTAATCTCCCTTTGCTGCATATCAGTGGGGAATGAGTACCAGTTGTAGATCACGCGCACCGCAACTCCCCTCGCCTTGGCAGCTTGCAGGGCCGACATGATTTGAGGATCGCTGATTTCGTAGATCGTCAGCTCGATGCTCTTTTTCGCCGCGTTCAGGGCATTCAGGACCAAGGTGCGGCCATCATCCGGCTGAACGATCAGGGTGTGAGTGGAAGCCATTTACGTCTCCTTTTCTGAATTGGTCTGGCCGGGCGGTTCGTATCGGTACGGACATCAAACTTGGCGTCGAGACGAAGCGCACGGGTGATTGTGAATATGGAAAAAGCGCGGTCGGCATGGTTCTTCGTTAGGGTAGTAGTAATTGTGTTCGTTACTGCAAGCAATGTCAAGTCCATATAGAATAACGGTAATGTCAAGCTGTTTGTGTAAATAGAATGTCCTCAAACAAGCGAACGAACAGGGTCAATGCATTTGTGACCGGGGACTTTTCCCCCACGCACGGGTGGCGTCGACATCCCGCCTTGCGGGACCGTTAAGAAGCCAGGACAGGCCACGGATAGGACGCGGTGACAGGGAAGTTGCGCGTGTTCGCGGGGCGCATATATGAAAGACAATATGTGAGCCACCCGCGAAGACCGTTATCCGTGATGTCAGAAACGCAGCGCATGGCAAAGTGGGTCCGCCCTCTCCCAAGGGGAGAGGGTGGACCGCGACGCCGTTTTCTTCAGACGTCGCGGGCCGGGTGAGGGGTTAGTTGCGGGGCGAGGACGGCTCCGACAGGCTCGGCCCAAGCTGCTCAATGGAAACGAGTAATGCGTCGAGTTTGTGGAGAGCGGAGCGCAGCGTAGCGAAGAATCTGCTTTTGGTTGCGGCCAAGGGCGGCGCTGTTTACTTTCCGGAAATTTTCCCCACGCGCATCCGAGCCACAGGAGCCGGATTCTGCCTTAACGCTGGCCGCATCTTTGCCGCCGCAGGACCGTTCCTGACGGGCCATCTCGTGGTCCACCTCGGAACTTTTGCGCGCGCTGCGAGCTCCATCGCGTTGATCTATGTCTTGGGCCTGCTCATCCTGCCCTTCGCGCGTGAAACAAGAGGCGAGGTCATCCAATAGGCGCTTGCGGCGAAACATCGCAAAAAGATTTGCGATTCTGAGCTGGCGGGCCTGCGCCGGTCACCGCGGCGTACGGTCCGCCGATCTTAATGGCGTGTGACCTCTGGAGCGCGTCATTCCCGCGAAAGCGGGAATCCACTCCGTCAACTTCGAAACGCTAGTCATTCCCGCGAAAGCGGGAATCCAGCTTTGTGGTGGCGGCCCGTGTCTCCGAAGGCGGCGGGGCGACGCCCTTGTCCTGCGGGCGAACGGGACGCTTGGCGGGGGTGCCTCTCAACATTCCCTCCGCACTGAGGCCCTCGTCCGCTCCAGGCCAGCGAACTCCTTGGCCGTCGCCGATGAGTTCCCAATGTGCTCGCTGCTCGGGAGTAGCGTCCGATAGACGCCAAGACCACTTCACTGGGACACTATGTAGCTGACATCATATGGTCTACACGTCATATTATAAGGGTGAGCTGGGTTGTTGAGATCGGCGATGAGTTCAGGCCGGAGTTCTTCGCGTTGCAGGAAGACGTGCAGAAGGAAAGGAAATAACCGTGCCCACGAACGTGGATGACATCATCAGGAAGCTGAGCCCCGCCCAACGCAAGAAGGTCGAGGCCCGTGCCGCTCAGTTGATCGCGGAGGAGATGACCCTGCGCGAGCTGCGGCAGGCGCGCAAGCTCACGCAGGTCCGGATGGCCAAGGCTCTCGGGATCAACCAGGACAGTGTTTCGCGGCTCGAAAAGCGCAGCGATCTCTTGCTGTCCACGCTGCGGAAGACCGTCGAGGCCATGGGCGGAAACCTGTCGCTTGTGGCTGAATTCCCCGACCGCGCGCCGGTTGTCCTGTCAGGTATTGCCGAAGACAATCCTGGGCCTAAGCCCACAGGTCGAAAGCACGCGCACGTCCACACTTAAAAAGGGCGGGGGCCTTTAGCTTTCTTCCGCCAAGGTCCCCAGCACGTCTTCCAGCCTGTGAAAGTCCGGGTGCGGCGCGCGACACCGCCGCAACGGACTAAGGACGACAACGGACTCAGGACGACATGTCATTCTGAGCGAGGATAGCCGAAGACCGTTATCCGTGATGTCAGAAACGCAGCGCATGGCAAAGTGGGTCTGCCCTCTCCCAAGGGGAGAGGGTGGACCGCGACGCCGCTTTCTTCAGGCGTCGCGGGCCGGGTGAGGGGTTAGTTGCGGGGCGAGGACGGCTCCGACAGGCTGGGCCCAAGCTGCTCAATGGAAACGAGTAATGCGTCGAGTTTGTGGAGAGCGCAGCGCAGCGTAGCGAAGAATCTGCTTTTGGTTGCGGCCAAGGGCGGCGCTGTTTACTTTCCGGAAATTTTCCCCACGCGCATCCAAGCCACAGGAGCCGGATTCTGCTTTAACGCTGGCCGCATCTTTGCCGCCGCAGGGCCGTTCCTGACGGGCTATCTCGTGGTCCACCTCGGATCATTTGCGCGCGCTGCGAGCTCCATCGCGTTGATCTATGTCTTGAGCCTGCTCATCCTGCCCTTCGCGCGTGAAACAAGAGGCGAGGTTATCCAATAAGGCGCCCCGCGCATTGCACTGTAGCGGCGGTCTACGACCGCCGGTCGGCGCTCATAGAGCGCCGCTACAAGTTATGTCGCCCTGCATAGCATTACTCTGTCAGTTTCAGGCGAGAATACGGTAGTGGGTCGGTTTCCGGCAAGGGCGTTATCCACCCCAGCGCCGCCCCGTGGCTCAGGAAGTGCCAAGTTTCTTCCGAGTGCGCCGTCATCCCGGAGGAACCAGCAGCCCAACGCGGGTGGCGCATACATCGGTTTGTATGTACGCGCGGATTGATCCCGCGTACGCGGGACTGCGCCCTAGGTATCGCAGCGGCTTTTGGGCGGGCCAGGGGTCGCCGACTTGAAGGGCAATGTCGGGGCGACGCGCGAACAGCTCGATTGAATGGTGGTAGAATAGGGGCGTTGGTTAGGCATGAGTCAGGTCACGTTTTCCATACCGGATGAGATCCTGCTCGCCTTGAAGGCTACGCCAGATGTCCTTGCGTCCAGGATTCGTTTTGCTGCGGCCATCAAGCTATACGAGATGGGCCAGCTTTCATCGGGGGCTGCCGCCCAGCTTGCCGGCGTGCCGAAGCCATATTTCCTCAGCCACTTGGCAGATTATGGTGTGAACACGTTCGACCTCAGCGAAGAGGAGCTGATCCACGACCTCAAGAGCGCATGAGGCGATCTGCGATGCTTCGCCGATCCAATACCTACACCAGATCGGTTTCCTGCATTTACTGACCGCGTTTTACACCCGAATTAAGAGCGACACTCCTGAATCGTAAGCGGAAAAAGCATTTGATTTAGGAGTTCAAGAACTTTTTTACTTTTAGGGAGCTGTCTGGACACGCCTTCGGATTCTATGGATGACCGTCGCCTCACGTATAAACCGCCAGCCATTCCGAGCGCGAGCAGCATTGAGGAGCAGTGCGGCCACTTCTTCGATCTGGCCCCGTGGGAATGAGAATGCGCCCTCCAGCATCTTCTCGGCGAAGCCGATCCGCGATTTGCGCTCCCTGTGGAGAACCACACGGGAATATGCCTCGGATGCAAAGGCGAATAGCTCGCGATGGCGAAATTCGACGTCTACGAACCCCTCGTGGCCCCGCCGGACATGCAATCCGTAGTGCCCCGGCTTCAAATAGTGCAGCAAGTGCGCTGCTTCGTGGACGATGACTTCCCGTATGGGTCTTTGGTCTCGTAGGCGGACCACCGCGTGTGCGCAAAGTCTCCTGCGATGCCATCGCACCCTGTCTCGATTTCGTCTGGTTTGCCTGTTCGAATTGGGCAAGAGCAAAACGACCGGAGCCTGCTCCGCGACCCCCGGCAAGTCGATGCCATCACAGCATTTTGTCCATGCCCAAGATCGAACCGTCACACCAGAGATAGAGCCTCCAACCCGACCGCGGCCAGTCGCCCGGGTGCTTGACCAAGCCTCGTTTCACGGGATTGTTGGGCATGTAATTCAATTTCTCATCCCGCTCCTTCCGGCGCCAGATGTTCATGTCGTAGACCCCCCCCGAACATTGTATCGTCCCTGTGGCTCATACATCCCGACAAAAAGAAGCTGTGAAAAAATTATCGGGGGCGAGGATCCGCTCTCCCGCAGCACCATCGTTTTGCGGGTCCTATCGACCGCGGCTGTGATTGATTATGGCCACGACATTCGATT
>JBEKME010000063.1:0-36912 GCA_050008675.1 Terriglobia bacterium
CTGTCTTCCTATTCTGCTTGACGGCGAAATTGTTCTCCCAAGAAGGAGAGTTCTACCTGGTTGGCCACGCGCACATTGATCCTTCCTGGCTGTGGCCCAGGAGCGAAACCATCCACGAGGTGTGTCCGTTGACGTTTCGAAGCGTTTTGCAGATCATGGACCAGCACCCCGATTTCGTTTATGCCCAAAGTGCCGCACAACTCTATAAGTGGATGGAGAGGTACTACCCGGACATCTTTGAGCGGATTAAGGCAAAAGTGGCGGCAGGCCAGTGGGAAATCGTGGGTGGGAATTGGGTGGAGCACAACACCAATATTCCTTGCGGCGAGTCCCTGGTGCGTCAACATCTCTACTCGAAGCGTTACTTCAAAGAGAAATTTGGTGTGGACGTGAAGGTGGGCTGGCTGCCTGATGTGTTTGGCTTCAACTGGAACATGCCCCAGATCTACCGAAAGTGCGGGATCGACTATTTCGTAACCCATAAGCTGAAATGGCAAGTGGAGCGCAACGATCCACCCGTGCCGTTCCCTTATCACCTGTTCTGGTGGCAGGCCTCGGACGGCTCGCGCGTACTGGCGTTCCACACGGTTGGGGACTACAACCAACAAGTCATCCCCGATGAAATGCTCCGCGAATTGGAGGTCCTCAAATCCAAGCACGGGGTGGATAAGCTCCTGATCCTTTATGGGCACGGCGACCATGGTGGCGGCCCGATGCCTGAGATGGTTGACCGTGCCACAGCGCTGATGCACGACAGCAGCTTTCCAAAAGTCCGCTTCTCCAAGGCCCAGGATTATTTCGAAGCCATCAAGGCGCTGCCCGCAAGCGCCAGCTTCCCTGTGGTCAATGATGAACTCTACGTTAAAACGCATCGCGGTACTTTCACCACCGACTCCCAAGTGAAGCGCGACAATCGCCGCTGTGAAGTACTGCTCATGAATACCGAGAAATTTGCGGCGGTGGCTACACAATTCGGGCACTCCTATCCACAGGGATTGCTGACGGAGATGTGGGAGAAACTGCTCTTCGGTCAGGTTCACGACAACATTGATGGGTCGGCAGTCGGCCAAGTTTATCGGGATGCGGCGACCGATTATGCGGACCTCAAATCGGATGGCGGCAAGCTGCTGGATTCGGCGCTGGCTTCGATCGCACGTCAGGCCAACACAGAGGGCGAAGGCCGGGCTATCCTGATTTTTAACCCGACGCCGTGGGAAAGGACGGACCTGGTTTCTCTGAATTGGAGCGATCTTCCCGGCTCGGGTTCGTTCAGAATAATCGATATCGCCGGGCGCCTGGTTCCCTATCAAATCATTAAGGAGGACGGAACCGACAAAGCCATATTTTTCGCAGAAGGAGTTCCCGGCCTTGGGTACAAGCAGTATCGTTTGGTTCCAAGCCAAAACCGGCCCGAGTTCTCAACGGACCTGGTGGTGTCGGGGCTGACACTGGCCAACAGTTCGGTGGAAATCGCGATCGACGAGAACACCGGAAACCTCAAGTCGCTGAAAAAGAAGGGAAGCGAGGCGAACTTCCTGCCTGACGATCTTCAGGGCAATGCGCTCGAGGTCTGGGAGGATCGGCCGCCCGACGCGCCCGGCGGCGAACCTGCATGGAATATCTACCTTGGCGATGTTCATAAGCTGGATAAGGCCGAAAGCGTGAACGTTGTGGAGAAGGGGCCGGTCCGTGCCGTGGTCCGAGTCAAGAAGGCCTTCGGCAATTCATGGTTCGAGCAGGACATTGTTCTTTACAGCCATTCAGACCGTGTGGACTTCGAATTTCGTGCTGACTGGCACGAGAAGTACCGCTTTGCCAAGGTCGCATTTCCCTTTCGACTCCAGAGTGCTTTCGCCACGTATGAGATCCCGTTCGGTTCTATCCAGCGCTTCGACTACACCTTCAAAGAAGATCCGAACACCCGGCTTAAAGAGCCCGCGCGCGGGTGGGAAATCGCGGACCGCACGAAGTTCGAAGTGGCCGCACAGCGCTGGGTGGACGTGACCGACCAGAGTGGGAGCTATGGGGTGAGTCTGCTGAATGATTCGAAGTACGGATTCTCGTTTCAGCAGAATGTGCTCCGCATGAGCCTGGTCCGCGGGCCGCGCCGTGGCTATCCTTCCACACCGGATAGTTGGTCGGATCAGTCGGATGAGCCGCTGGTAGGAATCCACCACGTGAAATACGCGCTCGTGCCTCATCGCGGCGGCTGGCAGGACATCGGTGCGACTCGACAGGGTGTTGGGTTCAATGCCCCATTCCTGGTGAAGTTCGAGTCATCGCACGCTGGAGAACTTTCCAGCACATTTAGCGCGCTGAATATCGAACCCGCGTCCGTGACGGTCGAGTCAGTCAAGAAAGCCGAGGACTCCGACGATTTCATTGTGCGCTTGTACGAAACCGACGGGAAAGCCGCCGACGCCGTCCTCACTTTCAGCCGAACGCCACGGAGTGCCGGCGAGACGGACATGCTCGAATGGGATAAGTACGTTGCGCCAAAATCGTTCGCGATCGAAGGAACGAAAGTGAAACTGTCCGTGTCGCCACACGAAATAAAAACCATTCGGGTGAAGTTCTGAAGGGCAGGAGCTAGGAGTCAGAAGTCAGGAGTCAGAATCACTAGGCGAAGTTTATCTCGCCAGAGAGAAGGGGAGTGAAGTGGCTCTTCGCCCTCTCCCGAGGGGAGAGGGTGGACCGCGACGGCGCTTTCACCAGCCGGCGCGGGCCGGGTGAGGACTCAGTTGCACCGGGAGGAGGGGTGCGATGCCAACGTGGCGCTGAAGAGCCGCAGAGTCTCTGAAGAGCGAGACTCTACGCTACCCGCTTTGGTACCCGATGCAGAGATCAAGAAATCTCTTTCCACCGGTCGTGGAAGGACTTTTGCGCAAGCGCGGGGAGGTCCCGTGCATCCGTCCAGCGGGACGCCGGATAGAGGGGAACTTTTCGAATCCAGCCGGAACGAGCGAGCAGGAACTGGCCCCAGCGCGCCATACGCCCGCCGAGCGCATAAACCCAGGGGCGCGACAGGGCCCAGGCAAACAGGCGCATCATGGTCTTCTCGCGCATGAGAGAGCCTTTCGCCCTGGGTGCAGGGGCCACTTCCTGCGCCTTACTCCGCAAATAAAGCAGGTGATCGGGGATATTGATCTTGACGGGACAAACTTCGTAGCAGGCTCCGCAAAGGGAAGAAGCGAAGGGCAACTCCCGCGCCTGCCCGATGCTGGTGAATTGTGGAGTGATTAACGCCCCGATGGGACCGCTGTAAACCCAGCCGTAGGCATGGCCCCCAATCTTGCGATAAACCGGGCAGGTGTTGAGGCAGGCGCCACAACGGATGCAGAAAAGCGCTTCCCGCATCTTGGGATCCGCCAACGTGTCCACGCGCCCATTGTCGACCAGCACCACGTGCATCTCGTCCGGACCGTCTTCACCCGGGCGCCGCGGGCCGGTGAGGAAGGAGGTGTAAGTCGTCAGCTTCTGTCCCGTGCCCGAACGCCCCAGCAGGCGCAGGAAAACGCCGAGGTCCGCAAAACGCGGGATAAGCTTCTCGATTCCCACCAGCGCCACATGTACCCGCGGCGCCGTCGTGCAGAAACGGATATTCCCCTCATTTTCCACCAACACCACGGTACCGGTTTCCGCCACCAGGAAATTGGCGCCGCTCATTCCCATGCCCGCCCTGGCAAATCTCTCTCGAAGGACCTGGCGTGCAATCGCCGTAAGTCGTTCCGGCACCACGGTACGCTCGCACTGAAGGTGAGTGGCGAAGAGGTCCGAAACATCATGCCTTGTCATGTGGATGGCTGGGGCCACGATGTGCGCGGGCCGATCGCCGGCGAGTTGGATAATGAACTCGCCTAAGTCGGTCTCGAAGGGGCGAATCCCCTGTGCCTCGAGTGCAGGGTTCAGCTCCACTTCTTCTCCGACCATCGATTTCGCCTTCACGATTTCCTTGGCGCCGCATTGCTGCGCGATTTCCACAACGATCCGGCAGGCCTCCTCGGCCGTCGCGGCCCAGTGTACCTTGCCGCCGCGCCGCTCCACTTGGTCGGCAAACTGCCCGAGGTAAAAGTCCAAGTGCTCCATCACTTCGCGTTTGAGCTCCTGGGCGCGCTCGCGCAGCCGTTCCCAGCCAGGGACTTCGGCGATCGCTTCCAAGCGGTGGCCGTAAAGGCGGAGGGTCGAAGAGCGATAGGCTTCCTGAAGATGCGCATCGGCGAGCGTCTTGTTACCGAGCTCGTGAACTTCGTTACTGTAAACGCCTGTCTCTCCCATAAGTGTAGGGGCAAACCTTCCGCTGCCCGGCAAGTCAAAAGTCAAAGGTCAAAAGTCAAAAGTTGAAGAACAGTAGTAGTGGTGTCATTTGGAGCGCAGTCATTCCCGCGAAAGCGGGAATCCACGCGGCGACAATGGCGCTACGGCTTTGTACAAGTCCGCCTGGCCTAGAATTGCTCGGCTCTAATGAGTCTAACCTCCTACTGGATTCCTCCCGCCTTGCGGGACGGGAATGACTGCCTTCACAGGCCCACACGAAAATTCAACTTCCCCCAAAAGACATCAGTACCAGAACAGCAGGCGGTAGGTGGCAGGTAGGGATAACGTCAGTCGCCACATGACACCTGCTGCCTTGAACCCAACATTTACGACCGGCTACTGGACAGGAACCCCCTTGCTCCCTGCACCCCACCTACCACCTACCGCCTACCACATACTATTTCTGCGCCAACACCTCCGCCAGGTGCATCGTTTTGAGTGGCAGGGCCTGGCGATGAATCATCCCTGCAAGATGCATCAAGCATCCCGAGTCATTGGCGACAAGGTACCCGGCGTCTGTTTGAGTGGCCAATTGCAGTTTGTCCTGACCCATGGCGACGGAGACTTCGGGGAATTTGACGGCGAAAGTTCCCCCAAAACCGCAGCACACCTTGTAGCCTTCCATCTCGACGAAATCGATGCCGCGCACCTTGCGCAGCAACTTCCGCGGCTGTTCCTCGACGCCCAACTCGCGCAGAAGATGACAGGAATCGTGGTACGTCACGCGATGGGGGAAGCTTGCCCCAACATCCTCGACCTTCAAAACATTCACCAGGAATTCCGAGAATTCAAAGAAGCGGGTGCTTAGTTGCTGGCATTTTCGAAGCCGGTCAGGGTCAGCGGCGAAGAGTTCGGGATAAAACACCCTCACCATCGAGGTGCAGGAACCCGAGGGGCACACCACATAGTCCGCATCATCAAAAAGGTTGAGGACCTTTGAAGCCACGGCTCGAGTTTCATCACGGTAACCCGTGTTGAAGGCAGGCTGGCCGCAACAGGTTTGCGCAGGATTGAAAGTGACCTCGACATCCAACCGCCGAAGCACGTTGACCACACTCTCGCCCACTTGGGGGAAGAACTGATCACCCAAACATGTTACAAAGAGCGCGACTCGGAGTCTCGACATCTCAACTCTCGCAAAGTGTTAACCGTATTAGAAAAACGTTTTGAGGTCAAGCACCAACGATTGGCCAGGCTGCGGGAAGCTAGCGTGGCTATTTTGGATGGCCGTTCAAAGAAACTGCGGAGATTCTTCGTCCGTCAGCCGACGGACTCAGAATGACACATGGGCGCCCCAAGCTTGTCATCCTGAGGAGTCCCGCTCTTTGGGACGACGAAGGATCTCCGCAGTTCGCAGGGAACATTCATCCGTCAGCTGACGGACTGGCCGTTCAAAGAAACTGCAGGGATTCTTCGGCCCCCAAAGAACGGGGGCCTCAGAATGACATAGAGCCGGATTGTGGGGGAGGGGCCGGGCGGGCCCGGTCTCAGCGCAGCGGCACTCGGACGACGATCGCATCGTTCACGCGTGCGATTAGCGAGGAAAACGAATCTTTGCCGACCTCATTCATCGGTTGGACGAGGGCGGTCAAAGGCTTCACGGTGACGCGCAGTTTGGCGTGCGGGTCGCGCGATGCCTGGAAGGAAACCACGCAATCCGGCCGGCCGTCGCCATCCAGGTCGATAGGCTCGGAGATGGTGGCCGGCAGCGCCGAGACGGGTTTCCACACGATTTGCACAAACGACGCGGTGGGCGAGAGCGGGGCGCGTTTCAAGACGGGTTTGTAAACGACAATCTGGTAACCATCGCGGGCGACTATGCGGACCGGTTCGCCCCCCGTATATTCTGGGTCAATTCTTAGCGAGGTCTTGGCCGCCGCGCGGCCGAAGACGCCGAACCAAAAAAGCGGCCCCACCACCGCCACGGCGATGGTGAGCGCCGCGGCCGCATAACCGAGTATGGCAGTCAGGCGTTTCATCATGACGTTCTCCTTCCACGAGCCCCCAGTGGCAGAAGTTGCCGCGGGAAAACTCCTCCAGGCTGTCATTCCGAGCCCATTCGCTGTCATCCTGAGCGCAGCGAAGGATCTCTGCAGTCCGCTCAGGGTAAACTCCGCGAGGAATCTCGCCCTGATTCTTTCCTCCACACAACAGGGCGGGATTCCTCGCTTCGCTCGGAATGACACGGGGCCGCTAGCCTCACATGATCAGCCCAATCAGCTTTTGCAGCGAGTTGGCGATGATACTGCCGCCGAACATGCTCGCAAAGGTCCACGCCGCGTAAAGATAGAGCAGCCGTGCGCGCTCCGGCTTGACGCCCACCGGCGTGCCCTTGATATGCCACACCGCAGCGTCCTTGCGGCAGACGTCGACGCAGGCGCCGCACCGCATGCAAGAGGAGAGAGTTTTGCCGGCGCGAATCGCCTCCTGGTCGATGGCGAGCGTGGGGCAGTTGTTTTGGCACAACAGGCAACCGGCGCCGCACTTCTCTTTATCGATCCGGATGTCAAAGATGCTGGTCCTGCTGAAGATCGACTGGAAGGCGCCGAACGGGCAGAAGAAGGCGCACTGCGTGCGCCGTTTGGTGAGGAAGGGCAGCACGACAACCAGGCCCAGAAAAAGCGCGATGAAGATCCCGAACTGGAGCGCCGTTTGGGTGGAGCGCACCTGGGGAAACTCGGTGACCGCCTTGAACGGGCAGAGCCACATGCAGTACGTGGGCTCGTACGTGGCCGCAGAGAGCAGCACGATGGCAACCAGAATCGCCCAAGGCGCCAGCCGCCACTTGGGGTTGATCTTGCGCAGGCGCGCCTTCTTGGCGATCGAGGAGAAGCCTTCGTCCAGTCCGCCGAAGAAGCAACCGTAGCTACACCACGCCTTGCCGAGAATGACTGTGGCAAGCAGCCACAGCGCTACCATCATGGCGATGCTGTGGGGGTTGGAGGGCGTCGGGAGGATCGAGCCCGGGAAGATGATGGTTTTCGTCAGCGCGGCTGGAACCAGCGTCATGGGGATCACCATGAAGCAGAAAGGTGTGTCGCCGGAGATCATCCGTTCCATGGGGATGCTCATCGACGAGCGCAGGGCGATGAGATCCCAGATAAAGCCAACCGGAAACAGGAATCCCAAGGTGATGAAGAATATCCGGCGCCAGCGATAGGTCTCGCGGGTGCGCATCATCAGAAAGAACAACGCGATCATGAAGGCCCAGGCGACGAGCGCAGCTAGCTTGGCGGGCCGGCCCGGCTGGCGGAGGGCCGGCGTGAACATTAGCAGCGTGAACAGGGCCATGGGCACACTCAGAAGAAGCGAGCGCCCGATTCCGCGCGGAGGAGCGAGCGCGATCGAACGAGCTCGGTCAGGCATGGGACACCATCCCAGTGATAGAAATGACAAGACTCCCGGCCTGGCCTGGAGCCAGCCGCCAGGAGGCCGCGCTCAAGACTCCCAGGTAGGCGTAATAGATCGCGAGAGCGGCCATGGTCATGCGGGCCACAACCGGAAGGGCACTGAAGCGACGCAGCGGGCTGACAGCGAGCGAGGGGAGGAACCAGACGGATGTCCCGGCGAAAAAGAGCGCGAAGAATGCGAGCGCGCCGGGTAGGCTGTGAGTCTCTGCGGCGCGGACGCCGGCGGCAACGAACGGCGGGCACAGATTGAGCCCTGTGAGGAAGCCGAGCGTGAGGGCGGCGGGCGGCCGGAAGCGATCCGCGGCGCCGATCTGATAGAGGCGCGTGTGGCGTTCGTCCGGCGCCTTTGCGCCACGGCGGCGAGGAACGCACGCCGAGAAACCCAGCAGAGCAGCCAACCCGAAGTTGGCCAGCCCGAAGACCAGCGTGCGGGTACGCAGGTCGAGCGGAATTGCCAAACCAGCCGCCCATGCCACGACGGCGAACGCCAGGTAGCCTGCCAGGCGACCACCCAAGAAGATGGCCAGCAACCGGGCCGTCGTGCCCAGATCGCGCGGCTCGGCCCCCAGCCACGGCAGCAGCACCGGTCCGCAGGAGGCAACGCAGATGGGGCCCGACCCGAATCCCAACGCCAATGCCTCGGCCAAGTTATTCACGGTTCTCCACGATCGAGGAGTCAAGGAGTCGAGGAGTCGAATAGTCAAGAAGTCGAGCGTCGAAAAGTTCTTAACTCCTCGACCTTCGACTCTCGACTTCTCGACTCTCTTCCCCGCGACGCTAACCAGGCGCCGGAAACTTCAGCCGCGCGCTGATGGATTGAATCTGCTCAAGCGATTTAGTCTTCTCGAGCGCCGCGATCTGCATCGCAATGTTCCCGATCGTCGTGGATTCGCTCGGTCCGCGCAGGACTTCGCGGCCCGTCAACTCACTGGTGAGGCGGTTGAGGGTTTCATTCTTGACACCCCCGCCGACAATGCAGATGCGTTCGATGGGCTTGCCGGTAATCGTCTGAAGCTCCCTGATGACTTTGGCGTAGCGTCGCGCCAAGCTGCGAAAGATAACGGCCGCAAGTTCCTTGGGCCGGGTCTCTTCCTCAAACCCTTGCTCTCTGAGAGCAGCATTGATGCGGGAAATCATGTTGCCGGGGGCAAGGAAGGCTTTCTCATCTGCATCAAAAGAGGGTCCGATAGCGGGGGTCTCCGAACATTGTTGAGCCAAGTCGGCAGCGGTCAGCTCAAGCCCTTGCGCCTTCCACTCGCGCAGGCACTCCTGGAGCAACCACAACCCGATGACATTGCTCAGGAACCGGATGCTCCCTGCCACGCCGCCTTCATTGGTGAAGTTCTCCTCAAAGGACTGTTCTGTGACCACGGGATTCAAAAGAACCGTGCCCACCAGAGACCAGGTTCCAGAGCTGATGAAAGCCAGTTTGTCATGTGGGAAAGGAATGCCCGCCACGGCCGCACCGGTGTCGTGGCAGGCAGGTGCGATGACTTGCACATTGGAAAGACCAAGGTCCGTGGCGAGCTCTTTCCGCATTTTTCCGAGGGGCGTCCCCGGTGGCGCGATGGGAGGAAATTTCTCCAGATTGAGACCCAGGGCGCGGGTCAGTTCCTCCGACCAGGACCGCTTATAGACATCGAGGAGTTGAGTAGTACTGGCTTCCGTATACTCGGCCATGGCGACTCCCGAGAGCCGGAAAAGGAAATACTCCGGCAGCGTGAGCCACTTTGCGGTACGATCCCATTCCGAAGGGAATTCGGCGGCGTGGGCCATCAACTGGAAAACGGTGTTGAAAGGAAGAAACTGAATCCCCGTGATTTCGTACATGCGTTTTTGGGGAAGGAGGGCAAAAGCACGCTCCGTTTGGGGGAGGTTTCTGGCGTCCCGGTAGCAGTAGGCACGACCGATGCGGTTTCCAGTGCGGTCGAGCAGCACGTAGTCCACACCCCAGCCATCGACACCGACGCTGGCGATGCGGCCCCCCGCTTTGGATACGGCAAGGCGAAGTCCTTTGAGGACCTCCTGCCATAGACGGTCCAGGTCCCATACCAAGTGACCCGCCTCTTGGCGTGCGCCGTTGGGAAAACGGTGGACCTCCTCCAGGATTCCTTCCCCCCCGGTCCAGCGGCAAAGGACTACACGGCCGCTTTCCGCTCCCAGATCAGTTGCGACAATAGAAGTAGCGTTTTTCATTCCCGCCATTCCTCCCTTAAGCCCCATGTCCAGAAGAGCCTCAACACAGAGGTCGCTGAGATGCTCCGTGTGCTCTGTGTTAAAGCTTGACAGGCACGGAGGACACGGAGAGTCTCGTTTTGGTTTCGGCCAACAGCCGCGCTGTAGCACTAGTTCCGAACTTCTTCGTTTCTTGCGAAGAGTTTCCGCCATCATCCCCTGGCCGAGGATGGCGGGGATTGCCGATTGCCGATTACTGATGCACATTGCAAGGAGTTGCCACACCACTTCTTCAATCGACAATCGGCAATCGGCAATGAAAACCTGGTCTTTGGTTGCGGCTATGCTGCGCCGTAATACTAGGCGTAGCTTCCTCCGGCGGACTGGTTCTTTTTGCCTCGCTCGCGGTCGATGCGCTGCATATATCCGGACTCGCGAAAAGCCGCCAAGGCGTCTTCCGGCAGACCGTTCGAGCGTTTCCACTCCCGGATTGCAGGTCTTACATCCGTAGCGAAGGCCTCCTTGAGACACTCTTCGGCGTCCACGAGCTCACATTTCTGCTGATGGCGAGCCAGACGCCCATGGTCTACAAGTGTAGCCTTTGCATACAACTCTTGGGCTGTCACTGCGGTCTGGATCATTTCCTCGATTTTGCCCTTCAAGTTGTGGCTCTGGTCGATCATGTAGGCGATGTCCGCGCGCCGGCCAGTCTCCCACTCAAAATAGAGGATTTCGTGGAAGATGCGGAAGACCTGATAGGGATCGATCGAACCCAGGGTCAAATCATCGTCGGCGTAACGACGGTCGTTAAAGTGGAAACCTCCCAGCATGTCTTCGCTGAGGAGCCAGGTCACGATTTGCTCGATATTCTGCGCTTGATAGTGGTGGCCCGTATCCACAAGGACCTTGGCGCGCGGACCGGCAGCGCGGGCCAACAGGAGAGCCATGCCCCAGTCGGCAATGTCAGTGTGGTAACAGGCTGGTTCGAAGGGTTTGTATTCCACCAACAATCGCTGGGTGGGTGAGAGCTGGGAGTGACTTTTCCTCAAACCCTCTTCAAACCACTGCTTCCGCTGGCGAATGTTGGCGGTCCCAGGGTAACTCGATCCATCCGTAAACCAAAGAGAGATGTCCCGGCTCCCTGTCTGTTTCCCGATTTCTACGCACTCCAGGATGTGCTGCAAGGCGGCTTGGCGGACTTCGGGGTCGGGGTTTGCCAGAGACCCGTACTTGTAAATCTGGTCCTGAAAGACATTGGGGTTGATGGCCCCGACTCCGACGCCGTATTTTGCGGCGTACGCCTTCACTTCATTCGTGCTCTTGAGGCCTTCCGGGAAGTCCCAGAGGACATGCACGGCCACCGTCGGACAGATGCCCGTAAAGTGATGAACTTGTCCGGCATCGCTAAACTTTTCTTGGGTGGACGTTGCCGCGCCAAGTTGGATGAATTTGCCAAAACGGGTTCCAGTGTTGGCAAATCCCCAGGACGGTATTTCGATTCGGAAAGTGTCTAAACTCTTCCAGAGAGCTTCTTCGCGTGCGTCTTTCGGCATGCTTCACCTCCATCGGGCTGGGGCCACATACTACTTGTTTGCCTCCAGTTTCGTCAAGGCGAGTTTGGAGGGCTGCGAACTCCAACCGCGGGGTGGGCGACGCAGCGCTCTGTAGCACAAGGCGCCAACTTCATCGCGCGGCGCGAAGAAAAGCAGATCCTTCGCTGCGCTCAGGATGACATGTCATTCTGAGCGCAGCGAAGAATCTGCTTTTGGTTGCGGCTATGCCGCGCCGTGACCAATCAATCCGCGCCGCATGAGAAGATGCGTGATAGAATTAAGGCGTCAACATGAGCCTTCGAGAACGCATTCGGAGTATTTTCCGCCTCTTTCTGTTACTCACGGTGCTGGTGACCGCGGCGCTGGTCAGCGCCATCATGACCATTCGGCTCACCATCCGGGGCCACCAGGAGACGATGCCGAACATGGTCGGATTATCTTTCGACTATGCTCAACGCATGGCCACCGGATTGGGTCTTGAAATGAAAGTTGAAGATAAGCTCTTCAACACCCAATACCCTCCCCAGGCGATAGTGTCCCAGATGCCTCCCCCAGGAACCCGCATCAAGATCGGCCAGCATGTGCATGTCCTGGTGAGCCTGGGACCCCCCCAGGTCGTCATCCCCAACTTTTTGGGGACCAGCATTCGCGTCGCAAGGATCACGGCTATTCAGCGCAACCTCACGCTGGGCGATATTGTGGGAATTCATTGGCCCCAGTCTGAACCCGATCAAGTCGTGGCACAGGATCCGCCACCGGAAAGCACCGAGGTAAGGAGCCCCGCCGTAAACATTCTGGTTTCAGTCGGGGAAGCGCCTGAAGCTTACCTGTGCCCGAGATGGGTCGGCCAACCCATTGCGGAAGTCCGTCGCAGCCTCGAGAAGGCAGGCTTCAAAGTGGCTGGTGTTACTTCCATTACCACCGAGAGCGGCCCTCGAGGCATCATCTTCACGCAATCGCCTGCCGCTGGAAGCAAGATCGGCTCGGACGCCGCGTTCAGCTTCCAAGTCTCGCAATAAAGGTGGGATTCCTTGAAATGAGTCTGGGCAGGTTGGTCATTCTCAGTTCGGTCATTCTACTCCTTGGAGGCAGCACATGCCTCCGGGCTTCAGACGAATGTCTTTCCTGCCACGGACCCTCCACCGGTTTGACGAACTCGCAAGGCAAGCCCATCACAGTCAAGGCGGAGGCGCTCGCGCATAGCGTCCACAAAGACGTTCGCTGCGTGGATTGCCACGCAGGGGCAGCCAAGTTCCCGCACACGGCAAAGAGCGCATCGGCCTCTTGCCTTGTCTGCCACGGAGAAGTCTCCGGGGAGTTGGTGGCCAGCGCTCACGCGGCGCTCGGAAAGCCGGATAATTCCGAAACCTGCGTGGCTTGCCATGGCAACGCCCACGAGGTTGTTAAGCCTTCCACCCGCGGCACGGCCTTCTGCGCCACCTGCCACGCAGACGAGGTCAAGGAATTCGCCACGAGCGTTCACGGCCGCGCGCACGCTCACCTGAACGGGGATGCTCCGACCTGCCAGAGCTGCCACGGGCCCGCGCACCAGGTGGTGGCCGCCAGCGCTCCAAACTCGCCGGTCAGCAAGCTGAACCTGCCTCGGACCTGCGGGCAATGCCACTCCAACCCCGCGTTGGCAGCCAAATACCTGTTCACGGTGGCCAAGCCCGTGGAAGCCTACGAGTCGAGCGTGCATGGGCGCGCCATCCAGGCCGGCAAGATGAATGCCGCGGTGTGTAGTGACTGCCACGGCGTCCACGACATCCTTGCGGGGGATGACCCGCGCTCGCCGATTTTCAAATTCCGGGTAGCCTCGACGTGCGGGAAGTGCCACACGCAGGTTTTTGGTCAATACAAGGAAAGCATTCACGGCCGCGCCGTGGCGGCGGGCGTTGATTCTGCTCCCACCTGTACCGACTGCCACGGTGAGCATCGAATCCTGGCTCCGAACGACCCCAACTCTCCGGTTTATGTGGCCAACATTTCCCGCGTAACCTGCTCGCACTGCCACGCGGACCAGCGGCTGAATGCGCGCTTTGCCCTCCCAGCGGGTCGCGTGTCAAGCTATGAAAACAGCTACCATGGCCTGGCGGCGCAGGCCGGTTCCCAGACGGTTGCCAATTGCGCGTCCTGCCACGGTGTACACAACATTTTGCCCTCTGCCGATCCTCGTTCCACCATCGCCAAGGCCAATCTGCCCCGGACCTGTGGGAAGTGTCACCCGGACGCGGGCAAAGAGTTTGCGCTGGGGCTGGTCCACGTGCTGCCGACCTCGGCGGCTGAAAGTCGCTGGCTTTTCTACGTGCGGCTGTTCTATCTCTTTACCATTCCCACCGTCGTAGGGTTCATGCTGCTGCACAATCTCCTGGACTGGCTGCGAAAGCTGCGCCGCCACGTCGCCCGGTACCGCGCGCTCCATACACCTCTCCGCTTTACCCTGAGCGAGCGGGTTCAGCATGCGCTGCTGCTCATCAGCTTCATTACGTTAGTGATTACGGGCTTCATGTTGAAGTTCCCGGAAAGCTTCTGGGCGGCGCCGCTGGTGAGGTGGGAGAAGGGCTTGCCCATACGCGGCCTTGTGCATCGCATCGCGGGGGTAGTGTTGATCGGCGCGGGCTTCTATCACCTTCTCTATCTCGTCTTCACTCCGCGGGGGCGGCGAGACCTGCGTGCCATGTTTCCCAAGGTCCGAGATATGCGCGAGGCGGTCCAGACCGTGGGCTATAACTTGGGGTACCGCCGGGAGGCTCCGACTTACTCCAAATTCAATTACGCGGAGAAGCTCGAGTACTGGGCGCTGGTCTGGGGGACCGTGGTCATGGCGGTCACGGGCATTTTCCTTTGGGCGCACAACTTCGTGCTTGAATACCTCTCCAAGGTCTGGCTCGACATCGCCACGGCCGTCCACTACTACGAGGCCATCCTGGCCACGCTCGCCATTGTCATCTGGCACTTCTACGCCGTCATCTTTGATCCGGACGTCTACCCCGTGAAGTGGACCTTCGTGAGCGGCCGCGCGCCTGAACACGAGGTGAGAGAAGAAGAGGAAGAAGCCGCGCCTCAAACTGCTCCGAAATCAAAATAAGTCAGTTGTCGTTGGTTCTTGCTTCGCTTGTATCTACCTTCTGCGGCCAGTCCATGTATAATGAGCGTATGGGTAACCGTGTGATCCACATCTCGGCCACGGCAGCGGCAAGCAATTTTGCCGCGTTATTGGATCATGTACGCGCTGGCGACGAAGTTGTCATCGAGCACGATGCGCGTCCGGTCGCGGTGCTGCGCCCTGCCGCGCCGGCGCCCTCCCTTGACAAAACCTTCGCGGCCATCGCCCAAGACGTGCCGGACGAAGAATGGGAGCGCGTCCCCAGGGACCTCGCTAAGAACCTCGATCATTACCTCTACGGAAATTGACCATGGAAGCGGAGGGGATTGGATCTGCCCTGACCCACGATCAGCACTTCGCCCAGGCTGGTTTCAAAGCTCTGTTGCGTTGATTGCGCCCGAAGTCCCCGCTCGTCAATCTGAAACCCTCAACTAACAATCGTCAATTGCTAACCCCCTTCCGGAACCTCCAGTAACCATTCTTGAATCTGAAATCGCCGATTCCCTAGTCCCGAGTTCCGTGTCCCGTATTCCGTGTCCTGTCCTGGCTTCGTAAGGGTCGCCGACATAGAAGGCGATGTCGGCGCCACCCGCGAACACGTGCTTTGTCGTCTCTCCCGGGTGTTTCTTTAGTGCAACTGATCTTCCGGGATTCGACATCCGCCGCCCATCAGCAGAATCAGGCCGTCGGCGAGAGTGCCGCGCCAACTCAGGTAATCGTGCCCACCCGGGAATTCCTGGTAATGGACTTCGTAACCCTTCGCCAGCAGCACATCGCGCAGGTTCCGGACGTTGAGGAGGATGGATTTGTCGGGTCCGGACAAGTCTATCTCGTCGCTGCCAGCATCCAGGTAGAACCGGAGCGGTAACCGCGGGCTCGCGATGAACTGTTTTGCCATCCAGTTCGGTTCGGCATCCGGATCAAAATCGGAGGGATTGCAACTCTTCGGCGGAGTCCACCAGTAGGAGCCGGATTGTGAGAGGATGTTCCCGAACGTCTCTGGGTGACGCAGGCCCGCGTAGGCAGCCGCCAAGCCGCCTAAACTCGAGCCAGCAACAACTGTCTGGTGCGGATCGGTCGTCACGTTATACAAACGCCGCGCCCAGGGGACAAGTTCAAAGTTCAAGAAGTCCGCAAAATTCGGATTGCAAGCAAGGTCGCGGGAGCGCGCGCCCGGCGCATTATCGACGAGGACCGCGATCATGGGCGGAATGCGCTTCTCCGAAATCAGGTTATCGAGGATGGTCGGCGTGGGCACGAGGATCCCGTATTTTTTGTCGCCCAGGTACGCCCCTTCGTCAAAGAGAACCATCAACCCATAAGGTTTCTCACTCTTCGAGTATCCCGGCGGAAGATAGACGGCGATTTCGCGCTCGTTCTTCAGCAGAGCACTCCTGAGCTGGTGCTTTTCAATGCTGCCTGTGGGGACACCCTGCCTGGGAGCCAACCATGGCTGCACGGGCGCTTCGGGCATCTCGACGGCGGAAAACCCCTGGTACTGCGGAGGGTTGACATCCGCCGGGTCGACGCCCCAGCGCTTGGGGTTCAAGGAATCGGGCTGCCCTGCGGCGCGAGTCATTGCGAACACATCGTCGTTAGGACCCTCCGGAGCTCCGCGCGGACGAGGAATGTTTGGTGCGAGCCTGTACATGAATCTCTTCCGCTTATCCACCTTCACCGTCTTGTACCAGACGTCGGTTTCGCCCAGGCGCGTCATGTGATAGTCGTCGGGGCCGTCGGTGAAAGGGAACCACAGCACGAAAACGTTCTGCGTGCCCGGCGTTCCTTTCCAAAGAAATGTAACCAGCATATTTTTCTCATCGCCTTGGAGTGGCTCGATCAGTGGCGCGCCCTTCTTCTTCACCTCGTCCCAAAAGGCCGCGGCGCTTCCCCGCTTCCCGCTCTCGACAGCGGCGCGCAAGATCTTGATTCGTGGACTTTCGTATTTCGCTGTAGCGGGTGCTAGACGGTCCGCTAGTGTCACGATTTTGTCGAGTGTAATCGTGTATGTCCCCTCCTTCGCCTTTTCCCCAGGGGTAACTTCTAGCCGGTATCGGCCTGTGGTCTCGGCCACGAACGCAATTTTGCCGCCATCGGGACCGAGCTTGGCTCCGCGGGCCTTGCTGCCCGACGGGTCATAGGCAATGATGACCAGCTCCGCTCCATGGGGCTCAAGCTCGACTTCGACGAAATCCCAAGCATTGAGCATAAGAGCATAGGATTGCGGCTTGCCTGCGGCCAGGGCGCCCTCCTGCGCCTTCCCGACCGCAAGTTCCGTTTCGGTTGCTGCGGGGGTGGCGGAAGAAAGCATCAGAATCAGAAACGCGAATGTGGAAGTTCGTATGGCAGACATGGTAGAACTCGTTAATTGATTTGCACGGGACCTGTTCTAACAAGAGCCCCAGAGCAGTCCTTCGAGACCCTACGTCAAAAAACTAACCTCAAAGAGAGCTGCAGCGACCGGGGACCGCCTTCTTGGAAAAGCGGGTTCAATCCTCCCAGCCCTTGGTTCGACATTTCGGTCGATTGCAAATATGTTGGTCCGTACTCGATGTAGCCTGCTGGGTTTGTAAAATTGGGGTGATTAAATAGATTGAAAGCATCCGCGCGAAACTCAAGATTGAGCCGCTCGGTGATGGGAAACCCTCGATTAATTGAGAAGTCCAGCTGAACCAACCCGAAACCTGGAATGTCGTCGCGTCCCTCTGTTCCCTGCCGGATGGTGGTTGGGAGCGAGAAGGCTGCGAGATTGAGGATTTTGCCTCCGGGCGCGCTCGAGTTCGAAGTCCAGAAGGGTTCTCCCGCCACGAGATCGGGCCGAGACGAGGCATACCCTTCAGGATCCGGCGATGTCGAAAAGACAATGGCATTAAAAGGAAATCCTGTCCGGGCGACAATCACTGTCGCCATGGACCAGTCTCGTGTCAGGCCAAAGACAGGACCCGACTTCGCTGCGGGAGGAACTGCATACGTAAGCGCCCCGGAAAAACTCTGACGAGCATCAAAACTGGAAGATGCATGGTCATTGGCGGCTGTAATTACAACATTCGAGAGCCCCGCGACGACGTCATTTGAGGCATTGTCCAAGGAGTGGGACCACGTGTAGTTGAGAAGTCCCTGGAGGCGTCTCGACATGGGTCTGCGATATTGTAGTTGCAAGGCGTTATAGTTTGAACGCGCGCCGTTTTCTGTCAAGAGAAACTCGCCTTGGAAGCTGGAATTGGGCTGGTAGAATGCCCCCTCCCTCAGGAGATCCCTTCCGGTTTGCCCCACATAAGTTGCCGAAATCACTTGCTTCCCTGCGAATGACTTTTCCAGAGCAATATTCCACTGATACGAGCGCGGCAACTTTAGGTTCGGCGCAAATGCGTAAGTTCCGTCGGGGTAGGGAGGCAGAGGCGATATTACAGGAAGATAGGGCGCCGCCGAGCTGATGGGGACAGACGCAGCGGGGAAGAATCCAGTGAGATAATTGGGGAACGTTGACGCCAAATGCGCGGCGGCTCCCAAGCCGGAGTCATAGAAAATCCCAGCACCCGCTCGCAACACGAAATCTCCTTTTTTTGTGAGTGCGTGGGCAATTCCAATCCGTGGAGCAAAGTTTCCATATGTGGCACTCCACACGGGAGTGCCGAAAGGCGCCAGAGCAATCTGGGCAGGAGTGCTCACATTTTCCCAGGCGGCCAGTTTCGTCGTGCCACGAGGAGATGGCGCCGGACTCAGTTCCCATCGAAAGCCGTAGGTGAGGGTCAGCCTTCGCGTGACCTTCCAATTGTCCTGCGCATAAAGCGAGAGAGAATTGGTGAGTAGTTTAGCCGGCACGGCAGTCGCCCCAAACACGCTGCCCACACCAGTCGATACAAACCCCTGGACCGTCGGCGCAGCGAAACTCACGCCGTAGGTGGGAGAAGCTTGATCCAGAAAGAGAGGGCGGTAGTCGATCCCGAACTTCGGTAGATGCTGGCCCGTCGTCAGGGCCAAGTCGTCAACAAGATTCATCTGTCTCGTCCGGTTCCGTACCTGAGGACCCGTGGAAAGAGACCCAATATCATATGTTTGGAAGGAGGCAAAGTTGCTTGCGCTGGGCAAAGAGCCCAAGAGCAGGGAGGGAGATAGTGGGACAGCGCCGCCGAATGTGTCTAAGCTATCCGTCAAAACGGAATATTGGGTCGAATAGTTACCGCGAAGCGTGTTCGACAAGCGGCTGCTCAGCAGCATCGTCAAACCCACAGTGAGCGTCTGCGTATTCACGGGCGTGAATTGGAGCGTGCTGAGACCACCCACCCTTTGCGTCAATTGCGATGGCGCATAGTTGTATCGTCCAAAGATCAAGTACCTGCTGTTGAACGCGTGGTCAATTCTGATGCTGGTTGCATTCAGGGTTGCTCGGTTCGCATAAGTCCCTGTAAGCTGCGCCGCATCCGGGTCGGAAGCATTTACAGGTCCATTGGGCAATGGGTAAGCGTTCAAGAAAGGAGCCAGCGCCGTCGGAGCGCCGGTTCGGGCGCCAGCGGAGGGGACAAGAACGATTGTCGTCTGAGGAAGGTCCAGCCGCGCCCCTTCGTACGAGAAAAAGAAGAATGTCCTGTCTTTCCAGATGGGACCTCCCAGAAAGCCTCCAAAATCGTTGTGATGCTCTGCCGCGCGCGGCAAACCGGCCTGATTTGCGAACCAATCGTTCGCGTCCATGACTGTGTTGCGAAAGTAATCGTATACTCCCCCATGAAAGTGGTTCGTTCCAGAGCGCGTGGTGAGGATGATCTGGCCGCCCGGCGACTTACCGAACTCGGGAGCGAACGACGAAGTCTCGACCCGGAACTCTTGTAACGCCTCTACCGATACCAAACTGCTTGTGCCTCCTAGGGCGCTCAAGGCTTGGGCCGTCCCAAGCCCTGACTGCCCTTGGAAAAAGCTTGGCGCGACTCCAAAATTTGCCGAGACACCGTCAACACTAAAATTGTTAGCGTCTGTCCTTTGGCCGGAAATACTGAACTGCCCGGACGCTTCGGCATTACTGATCTGTGCTACGACAACACCGGGAGTGAGTTGTAAGAGTGTGTTAAAGCTGCGCCCGTTCAGGGGAAGATTCTCAACGAACTGTCGGTCGATTATCGTGCTAACGGACGCATCCGTCGTGTTGACGTTGGGGGTATTCGCAGTGACGGTGATGGACTCTGCCGACGAGCCCAGTTGAAGGACGAAGTTCCGGGAGAGGTTGTCCTGCACGTTCAGGGTAATGCCGGTTACCGAAACGGTCCGGAACTGCTGCTTGCGGACATTCATCAAATAGTTCCCCGGCGGAAGAAACGGGAAACCGTAGAATCCCTCGCCGTTGGTTTTGGTTGTCTGGGAAACGCCCGTGGCCACATTCTTGATCTCGACCTCGACGTCGGGGATCACGGCGTCTTGCTGGTCGGTGACCCGCCCCGAGACGGAGGCGGCTTCGGCCTGGGCAAAAGCGCAGGGCGGGCACAGGGCTTGGCTTACAGCCAGCACGGCGAACAGAACTGCCAGGGTCAGGCAATAGCGGCGAATTATCGTTGTCACGGTCGCGTCCTTACTTGGTTGGGAGATTTTCTGCCACCGTCAGCGGCCGCTCGCCACTGCGGTTTCACTGGAGTATTCCCGCCGCGAACACGATTTGTCCCAGCGCGCCAATTTGAAATTTCTATGAGAAGGATAAGAACAACAGTGGCTAGTGGTTAGTGGCTAGTGGCGCGTCATTTTCGATTGCCGATTGCCGATTGTCGATTCAGGCAAATGGCAACGCGCGCGTGGCAATCGACCATCGAACATCGGCAGTCTGACGCTTGCCATTAACCACTAGCCACTAGCCACTGCTTTATGGGTGGTTGGGTTGTCCGCGCAGATAGGCGTACATCATATTCTGACCCTTGGGATGGGCCGGGTCGCTATTCGCGGGTTCGAGGGTTACGAAGACGGAATCAATCTCGCCCAGAATCCGCGGGTCGTTACACTTGAAAACCCATCGGCGCTGCGACTTATCGTCGGAATAGAAGATACCCAGGCTTCGGATCTGCTTATCGCCACCCTCCTGCTTGGCCCAAATTCGGTATTGATAGTTGGCCTTTTGGATTTTCGCCTCGTTCAGGTCGTAAGCGTAAAAGACCAGCGATTTGCCCTCCGTAAAGAAAATGCGGCCAAAGGCAGGCCGGGTTTTCCCACGCGGGTCGGTGTCAACCACGTCCACGATATGCAAGTTACGGGCGCCCATCAGGTCGCTCACATCGTGGCCCAAGGCGAGGAGTTGCCGCTCCTTGTCGAGCGCGGCGGACTTCTCCGCCAGCTCGTCGGCGAGGTCGCTCATTTTCACCCGGTCATCAACCAGCACGGCCTCCAAGCCGCTCGCATGGTCGCGCTGCTGCGCGGCGTCCCGCTGCGCGGTGGCGACGAGGGCCTGAGACTGCGCGAGCGCATCCTGGACCGATTTCAATTGCGCCTCCAGCGCGGCCTGGGTGGCCGCAAGCTTTTCGCGATCCTGCGCGGTCGCATTCAGGTCCGTCTGTGCACTGCGCAATTGCTCGCCCGCCTCTTTCAAGGCGGCCTTCAAGCTGAGGATTCCCGCTTCCAGCCGCAGGTTGGTGGCGGTCAGTTCGGCGATCTGGTGATTCAGGGGGGCGGAGAGATTCGAGGATTCGGAACTCGGCGGCGATGAGGAGGGGCGTGTGGTGAACCGTGCCCAATTGGCGCTATCGCGGCCGGACGACCGCCTGCCGCAGAAATAGCCGGCCGATAAGGTCAATCCGAAGAGAACCGCCGCGGCCACGGCCTGCGCCGGGAACTGCCATCCCGCCAAGCGCGAGTGAGGTAAGGGGAGAGGCATGGGCGCCAGCCGCCGCACGTCGCGACCCACCTCGGCCGAGAACTGGATGCCTTCCCGCTCCGCGCGCTCGAAGAAGCGCCGGGTGAAGAGTTCCGAGTTCAGCGACTCCTTGGCGCCGCTCGAAGAGAACGCCGGATTCTGATTCGCCCCCGCGTATTGCCCGGCGGCGAGATTCAAGAAATCGAAATACGCCTGGCTGCACGGCTCACATTCGGCCACGTGCTTTTCCAACTCGAAGAGCTCTTGTGGCGTGGCCTGCCCAATGCTCGCGGCGGCACAGATCTCGCGATAGTGGTCGTGCTTGATTAAGTTCATGCTTCTCCCGATGGAACGCCAGCCGGGCTGGCGGCTTGCTGCGAATCGCCAATCTCCAAGTATTGGCGAAGCCGCTCCAGGCCCCGGTAAAAGTGATGGCGAACGTTGGCGAAATTTTCATTGCGGCGACGCGCTATTTCCTTGAGGGTGATGCCTTCATAGAAATACATCTGAATGGTTGCGCGCTGCGGCTCAGGCAGAACGGCCAGAACTTGCTGAGTCAGCCGAGACGTTTCCTGCGATTGCAAGCGGGTTGGGGACCAATGGCCGCTGCCCTCCTCCATTTCGCTCAGCTCCACCTGGTTGTGAAATTGGCGGACCAATAAGTAATTTCTCCGCTGCATGCTCCGGCTATAGGCAAACTGAAGGAGCCATACCTTAAGTCCCCCTCTGGCGGGATCGAATTGTCCCAACCGCCGGTAAATTTCCAGGAAAACTGTCTGGGTCAAATCCTCCGCTTCGCCCGCGTCGCGAAGGATGTTCAGAGCGGTGACGTGCACCAGCCGATGGTAGCGTTTGAAGATGACGGCGAAGGCGTCCGTGTTGCCCGCGAGAATCTCCTGCACGAGCCGCTCGTCGCAGAGGTTCTGCAAATCCGCGTAAGAGACGCGGTCGCGAGGCTCGCCGAAATCAGATTCTGAGGCAGACATACAACCTCGAGAAAGGTCCATTCTATAGCACAGTCAAGGGAAAAAGGTGACGGCAATATTATTTTCTTTGAGTGGGACAAAGGGCTTTTTCGGCGGATATACTATGGATGTGGTTTAGCTCACTGCGATTTAGCCTAACCTTCGAATTGGCCCCTTGGTATCTGATTCAGCCAGAAAAGTCCCTGCCTGGAAAATGGCCGCCAGCCAATGTTGACCCAGTGTAACGCCGTAGTGTTGACCTTACCGATCAAGTCCCGAATGGTCGCCTATTCGTAAGCAACTGTCTGTGATCCCGTCTCAAACCGGCGGCGTTTCTTCGATGTCGACCTCCAGACCAGGGAGCTTAAGCCCGAATTCGGCGGGCTGGCGCCCCGACGAGTCGGGGCGATCTCCCGACTATCGGATGGCGCGGAGGGCGGCTTCGGGTTCGCGGCTGATGATGGTTAACAAGATGCGGGCTGCGCCGGTGGGCTCGCGTTCACCGTTTTCCCATTTACGCAGCGTCGCCGGACTCAGGCCAAAGGTGCGAGCAAACGCCTGGCGGCTCAGTCCCACCCTCTTACGGGCGGTTTTGATATCCGCCGGTTTCACGGCAACGCGGACGACCCGCGCGGCGGCAGACTTATCACCGCGGCTGTAGGCGAGGGCTTCCTCCAAACCCTGCATGATTCCCTCAAAAGATCGCTTGCTCATATTTTTGTCCTTCCAAGCCGCTGTTTGCGTGGCGTGTCTCAACGACCGTCTGCATCTTTAAATTGTGCCCCATTGGGGCCAATTCGTCAACGACGGATTTGGCGCGAGGCGTTCGTTTCCCCATTCAACGGAGTCCTCGCGAACCAGGCCGCCTGTGATGTACTGCAATTGGTTTTGGGATATGCCAGCGCCGGGTCGTCCGTCACATATAAAATGTACGATGGTTTCTCAGGTACGCTGACCGAGTGGGCAGTGTCTCGCAGGGAGGACTGCCCGCATTGCGCGACCATGGTGGGATCGGGCAACCCGGTATGGTCGTAGCCAGAAGGCCGTTACGAGCGGTGCTCCAGGATTTGCCCGCTAAGGATGACCACAATGACATTTTGACCGACATGTCGTCCCTGCTGCGCCCCCAGCCCCGACTTGGATCAAACGACCTATGCCGAAAATCCCACCCCTTCACCGAATGCAGTGGGCACCGAGACTCTCTGCCTTATTTGTAGGCAAAGATCTCGGCATAGAGGATGAGGGCGATGATGCCGAGCCCGACCGCCAGGGCCGTGAAGCCGAACCGTCGCCAAAACTGAACGACGACCGGCGGCGGAGCGGGCATCAAACGCTTTTCCAGTTCACCCCGATCGAGCAGTTCCCGGTACTCGCGCGGCCGGTCGAGCTTGAACTTTTCCAGCGGCTCGCCGCCCGTAAACACCACCGTATCGATGGGAAATCTTTCCGGTCGGAAGTGCGTGTTGAAGAAGTGCACAGTGAAGATGAATCCCACGGCCAGCAGCGCCTCGTCACTGTGGATGATGGTGGCCACGTTGATCATCGAACCGGGCAGCAGGCGCGTGAAGAATTCCGGGAACCAGAGGAATAACCCCGTGGTGCCGATCACCGCCACGCCCCAAAGCACCGCGAAGTAATCAAATTTCTCCCAGTACGTCCAGCGGCCGTATTCGGGGCGCGGGCCTCTGCCCGCAAACCATTTGAGCGAAGCGACGAACTCCCGCCAGTCGTTGTGAGTGAACACTGTACTCTCGCGATTGAAGATGAATTGCCGCCAGCTTTTAGCGCTCGCCCGGCGCTGACGGGCCACGTCCCAGAGGTGCAAGCCGAAATAGGCGAAGGTGAGCACAGCGCAGAAGCGGTGGATGACCCCGGCGGCCTCGAACCCTCCCAGCAAGTGTGACAGCACCTGCGCCCAGCGCGTATAGGAGAACTTCAGCATCATGCCCGTCAGGGCCAAGCCCAAGAAACTGGCGATGACCATGAGATGCAGGTTGCGCTCGAACGGCCGGAAGCGGCGCACGTAGGACGCGCCCTTCGCATGGCCGTTGGCCTTCAATTCCCGGCTGTACTGCAGCGAGCGCGGCAGCCAAGCCACCGTATGTATACCGGCTACGACCAGTGTGCCCATCAACAGCGAGGTCATTCCCCAGAAGGTGAGGAACAAGATGGGATACTTTTTGGGATCGTGGTGAGTGGCGTGCGTCAGATATCCCGCAAAGCGGCGATTGGAGCCTGGATGGCACTGGCCGCAGGTCTTCACCACATTCGCGCGGCTGAGCCGGGAGGCGGGGTCGGTAACCGCGCGGACGTCGTGAGCTCCGTGACAGTCGTAGCACCTGGCGGTTTTTACGTAACCCAGCTTGGAGACCTTGCCGTGGTAGGTCTCGAAGTAGGTCTTGGCGATGGCCTCATGACAACGACCGCATTGCTCCATGATGTGGAGGCGGAAGTCCGAGAGGTCGGTCCGCTTGATGGTGTGCGCGGAGTGGCAGTCGCTGCACACCGGTAGGGGCTTGGCCGTTTTGGTCACCGCTGCCGAATGGACGCTGGCGGTGAAGGCCTCGTAGATCCCCTGGTGGCAGCGACCGCAGGTGGTGGCCACATTCTTGGGATTCACGCTGGAGCGTGGATCGCTACGGGGCAACTCATCATGAGGCGTATGGCAGTCGGCACAGTTCGCCGTCACGGTCAGGCCACTTTGCAGCAAACCCTTGCCGTGGATGCTCTCCTCGTAATTTTCCACCACGTTGGTTTGCGTCCCTTTATAACGGACCGCCGCCTGCTGCCCCGTGCGATGACACTTGCCGCACAGGGCCGGAACATTGCGGGAAAAGGTCGGCGACCGGGGATTGTTCCGGCTCAGGACTCCATGCGTGCCGTGACAGTCCGCACAGGTGGGCCCATCCGGGCTGCCCTTGGCCAACAACTGTCCATGAATGCTCTGCTGAAACTGTTCGACGGCATTGGCGTGGCAAATCGAGCAATCGACCCGGGCTGTTATAGTGGCGCAAGGCCGGAGCAGGGACGGGTCACCGCCTGTATGGCATTGCACGCAAGCTTCCCGGGCGTGCCGCGAGGCGGAGAGTTCCTGCTCGTTGACGAACAGGGAGCGCTTGCGGCCACCACTGGCGGTTTTCAACTCCGGGTTGCCGTGGCAGCTCTGGCAGTCGCGGTCTGACATCCCTTGCTCATAAAAGACTCGCCGGATCTTGTGAGGCTCGTGGCAGTCCACGCAGGCGGGGATCAGGTGCGGCTGCTTCTCCCACAACTCACCGCGGATGACTTTGCGGTGCACCGTCTCAATCAGCGCATGACACTTCGTGCAGGTCCGTGTGATGTTCTGTTTGGAAATCGAAGACCGGGGGTCGGTGTGGGGCAAAACGAAGTGCGCAGTATGGCAACTGGTACAAACCGCCGTGACGATCAGGCCACGGCGGAACAACCCCTCGCCGTGGATGCTTTCGGTATAGTTTTCCAGGATCTTGTCCTGGGGGATGTTGTGAGTAAGCTGGACGGGAGTGCCTTCATGGTGACAGCGGCCGCACAAAAGGGGGATCTGGGTGATCGCGGTGGGAGAACCGGGATCGGAAGGCCGCAGGATGTTGTGAGTTCCGTGACAATCCGTGCAGCGAGGGGCCAGCGGGTCACCGCGTCTCGCCGCCTTCCCGTGCAGGCTTTCCGCATGCTGCCGTTTTTCATCGGCGTGGCACGTGCCGCAGTCAACCGGCTGGAGCTTTTCGGCATGGGGAAACTCCTTTCCAGCCAGATCGGCGTGGCAACTTGTGCACTCGAGTGTAGCGTGCGGCGAGGCCCGCAGGCTAGCCTCGTTGAAGGGGGGTGGCATTCCCGGCTGCCGCTTACCTGTGCGGGGGCCGGTTCCGTGGCAACCCATGCATGGCGCGCTTCCCGGCAAGGGCTTGGGTTGCTGGGCTTGCAGGGACACAGCAAGGAGGACAGCAGCGAGGGCAGTGGCGCCGATAGTGACCAGAAGACGCTCTTGCCCTCCGAGACTCATACCATTTGTCCGAGCCCCCGCGCAATCATGGTGGAATTTCACAGCACCTCATACTTCCAGCAGCGCCGATAGTGACCAAAAGACGCTCTTGCCCTCTGAGACTCATACCATTTGTCCGAGCCCCCGCGCAATCATGGTGGAATTTCACGGCACATCATGCGTCGTGCAATTCGGTTGCCAGTCGAATTCGCCCCGCGTATTGGGGCAGTGGTGTCATTTGCGAGACGGGGGCGCTCCACGCCACAGTCATTCCCGCGAAAGCGGGAATCCACTCCGCAAACCTTGGGAAATGCGCTGTTCACGGACTGGATTCCCGCTTTCGCGGGAATGACCGGCGTTTCGTAAGGGATGATATTCCAAATGACACCACTACCCGTATTGGAGACGCCTTTCTGACCCAACTTCCTACTGTCTCCCCAGCCACACCGCGGCCCGCCAAAGAACGCCTCAATTTATCTGATTCAGACCCCTTCACTCGGCAGGGAAATTCTCCGATAATAGGGAGACAATAGGAGCACCCCTGAGGGGGAGAGGTCTCTCCGATGGTGAGCGGCAGAGTCCGTCCTCGACATGGCGTAGCGCTTGGGCGTCTTCGCAGGGCTGCCACCCTTTGTGGGTTGCTTCTCACCTCCATGTTTTCCGCCTCTGCCCTTCCGGGGTGGCCAGGGCCCCAGCAACTCGCCGGGCAGGATTTGCTGGTCACGGTCCTGGATGAAAACGGTCTGACCGTGCCCTCGGCACGCCTGACGCTTACCGACCAACCGAACTCTTTTGTCCAAAAAGCTGAGACTGATTACGCGGGCCGTTATCAGTTTTCCAACCTTACCTCCGGAGTCTATTCCTTGCGAGTTGAGAAAGAAGGGTTCTTCGTGTTCAACTCCAATGACGTCCGCGTCGCTGAAACGAGCAACTTGGAGGTCACGCTGAATCACACCAAGGAATACGTGGAATCGGTCAATGTGGTTTATTCGCCGCCCGCCATCGATCCCCAAAAGACTTCGGCCAGCGCGGCCCTGAGCAGCCAGGACATTATCAATCTCCCCTACACCGTAGGTCGCGATATCCGCTACGCCTTGCCGATGCTGCCCGGCGTTCTTCAGGACGGCTATGGGCAGCTTCACGTGGCTGGGGCGAGCACGCACCAAATCTTTGATCAACTCGACGGATTTAGTACCTCGGATCCGGCAACGGGGCTGTTTGACCTGCGCGTGAGCGTGGATGCTCTCCAGTCGGCGGAAGTCCAGAGCGGCCGTTACTCCGCCGAGTACGGAAAGGGCTCCGGGGGATTGGTGAGCTTAAGAACCGTGATGGGTGACGATCATTTTCGCTTCTCAGCCACGGATTTCATTCCCTCAGTTCAGGGCCAGAAGGGCATCCACATCAAGACCTGGACGCCGCGAGTGACTGTCTCCGGCCCACTTTCTAAAGACAAGGCCTGGTTCCTGAACGCAACCGACGGCGATTACGACTTGAACGTCGTCAAAGATCTTCCTGCCGGCGCGGACCGTGGCACGGCTTGGCGCATCAGCAACCTCTCCAAGGTGCAGGTGAACTTGACTCCCTCCAATATCCTCACCACGAGCTTCCTGGTGAATGAGTTCCGCGCGGACCATCTGGGGCTGTCGCGGTTCACTCCCTTGGACACCACGCTCGACAGCAGGGACTCCGCCTACCTGTTCACGCTCAAGGACCAGCACCTTTCCTCAGGCGGCACTCTTTTTGAAGTGGGAGGGGCTTACAGCGAATATCGCGCCTCACTCCAGCCGCTGGGCACGATGCAATATGTGATCAGCCCGGAGCAAGACAGCGGCAACTACTTCGAGACCGTGGACGGGCGCGCCGGCCGCGTGCAGGGAATCGCCAACATCTTTCTTCCGCCCAGAAACTGGCAGGGCCGGCACGAGTTCAAAATCGGGGTAGATCTCGACCTCATCACCGACCGCCAGTCTTATGAGCGGCGGCCGATCGAGATCGTGCGCGAAGATGGCACTCTTTCCCAGGAGATTACCTTCCAAAACGGGGCGCCATTTACGAAAGACAATTTCGAGTCCACCGGCTACGCCCAGGACCGCTGGTCGCTCTCCGACCGCCTGCTGTTGGAGCCGGGGATGCGCTTCGATTGGGATGATGTTATCCGGGATTTCCTGGTCTCCCCGCGCCTGGCCTCCAGCTACCTTCTGAGCCGAAGTGGTGACACAAAGCTCTCCGGCGGTGTCGGCCTTTATGGTGACGCGACGAATCTCGATACGCTCACGCGCTCCCTGAGCGGGCAGCGCACCGACTTCTTCTACGACCTGACGGGCCAGACGCTTCTCCAGCCACCTGTTGTGACCTCGTTCGCGGTCGATGAGCGGGTGCTCAAGATTCCTCGCTTCACCCATTGGAGCCTGGGCGTTGAAAGGAAAATGCCGCACTCTATTTACCTCCAACTTCAGTTCCTCGAGAAGCGCGGACGCGATGGCTGGACCTTCGTCAACCAGGGCAGCGGCTTGAGCGGCAATTTCCGGTTGGAAGGTCTGAAGCAGGACCGCTACGACTCCGTGGAGATTTCCACGCGCCACACTTTCCAGGGCAACCACGTGTTCTTCGCTTCTTACACGCGCTCGAAAGCCCACTCCAACGCTGTCTTTGACTTCAGCATTGATAGCCTGCTGTTCAGCCCGCAGGCGGGCGGGCCGCTCCCCTGGGACACGCCGAATCGCCTTCTCTCCTGGGGTTGGATGCCTCTGCCCTGGAAGTTCGGCATCGCTTATTCGCTCGATTGGCGCGACGGATTTCCCTTCAGCCTGGTGAACCAGGACCAGCAGCTCGTAAGTGCTCCAGACTCCAGGCGTTTCCCCCAATATTTTTCTCTGGACCTGCAACTGGAGCGGCGCATTCGCTTGTTCGGATTTTTGTGGGCGCTGCGGGCGGGATTCAACGACGTCACCAATCGCTCCAATCCCACGGCGGTGAACAACAACGTGGACTCCCCGGATTTCCTCACCTACGGCGGCATCACGGGCCGCGCCCTGACAGCCAGGATTCGTCTCCTGGGTCGGAAGTAGGAGCCTGTAGCGCGGGCGTCTCGCCCGCTGTGGCGGGAGCGTCCCGCTCCCGCGCGAAGCGCGGACCACCGCTTTTGTGGTCCGCGTCTTTTCGGCCCCGTGATGCAGCGATCAAATTCGTGCGCGCGGATCGGAGGGCATTCTCACGCGGTCGACGATCAAACCGCAGCGTTCGTTTTGTTCCTCGGCGCTCATGCCGGCGTATTCGTGGTAGCTTGACCACCGCCAATCTTCGGGGCGGCTGACCAAACCGGCCCGCACCGGGTTAAGGTGACAGGTGAAAAGGGTGCAGTGCCCGCGCTCGGTTGAAGGCGCGCGCCAACAGGGCAAAATCAGGCTCGGTGAATTTCTCTCGCCGCCTGAGCAGGCGCACGACGATAAAGAAATATCGATCGGAAAGAAAAGGACGCCGGAGTTTGGACACCACGATAGAATACGGCACGGTGGCGATGATAGCTACGGAAAAGACGCGGACCGCAAAATCGGCCCGTCGCCCTGCCTCCTCGAGTCATACGGCAGGCAGGCCGAAGGCTATGGGCCGCGGGGCGGCGGTCCGCGCTACCTGCTTTTCTCCCTCTTAAGTAGTGGTTTTTCTCAAATTGAGTTTGCGTTAGCTGGAGGCGAATCGTGCGTCGATGCGGCCTTTGAAGTTTAATTCCAGAATGCGAGCGTCAGCTAAAACTTATGCGCAGTAGCAGGTCTGAATTCCGGCGTTTGTCCTTCTGCGGGACAAGCGGCCTCGTATGGATGCTCGAAAAACTGTGGCGGCCGGCCTGGAGCATACATGATTACCGTGGCAGTGATGCCGGGCTCCGGGAAAATGCTGAGGCATCCATCCCAATATACCCTCGAGAAGTCCCGTATGGTCCTGAGCGTGCCTCCTGCGATCGACAGGAGGCTCGCGGAGCATGTCACCACGCCCGTCCCCGAGCCGCAGCCCGATATCAGAATCTCTTCAATGTTATCGCCGTCCACATCGATCACGGCGTCGAGGAAGTCGCCGTATGGGCTCCGGTCGGCAGCGATTAGCCGATCGTTTTCGAAGATCGCCAGTCGATACGTTCCAAAATACGAACGCGTTTGCGCCATGCACTCCCCCACTTTGATCAGGTACGCCATCTGACGAGCACCCGACCTGGTAAAGGATCCGGCGGCTCGGGCTAGCAACTCGGGAACGATCTGGCCGCTGTTGCGCGCCGCCTCCAAATCCTTTTGCTCATAATACACCTCGCACTCCGTCTCGTTATCCAGGTAATGCGGGAAGACCGCGGATAGCAGGTTCCGCCGGGCTTCGTCTGAAAGCGTCGGCGCCGGATTATCTCGTGATGCGCGGTAATCAAAAAGCAGCTTCTCTTCGGGCGCGAAGAGCGTGGCGGATTTCGGGGAAGCCTCCGGCTTCGAATTCCGGGATTCGGCAGCAGGAAGAGCGGGTTTTGACCGGCAAGCGTCAAGACACAACACCACCATGACGATAATGGATAACCGGTGCATCATATAAAGTATCCGTGTATGCTTCGGCCCGACCGCTGCACGCATAATTCTCCTCTGACAAGCCATCAATTCTTGCATGGCATCGTACTCCTGATGCACGTCGGTGTCAATAGAATATTTGACATATAGAATATATGACATAGTATATTTGACACCGCATATTTGACACCGGTGATGGCAAGCTGCTTGTGTCAAAAGCGGGTAGCGCGGACCACCGCTTTTGTGGTCCGCGTCTTTTCGGCCCCGTGATGGAGCGATCAAATTCGTGCGCGCGCCTCGGAGGGCATTCTCACGCGGTCAACGATCAAACCGCAGCGTTCGTTTTGTTCGCCGGCGCTCATGCCGGCGTATTCATTGTAACTTGATCCCGCAGGGCGGGACCAATCTTCGGGGCGGCTGACCAAACCGGCCCTCACCACACGGTGGTGATGGTAGCTACGGAAAAAACGCGGACCGCAAAATCGGCGGTCCGCGCTACCTGCTTTTTATCTTGACAGCAGGCTGAAGAAAATTATAGCCTACTGTTGTTGACCTATGGCAAGCGTCGGCAAAGCGCGCGGAAAACAGATTCGAAAGTGGCCCGCAGGGGGCGAAGACGGCAAGAAAATGCGAAAAAGATACTAAATAGAGGGAACGAACCCAAGGATTTATTGGAAATACAGGACTTAGCGTTTTTTTGAGCAAAAAACGAACCCAAAACGAACTAAATTTTGAGCGCAAAAGTGCAAATCAAAGCGAAAAAACAGCCCGAAACCGCAAGCTTCCCAGTGATATGGATTTGGGGCTGGGTGCTCAAGCAGAAGGGCCGGACCGGACCGCTCACCGCGGTCAGCCGCCCTCCTTTGCGCAAAGCCTCCGCTTTCCGACCAGTGCCACAGCCTTCGTCCTCTTCCGAACAGGCCCCCAGGCTGGAATGGCCTTGACGCTCTTTTCATTTGTGAGCTAAGGTCTAGCGGAGGGGCTATTGGCGGGCGCCTCCTGACAAACTTGAGACCTGGAGCGGCGTCCCGCATCAAACCAGCGGAAGACAAATGTGATGGAGATCTTTGAGCTCGCCAAGGCCTTAATCAACATCGAATCCGTGACCGGCCATGAGCGCGCCTGCGCCGAGTTCCTGCGTGGTTATCTTGTGGCGAGAAACTTCCAAGTGGAGCTCCAGCCGGTCTCACGAGATCGCTCCAACGTGTTCGCAAAGACAGGAAAGCCGGATGTTGTTTTGAGCACGCACATCGACACCGTCCCTCCTTTCCTTCTCGCCGGCGAGGACGAGGAGTTCATTTATGGGCGCGGAGCATGTGACGCCAAGGGGAGCCTGGCCGCGCAGATCGTGGCGGCTGAACGGCTGGTGAGCGAAGGGGTGACTGACTTCGGCCTGCTCTACCTGGTCGGAGAGGAAACCACCAGCGACGGCGCGCGCGAGGCGAACCTGCATCCACCCGGCTCGCGCTACATTATTAATGGTGAGCCCACGGAAAATAAACTGGTGGTGGGGTCGAAAGGTAACCTGCGGCTGGACATTCGATGCAAAGGTAAGATGGCGCACTCGGCTTACCCGCACCTCGGTGAATCCGCCATTGATAAGTTGCTCGATATTCTGGTTGATTTGCGGAAGGTTCCGCTGCCCCATGACGTCTTGCTGGGCCCTGCCACGCTGAACATCGGCCACATCTCCGGCGGCAGGGCTGCAAACGTTGTGCCGGACCAGGCCGCGGCCCAGATCCTGATTCGGACCGTCAACGGCTCGGAGGAGCTGCGGCGCAAGATTTCGGAGTTGCTCGCAGGGCGGTGTGAGTTTGAGTTCGTCCGCGATACGCCGACCCTGCGCATGGAGAAACTGGACGGCTACGAGACCGACGTGGTGCCCTTCACCACCGACCTGCCGGCCTTGACCCGATGGGGCCGGCCTGTGTTGCTGGGGCCGGGGTCGATCCGCGTAGCCCACACCGAGCATGAGTGCGTTCGCAAAGCTGAGTTGATCGAGGCCGTCGACCTTTATTGCCGGCTTGTCCATGAGCTGAAAAAGAGAGTTTACAGTCCACAGTCGACAGTCGACAGTGAGATAGCGCCAAGCTGATTTGTAGGTTCGCAATTCGATCGAGATGGGTCGGTGAGAAGCCGCCGAGTTGGCCCGACAGGTCCCGGCGGAACGAATCTCTTTTGTCCCTCGACCTTCGACTCTCGAGTCTGAACTCTCGACTCGTCGGCAGAAAGGCAGTCGTAACTATGAACAAAATCGAAGTCGGCATCCTGGGCGCGACGGGAATGGTCGGCCAGCGCTTTGTGAGCTTGCTCGAACACCATCCCTGGTTTGAAGCCCGATGGCTTGCAGCCTCGGAACGGTCGGCAGGGAGAACTTATGCGGAGGCTTGCAACTGGCGCTTGCGCGAACCCCTGCCCAAAGCCGCAGGCGAGCTTCCCGTGCACGAGTGCATACCGGGCCACGCGCCGCAGTTGCTCTTCTCCTCGCTTGATTCCAAGGTGGCGGGTGAAGTCGAAAGGGAATTTGCGCAGGCGGGCCACGTGGTGGTCTCCAATTCCAGCAATCACCGCATGGAACCGGACGTCCCCTTGTTGATTCCGGAAGTGAACCCCGACCATCTGGCCCTGGTGCGCATCCAGAGAAAACGGCGCGGGTGGAAGGGCATGATCGTCACCAACCCGAACTGCACGGCGGTCGGTCTGGTGATGTCGTTGGCTCCGTTAGAGAAGGCTTTCGGCCTCGAGAAGGTGCTGATGACCAGCATGCAGGCGGTTTCCGGCGCCGGTTATCCGGGCGTGCCCACGCTGGATATTCTTGGCAACGTGATCCCTCATATTTCGGGGGAAGAGGAAAAGGTGGAGCGCGAGACGCGCAAGCTGCTGGGGATATTCGTCGATGAAACGGTCAAGCCTGGCGACTTCGTGGTGAGCGCCCACTGCAACCGCGTGCCGGTCGAGGACGGCCACACCGAGTCGATATCGATTTCCCTGAAGTCCAAGGCCTCAGTGGAGGAATTGATTGAAGTCTGGCGGAAATTTCGCTCGCTTCCTCAGGAGCGGGGTTTGCCGTTTGCCCCCAAGCATCCCATTATCGTTCGCGAAGAGCGGGACCGCCCGCAGCCCAAGTTTGACCTCGCGGTCGAGCACGGGATGGCCACTGTGGTGGGTCGCGTGCGCCTGTGCCCAGTGCTTCAGTTCAAGTACACCGCCCTCAGCCACAACACCATACGCGGCGCTGCCGGCGCGGCTCTGCTCAATGCGGAATTGATGAAGTCCGAGGGGTATCTCGACTAGGTGTCAGGTGCCAGGTGTCGGGTGCCAGGTGTCGGTCAGGCCCCGTGCCTATCTGCTCCACAGGCTGATGGCGAGGTCCTTCTGACACCTGACACCTGAAACCTGAAACCTCTTCCCCAAGGCGGGTGAAATGTGAGTAACGCTTCTGCTGAATCCCCCGGTGCAAGACGTATAAACCTGGCACTGCTCGGCTACGGGAAAATGGGCAAGACGCTGGCGCAGCTTGCGCCGCAGCGGGGCTTCGATGTGCGCCTGGTGATGGATATTGACGTCAACGCGCAAGGCCGGGGCATCACGCGCGAGAAATTCCAGGGTATCGACGTCTGCGTGGACTTCACCACACCGGATGCGGCTTTCGAGAACATCTGTCGTGTCGCGGCGCTGGGTGTGAATCTCGTGGTAGGGACAACGGGTTGGCATGACCGGCTGGAGGAAGTCCGGAAGATCATCGAAAGCGTCGGCGTCGGCATGGTTTACGCCGCGAATTTTTCCATCGGTGTGAATCTCTTCTACCGGCTGGCCCGCGCGGCGGCGGAAATCTTTGCCCCCTTCGCGATGTACGACCCTTACCTCACCGAAGCCCATCACAAGTTCAAGAAGGACGCGCCCTCCGGCACGGCGCTCGAAATCAAACGCCAGATTCAACCCGAATTCAAAAGCCGCGAGATTCCCCTGACCAGCGTGCGCGCTGGTTACATCCCCGGCTCCCATGAGTTGGGCTTCGACTCCGAAGCGGATACAATTATCCTCCGGCACACGGCCCGCGGCCGCCAGGGATTCGCTGAAGGCGCCCTGTACGCGGCACGCTGGATCGTCGGCAGGAAAGGTTTTCTCAGCTTTGCTGAGGTTTTGAAGGCGTAGCGCAGGTTGCGTTTCTGGAACCCTGAGACTCTCCCGGTTCAAAACTCGAAAATGGAAACTGGCCAAGCAAGTTCGAGTTTCTATTTTCCAGTTTCTAATTTCGGCTCCGGAAGGGAGGATGTCCCATGAGCTTGGAACTTCGTGGCTGCGGCACGGCGCTAGTGACCCCCTTCAGGAAGGATGGCTCCCTGGACCTTGATGCACTGCGGCGTTTGGTTCAGTTCCAACTCCGCGCCGGCATCGACTTCCTTGTCCCCTGCGGCACAACGGGAGAAACCCCCACGCTCGAGCATGCTGAGTACCTCGCCGTCGTCCGCACCGTGGTCCAGGAAGTGGCGGGGAAGGTCCCCGTAATTGCGGGAGTCGGTGGAAATAACACCCGGAAAGTGATCGATCTTGCCGCCGAGGTGCGCGGCCTGGGCGTGCAGGGAATTCTTTCCGTAGCCCCTTACTACAACAAGCCTACCCAGGAAGGCCTTTACCAGCACTTCCAAGCTATGGCGGAATCTACCGACCTTCCCATCATTGTTTACAATGTTCCGGCACGCACCTCGTCGAATATCGAGCCCCCCACCGTGGCCCGCCTCGCGATAATCCCAAACATCATCGGCATCAAGGAGGCCTCCGGGAGCATCGTGCAACAGATGGAAGTCCTGGCCGCCGTCCCGCCGGGCTTCCGCGTGCTTTCAGGCGACGACTCGTTCACCTTCCCGCTCATGGCGCTGGGTGGCGTGGGTGTCATCTCCGTCATCTCCAACGAAATCCCGGGCGAGATGACCAGACTCGCGCACCTGCTTTTGGAGGGAAAACTCGAGGCAGCGCGCCAACTCCACTTCAGCCTGTTGCCCCTGATGCAAGTGAACTTCATCGAGACCAATCCCATTCCCGTCAAGGCCGCACTCGCCATGATGGGCATGATCGAGGAAGTTTACCGCCTGCCCATGGTCCCCATGAAACCCGAAAACCGCGCCAAGCTTGAAAAGGTGCTGGCCGTGCAGGGGTTGCTCGACAAGGTCGCTCACCATTCATAGAGCCAGACATAGCTCGTGGCCCGGCTGCGCTGCGGCATTCCATAAGCTTTCCCGTCTTTTTCTTCGCCGTTTCGCCACGCCAGACGAAGCCCCTTTTGAAAGATAATCGGGTCCTCCTCATGAAAACGGTAGGCAGAAAAACGGCAAGTGCCGTCCGCATCTTGCTCTTTGTGCGTCAGGCCGGCGATAGGGAAGTGGTACATGCCGCGGTTAAAGTAATAGGTGCCAAGGAAGTAGTCCTCGGTTCCCGAGGAGAGCAAAAGGGGCTCTTTTGCGCCATCCATATAGGCTCTAAGGACGGCTTCGAGAAAGTTGAAATTCTTGCTGGCGACTGCCAGGGTCACTTGGTAAAGGGCGCCGGGGCGCGATGATTGGCAGATGTCAAAAATCTGGAGAGGCTCTAACTCGACATTGTCGCGTACTTGGAGCCGCAGCCGTGCCTTATCCGGCAGGCGGATATTGCCAAGGAAAACCGGGAGGTTCTCGACTCCCCGGATGATCCACCAGAACACTTGGGGTTTCTCGACCCCCGCGCCGAGTTGCCCGGTAACCCGGATGCTCTTACCGAAGGGGATTCGGTAAGTATTATAGAGACCGCTGGGATGGCCGGACTTTCCCAGGCGCTCGGAACCCCAGGGGGCGGAGGGATCGCCCCAGCCGATTCCGTGGCCAAGAAAAAGCTCCATATCAATCGCGGGTTTGGTTTCTCCATCGACATAGAAGCGAATTCGGGTGCGGTCATATCCCGGCCAGTCGCCGCCAAACCACATATGCGTCAAACATCCGGCGCCTTCATGCTGGAAGAGCACTACCTCGCGGTCAGGGTAAAGCAGTCCTTCCTTACC
>JBEKME010000064.1:0-36624 GCA_050008675.1 Terriglobia bacterium
AGCAGAACGCGCTGATCACCGCAGCTAGATTTGGAAATTCCATTGAGGATGCCATTGTGTATTCGACGCTTCGGCCGTGTTTCGATTGCACAAAGGTATTGCTTCAAGCCAAGGTTCACACGATTTACTACATTCATGATTGGGCCCATCCGATCGATTCCCTGCAGGAGCAGTATCTGCTTGCTCAAAGCAAGCTTCCGGGTGGGGTCAGGAAAGTGGAGATCCAGGACCCTGAGGCGGAGTGGGCGAACGGCAATGCTGCGCCGATAAGTGGCTGAGGCTGGCGCCCCTCTGGTAGCGGGGAGCGCGTAGCCACCGCGCGATTGTTGCGCCGTGGGCTTTTCTCAATCGGACACCCACGGCATTGAGAACCTGTCGTGGCTAGCAGCTAAGCAGAAGGAAGCTCAAAGAATCGGCTCGGTCGCACATTGCGGCCGGGCCTTTTTGTTTGCATGTAGCGCCGACCTTCAGGTCGGCATTCTCGTTTTTTTCGCAGCCCGCTGCCCCCCCGATGATGTCAGGACAGGGTCCGGTGGGCGCCACCAAAGCCTAAGGAGGGGACCATGTCAGCCTTTGACGCCAAGCGAGTAAGCCATGAATACACTCAGACGAACGATGCGCCACCGGAAAAAGTGTTCCCACTACTCTGCCCGGTGCGGGAAGCGGATTGGGTGCCCGGATGGCAATATCACCTGATCTACTCAGGATCGGGCTTGGCCGAGGATGGGTGCGTGTTCTCCACGCCGAACGACGCCGGCCCGAAGACGGTCTGGATGGTAACGCATTACGATCCCACAGCGTTGAGGATCGCCTTTGCCTGGATTGAGCCCGGCATGATGGCGACGCAGATCAGGATCGCGCTGGGCCTTTCTCCCGGCGGCAAGACGAGCGCACGCATTCGCTATCTCTACACCGGACTTTCTCCGGCTGGGAACGCCGTACTCGACCGTTACACAACGGAGTGGTTCCGGAGCAAGATGCGAAGCTGGGAAACGGCCATAAATTACTTCCTGCGCAACGGCACCTTGATTCAGGCGGGAGCGTGGGAATGACCTCCAGAGGAGCTGCGAATGCCTACCAATCAAAGTGCGAAATCGGTGGTAAGATGTTCCTGCTGCGAGCTATCGTGGACGACTCCTGAATCCTGAATCCTGGCTTGATTACCGAACCGCGCCAGCTTCGTCCAATAGAAGTACAGTTCACGCTTGAATCAATGGAGGAGAAGATGAGCCGCAAGATTAGTCTGGGTTTGTGCTGTTTAGTATTCTTGCTTGCCGCAGGGTCTGGCGCCTATTCCCAATCACGCATTGAGAAGGATCTGAAGCTTGATTCCGGCGGCAGATTGGTTGTCGAGGCCAGTGCGAGCGACGTTATTGTGACGGGGAGGCCGGAATCAGGCGCCCACGTTGTTATTACTTCCAAACGAGCTGATTTGGAGGATCTGTTTAGCTTCCGTTTCGACGAATAGCCCGGGGCAGTCCGCATCGAGGTGCGAAAACGAAGCGTGCAGCCATGGCCAAAGTCGCTGCAAGTGCGCATGGAAGTGCAAGTTCCTACGAAGACGAGTGTCGACATCCGCACCGGTGGCGGAGACGTCAAGGTCAGCCACCTTCAGGGCGACACAAACCTCGAGACTTCGGGCGGAGATGTTGCGGTCTTAGACCTCGCAGGTAATTTAACGGCAACCACCTCCGGCGGGGACATCGTATTGCACGACCTCACCGGAGAGGTTAAGGTCAAGACCTCCGGAGGAGATATTACCCTTGAAAACGCGAGTGGCCGTGTTGAGGCCCACACCTCGGGTGGAGATGTGAATGTGGCGTTTGCGCGTGGGAATGCTAAAGGGGGAGAAATCGAAACCTCCGGCGGCGACATCAAGGTTCGCGTTGATCCGGCGGTTAGCCTTAACCTGGATGCGTCGACCTCCAGTGGCGAAGTGACCTCAAATCTTCCCCTAAAGGTGACGGGCGAGATTTCCGAATCCAGGCTCCACGCCACACTTGGGTCCGGGGGGGCGACCCTGCGAGTTCATACCAACGGTGGAAGCGTTCATATCAGCGCCTTGTGAAGCGCGTAGCCGTGGCACGGAGTTTGTGGCGTGCGATGAGAACCGGTTCCCGGCGCCATCTTCTGTCGAGCTCCACGCTGCTAAGCTGAGAAGGCTCATTCATCTACCTGGTCGGGTTAGACCGGGATGTCGATCCGCAGCCGGGGGTGTCTTAATCAGACATTGAGGGTCGAGGTTGCGATCCCGCTCTGCGGGACCACCCCAGGTGCACTCCCGAACTTTCCACCGCCCGCCAGCGGTAATAAGTGCTCGCCGCTCCCGTTTGTTTTACTCTTCTGACTTCTGACTTCTGAACTGTTCTTTTTGAAATCTCGAATCTGCCATCTGCAATCGCGCAGCGCTCCTAGCCCCCAGCCCCTAATCCCTGTTCTTCCGACTTCTGACTCCTGGCTTCTGACTTCTGCTTGTTGGCTCGTCACTTGTCACTGCCCTTGCGCCCCTTTCGTTTCCCCTGGTCCGGGTATATACAGGTCGATAGTTGATACCCCGGTTATACGCCGCGCGGCGAATTGGAGTGGAAGGAACCAGCCGCACACATCGAGAATGGCGCGATGTTCCTGTCCCGCTAGCCGCGAGTGCGCCACCCGCAGGCCAACTGCGCTCCACCCGCCCCTGCGATGCCGCCAAGCCAGCTCGAAACCGAGATTTAGGATTGGCCTATAACGCTCTGATATAACTGGACTTGCTCTCAGATAACCAGCTAGAATCAATGTGTTGACTTTAGTTTGGAGGGCGTGTACTTTACTAACATGCGGGCGATTTCGCCAGAAGACATTGTTCAAAGGGTTCGTATCGAGAATCCTTGGTGGGACGGTGATCATACCATCAGTCCGTTCCACCAAAGCATGAAGCCTCGTGCATACTTTGACCTCTTCTTACCCCTGGTCAAGGCACAATCAGTTCGCCGGGCCGTTGTTTTGATGGGTCCCAGGCGTGTCGGCAAAACCGTGATGATTCATCACGCTATCAAAGCTCTTCTTGATGAAGGGGTGCCGCCCAAATCAATCTGCTATCTTTCAGTCGATCATCCCATTTACAACGGACTCAGCTTGGAGAACCTGCTCAACTTCTATCAACAGTCGAGCGGTGTGGACTACAAGTCACAACGGGTGTACATGTTCTTTGACGAGATCCAATACTTACGCAAGTGGGAGGTACATCTCAAGTCCGTTGTAGATACGTATCCGACTATCAAATGCATAGCCTCAGGTTCTGCTGCTGCCGCGCTACGACTGAAGAGCGCGGAGTCCGGCGCTGGACGCTTTACGGATTTCCTTCTCCCTCCTCTTACCTTTTACGAGTACCTCCGTCTCTTGGACAAGACAAGCCTCTTGGAAGACCCGCCAAGAAAAGTTGATCAGACGCTTCGAAATGGCTTTTTCTTAGCGAAGAACATAGAACAACTGAACGAAGAATTTCTCTCTTACCTGAATTTTGGAGGCTATCCGGAAGTGATTTTTTCGCCTCAAATTCAGGCCGATCCGGCGCGCTTCATCAAGAGCGACATTATCGACAAGGTTCTCTTGACAGACTTACCTAGCCTCTATGGAATCGGCGATATTCAGGAACTGAACCACCTGTTCACCACCCTGGCTTTCAATACGGCGAATGAGATTTCGCTGGGAGAACTGTCCCAGAACTCGGGCGTGGCAAAGAATACCATCAAGCGGTATATCGAGTATCTTGAGGCGGCCTTCCTAATAAAAGCTGTTCACCGCGTAGACCACAATGCGAAAAGATTTCGCAGGGCCAATTTCTTCAAAGTCTATCTTACAAATCCATCGATGCGTGCAGCGTTGTTCTCTCCATTGAAGGCAGACGATAGCGCGACCCCATCACTCGCCGAGACTTCGATTTTTTCTCAGTGGTTTCATAGCGATACTACCCTTTACTACGCCAGATGGCATGACGGGGAAGTCGATATGTTGTATCTTTCGCCCCAACAAAAAGTCGCGTGGGCTGTTGAGGTGAAATGGTCAGATCGCTATTGTGACAACCCCGACGAATTGAAAAGCCTTCTTAGTTTTTGCCAGGCGAATGGCTTGAAGAGAGTTTTTGTTACGTCGAAGACGAAGACATTAACCTGCAACGTAGGGAACATTCAAATAGAATTCCTGCCTGCAAGCACCTACTGCTACACTGTTGGGTACAACGTCATCCACGGGAAAAAAGCTTTGCCAACAGCAGAGCAACCAGAGAAGGACGCTCCAACACATCAATAGGTATTTCATCGCGGCTGGTGACTGGCGCCGACCTGGGCTTTCCGATCGTGTGCGTTTCTATTTCACCACGGCGAATCTGCGACCCGAACGGGAAAAGAGTTTTCAGTCATCAGTTCTCAATTTTCAGTTCGGCGACCTCGGGCCGTTCGCTGTCGCGCCGCCTCGTGCAGGGCCCAAGCTCTCAAAGACGCCGGCGGGGACCCGCGCACGGCGGGCTGAGAGAAGCACAGGCGCTACAGCGAAGGTGGTCGTGCGCGCGCGCCTCGTGCCCGTCCTTTTGCTTTTAGCTCCCCGCATTGCTAGAATCGCACTTAGGGAGTTGCCATGAATCGAACGGAGATCATTTTCGAAGTTGAGAAATCACCCGAAGGCGGCTTCGAGGCGCGCGCCTTAGGACACGCAATCTTCACGCAAGCCGAGACGCTGGACAAACTCCGGGAGATGGTCCGCGACACCGTGCGTTGCCACTTCGACCCCGAGACGGCTCCGTGGCTCATTCGCCTTCACCTAGTGAAGGACGAGGTTATTCCCACTTAAAACTCCCCCGCGACCTGGACGGGAAGAAGCTCGCTGCCCTGCTCCGACCGTACGGCTACCAGATTACCCGCCAAACCGGAAGCCACATGCGCTTGACCTCCATGCTCAAAGGAAGGGAGCACCATGTCACCATCCCCGCGCACAGGGAACTCAGCGTGGGCACGCTGCATGGCATCCTGCGCGAAACCGCAACGTATCTCGAGATTGAACTCGCCAGTTTCTTAAATGAGCTTTTCGGGGCCTAGTCTCCAGCACCTAATCTGTGTCCTTCTGACTTCTGGCTCCTGCCTTCTGCTTCTTGCCTCGCAGGCTGGCGCAGAGCGCAGCTCTGCGGCCCACAGGCAAGGCTGAAATCAGGCGAGCCGATGCATACTCAGAACCGACGGATCATTGAGGTAGTAAAACCAGAAGCCCGACCACGGCCAAGAAAGCAGTGGCGAGTGACAAGTGACGAGCCAATACCACTTCCCCCGCCCACAGGAGCAATGGCAAGTGGAGAGTGACAAGTGACGGGCAGAGACAACTGGCTCGCGCCATTCTTCATCGCGTTGCCGTGGATGTAGTTTAGCTTCTCCAGTCGTTTCCTCTCGCTGTAGACGCCGAACGGATAGAAGCGCCGCTGCCAAACCCGAAACTGCGAATCGGCGTGGACGGTGGGCGGCAAGCGCAACCGGGCCCGCATCTTCCCGCCACAGGGAACGCGCTGATTCTCAGAAAGCGCGGAGAGGATGCGTTGGGGCGTGCCCTTCTTAAGTTCCTGCATGAAGCGGCTGGCGCTCGCGGTCGGATCAGGCTTGATGAGCAAGTGAAAATGGTCCGGCATAAGGACCCAGCCGATAAGCAGAAAACCAATCTCGATGCGAAGCTGCCCGAGGACTTTGACAAAGCTTCAGCGGAACCGATCACTCTCAAAAAGCTTGGCGCGGCGATAAGCGCTGCTGGTCAGGAATCGCAGGTCTGCGGGCGCAAAAGGGCGTTTGGAGGTCGGCATGACCAGCGCTAATATAGCATGCTGAAGCGCAGAGCTGCGCTCTGCGCCAGCCAGCGGAAGCAAGGTGGCCAAAGTGGCCTTGGCTCATCAGGTGGCGGTGCATCTATACTGGGCGCTGCGCGAGGCGAGTGAGGAAGGGTCACTGGTTCGCATGCGAGGTAGCCCGGCGAATTCCGTGGTGGATGTGAGTGCATCGCTACCTTGATTGGGCGCTTGGCCTCCCTGCGCCAGGCAGGGAGATTAAAGAAAGAATCATGGTCCCGCCCTGCGGGATCGAATAGATGCCTGGTGGGATCGGCGCACTGCAGGATTCAGGAGGCGAGCCTTGGTCGGGACGAGCCGAGAAGATTCTGCTAAGGACGAAGCCCAGGTAAGGGCGCTGGGCTTCGTCCCCGCATCCAGGATGGGCGAGCGGGGAGCGGTGTCAGGGGTCTGCGATGAACGCCTGCGGCACCCTTGACACCGCTCCCAGCCCGCAGAGGCGCGAGTGTCCCTTGACAGCGCCGACGCCTTTATAGACGGAATTTGGGATTTGAGGGGGAAACCGGAATGCTTCAAAGAGAGCCATCGGATTACGCTCGAAGCCGTCGGCGCTTCCTGAAAGTCCTCGGCGTCGGATACGAAATTGGTGCACTTCTGCCGAGTGTCGCTGCTTCCGGCGAAAAGGACGATTTCCCGAGCCTTCCCCAATTGCGCGCTGCGCATGAGAAGCAAGGCATCATCTCACCCATGAAGACGTACCGCACGATGGAGTGGGAATTCCACACGCCTCCCGAAGAGAACTTCGACATCAATTGGGAAGCCGCCGTGAAAGCGGCTCGTGATTCGGGCGCCGAAAGCATGATGTTTTACTCCCAGGATCACTGGGGCCATGCGTTCTTTCCCAGCAACACGGCAGTTCGCCATCCTCACCTCCAGGGGGATTTATTCGGGAACGAGGTGGCTATTGCCCGCAAACTGGGCATGTCTGTGCTTTGTTACTACAGCCTGCAGTTCAACAACCAGTGTGTTCTGAGCCATCCGGATTGGGGCTGGGTAAATGAGAAGGGCGAACAGCAGAATCTTCGCTGGCTCATTACCTGCCTCGATAGCCCTTATCGCCAATATGTTCTGGGCATGATGGATGAGATATTTTCGCGTTACGAAGTTGACGAGTTATTCCTTGATATTTTCGGGATTCAGTTCGTGCTCTACCACTCGGGGGGGCGCGATCCTTTCTGCTTCTGCAAATACACCGAGGAAACCTGGAACAAGGAGCATCCGGGTGACCCTTATCGCGAAGGCTTCCGAACTCGGGAAGGTTGGGAGCAGCGCTACCAATGGCATCAAAGGCGATCCATGGTGGACATGCTAGATGAAATTATCAGCACCGCCAGGAAGCATCGGCCGAACGTGATCATCTCTCTCAACGGCGGCCCTCAGGATTTTCCTGATGAAATAATGCAGAAAGTGAGTTTCATCTATGCCGAACCTCTTCCTTGCCCTACGGGTATCGCGCTGGGGTCCATTCTCATGCGGGGCTGGGGGCGGCCTTATTACCAGGCCGGAATTTTCACCCAGCAGGGCTATTTGGACACTTACCCGGGATCCATCCCGCGTGTTCAGGCCGATGCTTTGATAGTGCAGAACGCGCGAACCTTTTTTGTAGGGAACGCGCCCATCATCAGTGGCCTGGATGGGCAAGGTTTCTCGAAGCGATGGTTCCAGGTAGCTAAGGAGACTTGGGAGGACGTTAAGAATGTGGATGCCCTCCTGACGGGCCTTCAGCCGGTTTACAGCACGGGCATGCTTTACAGCGCAGCGACGGGAAAGCAGCTCGATGCTCAAAAGCGGCCGGTGGACTTCCGTAGGTCCAACGTAGGGGCTTTGGAGACCTTGACGTATGCCGGGAGGCCAGTTGAAAGCCTTCCGGAATTTCGCCTTACCGAGGAAGAGTTAAAGCAGTTCGAAGCGCTGGTTCTTCCCGAGGTCGAGGTGCTTTCAGATGCGCAAGCGGAAATCATTAGGCAGTGGGTTAAACAAGGCGGCGCGTTGATCGGCAGTTATCGGTGCGGCTTGTTAGACGAGCATTTCGGTTCCCGATCGAACTTCCCACTGGCGGACGTCTTTGGGGTGGACTTCGTATGGGAGGAGCAGAAGTACGCCATCGATGCGGAAGGCAAAGTGAAGGAAGGTGTTACCGCCACGTATCTCGAATCTTCCGGCCACCCTCTGGCCAAGAGCCTGGCAGTAAGCACCGTGGGGCTGCCGGGGCCTTTTCTCCGCCTGAAGCGCGCCACGGCCGAAGAGGTGATGCATTATCGCCTGCCGTTTATGGTGGAAGACTTGCCGCATCACAAGTGGTTCAACTGGGGTTCTCCTCCGCCAGGAGAAGAAGTGGGAGGGCCTGCGGTTACTTACCACAAATTTGGAAAGGGTCAAGCTCTGTATATCGGCGCCCCGATCTTTCGTGCCATGAATTGGCGACCGTTTTGGATCCAGAGGTGGATTCCCGACTTGGTGCGGCAACTGGTACGCCGCCCGATTGCGGAGCTGCGTCCAGAACCGTTTTCCGAATATGTCCATGGCACGTTTTTCTGGGATGCGAGCGAAAAGTTCATCCTGGTGCAGGTCCTGAACACAATCGAGTTGGTAACACAGGGAGAATTCCAGCCAGCGCCGCAGGTTATCATCAAAGTGGATCCTACCAGGCTTAAAGTGTCGGGAGCGCGCCTCGTATGGCCAAAGGAGAAGGAACTCGAGGTGGTGTCGAAAGACGGCGCCACGCAGGTCGTGTTGGCAGAGCCGTCGCGATACACAGCTCTCTATTTGAAAGTGGCACAACTCGAGGATATATCTCGAACAGGTGGCTGAAAAACCCCAATTTGTTCTGCGATGTCGTGCGAACGCGAACTGCGCACCAACTCCCTCCGGGAAATCGCAGACCCCATAAAGCAAGCGTCCACGCCAGCCAGCGCCGCGCGTCGCGACATCGGTTTATCGCCTCCCACAGTCGCGGCAAGGGCCTGGGTTCTTTGGCATCTCGGATTTGCGATGTCCTGCCTCCGGTAGCTCCGCGCTGATGCTGCTCTTCAACCGCTGGGCTACCCGATCACCAGCTCACTCAATCTCCCGATCACCCGATACCCCAGTCCCAACTCCCTGCCCCCGTCTTTCGCGAAGCCTGACTGTCGCGGTAGGGACGGCGGTTACCCGACGCCCCCCGCACAGATCTGTACTGGAAGAATTACCTCATACGGCTCCTGCCTTGGATACCAACGTCGAAGCGCGACGCTTCGCGCACACCCAGCAGCCCCTACGCCGTGAATAGCCCGGCTCGGTGTCCGGCCACGGCAGAGCACGCGATGTTCTCCTTGGCCGGTCGCCTTCCCTCCACCCCCTCCTCCAGCGGTTCCCTACCCGCCTTCGTTCGGGCGCTTCCTCGGTACTATGCGACCCTCCGACTCCCCAGCAACGTGCATGCCAGACGTGCGGCTCCTCGCCTTCTCTGACCGGCCCGCCCCTGGCCAGCGGCGGGCGTCCCCGGGGTCTCCCGGTTCTCGCGCTTGGAGTTTCCACCCATGCCTGGGGTCCCGCCCTGCGGGACTCCGCCCGGTCCACAGCCGACTTAAGCTTTCGCCGACGGCAGTGTGGCCTTCCGTATATCAGGACAACGTCGGCACCCGAGAAGTTAGCATGATTTCGGAGCTCCATACCCAGCCTGCCTGTACCCCTGTCAACGCCTCGCCCGCATCCTTACGGCCGCCGGCGCATGACTCGGGGTCAGGACGGTTCGCTACTCCTTTCCTGCGCGGCTCTTTCATCCACGACTCCAAGCCGGTTTATCCCGGCGCTTTCCCTGAATCCAGCTTTTCCCCATGGTTCTTCGCCGTGGGAATCTTGCTATAATAGCCCCATGAAAAATGCCGGTTCGAAAAGCAGGATGCGGCGGTTCACCAACAGTATTCAGTCATCAGTTCTCAGTTCTCAGTCGTCCGCCTGCCGGGTGTTCTTACTGACTACTGACAACTGACCACTGAGGACTTTCCGGCGCGACAGACCGTGTGTTCAGGACTGGTTCAGGTTGGGCTCCGCGAGGGGCGGAGGAATCTCGGAGGCCGCCGGCGGTCGGTTCTGAGCCCGCTCCAGCCGCCGAGTGGCGCGTTTATCGGCCTTCATTTTCTGCTTCTCCAGACGCTTGACCTCTTTCTGTCGCTTCTGAAAAGTCGTTCTCTGTCGACCTGCCATGCAGGCTCCTTTCACCGTTGGACGGGAAACAGAATCCGGGCGGAAGTTCCGCGCCGGGAGTTCGTCTTACCATCGGGGTTCGCGCGGGGACCGGGACCCGCGGAAGTTGTCGTGGCCACCTTTGCGCTTCCCGCCAAAGCCCCCGCCGCCCGGGCGGAATCCACCGCTGCGCTCCGGTCTCGGGCGCGCTTCATTGATGGTGAGCGCGCGTCCCTCGAATTCCTTGCCGTTCAAAGCGCCGATCGCCTTCGCAGCGTCGTCGTCCTGAGCCATCTCGACGAAGGCGAAGCCGCGCGACTTTCCGGTGTCGCGGTCGGTCATGATCCGGACTTGCTGCACTTCTCCGAACGGGCTAAAGAGCCCACGCAGCGCGTCTTCGGTTGTGTTAAAGGTCAGGTTTCCAACAAAAAGGTTCTTCATTCATCCACCTCAAGAGTCGAGTGTCCCGCGCGTCGCGGAGTTAATGTAGTCGGGGGACCATCCAACCCCCGAAGAGAAGTGCCCCTGCGATCAATCTGTGGCGTGGAGAAGAAAAGCCCCTCAGCCTCAAATGAAGAAACGCTGGAGCCGACGCCCCATAGTGTCCAGTTACATCATCTCACATTTTCAGCAGTTGCGCGAAATGCGAGTAGACACAGTCGCGGTTGGCGCCCCCTTCATGACATTATACATCGCGGCCTCTGCGATGTGTGCGAAGGAAAACAGTTTTCAGTCATCAGTTCTCAGTGTGCAGTTTGGCGGCCTCGGGCCGTTCGCTCTCGCACCGTCTGGTGCAGGGCCTGCGGGAGGCCCAAGCTCTCAAAGACGCCGGCAGGTGGCGCAGTACATGCCGCCCTTTGGCATGTATGCGACCATCACACACGCGGTGCCGTTCCCGGGGTACCGGTGCATTCTAGCCCACTTGCCAAGAGGCCGCATACATCACAAAAGTAGAGTAGAGGAGGAACGATGCCGAAGCACGGATGCCTCCCCCCTCGTCGAACCGGACGTGCGGATTTCCCGCATCCGGCTCTCACGCAGACTCTCGCCAAGGGGCAGTACGGCGGCCTCGCGGTCCCCTTAGCCCAGTGGCCAAGCCGAGGTCTCAGAGGAGAACTGGTCACCACCCTAACGAGTGGATCCTCCGTAGAAGGACAAAAGTCCAAGCGGAATCCCCCTCCTCTTACCCCAGCAGGTCGGCGTTCCGGCCCCTTCGCTCCACGGTCATTACCCGCTTCTGCGCTACTATGAGCCGATCCCACTCCCGTCCGGGGCCGACCCTGCGGTTATTTATTCCCCCAAGGCGTTGGTCCCACCATCAAATCGGGGCACCACCCCGTCGGGCCTCCCAGGTTCCTCAGCCGATCTTTCTCCGCGCGCCATCCCCTCTCACCCCGAGAAGTCCCGCCCCTGCCTGCGCCCATTGCTTCACCACGAGTGTCAGGTTTCATCTACATCGGAAGACTGACCACTTCCCCTTTGCGCTAACCAGGCCGAAACGGGTTCACTTGCGTTATGGCTCACGAATTTGCCGCTCGAGGCTTCGTCCGGCGAGATTACTCCCGCTCACGCTCGATTGGCTACCTGTTGAACGGGCAATTACAGGACAAGCTCCTTTCAGCTTGCAAGATCAGCCAGATTTATCCTGGCACACCAATGTATGCGCCACCCGCGATCTCAGAGACAGGAGCGTCTGGAGTTGTTCAGCAACTTCACTCCACATACAGCCGGGGCACGCGTTTGCCAATCAAGCACAAGACCTCATAGGGGACTGTGTCGAGCATTTGCGCGATGTCGAGCGCGGTAATCGAGGCCTCCTCCGACCGGCCCATGAGCATGACTTCGTCTCCGACGTTGACACCGGGAATGTCCGTCACATCCAGAAGCGAGAGGTCCATACTGATGCTACCGACGAGCCGCGCAAGTCTGCCGCGCACGATGGCATGACCCCGATTCGAGAGCGCCCGGTTGAGGCCGTCCGCGTAACCCACCGGAACTGTGGCGATGCGGGAGGGACGCCGTGTATGGAATGCCTCCCCGTAACCAAGCGGCGTCTGGCTGGGAACGTCCTTTATGTACACGACGCGGGATTTGAAGGTGAGTGCAGGTTCGAACTCCGGGAGGTCCGGAAGGTCTTTGCCCGGCGGGACAACGAGCGGAATGCAGCACCCGTACAGCAAGCCTCCGATGCGAACCATGTTTTCAGGAAACTCGCGGCGGGCGAGCAACGCGCCACTGTTTGAAACATGAGTCCACGCGGGTTCAATTCCGGCCGAACTCAGTTGGGCAAGTGCAGCCCCGAACTGCTTACACTGCTCTTCCGTTTGGGTAGCAAGCAGATCCTCGGCGGAAGCAAGGTGTGTGAACAGGCCGGTTAAACACACACCTTTGAGCGTCTGGTAATGTTCCAGGAACGCTGCCAGACGGTCCGGCGGCACCCCCAGACGCCCCATTCCGGTGTCCACTTTGAGATGGAACTCGATGGGGCGACCGTAGCGCCGAGCGCACTCGGCGTAGGTGTCAAGCCGGGCAGTGGAGGAAACCGAAGGGGTGAGCTGAAACTTGATGAGGTCCGCAGGGTCGCTCATGTAGAGGCCGCCCAGCAGCAGTATGGGCTGCGTGATCCCTGCGGCTCTCAATTCCAGGGCTTCCTCGACGCTCGCCACTCCGAACCAATCCGCGCCGCAGCCGGCCAGACAATTCGCCACGGCCACGGCTCCGTGACCGTAGGCGTCCGCCTTGATGACGGCCATCATCTTGCGCCGGCCGGCAAGTCGCTGCACGCGCTCATAATTCCGGCGCAGTTTTGAAAGAGAGATCTCGACCCAGGTGGGGCGCAGGAGTTTGTCAATTGGAACGTTCACAGGCTTCTCAGGCTTGTTTCGCGTGAGGCTTTCGAACCACGGGCTCGCCGGCCGCCGGCGGTACTGGTGTCGTTTGCGAGACGTGGGCGGTGCATGTCGCAGTCATTCCCGCGAAAGCGGGAATCCACTCCGCAAACCTTCGGAAATGCGCTGTCTACGAACTGGATTCCTCCCGCCGTGGCGGGACGGGAATGACCGGCGTCCCGTAAGGCATGCCATTCCAAATAACACCACCACCCCGCCGGCGTCCCGCGTCCGCGGGATTGCCTCATTCCTCCGATGATTTCTGACCGCGAGCCAGGTTCTCAAACTTCGCATAGGGTCTCATGAAGACGACCGGGATATCGCCGGTCGGGCCATTACGCTGCTTGCCGACAATCAATTTCATCTCGACCCCGCGCCGGTCCACCTCACCTTCCGCTTCGCTTTCTTCAGCCGCCTTGCGCTCTCGGAAAATGAAGATAACCACGTCGGCGTCCTGTTCGATCGACCCGGATTCACGCAGATCAGATAGCTGAGGTCGCTGGCCAGGCCGCTGCTCGGGGGCGCGGCTCAATTGTGAAAGCGCAAGGACCGGAACCTTTAACTCCTTGGCGATACTCTTCAAGCCGCGCGAAATGTAACTGACCTCCTGCGTGCGGTTCTCAAAGCGCCCCTGACCTGAGACGAGCTGAAGGTAATCCACGATCATCAGGTCCAACCCCTTTTCCATCTTCAGGCGCCGCGCTTTGGCGCGAATCTGCATGATGCTCAGGGCAGGAGTGTCTTCGATCAAGAGTGGAGCGTCCCCGAGTCGGCCCAAAGCGCGGGTAAGCTTGTTCCAAGCTTCGCGATTTTCGCGGCTTAAGAATCCGCTGCGGAGACTGTGACTGTCGGTTTCCGCTTCGGAGCACAACAGCCGGATGACTAACGACTCCTTGCTCATTTCGAGCGAGAAGAGTCCCACCGTTTTATGGTGCTTGATGGCGGCGTGGGAGGCGATGTTGAGCGCCAAGGCGGTCTTGCCTAGGGAAGGCCGCGCGGCCACCACCACCAGTTCTCCGGGTTGGAGTCCTGAGGTCATGTTATCGAGGTCCACGAACCCGGTTTCAATGCCCGTGACGCGCTGGCCGCGGTCGAGGAGATCGTCGATCGTCCCGAAACTCGTTTTCACAATGTCCCGGATGTTGGTGAATCCGGATTGGACTTTCTGCTCGGCGATGTCGAAGACCTGGCTTTGAGCCAAATCGATCAGCGCGTCGGGGTCATCCGTTCCCTCCAGACAGCGTGAAATAACGTTATTCGACGCATTGATAAGGCGTCGAATAAGCGACTTCTCTTTGACGATGCGGGAGTACTCCGAGACGGCCACGGACGTTCCAATCGGCACACCATCCGTGAGGGCAGCGAGGTAAGCGGCCCCGCCCGCCTTCTCGGTCTGCCCGTCCTTGGAGAGTTCCTCGCAGAGCGTGACGAGATCGATGGTGCGGTTCTTCTCCGAGATGCTGACCATTTTTTCGAAAGTAATGCGGTGGGCTTCAGAGAAGAAGTCATCCTTTCCGACCGCCTCCAGAGCCATGTTAAGGGCCGAATTATCCAAAAGAATGGAACCGAGCAGGGCCCGCTCGGCTTCCAAATTGTGAGGTACAGCTCGGTCACTGGCCGTATTGCTTGGCATGGAATGAAAAGTGTCCCTGGAATGTCAGCTAACTATTCCGAAGAAATTATACCAATTGGGAAAATGTCCGGAGGAGATTCTTGCCCGGCCTTCTCCGGCCCCTGGAGGTTGGCGACGCGGTCGGCTCGCCGAGCCCAAAACGCCTGGCGTCCCGCGCCCGGGCGGTTACTCGGCCGACTGCTTTGCTTCCGGGGCAGGAGATTGCGGTTGGGACTGGGCCTGAGGCTGGGCCTTTTCCTCCGCTTCGCCTTCCAGCCTCACTTTGATGAAGGCTGTTACTTCCCTGTGCAGTTTTATCGGCACCTCGTATTCACCTAGAACCTTCAGGGGTGAATCGAGAGCGATCTTCCGCCTGTCGATGTTGTACCCTTGGGCCGCCATTTTCTCCGCAATGTCGATGGCCGTGACAGAACCGAAGAGTGTTCCTTTTTCTCCGGATTTTCGAGTCAGGGTTACGCTGACCCCCTGGAGCAGCTTTGCCAGGTCCTCCGAGTCGCCCTTTTCTTTTGCCTCCAGCTTCAGAAACCGGACGCGTTGCTGCTCCATCCGCTTACGGTTCTGAGGCGTAGCGGCGACTGCCAGATTCTTGGGCAGAAGATAGTTGCGCCCGTACCCGTCAGCCACTTTCACCACTTGCCCTCTTGATCCAAGCTTTTCAATATTCTCAAGCAGAATTACTTCCATCTCTAAACTCCATGTCTTCAGCAGTTCGTGCCGACCCCCGCCCCCTCTGCTGGATAGCTTCCATCGCCTTGAGGCCCCATCCTGGCGGGCGTGCGTTCCAGCGACTTGCTAGAGGCCGGTAGAAAACGGCAACAACGCAATGTTCCGTGCACGTTTGATCGCCAGGCTCAAAGATCGTTGGTGGGTTGAGCATGTTCCGGTCAGGCGGCGAGGGAGTATCTTGCCCCGCTCGGAAATGAAGCCTCCCACCAAGCGGGCGTCCTTGTAATCGATGACGTCAATCTTTTCCTCGCAGAACTTGCAAACCTTTCGTCGGCGGAAGAACTGCTTCTTGGGACCCGAAGGCCCACCCTCCCGCCTTGATTGCGGGCGCTCCGACTCTCCAGAATTGGTTCTCGGCACTGCCATATTGATCTACTCCTTCATCCTTGGGGTGCTTCCGCTGCCGGCTGCGGAGCCGGTGCCACGGCGGGCTTGGAGCGGCGCTTCTTAGACTCCTGTTTTGCCCGGAGAGCTTTGAACTTCTCGGCGCGCTCCAAGTCTTCGTCAATCCGCACGCTCAGGTATTTGATCACCGTGTCGATAACCTTCAAGCGGCGTTCAAACTCTTTGACGGTATCACCAGAACCCTGCAAGCGGAAGAGAACATAAAGGCCCTCACGTTGCTTCTGGACCCGATAAGCAAGCCGGCGGCGGCCTAGCTTTTCCACTTTTTCGAGCTTGCCGCCCGTGCCCGCAACCACGCCTTCCATTTGCGCGATCAGCTTGTCAACGTCTTCTTCGGTGACGTCAGGCCGGACGATAAAAATGATCTCGTAATTACGCATGGAACCTCACGATGGTTGGCTTGGAACCCGCCGGTTAAAGCGGTTCATCGCCTTTTGCGAACCTTCTCTAAGAATAACATGCACAGCTTCACAGGCTTGGTCGAGCATTTCAGCTACGGTTTCCAGGTCGGCCTCACGGAATCGGCCGAGTAGGTACGAAACCATATCCTGGATCGGCTGATCGGGTCTGACGCCCATTCGGACGCGAACGAAATCGCCCGAATCGAGTGCGCCGATAACGGACTTCATTCCTTTGTGGCCGCCCGCGCTGCCTCGGGGCCGAATGCGCAAGCTGCCCAGAGGAAGATCCGCGTCATCCACCAGCACAATCAAATCGCTCACGTCCAGCCGGTACTTCTCAGCCAGCCTGGCCACGGCCATCCCGCTCAAATTCATGTACGTCTGGGGCTTAGCCAGCAGAACATCCAAACCATCTATCCGCGTGGAAGCCGTCAACGCCTGAGCTTCGTGATGGGCCAAATTCAAACCACATTCGGCGGCGAGGCGGTCCACGGCCATAAAACCCAGGTTGTGGGGTGTCAGGTAGTACTCGTAGCCAGGGTTTCCTAAACCCGCGATCAGTCTCATTTCGAAAACCGAAATTCGAAACTCGAAATTCGAAACCCGAAAATCGGAAGGCATTTTCGAATTTCGCTTTTCGAATTTCGAATTCCAGTTTCGATTTTCCAGTTTCGAAACGCCTAGCTTTCCTTCTTGCCTTCCTTCTTGGCTTCCGGCGCTCCCGCTTCGGCTTCTTCTCCCTCTGCCTTGCCCTTGCGGATAACCTCGGGTTCGCCTGGCGCCGCCACTGCTTCTTCGGCAGCGGGCTTCACCTCTTCTTCCGCTCTCAACTCGGCCACATGAGCGACCACGCGTGTGGGATCCGTCAGGATCTTGACCTTTGGACCCACCGGCAGGTCTGAAACGCGAAAGTTCTTGCCGAGCTCGAGCCCGCTCACGTCGGCGACAAAACGCTCCGGAATATCGTCGGGGAGGCATTCCACTTCCACTTCGCGTAGCACAAACTCGAAGATTCCGCCTTGGACCTTTACACCCACCGGCTCGCCACTCACATGAATCGGGACCTGAAGCTTCAGTTTCATATCGCGCGCGATTCGGACCAGGTCAACGTGGAGAAGATCGCCGCGGATGGGCTCGGTTTGCCAGTCCCGGATCATGACGCGAGCCGGAGCCTTCCCCCGAATCTCCAGGGTGAAGATGGCGTTGTGGCCGGACTCTGAGTGGAGAATCTGCAAAATCTCTTTGGGATCCACCGCCACGGGAATCGCGGGCCCTCCGCCCCCATAAACCACGGCTGGGATCCGACCCGCACGCCGCATGCGCCGTGCAGCGTTCTTCCCGAATTCTTCGCGCGCCTCGACTTCAACAGCTAGAACCTGGCTCATGACTTTCTGCTCCTCAATTCCAATGCGCCCCGCGATCCGCAGGCGCGGGCTCTCCACCGCTTCAGATAAAGAGTTTGCTGACCGAAGTTTCCTCGTGAATCGAGCGAATAGCTTCCGCCAGCAACTTGCCCACGCTCAGCACCTTGATTCTTCCGCACTGCTCCGCCGCCGGCGAGAGCGGAATGGAGTTTGTCGTCACTACCTGCTCGAGGGGCGCCGCGCAAATCCTCTCGATGGCGTTTTCAGCAAACACGCCATGCGAACAACACGCGTAGACCTTGGCGGCGCCCTTCTCGCTCAGTGCCTGGGCGCTTTTCGCCAGAGTGCCGGCAGTATCAACCATGTCATCGACGAGTAAACACGTTTTGGCTTCAACCTCGCCGACCACGTTGAACATTTCCACCACGTTGGCATCTTCGCGGCGCTTGTCAATGATCGCCAGAGGCGCATTGAGCCGTTTTGCAAAGGCTCTCGCTCTTTCCACTCCTCCCGTGTCCGGGGAAACAACTACGGGGTCCTTCAGCTTCAGCCGCCGGAAATAACGCACCGTCACCGGCGTAGCGTAGAGGTGGTCCACGGGAATATTGAAGAAGCCCTGGATCTGGCCGGCGTGCAGGTCGAGCGCCAACACACGATTCGTGCCCGCCGAAGTCAACAAGTCGGCAACCAGTTTCGAGGAAATGGGCACACGCGGGCGGTCCTTGCGATCCTGTCGAGCGTAGCCGTAATAGGGGATTACAGCGGTAATCCGCTCCGCCGAGGCGCGTCGCAGGGCATCAAGCATAACCAGCAGTTCCATCAGGTTGTCGTTAACAGGGTTGCAGGTGGGCTGGATGACAAAGACGTCAGCCCCGCGGACATTCTCGAGGATCTGGAGGCGAACCTCTCCGTCAGGAAACCGTCCCACGTAAGCTTTCCCCAACGGCACCTTGAGTTGTGCGCATATCTCCCTGGCCAGAGCTGGATGAGCATTCCCCGTGAAGACCTTTAATTTGTGCTGAACCGGGTCCATCGTTCTCCTATCCTCACCACTGCCATGAGGGTTGTGCAAGATCGCAATATGGCTGGGAGGCCTGGATTCGAACCAGGGTTCCATGCTCCAAAGGCATGTGTCCTACCACTGGACGACCTCCCAAGAACCGTGAGCCGAGACAGGCAAAAAAGTTAGCACTCCTGAGGACGTTTTGCTCGTCACCTCTCACCGGAAGCACAGAAGTCGCCGGTAATCAGCTCGTGACAACGTGCGTGACCCGAATTTGAGCCACCCTTTGGGGATTAGCTTAGATGCGTGGAGCATCTGACGGGTAGATTCAAAAACTGAGTAGACAGCAGAACCACTCCCCGTCAAGGAGGCAATCTCGGCTCCGGCCCGGATGAGATGCCGCTTCAGCCGCGCCAACTCAGGCCACTTTGCGAAAACGACACGCTCGAAGTCGTTTTCGGCCGGTCCCCAATTCATCAAGGGAAATTGTGGCCACGCACCGACATTGTTAATGCTACGGGCTTTGCCTTGGCTTGTCAACCGCAAACCTGCTTCCCGGTAAGCCTCTGCGGTGGAAATAGGAAACCCAGGAAAAACCACCAGGCACTTACGAGGAGGAAGATCGGGAAGCGGATAAACCTCCTCGCCGCGCCCGCACCCGAGAACCCTGCCGCCCAGCAGAAAGAGCGGGACGTCCGACCCCAATTGGGCCGCCAGGGAGAATCGAAGGCGCGGCGGCAATTTCTCACCGGTCAGCCGCTCCAGTCCCTCCAGCGTCGCCGCCGCATCGCTGCTGGCTCCGCCTAGGCCGCTTCCAGCGGGAATCATCTTCTCCAGCCGCGCGCGCACTCCCCCTCGAAAGCCGCGCGCGCGCCGCCAGAGATCGCAGGCACGATACACGAGGTTTTCCCGCCCTGAGGGTATCTCCGGATTATCGCACTCGAAGCGAATTCCTTCTCCGGCCTTGCGGAGCGAAATCTCCAGCCGGTCATGAAGCGCAATAGTCTGATAAATGGTGCGGATCTCGTGATAGCCGTCGGGGCGCTCGGCCAAAATCCTAAGCCCCAGGTTGATCTTCGCGAACGCACGGAGACGAATGGACTTTTCCAAAGTACAAATCACTCCACGCGAGCCTTCGCCGAGGTCCGCTGTGGTTCCTTGAGTCTCTGGGTCTCTGGATGACCAGAGGCGGGAAGAGCAGATTTAACAGTTTATTGAAAGACCTGTTCGCGCACGTCGGTCCACTCTATTTCTGGACAGAAGGTTGCTTCGCGAGGTGGAGCTTCAGTTCTTCGAGGTCCCTCTGGAGCTTGGCTGCCTGGTCGGCATCGAAGTCACTCGATACCGCCTGGGGCCAATCCTTGAGGGCGCGTTCCCATTCCTGTTCGGCCAGGGTTTCTTTACCCATCCGCAGGTAAAGGCGACCAAGATGTTCATGGATGGTCGGATCGTCGGACATTAACCGCGCGGCCTTTTCCAGAGGCGGCTCGGCGAGGTCGCAGCGATTCATCTTATAGTATGCCCAGCCCAGGCTATCCAGATAAGCTCCGTTGTTCGGTTCCAGTTCCAAAGCCTTCTGGATGTACTTAACCGACTCCTCCAAGCGCACTCCCCGGTCCGCGAGCATGTAGCCGAGATAATTCGCCGCCGAAGCATTTGACGGATCGATCGCAAGGACTTTCTTAAATTGCTCTTCGGCCAGGTCGTATTTCTTCTGACGTTCATAAATGGAACCGAGTATGAAGCGTGAGTACCCTTCCTCCTCGGGCTTTGAGCTGTACCCAAGCGCCTTGTTGACGGCCTGTTCCGCCTCGGCGAACTGCTTTGCCTGAATGTACACATTCGCGACGGAGAGGTAAAGTTCACGGTCAGCAGGCGTATTATTCATGAGCGCCTGAAGCTGGTTTACGGCTTCGCCAACCTGCCCCATCTCGCCCACCACGTAGGCGCGGAGAATGCGAAGCGACCGCTCCTCCGGAAATTTCTGCACCGCCGAATTCACTTCATCCAGGGCCTTCGGCAGTTGGTGAGTCAGGCGCATCGTGTCCACGATAAGCTGTTCACCACGTGCCGCCTGTGCATTCCCGAGCGCCACAATCTGCTGGAACGCCTGCAAGGCGGGCTGGTATTTCCCCTGCGCGCGGTAAATCAAACCCAGCCGCTCGAGGAAGATGGCGCGATTGTTCGCCTCGCCAGGAGTGTATTGATCCCCTGCCTGCTCCGAACTCTTGACGAGTCCCTGCAAAAGCCCGATGGCTTTGTCCTGGTTTCCGGCCGCATCCTCGAGCAACACCAGCTCGTACTGGATTCTCATGTCGTCCTGGATTTTCGTGTCACCCGGCTGCGGCAACGTCCTGGCGCGCTCGAGCTCCTTTCGGGCCTGGTCGAACCGCCCTTCCTGTCGATCGAGTTGTGCCAGCCGGAGATACGTTGCCCCGTCATCAGGATCAGCTTTCAAAATCTTCTCAAACTGTGCCCGCGCGGCGGAAGCGTTTCCCATGTCCATCAAGGCGTCCGCGTAAGCCCGGCGAAGTTCCTGATTCTCAGGGTCTTTCGCCAGAGCCTTTTCGTAGGTGGCCACGGTAGATTCGAAGTCGTGCATCTGGCTGTAGGCGTAGCCCAGCATTCCGAGCAGCGACGGATCCAGATCAGTCTCGGGGATCTTCTTGAGCAGTTCCACCGCCCCCGCGTAATCGCCTTGCTCGAAGTAAAGCTGCGCCAGACTGGTCAGGCCGTCTCTCGAATCAGGGTCCACATTCAGGACCTTCTTAAAGGCCTCCTCGGCCTTCTGACCCTGGTTGTCCATTTTGTATAGGCGTCCGAGAACCTGCCACGAATCCGTATCTGAGGGTTGCAGTCGGGTAAGGGCCTCCATGTGTTCGATGGCTTTGTGGAGGTTTTCCTTGTTGGTCTTTTCGGTCTGGCTCTCACCTAGCATATGCCAGTAAACCCGGGCCAGTAGCCGGTGGGCATCGGGGTAGTTGGGGTCGGACTTCAAAACGTCTTCCGCTTCATGAATCGCCTCACCGACGCGGGAAACCCGCCAGTAGAGCTCGGCCAGCTCAACCCGCAAGAATAATGATTCGGGGTCAGCCGTGATGGCCTGTTTGTACTCGGAAACAGCCTTGTCAATATAGTCGGTGCGGTTGTACACACCAGCCAGTTCCTTGTACCGCCTCGCCAGCATGAAGTGGTAATAAGCTTGGGCGTGGTCCCCGACTGCCGGCCCCGCCTCTTGAGACGGTTTGGCGCCGCCCGATGGGCCGGAATCCTGGGCCGCAAAAAGAGCCATGGCCCCCGCCAAGAAAACGCCGACTCCAACCCCAAGTCTCTTGCTAAGTTTACGCATAGTCCCTTTCTGCCCCGCTTAGTCTCTCAAAATTAGATGCAAAATTATCGCATAGGGGTTCCAAAGTGTCAAAGATAGGGATTGTGCCCGTACTCCGAGCACCTAACGAACGCTTGACAGCCAGCCAGGGCGGTGCTAATTTCTTTGTTCGTAATCGTTCTTTGAGAAATTTGGTTCCCGTGGTGCCCCGGCTGATCCGGGGAAAAAGGGAAGGCCGTGAAAATCGGCTGCGGTCCCGCCACTGTGATCGGCGAGCCAGATCCTCGCAGTCCGTCAACCGACGGACAGCCACTTTTCTGCCACGGCGGAAAGGGAAGGCCGAGGAGGAGGCGATGACCCGAGAGCCAGGAAACCTGCCTGGGAACTACGACTCAGCCTAACTCTTCGACGGAAAGAGTCCTGAGGAAGACTCGAGAGCCTTCCGATTCCGGAACGAGGGATTGGGAGGCTTTTTTTTACCTCCTCTCCGGACTTCTTCCGTTCTTACCCCTGCCGCCAGAGCGGGAGATAAGGAGAATGACCATGGGAGACAAAGGATTCAGGATTCAGGATTCAGGATTCAGGACTCAGGACTCAGGAGTTCGGAGTCAGAAATCGGAAGCAGGCCTTGCGATAATCCCTCCACGCTCAGCAAGACCTGCCCGGTTGAATTACGCGCTCGCCATGCTTCTGGGACTTCTTTCAATTTCCTTGGTCAGCGGAGCGGCATACGGTTCCACGATTAAAGGAACAGTCTATGACCCCAACGGCCTCGCGGTACCCAATGTGCGCGTCAGCCTCCTCCGATCGCTTACCGCCTTAGATGAGCGCCAAACGAATGCAAAAGGGGAATACCAGTTCGAAGGACTTACCAGGGGAACTTATCGGCTGGTGGCCGATGCCCCCGGGTTTTCGGCCTCGACAGCGGACGTGGAGATTGGCGAAGATCAGACTCGAAGCATAGATTTGCATCTGGCGCTAAGCGCCGTCCAGCAGCAAGTGGTGGTTTCGGCGTCTCTTGAAGGCGCGCTAGCGCCCCAACTTGGCTCTTCGGTGTCCACCGTTTCCGAGCAAGAAATCGATGACCGTGGGGCGCAAAGCGTCACTGATGTGCTGCACGGAGTTCCCGGGGTTACTTTGGACGACGCCGGTCGGCGCGGGGGCGACACCGGTGTCTTCATTCGCGGAGGGGACTCCGACTACAACTTGGTGATGGTTGATGGCATTCAATTGAATGAATTTGGCGGCTACTTTGACTTTGCGCCCTTGCCGGCAGACGGCGTGGACCACGTGGAGGTCACGCGTGGTCCGGAAAGCGCATTGTTCGGTTCGAATGCCGTTACCGGGGTTGTTAACATTGTGACCAGACGGGGTGAAGGTCCGCCCCATTTCGACTTCCAGGCGGAAGGTGGAAATTTCACCACCCGCCGCTTCGTGACGGGTGGGAGCGGATTGACCCACGGCCTGAGCTGGGCTTATGACCTATCGAGGCTCGATTCCGGCGGAACCGTCCAGAATGACAACTACCGAAACCAGAGCGCCATCCTGAGCCTCGGCTACCGGCGCAGCGAGCGGAGACAGGTTGACTTCCACTTCTTTGGCAACGCCAACGATGCGGGCGCGCCCGGCCCTTACGGGTCGGACCCTGACGATCTTTATAACGCTCCAATCTATCCCGGGGGTCCGACAAACTACCAATTGGGTCTGCTAACTCGCGACAAGCAAAACATGTTCGGATACGCGGGAAGCTACTCCGAGCAAATCACCTCCCGCTTCCGACAGGTCGTGAACGGCACGGTGGCGACGAACGACTACTACTTCCTTTCCCCGCCCGCCTCCGGCGGCAACTCGTTCGAAAATAACCTTCGCGGCGTTTTGAATACGCGAAGTGAAGTGGCCATCTCCAACAAAGATTTTCTCGTGGCGGGCTTTGAATACAACCGCGAGCAGTTCAAGGACACTTATGTGGCCGACGCGAACAACAACTCATTCCTGCTGCCTCGCAGCAGCCTGGCGTATTTTGTGGAAGACCGCTGGAGCCCCTCGGCCCGGCTGTTCGTGATGGCGGGTCTGCGACTTGACGACTTGAGCACGCACTCCCTCCAATCCGGCGATTACGGAGCGCGCCCTTTCATTCCCGCCAGCTCCATCACCAAACTGAATCCGCGAGCGTCTGTGGCGTACATGGCTCGCGAATCTGATTCCGCATCGTGGCTCGGCACGACGCGACTGCACGGGAGCTTCGGGACGGGCATTCGCGCCCCGAACGGCTTTGAACTGGCCTTCACTGACAATCCTCATCTGAAGCCGGAGAAGAGCGTCAGCTTCGACAGCGGCCTTGAGCAGAGGTTCTTCGACAATAAGGCGCTCCTGGACCTTACCTACTTCTATAATAAATTCGAAGACCAGATTGTGACACTTGGCGGGTCACTCACCAATCTCAGCACTTTCATCTCGGATAACCTCGGCAACTCGCGCGCGCAGGGGTTGGAGGCTTCGTTCCGCCTGCGCCCGACTCGCTCATTGCAGGTGTCGGGAGAATATACGCTGCTGGGCACTGCTATACTGTCCCTTGACGGTTCGACGCTGGTTCAGGCGCCGTTTCACGTGGGACAAGAGCTGTACCGCCGGCCTAAGAATTCCGGCGGCTTCAACATAACTTGGCAGCGCGGACGCCTGACGTTGAACAGCAACGCCTATCTGAGGGGGCAGACGCTCGACCTGGAACCCAACGACGGGGTGTATGCGTGCTCGTTTGGCCTCCCGTGCTTATTTCCCGACAAGGGTTATGCCGTTCTAAATGGTGGCTTCTCTTACCGGTTGACCCACGGGCTTGAAATCTATGGCCACCTGAATAACCTCTTGGACCGGAAGTATGAGGAAGTGCTGGGTTACCCGGCCCTACCTTTGAATTTCCTTGCCGGCGTGAAGTTCACTTTCCCCGCGGAATGACATATGAGGGGAAAACCTCAAACCGCTCGTGCTCTGATGGTGTTGGGAACGGCGTCCCATTCCGGCAAGTCGATCATTACGGCTGCGCTGTGCCGAATCTTGGCCGACGACGGCTGGCGGGTGGCGCCGTTCAAGGCCCAAAACATGTCGCTCAACTCGGCCGCCACGCCCGATGGGCGCGAGATCGGCCGCGCGCAGGCTTTGCAGGCCGAGGCTTGCCGGATACCTGCCTGTGCCGAAATGAATCCGGTGCTCATCAAACCCTCGTCGGACACAGGCTCGCAAATCGTCTTGCTGGGGCGGGTCTGGGGCCAGGTGACGGCAGCGGATTATCACACGCGCCGAGTAGAGGATCTCTTTCCGGTGGTTCTAGAAAGCTATGAGAAATTGGCGTCTGATTACGAGGTGATAGTTCTTGAAGGAGCTGGCTCTCCGGCCGAGATCAACCTGAGAGAACACGATATCGTGAACATGCGCATGGCGCGCGCGGCGAACGCCGCCTGCCTGCTGGTGGGAGACATCGACCGAGGCGGCGTTTTCGCATCCCTGCTGGGCACCCTCGAACTGCTGGAACCTTCCGAACGGGCCTTGATCCGCGGATACGCCATCAACAAGTTCCGCGGGGATATTTCACTGCTGCGGCCAGGGTTGACGATGATGGAGCCCCGGCTGGGAATCCCGTGCGCAGGAGTGGTTCCTTACCTGCACGACCTGGGGCTGGACGAGGAGGACGGCGTTGCCCTCGAAGACCGGCGCAGCGCTTGGCGGGTGTGGAAGGACCATGCTGCCGGCGCCTCCCGGGAAAGACCGTTGCGCATCGGAGTGATTGCGTTGCCGCACATGTCCAACTTCACGGACTTCGATGCCCTCGCGGCGGAACCCTCGGTGGCGCTGGCATTCCTCGACCGTCCGGAGGAACTGTCCAGCGCTGACCTCGTGATTCTCCCTGGCACCAAGCAGACCCTCAACGACTTGAAATGGTTACATCAGCGTGGTCTGGTTCCGCTCCTCCTCGACCACCACGTGCGCGGCGGCTGCGTCGCCGGAATCTGTGGTGGCTTCCAGATGCTGGGCATTCAAATCGAGGACCCGCAGGGCATCGAGAACGGCGGCCTGCCGTGCGCTCGCGAAGGGCTCGGCTTGCTTCGCGTGCGGACAGTGCTCCAGTCCGAGAAGATTACCCGCCCGGCAACCGGCCGCATCTGGAGGTCGGTGATCTTCGGCCAGCCTTCGAAGGAGTGCGCCTTTCGCGGGTACGAGATCCATGTTGGCGAGACGGTGTACGCAGAGGAAGCGACACCCTTTGCCGAGGTTACTCGCGCGGGCTCGAGCGCCCTTGTGACAGACGGAGCCGTCAGCGCGGACCGGCGCGTGTTCGGGACGTACGTCCACGGAATCTTCGACGATGACAACTTCCGGCACGCCTTCCTCGATGCGGCACGCGCGGCGTCCGGCCTTGCGCCTTTTGCCGCCAGAGCTTTCGTTGCGGCGGAACGGGAATCGCGCTTGGACCGCTTGGCCGCCCATGTGCGCCGTTCACTCGACATGGAGATGATTAGGAGTTGGATCGGTATTGGCCGAAAAGGAGATTGATTCGCTGGCGCGAATCCGGTTAATTGGAACTGCAATGATGCCAGAGAATATTCTCCTGTCGTGGAGTGGTGGGAAAGACAGTGCCAGAGCGCTCTACGAAATTCAACAGAGGGGGGAGTATTCAGTTGCCGCCCTGCTGAGTACCGTCACGGAAGGCTACGACAGGGTCAGTTAGAGGATGTCGCCGCTCTTGCGGTGGGTGCGTAAGCATTCGAGTTGGTCAATGGCAACCGCAACCACGCAGGCCCCACCGGCGATGGAGATGCTTCCCTCGACGAGATGCCGCATGATGTCTTCATGGCCAGGCGCGTGAATTAACGCCGCTTCCGCTATGCCGTGACCGGTCACTACAAGTCCCGTCAAAGCGCACAACACCAGAATTACCACCCGCAAAACCGTCTTCATCACAGTCGCACCTGGCCTTTCAATCGATGGGGCCAAATACTCTACCTGTCTGCTTCATACACCTAATAAAGGTCCAGGTCAACTGCCATCCCAACCCCGCAGCGCAGAAGCCTTATTTGCTTGATGAGTCGAGGAAACTCCGGGGCGGGTCCGAGGGTGCCCACGATGTTGGTACACCGCAGGTCTGGCGCGCGGCCGGCGGCCAAGCGATTCACTGCCATGATCTGAAGGGGTACAGCGACACCCCGAGAAGGAAGGCTCGGCCCAGGGGAGCCGCGGGGCGGATTGGATTAAAGGTTAAGAAGATAATCGGCTGCGGTCAAGTTCCCAAACCTCACTGTGTTCACGCGCTGGCCAACCACATTAGCGAAGTATTGAAGAACTGAAGTCAGTCTCAGGATTGCCTTTCTCTCGCCGACCTTTAGTAAACGTCGCACTGCCAGCGAAAGGAACTGCCAGCGGAAATACAGGATCAAGAGCCGTTCTTCGTTTGAGTAGCGTTGGTTCAGATTCGCGGCATTCTTAAGGAGGTACGTCAGGGCGAGGAAGTCGCATTTGAGCATCATGCGCAGCCGGGGATAATCGACCGGCGCGCCGAATTCCTCCAGCGACTTTCGCAAGGACGGAAACTCCAAGCGGTTCGCGTTCACGATGGATTGAAAGTATTCCCGGTCAAACTGCCGTCGCAGAATCTTTTGGCAGGAGACTTGGAAGTAGAAGAAGAACATCGCCGTCGAGAGTATCAGGATAAGCGCAGCAAGAATCATTGCCTTCCACCTAATTTAGACATTCAAATTTGCAGTGACCTCGGCCAGGACGGTCGCCTTACTCCGGGTAACAACTGCCCTGCCTCGAACGGGTACGATCGCGTAAGCCCACACCAGAAGCATTCCAAGAGTGCACAGTGGGATCGTAAACTCAAACAACGACTCGGCAAAGCCCTGGCGGGTCATGAGATGAACCAAGGCGAGAGTCGCAGCCGGACCAGCGAACTGGATGCCCACTCCACAAACCAGCAGTCCCAGTTGATCGTCAGCAGAATCGATTTGTTGTAGCAGGAGGTACAGCAGAGTGTTCAGCACCAAACAGGTAAAGTACAGGTTCTGATTGAACTCGACAACAAAGTCCGTGAAGAGGTTGCCGTACTGGTGGGAGAAGAGAAGCCCCGAAATGCCCACGACCAGTAAGCAAATGAACGTGAGCCACAACCGAAGGTAGCGCCACATCTTCTCCTGGTGCAAGCACGCGCGTCGGAAAAAGAGGCACACCAGAATGAAGAGGCTGATGACCACCAGGAAGTCGGTTCTCCAGTAGACGTCAGAGTATTGGCGCGACTTCAAGCCGTATGCGTGCAAGACGCACGCCCTCGCGACCTCGGCGGCCAGTAGCGAGCTGAGATAAAAAGCGAGAGGCACCTGCCTCTTTCGTTGCCTGCTCGCAATCAAGCAAAGAATCAGACTAGCTTCAATCAGGTAGCCTGCGTACTGTAATCCGTAGCTGACTAGGTTCCCATCCATGAGCTATCCGAGGGGCCGCTACGACGCTACTTTCCTCCGGATCGCTCACGCGATTCGAAGGAACTTACTTTGGCGGCGGCGGCGGGGGCGGAACTGGGGAAGTGCCAATGGCAACCAGCGCCGAGTTCTGTCCTGCGAAGGTCGAATTTCCACCCAACATCCGGCGGATGGAGACGCATGTCAAAACCACCAGCAATGCAAGAAGGAACGTCAAAACCAGGTTTTTCATCAGGGCTCTCCTCAAGGAAATATGTCTACCGGCTCGTAGCGAGCCGGCTTAGTGGAGAGCCTATGATTTTATTTCACAAAAGTCAATACATTTCTGTGCAAGCTGGAGCGCCAGACATTGTGTCACTCCATCCTATTTTTCACACCGTTGTTTGAATCCGCTAATTTCCTCCTCTCACATCTTTCGATACGTTTATAACCTAAATGAACGCACGCTGCAACAGTACAAAGGTACTGGGTTGCAAACCCTCTTGACCCCTGGCATGCAACACCAAGTGTAGCAAATTCTTCTTGCCCTTTCCACCCACTTGAGTCCTGGCGAAACTCCCAGCGTGCCGCAGTTCCTGGGGTTCCGCGCTTTTCGAGGAGCCAGCCTCTCACTCCGGTTGACCGAGAGGGCAGTGAGTGGCATCATAGGATTGGATGGTCCCTGCGGACCGGGGGTGATGCGCAATGAGAAGCCGTTGTTCACGACAAGCGATTCTGGTGTTGGCTGGCCTGTTGCTTTTCGCCAGTTCTGCCTCGGACTGGTACGCCCAATCCAATGGCGAGCAGCAGCCATCGACGGGGCCTAACCCTGAGGTTGGCCCGACCGTCCTGGCTCCCAAGAAAACGCAGCCTGCGCCGCCGGAAACTGAAAAGAAGCCGGAGCGCATTAATCCCAATGAGATTTTCACCCTGTCAACTACAACGAGTCTCGTCAACGTGGATGTGATGGTCCTCGATAAAGACGGTAATCCCCTTCCTAATCTGAACCGCAAGAATTTCAAAATTTACGACGACGGCGTTCCGCAGACCCTTTCCAACTTCGGCACTGCTGAAGCTCCCATGACCACTTGCATGCTGATTGAATTCAGCAATAAATATTGGGCCTTTCTTTATCTGGCCCTGAGATACGCTTACAACTTTGTCCACTTCATTCAGCCCAAGGACTGGACGGCGGTGGTGTCATTCGATATGAAGCCGCAGATCCTGACGGACTTCACACAGGACCGCAGCCAAGTCATCGGGGCCTTGGATACGTTGCGAATCCCCGGATTCAGGGAGACTAACCTGTACGATGCGCTTTCCTTCACGCTGGACCGCATGAAAGACATTAAGGGGAGAAAGAACGTCCTCGTCATTTGTACCGGCTTCGATACGTTTAGCAAGCTGACGTACGATCAGATATTGAAGATTGTGAGATCCTCTGACACCGTGATTTATCCCGTGAGTATCCTGGAGTTTATGACGGTGCGTTCTCCCCGTGGAGAGAACATCGACGCCTTGCAGGCACGTAACGCGCTCGACACGATCGCCAAGTATTCAGGTGGCCAGGCCTACTTTCCCCGCTTCGAAGGCGAACTGCCGTCAATTTTCGAGCAGATCTCCGGGCAACTTCGCCTGCAATATGGCTTGGGTTTCGTTCCCACCAACCCTGCGAAGGACGGGAAGTTCCACAAATTGAAGATTGACCTGGTGGATGAGCAAGGCAACTCCTTGCGGCTCGTCAACCCGAAGGGGAAAGTCGTCAAGTACCGCGTCGTCGCCCGCGAAGGCTATTACGCTCCGAAGTCTTAGGAACATTCTGAATAGTGAATAGTAAATTATGAATTGAAGAAGCGCAGCGGTCGGAGGCCCTGGGCGCGGCGTGCAAAGCGAATTCTGCCTGCGCAATTCACAATTTACTATTCACCATTCATAATTCCGCTTAGTGCCGAAAGTGCCGTACGCTGGTGAACATCATGGCCAGTCCCAATCGATTCGCTGCCTCAATCACTTCCTTATCCCGAACCGACCCCCCCGGCTGCACAAAGGCCGAAGCGCCAGCCTGCGCCGCCTCTTCCACCCCATCCGGGAAGGGGAAGAAAGCGTCCGAGGCAACCACGGTTCCTTCCAGGGAGTGTTTCAGCTCGCGCGCCTTGGTGGCACCCAGCCTTACGGAGTCCACGCGGCTCATCTGGCCGGCGCCGACGCCCACCAGCACGCCCTCACGCGCATAAACGATGGCATTCGATTTCACATGCTTCGCCACCCGCCAAGCGAAGACCAGACCTCGCATTTCGCTTTCGGTAGGTTGACGCTCCGTAACGCATTTCCAGTCCTGGGGGCAGGCGCCTAAGGTGTCTGGCGATTGGACCAGCAATCCTCCCCCGATGGCTTTGAGCTGCAATCCCTCCTCTTCACCTGCGGCCATCAACATGTGCAACAAGCGGAGGTTCTTCTTTTCCGCCAGGCGTTCCAAGGCGGCGGGCTCGTATCCCGGGGCCACCATGGCTTCGACAAACAACTTGGATATTGCCTCTGCGGTTTCTGCATCCATCGGGCGATTAAAAGCGATGACGGACCCATAAGCAGAGACCGGGTCCACGTCCAGCGCGCGCCGGTAGCTCTCCGCAAGGGTTGCTGCGGAGCCGACGCCGCAGGGATTCGTATGCTTGATGATGACCGTAGTCGGCTCGTCAAACTCCTGCACCAGCCGCCAGGCCGCCTCCAGGTCCACGAGGTTATTGAAAGAAAGCTCCTTCCCCTGCAGTTGGCGCGCTGAGGCCAGGCCGCGTCCTCCTGCCGCAGGGTCCACATAAAGCGCCGCCCGCTGGTGAGGGTTCTCGCCGTAGCGCAAATCCAACGTCTTGCGATAGTTCAAGTGGAGGCGCTCCGGCAGGGCGGCGCCATCCGCCCAGCGCTGCAGAGTGGTGGAAATGGCCCCGTCGTAAGCTGCCGTGGTAGCGAAGGCTTTGCGCGCCAGGCGGGCGCGGGTCTCCCGTGAAATGCTTCCCCTGTTCCCGCGCAGTTCCCCAAGCACCATCGAGAAATCGGCTGAATCCACCACCACGGTGACGTCCTGGAAGTTCTTGGCCGCCGACCGGATCATGGAAGGGCCGCCAATATCAATATTCTCGATAAGCTCTTCGAGTGTCGCCCCCGGTTTCGCCGCCGTTTTCTCGAAGGGATAGAGGTTCACTGCCACAAGGTCAATGAATTGGATTCCATGCTCCGCAACCTGTTTCTGGTGTTCGGGATTGGAACGAATAGCAAGGATGCCGCCATGGACCTTGGGATGGAGCGTTTTCACTCGCCCATCGAGCATTTCCGGGAAGCCGGTCACCTCCGAGACGTCCCGAACCTTGAGGCCGCTCTCACGGAGCAGCCTGGCCGTGCCGCCCGTGGATAATATCTCGATCCCCAATTCAACCAAGCCGGCCGCGAAATCGACGACTCCAGTTTTGTCACTAACGCTGATCAGCGCCCGAGAGACTTTTCGCATGAATGTTCCTTAGAATTCAAGTTTTGAAATCGTGGGGAGCCTCGCCCCCCTTCGCCGGCGTAATTCCGGGAACGATCGTGCACGCCCCTGCGCCCTTTCAAGAAATCCGCCAGCCGCGACAAGGTCCAGGCGCTGAAGGCGTAACCCAACTTCCCGGGCGGTGTCAGTACAGTTTGCCTCAGCACTCGAGCCACTTGAGCAAACTCGGTCGGACCATCCAGGGGATTGTATAGCCCAACCGAATTACGCGCAATATTTAGTGTAATCAACTTAGAATGCCTCTTTTCAGCATCCGGCTCGAAGTTCAGCCGGCGGGAAGCAAGGGGTCGAGCATTACTCGTCGTGCGGCAGTGCAGGTCCTGCGCCATATCGGGAGGGAGGATCAAGTTCATCCCGGCTGAAGGTGAGGGGTACGCTTAATTGAAGTTCAAAGTTCGTCCCAGACGGGAGAACGATTTGCTTCCCCCCGCCAGCCAAGATCCAGACAAGTCCCCCGGTGGCGCCGGCGAGGCTGCCGATTCCGAGCCCTTTCCCAGGGCTTCCGCTGGCCGCTCCCGCAATGGTTCCGATCTCTGCACCCGTAATCGTCGTCTCAGCGACCTTGCCTGCCTTATCGCCCTTGGATGAGGCACCTTCGATCTTTGATTCCTTGGGTTGGAATCCCTCCTGCCCTGTGCCCCCGAATCCGGAGAGCGTCGCGCGGAGAGAGTGCGTTATGCCGTTGGGCAAGATGAGAGTGTCGAACCGGATTCCGATCTGTGCCTTTCCTTTCAAATGCCCGGGGCGGACCACTTTCGTAACCGAACCCTTCACCGAACTTCCCACCGGGATCACGATCCTGTTGCCCACAGTGATTGGGAAGATGGTTTCGCAGTAAACTGCCTGGCCCGGTTGGACTGTCCGTGAGTTGATAGTGTTCATGAGCCTGAGGGGGATCGTGGTATCAGCGGGTACCATCAGCGTGGACGCCGATGACTGGGGAGGCCCATTCTCTTGCGTGCTCTGCGGATAGCTACACTGCAAAGGACTGATCACTACAATGGCAAGAAAGGCTGAAAATAAGTGACCCCGTTTCATGATTCACCTGCCTCGTTCTTGTACCTTGCTACTCGAGAAAGATGGCAAGGACATTTCCCGGGTTGTAAGCACGCCGTCGGCCGCCGGCGCGCCGGCGCCTGTAACTTCTCTAAAGCCCTGACTGTCGACTGTCCCGCTGCGGCGGGTCGACTGTCAACTGCTCATCGGGCCCCCGAACCTGCTGGTTTCACGCCCTCCTTCAGTTTCTGGTGCAATTCATCAACTTCTTTTTCGAGCTGTTGCAGCCGGTTCTGCTTCTCAGCGGCGAGTGCAAGAAGGTAATCCGCCAGCAATTCCTTGTTCTCTTCCATAGTGATCTGAAGGGTGTTTAATCGGTTGCCGAGGTCCTCATGGTCGTTGTCGTAGGCCACTTGAGAGAGGTCAAAGAGGTCGTCCGCCAGACTCTCCGTGCGAATTACGACCGTGCATGCCAGGACGAGGTCTTCCGGTTTGGCGGCGAATTGACGAGCGGTCTGGCGCAGATTGGTTACAGCGAGAAGCCGGTCCGCGAGCGGTCGCCGGGCCAGAGGCTGTCCCGCTTCGTCGGTTAACGGCAGGTTTTCGTTTGTCAGGTCCTTGAAAACCGCTTCCAAAGGCTCAAAGTTTGTGTCGTAGCGGGCAAGAAAGTCAGGCAGATTGGTAGCGGTTAGTTTCTGCTGAGGTAGCAGAGTGGTTGGGAAGATGGCTATGGAAGCCATGAATAACGGGATGAGCGCCCTTTTCATATTGACCTCACTGCGGTAACCGGGTGATCGGGAGATCGGGTGAACGGGTGAACACCGAAACCCGAAACTCGAAAATCGAAACTCGATCCTCGGGGCGATTTTCGAATTTCGATTTTCGAATTTCGAATTGCCTGTTCACCTGATCACCCGATCACCCGATACCTCGGATTCCCAGGACTGCGTCAATCGCTTGCGCGATGCGGGCCGCGTGGTGTTCCACCATTCCGGGCTCTGTAGCCTCGACCATCACCCGGGCAAGCGGTTCTGTCCCCGAGTAGCGAACCACCACGCGCCCTTGATCGCCGATCGCACTCCGGCACTCTGCGATGGCGCGAGTGACTTCTGGAATGGATTCGAGCGGGGTCTTCTCCTTAACTCGCACGTTTTGGATAATCTGCGGAAAGGGTTTGAAGGTTCGCGTCAGTTCCTCGAAGGGCTGGTGGGTCTCTGCCATGAGTCGCAAAACCTCGAGCAAGGTAATGATGCCATCTCCGGCAAGTGATAGGTGGGCGAAAATAATGTGGCCCGATGGTTCCCCGCCAAGGTTGATGCCGGAACGCAGCATTTCTTCCAGGACGTACTTGTCACCCACGGCGGTGCGCTTCAGGCCAATCCCGTGCCCCGCCAGGGCGATTTCGAGCGCCAGGTTTGTCATCAGAGTGCCGACCACGGCAGAGCCTTTGAGCATGCCGCGCCGCTGCAGGAAAGGCGCCATTATAGAGAGGATATAATCGCCGTCGATCAGCTTGCCTTCGCGCGTGGCGAATATGGCGCGGTCCGCGTCACCATCGAAGGCCACTCCCAGGTCAGCGGAGAGCGCCCGGGTGGCCTCCGCCATCACCTGCGGATAAAGTGAGCCGGAACCGAGATTGATATTGCGCCCGTTGGGTTCTACGTGCAGAAGGTGCGCCTCGATGCCCAGGCGGCTGAGGAGTTTCGGGACCACACGATAAGCTGCGCCGTGTGCGCAATCCACGACCAGCCGATATTGCGATAGCGCCAGGCCCGCCGGAATGAGCTGGAGGAGTCGCTCCAGGTAGGCCTCCAACAAGTGCGGTGCGGTCTCCAGAGGCGCCTCGGAATCTCTCTCTCCCTCAGACCCCGCTTGTGCCAACTCCCCCTCGATCGCGAGTTCCACGGATTCGGAAAGCTTGGTTCCTGACTTGGAAAGGACCTTGATGCCGTTGTCTTGGTATGGATTGTGGGACGCGGAAATGACCACGCCGGCAGAAAAACCGTGATGACAAGTCAGGAAAGCCAAGCCAGGCGTGGTAATCACACCAGCTTCGGTGACTTGCGCGCCGGCCGAACGCAGCCCTGCGGCGAGCCGACGGGCAATCCAACTTCCCGATTCCCGAGTATCCTGTCCCAGAACGACTCGAACGGGGCCTGCTGGCTCTTCTTTGCGAAGAACATTACCCAGGGCGAGTCCGAGGTTCCAAACGGTCGTGCGGTCGAGGGGGTACTCGCCCGCTACACCTCTTATCCCATCCGTGCCAAAAAGCTTCGGCTTGTTCGACATTTTCCCACCTATTGTAGTCCACAAAGCTCGTTCCCGTACATGCTTCCGTCGAACCGAAAAAGTCAGGAGACAGCGGAAGGACGGTAGGCAGTAAGCAGAAGGCAGAAGGCAGAAGGCAGTAGGCAGTAACAAAAAGGAAGAAAGCAATTCGGAATTCTGAATACAGAATTGCCCCAGGCCTCTTGCCCCTCCCCGCCTACCACTCGCTGGCTGATGATGACACCGGAATGGCTTTTCCCAGCGAGTCACCAGGGCAGCTTTCCGGCTCCGCTTCGTCATTCCACCCGGCGGCTGGCTGTGAGCACGGCGTCTGCGATGCGCACCGCCGGCAAAACTCCGGCGACATCATGCACGCGCACGATGTGGGCGCCGCCCAGGATTGATGCCACCACGGCGGCGGCATCGCCCAGTTGAAGAGTAGGTGCTTGCTGCCCCTCGAGATTCTCAATCATCGGCCAGTAAGCTGCGGGACCTCCCTTTCTTCTCGAGCCATGAAGTGCGGCAGCATGAAGACCAGCGCCGGCGGCGATGGCCTGGACAAACGACTTTCGCGACGTGCCCACCAGGATGGGAAGGCCGAACCGTCGCAATTTCCCGAGGTGCGCGAGGATTTCAAAGTTTTGAAACCTGGACTTGCCGAAACCCAGGCCGGGGTCAAGGATCAACTGGGATCTGCGCAAGCCCGCCGCCAAAGCTCGCTGGAGCGAGCACGCGAGTCCTCGATTGAGCGACCGCCAAATGTCTCCCACGAAGGGCATCGTCTGCATCGTCTCGGGCCGGCCGCGCAGGTGCATCAGGATGAGGGGAGTCTTGTAGCGACACGCCACGTCGGCCAAGCGCGGATCGAATCGCAATCCGCTGACGTCGTTCAGGATACTGGCTCCGGCCTGCGCCGCCTTCTCTGCCACCTCGGCTTTCGTGGTGTCGATGGAGATGGGGGTCGAGCGCAATTTACGCCGCAGGCTCCGGATCACCGGCAGGACCCGCCGCAACTCTTCTTCGGCTGAAACCGGGCGTGAACCCGGCCGTGTGGATTCACCCCCAACGTCGATCCAGTCTGCTCCCTGCCGGACCAATTCGAGGCCATGCGCGAGGGCCCTTTCGGGATCAAGGTGGAGCCCACCGTCCGAAAAAGAATCCGGGGTCACGTTGAGGGCGCCCATAATAAGTGTGCGTTCGCCGAGACGCACCTTGAGATGGCCGATTTCTAATTCGAACGTTGGACGAGGCGTCATGTGTGGCTAGTGGTTAGTGGCTAGTGGTTAGTGGCTAGTGGTTAGTGGCTAGTGGTTAGTGGCTAGTGGTTAGTGGCTAGTGGTTAGTGGCTAGTGGTTAGTGGCCAGTGGTTGGTGGTTAGTGGCTGGTAGCTAGTCCGCTAACCAATCCCACTCGAACTAGCCACTAACCACTAGCCACTAACCACTGCCCTTCACGCCGGCTGCGGCCGTTCGCGCGAGGGCAAGCCCGGCGCGGGATGAGGCTTCAAGACCTGCGTAGTCTCCGGTAGGGAAGGTTTTGGAGGCACATGCCGAACCACTTCCGGCAAAGGTTTTCCTTCAATAAGCAGATTGACCTCGCTGGCATCG
>JBEKME010000065.1:0-36403 GCA_050008675.1 Terriglobia bacterium
TGAGCAGTAAGGCCAGCACACAGTAGAAGGCATGGACCTGGATCTTGGAGTCGGTCCAGTGCAGCATAGGACTCCAGCCCAGGAAGTGAGGGTTCTTCATCTGCTTGAAGGCATCCTCGATGCGGTAATGCATATACTGCTCGCCGCATGTTTCCGACAGCTTCGAGAACTCCGTATGGCTGGGTAGCTTATCCATGAAGAAGTCCGCGTCGTACACCATGCGTGACGTGGCTAGACTCGCCCGCGTTTCAGTGACCACCGTTTCCACCATCGTAAATGGACGGGGGGGCGTTAGCCCGGAGTTGACCCGGCGTGTCAAGGACGCAATGGCAACTCTGGACTATCATCCCAACGAAGTGGCGCGCAGCCTCAAGGTCAACCGTACATTCACCATCGGCATGGTCGTCCCGGATGTTTCTAACCTTTTTTTCAACGATATATTTGGGGGGGTTGAAACCAAGGCCCGCCGACACGGTTTTTCAGTTGTGGTGTGCGACTCACATGATGACCCGGTTCAGGAGCGAGATCTGCTCACCATGCTCGTTCGCCGACGCGTGGATGGCATATTGCTGGCCTCCGCGCAAGCGAGCTTGGCGGAGAGCAGGCTGGCTGGGCGGCGCCCCCCAACCGTTTGCCTTGACCGCGAGCCAGAAGGATTCAAAGGCGGGGTTGTAGTGGTTGACAACGTGCTCGCAAGTTATCAAGCCGCCCGCCACCTGATTGAGTTGGGCCATGAGCGCATCGCAATCATTGCCGGCCCGCAGACGACTTTGACCGGTTCCGGACGTCTGGAGGGCTTCCGCAAGGCGCTTCAGGAAGCACATCTTCCGCTGCCCGAGGAGTACATTCGACCTGGCGCTTTCTTCATGGAGCCCGGATATCGTGCGGCGTTGGAAATCCTTGAGCTTCCGAACCCGCCCACGGCCGTCTTTGCCTGCAACAACCGAATGACCCTGGGCTTAATGCGTGCTCTCAAGGATCTCGGCCTAGAGTGTCCCCAGGACGTGAGCGTCGTCGGCTTTGACGACTTTGATTGGTCTGAACTCTTTAGTCCCAGGCTGACGACAGTCGTCCAGCCATCCTACGAAATGGGCGAGCTTGCTGTGGAAATGTTGCAGCAGGTGATCGAGGCTCCGGACCAATATCTTAAGAGTCGCGAGGGAAATCGGGTAGTCCTAAAGGCGGAACTGCGCGTGCGTGAGTCGACCGCCCCACCAGCGCGTTGCTCCGACCGCCGCCAGCAGAGCTCGACCCTACCTATTCCGAAGTCGTCAGAAGCTACCAAACCTTCAGCATTGGAACCACCAGAACAATCATCGGTTAAGGAAAGCCAAATCTGATCTTGAAACCCGCGTAGAACCTCCGTTCACAATTCATAATTCATAGTTGCTCTTGCCCTTCAACCGCTCTTCAATGAGTCAATTGAGATTGCCCCATTGATCCATTGAATCATTGATTCATTGAAAAAAAACGAGGCAAGTCTGCTCTTCAATGACCCAATGACCCAATGACCCGATGACCCAATGACCCAATGACCCGATGACCCGATGACCCGATGACCCAATGACCCGATGACCCGATGACCCAATGAATCAATGAGTCAATTGAAGAACTCCTGGGCTACACCTGTCAATATTTCTCTTGACAACGCCCCGCCCCTGTGATAGCCTATTAATGTGTATAGCCTGACCCGCGGGGAAGTCCTTTCCCCGCCATCCCAACATTCCGTCCCAGGAGGAACTATGTCCCTACGCAAATCACCCGAACTTACGCCCGCGTTGCTCGCCGCCGCGCGCCAGAATGCCCAGCATTCCACCGGACCGCGCAGCTCCGCCGCCAAGCAGAATTCCAAGCTCAATGCCTTGAAGCACGGCGCATACGTCGCGGACGAAAATCGCCGCCAGTCCATGCTGGCGCTGGGCGAAGACCCGGAACAATTCCAAACCCTCACCGAGGAACTCATGAGCGCCTTCGGTCCCGGCGACGCGCTCTGGGAGAAGCAGATCGAGGACTTGACCTGGCTCTACTCGCGCCGCGAAAGGCTCGAGCGGGCGCAAGACGGCCTCAGGCGGCGCGCCTCGCAGGCCATCGAGGACTGGCAACACCGCCGCCAGCAGGAGATGGCTCGTGTCACCTTCGACGCCTCCCAGCACGAGATCCTTGATGTCGATCTGCCGGAGTCTACAGATCGAGGGGTGGCGTTGAGAAAGACTCTTTCTTATCTCGAGCTCGTGCGGGAGGAGATCAAGCAGCGCACCTTCCGGGAGCGCCAGTACGCCGTACTGGAATCCCTTTACAGAGGTATGATGGGGTGGCGGCCGGGGCTGATTTTCAGTCTGCTGCACCGTTTCAGTGACCCTATGCACCTGCGCGAGCAACAAGAGGAGGACGAGGAATACCGGCAGTTCCTGCTCAAAGAAGGCGCCGACTGCGTGCCGCCGGGCGAGCCCGAGCGCCAGGAACTTCTACGTCTGCTCGAAGAGGAAATCGCCAGCCTGCGGGAAGAATTCGCCTATGCGGAAAAGGCGAATGAGGAGAGGGCGGCCATCGAACGGGACGCCTGCCTTGCCCCGGAAGGGGAGACGTGGAGCATGATGCTGCGCCAGGAAGCCGCCCTGGACCGCTCCATTGACCGCAAAGTGAGGAAACTGCTGAGGCTGCGGAAGGAATCGACCAACCTCCCGGTCACTCCTGCTGGTCAGGACAACGGTGCGGGGATGGAGAACATCGAGGAGAGCCTCGGCACCGACATTGTGCCCGACAACTCGCAGAGCGTGGAAGTGGTGCAAGACTTAAAAATGAAAGAACGACGCGGGAATGTTGTTGAAAACAAAGGATCGGGTTTGGAGAATGGGAAGCAAAGCGGGAATCCTACGCAAAACAGAGATAGTTACGCATTGATAGCGGGAATGCTGTTGAAAAGGAAGGTGGTAGGTGGTATGCAGCGATGCTAGCCGACGTTTTTGCACGCGTGGCGCCGGCATCCCGCCTTGCGGGACCGTTAAGAAGCCAGGACAGGCCACGGATAGGACGCGGTGATAGGGATGTTGCGCGTGTTCGTGGGGCGCATACATGAAAGACAACGTATGCAGCACGGCGCCCCCGGAGGCAATCCACTTGGAGGTATTACGGCCTATTCGTTGAAGCGCAACATCCTGACCCCCGGAAGTTCCCATCTAGGAAACTGGCGACGATCTTCAAACTGACCCGCTACCCGCAGGGAAACTAATGGCCGGGCTGGTTTGACACTCGTGGTATAACAAACGAATGTGGAATCGGAGGTTCCGCTTGGGGAGGAAGGCATCATGGAAAGAACAGCAAACTGTAAGGCGAAGTTGGATCGCATGAACAAGACGTTGCACCATCAGGAGCCGGATCGGCTCCCCATCAGCGACTTTTTCTGGGGCAGCTTTCTGGCGCGCTGGCGCAAGGACCTGGCGCTGGCTCCTGACACCGATGTTTATAAGTACTACGATCTCGATTGGCTCGTTGTGACCCCCAACTTGGATCCTCACATCAAGCAGTTTGAAGTCCTCGAGGAAAATGAGGAAGAGGTGGTGGTGCGGACAGGGTTCGAAGCCGTGCTCCAGAAGCGCCTGGCTTACCCCATGCCAGCCTATCTCAGGTTTGAAACCGACACGGTCGAAAAGATGCGGGCGTTTCAATTCGATGATCCTTGGGACGAGCGACGCTTCTTCAAAGCAGGTGACAACCAGATTGCAGGTGTGGGTGATGGTTTTGAGCGGAATTCGCCCGCCTGGATCGACAGTGTGAAGAAGAACTATCCGCATATTCCCGTGTACGGCAGCGTCTGCGAAGGCCACGAGATGCTGTGGCGCATCCTGGGCACGGAAAATGTGATGCTGTGGATTGGGCTGTATCCTGAAGAAGTGGGAAAGTTTGTGGAAAGAATCAATGCCTTCTCCCTGGAACTCCTTAAAGCTCAGATCAGGGCTGGTGGCGGCCTGCTGGGCGGCATGGTCATCTGGGGAGACGTGGCCTACAAGCAGGGTCTTTTCTTCTCGCCCAACTATTGGCGTAAATACTTCAAACCGGGCGTGAAAGCCCTGGTCGATGAATGCCACTCGAGCGGGTTGCCTGTGATCTATCACGGCTGCGGAAATGTGCAGAGGATTTTCGAGGATTTTATCGAAGTGGGCGTGGACGCCTACAACCCGTTGGAGGCCAAGGCTGGGATGGACGTGGTAGAACTCCGGCGGAAATACGGCCATCGCATCGCCTTCTGTGGAAACATGGACGTGATCCAGTGGGCCGAAGGAAGCCCGGAAGACCTGAAGCGTACTGTCTTGACCAAGTTGAATGCGGGCAAAGGTGGCGGCTACATCTTCCAGTCTGACCACTCTGTCCCCAGCAACGTGTCCGGACAGAACTACGACTACGTGGTCAAGCTGGTCCGCGAGTACGGGAAATACCCACTCAGATTGGGCGAATACGACCTGCCCGACGTAAACTAGCAGTGGCTAGTGGTTAGTGGCTAGTGGCTAGTAGCCGCTAACCACTAGCCACTAGCCACTAACCACTTGGGAGGCATCTTATGGACTCAAAAGAAAGGCTGATGACGGCGCTTCATAAGGGGAAGCCAGACCGGCTGCCGATTTCAGTCCACCAATGGCAGGCCTATCATCTCAAATACTACCTGAATGGTATTTCGGCGCTGGAAGCCTTCCAGAAGTTCGGCATGGATGCGCAGATCCAATATTTCGGCGATGTGGGTCAAAGCGCCCTGGTGGATTATGATTTTACCAAGTTTTCCACTCCGGAATGGCGCGATGAAGTTACCGTGGTCAGCAGCGACCCCGACAACCGAATGGTCAATCATGCCATTGAAACGCCCGAGGGGATGCTGACCTATAGGACTCGGGGCGACCTAAAGACGACCTGGATTACCGAGTACATGGTCAAACGCGATGAAGACATCGAGCTCATCGACAAGTATTTGCCGGTGGGGAAAATGGATCTGGCCCCGGTGCAGACCCTCTACGATGAAGTCGGCGACAAGGGCATTGTGCGCGGGTTTGTTTGGGGGGACCAGGCCGGCTGCTGGCAACACGCCTGTTGCCTCATGGACGTGACCGAACTCATCATGCGCTGCATGGATAAACCGGATTGGGTGCATCGTTTGCTGACTATTCTTCTCCATAAGAAACTCCGCTTCATCGAATCGATGAAAGGCGCCAAGTTTGACTTGGTTGAGACGGGCGGTGGAGCGGGTTCTTCCACGGTCATCTCTCCCACGTTGCACAGGGAGTTCTGCACGCCTTACGACCGCAAAATGCATGATGCCCTGCACGACCTCGGATTCATAGTGGCCTATCACACTTGCGGCGGGACGCGAGGAATCGAGGAATTGATTGTCGCCAATGGCGCGGATATTTCAGAGACGCTGGCCCCGATGAGCATCGGTGGAAATCAGGAACCCTGGGAATTCAAGCGAAAAGTCGGTAACCGCCTCGCCGTGATTGGCGGGCTTGACCAGTTCAACGTGCTGACCGCAGGGCCGGCTGAAAAAATCCGGGAAACCGTGCACACGCTCTTCGAGAAGGTCGGGCAGGACGGAGGCTACGTCTGCTCGGTGAGCGACCACTTCTTCGATACGCCGATCGAGAATCTTCAGGTGATGGCCGACGCGGCGAAAGAATGCGTCTATAACTGAAGTTCTGACACTTGAATCCAGGAGCCAACAAACCTATGCAAGCGCCAAAGCTTAAGCGGTATGGACAGATCATCGGGCTGAAACCGGAAGTCTACGATAAGTACGTTGAGTACCATGCGAAGGTTTGGCCGGGAGTTTTGAAGACCATCTACGACTGCAACATTCGCAACTACTCAATCTTTTGTAAGGACAATACGCTCTTTGCTTATTTTGAATATATTGGCGACGCCTTCGAGGCTGACATGGCGAAGATGGCTGCGGACCCCACAACGCAGGAATGGTGGGCCATCATGATGCCGATGCAGCAGCCGATCCCCAGCCGCGCCGAAGGGGAATGGTGGGCCGATATGAAGGAAGTGTTCCACGTTGATTGAAGGGATCTCGCAAGACCTGAGCACTAAAAACCGGCTAATACGCAATGCCCGTCATTCGTAAAGGATAACCCCATTGTCTGTCATTCTGAGCGAAGCGAAGATTCCCGGCATTTTTTCGCACTGATTGAGCTTTCAAATGCGGGGATTCTTCGCGGAGTTTATCCTGAGCGGGCAGAGCGAGATCCTTCGCTGCGCTCAGGATGACAGCGAAGGACTCAGAATGACAGACGGTGGCCTTTTCTTCTACGAACGACGAACAACCCGTATAAGAGAGCCGGATATGTCTCCCCTCTTGTCACTTTCCTGTTATCCCCAAAGCGGGGGCCACGAGCGGAATCGCTTCAAATAGCCGGAGTGGACTGTATCCCCCTATTTTGACCAGGGTTGAGCACCTGACGTTGCTAATGTCCGCCCATCGCGTCCGTTCCATTTGCTCAGTTCCGCCTTCAGCCAAGCGATGTCCTTATCTTTGTGGCAGATGAGGCAAGCATTCGGGCTGTTCTCCTGGCCGTAACGGGCAGTCATCTCCGCATTGGGAATGTCGTCAAGCTGATGGGTCATGGTTTTGAACATCACGCTATTCATGATCTTCGGCATGTGGCAGGCGGTGCAGCGGCTCCCTTCGGATTGGGCTGCATGATGGGTGTGCGCTTGGAGTTTTGCGGCATATTCAGGATGGCATTGGAGACACATCTGGTCAGGATTATCGAGGAATTTCAGCGCCCTTACGTTACTGCTTTCCGAAGGATGAAAGTCGTGACAGTGGCCACATTGCGCATGCCCCTCTTGGTAGCACTTGGAGCGAAGGAAAGACTCGACAATGAATGTAACTACGCGAAAGCGTCCGTCCTTGTAAAAGGCCCGGAGCGGAAACTCCCCATAGGGGCGGCTACGATAGTGCACATAGAAAGTGTCGGGGAAGTGACGATAATTGACTTCTCCCTCCGGACCCATAGTCAAAACCGTCGATTGCAGGTGGCACTGGCCGCAAATCGCCACGTAGTCTGGGCTGCTTACCTTACCGAATTCGACCTGGAGTTTGAGGGGAGGTTTATACCCTGGCTTGGCCAGGCGCATTGAAGCCACGTGGTCACCCGACGGCCCGTGGCACATCTCGCAGTTTATTCCCGGCTCCCCAATAACCAGGTCCTTCGCTTCCGGTGACTTTGTCGTCGTGGCTCGCAGTTGGCTGGTATGGCATGGTCCGCAATGGGCGAGGTAGGCCGTGTCTCGACTTAGCTTGGGAAAATTCGTAACCTGTGCCCGCTCCGACTTCGGGGCGTCGATCATCTTCCAGAACGCCGACCAGCGCTTTTGGTCTCGATTGTACTGGAGCGGCACAACCTGGATTTCCCCGTCAGGCAAGCGAGTGGCATACGTCTGTTGCCATTTCGCTCCGATCGTGTAATCCACCCGATAGCGATACCATTTACCATAAGTATCCATGATGTCGATGTAATGGTGGGTTTCGTCGTGGGCAAACCGGGCTACGACTTTTCCTGTCTCATCGGCAAAGGTGGCGTTGTTGAAGTCCCCGAAAACGTTATCGAACTTGTAGGCGCGGAACATCTTGGCATGGCCCGTATTCTGCCAACCGGAGTATTCGCGCGGATGGCAACTTTGGCAGGACTGGGAACCGGCATAAGGGGGTGCAGGGCCGCCCGCATGTATTGATTCTTCAGCAGATTCGGGTTCCTGCGCCGGCACATCGGTAGCGGCAAGATCCCTTACGAATGCGTCAAATCCTTGTGCTGGCTTCGATGGCCAGTGCGCGTATATTGCCTCAAGGTGCTTCCCCGCCTTTTCTTTGAGTGGACCCTCCTGCTGGTAGGTAGTAGCGAAGGCGATAGCTGCTCCTTTTAGATTCCCCCGGGTGAGTCGGATTAACCCCAACAGATAAGCAGCCGCAGAGTCGGAAGGATTCAAGTGGAAAGATTTGCTGGCGAAGTCCTCGGCCTCCTGTAGCTTGCTGTCACGGTCCGGACCTTTCGCGTCCAGACCCTCGCCGGTTGCGGCCTTGCCCAGTATGTAGTAACTCGTGGCGCGCAACTGCTTTTCCAGGGCGGTCCATTCTTTTTCGGAAAAGACGGCTGGCCTGAGGAATCGGTCAAGACAACTTAGTGCCATCCTTGCGTCCTGCGTGGCCCCTGCCGAGTTGCCTTCCTGTGTCTCCACATCGGCGATCGGAACCAAAAGAAGGGCATTCTCGGGCAACAGTTTCAGGGATTCACGACCGAACTGGATAGCTGATTTGTTGTCTCCAAGGTCTATGGATGCTTTGGCGGCAATCTCGTAGGCTTGCGAAAGAAACCAGGATTGCGGGTACTGCTGAAGAAACTCGACTGCGGTCCTGCGACGATTTTGGGCGTTCTGCTTCTGGAAAAGAGCCACATACGCTTTGCGCTCGCCTGGGTCGTCTATTTCGTCGAGGAGTGTTACAGAGTTCCCGGCTTTGGCTGCCGACCCCTTGGCTTGGTTTAAGAGTTGGTCCTCTCCCCAAACATCGTAAATGGGGCTTTGTGAGGGTAGATTCTGGGGCAATTGACCTCTGGAATTGGCGGGATTACCACTCTGCTGGGCACAGTAAATGACGACGCTAAAAAGTCCCAGAATCACCGGCGAAGACAAGAAGGTTTTGCTTCTCATGACACCGCCTCTTGGCTCACGGGTATTGGTGTCATTTGCGGGATCTGGTCATTCCCGCGAGAGCGGGAATCTACTCCGCGAACCTTTGGAAATGTGCTGTCGTCTGACTGGATTCCCGCTTTCGCGGGAATGACGGGCGGCTCGGGTGGACCCCCATTCCAAACGACACCAGCACTCACCGGAGAAAAGCTAATTGAATAGTTGAGGAATGTCAATAATCGATTGTGGTAGCATCTGCTTCTTGACCGGGCATGCGTTCGGGAGTCCGAGAGCCTTTTCGTGCCTCGATGCTGCTCGAAACCCAGAGGGAGTGCTCAGATAGAGATGACTTCCAGAGAAAGAGTAATGGCTGCCTTCGAACACGAGGAGCCCGACCGTGTGCCAGCGTGGTGCGGGTCGTCGACTGAGTTTTGGGAAAAGGCCAAGCGAGCCACCGGACTTGACGACGAAGGACTGCGTCGGCGCTTCGGCGATGACTTTCGCCGGGTTTTTCCCGTCTATGCCGGGCCCCAGTTTACCCTGTCCCCCGGCGCGACTTCCCGAACCCCCTTCGGCATCGAGCGCGAGGGCCTCGGTTACGGCCAACCCAAGAGTCATCCATTATCCAAAGCTACTCTCGCGGAAGTTCACGCCTATCCCTGGCCTGAGCCGCTGTGGATGGATGTCTCTCACATCCGCGCCGAAGCGGATAAGTACGAAAGGGAATACGCTATTCTGGGCGGGGATTGGTCACCCTTCTTCCACGACGCCGTGGACATGCTAGGCATGGATGTTCTCTTCCTCAAAATGTACGATGAACCGGAAGTGGTGGATGCGGTCCTACAGCACATCGTGGATTACTATGTGGGCGTCAGCCGGCGTATTTTCGATGCCGCTGCCTCAGCCATCGATATTTTCTTTATTGGAAACGATTTCGGGAGTCAGCGAGGCCCTTTGATGAGCGTGGGTCTCTTCCGGCGTTTCATCCTACCTCACCTCAAGCGCCTGGCCCGCTTGGGCCATGATTACGGATTGAAAGTCATGATGCATTGTTGTGGCGGGTATGCTCCTCTAATCCCGCAGATGATCGAGGCTGGACTGGATGGCCTGCATGCCGTCCAGCCCTCCTGTGATGGGATGGACCTGGTGACGCTGAAGCGGCGCTTCGGCGACGAGCTCCTCTTCAATGGCGGAATTGACTCTCACCATGTGCTGATCCTGGGCACACCAGAGTTCGTCCGCGAAGAAACGCGCAAAGTTCTCGATATCATGAAAACGCGAGGAGGCTATGTGGCGGGCGCCAGCCACGACTCGATTCTCGAGGAAACGCCCATGGAAAACGTTCTTGCCATGTTCGACGCCATCCGGGAGTTCGGCGGCTACAGCTCAGGCGATTCTCAGGCATGTTGACCTCTCCAATTGCGATTACCAAGCGCTTCGAGTACGATTGTGACGGAGGATGTCATGAAGGCGTGTTTGCTCCATTCGCCCGCGCGGGTTGAGACCAATCCACTCGACTTTACCGACGTGCCGGACCCGCTGCCCGAAAGAGATCAGGTGCTGGTGCGGGTTGCCGCCTGCGGGGTTTGCCGGACGGACCTGCATGTGGTCGAGGGCGAGTTGCCAGCGCGCAAGTCACCCGTGATCCCGGGGCATCAGGTGGTGGGCCGCATCGAGAAGCTGGGGCCTGAGGTCAGCCGCTTCCGCGTCGGCGACCGGGTTGGTATCCCTTGGCTTCACCGGACATGCGGGGTCTGCGAGTATTGCCGTGCGGGAAAGGAGAACCTTTGCGACGCACCTACGTTCACTGGATACGTGGTGGACGGCGGCTATGCGGAGTACACACTCGCGCCGGAGAAATTCGTCTATCCCATTCCCGAGGGTCTGGCGGACGAGCAGGCAGCTCCGCTACTATGCGCAGGGATTATCGGCTTCCGCTCTCTGCGCCTCTCGGGTATAGAGCCGGGCGGCAAGCTCGGACTCTACGGCTTTGGGGCAGCGGCCCACTTGGCCATCCAGGTAGCACGGCACTGGAATGTCGCCGTCTACGCCATGACCCGTGACGCGCGTCACCAGAAGCTGGCGCTCGAGATGGGCGCGGCGTGGGCGGGGGGGACGGTCGAGGAACCGCCGGCAAAACTCGATGCTGCCATTATCTTTGCGCCGGCGGGCGAGATTGTGCCCGCAGCCCTAAAGGCCCTGAAGAAAGGCGGAACCCTCGCGCTGGGCGGCATCCACATGAGTCCTATTCCAGCACTCGATTACAATTTGCTCTACCACGAGCGTGTGCTGCGCAGCGTCGCCAATAACACTCGGCAGGACGGCGAGGATTTCCTCCGCCTCGCCGCCGAAATCCCCATCCATACCGAGACCGAGGTATTCCCGCTGCGCGACGCCAATCGCGTGCTGAACTCGCTCAAGAATGACGCCATCCGCGGGGCCGCAGTGCTGCGGGTCAACTAACGTGTTACCTGTGACACGAATTCGAGAGACTCCTATTGGGCATTCGTTGTCTCCAAAGCATCTCGAATCCAAAGCAAGACTGAAGGGGCAAAGCACAGATGAATATTCTGCTCTACAATCCTGATAACGAGATCACGCACAACTTCATGCCGCATCTCTGGATGTTTCTTCTCAAGTCACTCACCCCTCCAGGACACGAGGTGTTTCTGGTGGACGGAAACGCGCAGCGTCTGAGCGCGACGGAGTTGGTGCAGTACGTCCGGGAGAATCAGATCGGGCTGGTAGGAATTGGCGCCATGACTCGCATGATAAGGAAGGCCTACCAGATGGCGGACGCGGTGCGCGCGGTGGGCGTCCCCGTAGTGATGGGAGGCCCTCACATCACCGAGGTGCCCGACGAAGCACTAGGACGCGACGGCGGCCCTCGCCACGCTGACTCGGTGGCCCTGGGGGAGGCGGACCAGCTTTGGCCGACCATCGTTGCGGATGCCGAGCGTGGCACGCTGAAAGACCTCTATGCCCCTCTCAATGCCGCGGCCGAGGAGGTCAAGCCCTCCCTGGCTGATTATCCAGTGATCCCCTGGCACCGCATGAACCTTGACCAGTTCAACCTGATCTGGCGCTTCCCCGCCATGGCGCGGCGCCTCTTTTCGCTTCTCGGGATGACCTGGCAGACTTTTTATTTGCTTCCGATTGAAACCGGCCGCGGATGCCCCTACGGTTGCGATTTCTGCACCGTAACAGGCTTTTTCGGTGATTCCATTCGTTTTCGCTCCAATGAGAGCGTGGTGAGCGAACTGTTGATGCTGAAGTCCCTGGAAAAGCGGCAAAAAGGAAAGATTGCGGTCTTTTTTATCGATGATAACTTTGCCATCAACCCCAAGCGCACCAAATCGTTGCTCAGGGAGATCATCGCCCGCGACGCACGAGTTCCCTGGGTGGCACAAATCAGCATGAACCTTCTGCGTGACGAGGAACTGGTCTCCCTGATCGCCCAAAGTGGCGGCAAATATATCTTCACGGGCCTCGAGTCAATTGATTCCGAAAACCTCAAGAGCGTGAGCAAGGGATTTAACAAACCAGCCGAATATGGGGTGATTCTCGAACGCCTCGCTCGATACGGCGTTTATGCCATCACTTCCTTCATTTTCGGGATGGACAACGACCGCCCGGGTGTAGCCCAGCGCACTCTGGACGTAATTCGTGCCTGGCCCCCGGGGATGCCCGTGTTTGGTCTGCTCACACCCTATCCGTCAACTCCACTCTATGACCGCCTGGCTTCTACCGGCCGGCTCACCCGGCCGAAACACTGGTTGGAGTTCCGGCCTTTCACCATGGACTTCACGCCTCTGGGGATTTCCGCTGAACAGGCGGAGGAAGAGGTGAGACAGGCCTGGAAGTCGTCCTACAGTCCGGCCACTATTGCCACCGCCATGAAGTGGCTGGAATCAAGATCTTTTGCGGACCGCCTCACGCATCTGCTGGGCCGTCTGGCTTTCCGGGGGATCTATTTCCCCCAGATGAAACGGCGGGAGTGGATGCGACTTCTCTTCCAGAATCGAAGTCCAATTCTCCATCTGATCCATGAGGCGCTGCAAATGCGATTTCGGCCAGGGCTGAAAGCCCCTCTCTCCATCGACACGCGTGAGGCGGTCCAGCGCCGCGCCTTGTAGGCTTGTCTTCGCAACCCGAACCGATGTCCGCCGCCGCCGCGCGTTTCAGATACTCATAAACCGTTTTGAGTTTGAAGGCCTTTTAGCGCGGCCTCGGATTCAAGACCCGATTAGCATGGTCAGGATCGCGGGCGATCAGCGTCAGATAGGCCCGCGTAGGCTGGTCTGGTTCTGCGCGGCCCTGCTCCCAATCCCGCAGCGTGCCCAACGGGATGTGATAACGGGCGGCAAATTCCTCTTGGGTCAGTTCCAACGCACGGCGGATGATTTTCGCTTGTGGGGTGCGCTTCATCCGCTTGAGGTCAGCTTCGGTTAATGGCTGCGAGTCGCGATCGGCGCGGGCGGCCTTCTCGATGGCTTCCGGAGTCATCGGTCTAGGCGTTTTGTAGGTAGTAGTCGTCTTGCTCATGTTGCGTTACCCTGCGGGCTGAAATGATACGAATGCGGTCCTCGCGTTCTGTATAGGCTACGAACAGCAGGACGTGCCCTTCCGCCATGCCGATAATTACGAAGCGTTCCTCACCGTAATCTTCACGATCATCGAGACGCTCGATGGCAAACGGGTCTTTGAAGACCGTCCTCGCCAACTCGAAGCTCACGCCGTGGGTTTGCAAGTTGGCCTCGGCCTTGGCGTCGTGCCATTCGAATTCCAATTTCATGATCCTACGGGATTCCAGTAGCTTTGTCAACTCACATGTGCTCGCTTAGTCATTTTCTTTCGAATGGCGTTTTTAGCCGCTGCTCGACCCACTGTTTGTTGATGACAAGGTTGTACTGGCTGTGCTGCATACTCTGCGCGCCCGGCACCTTTAGCGCTTCCTGGTAGCGCGCCACCGCTTCGGCTCGACGCCCGAGGAGGTCCAGCAGATGCCCCTGCCACACGAGGGCGACAAAGCGCCATTCGGAATCGCTTTCTGCCGCCCGTGTCATCATTTCGAGCGCTTGCGGATAATATCGACCGTCGTAGAGCAACAATCCCAACTTCGCCCGGAACTGCGCATCCTGGATCTTCATCTCGCTCGCCTGTCGGTAGGCTTCCAAGGCTGCTGCTCCCACGCCCGTCCAGGGCATTTGGCTGACTTTCGCCATCAATTCCCGTTGGGCCGGAGTAGGAGCCTCGGCCAATGCCACCCTACCATCCGGCTCTATCACAGCTTCCTTGAGCGGCGATTTGGCCGGGAACTTCAGCTCGTCCAAGTCTGCCAAGCGATCTGTTTGGACGCGTTGCTCCGAGCCGTCCTCGAATCGGGCAGCGACGGTCACGGGCATTCGCATTGTGCCCAATCGCTCGACGCGCACGGTGCAGTCGAACTCATTGGCGGCCGGCGAGCACTCCTGCCCCGCCACGCGGTAGGCTGCATTCGCGGAGGAGCGCACCCACTGCTCGAAGAACCAGCCGAGATCCTGCCCGCTTTCGATTTCCGAGATCCGTTGGAACTCCCGCCAGCCGAGTTGCTTCCCGGCGTATTCCTTCAGACATCGGCGATAAACCTTAGCGAAGGTTTCCGTGCCGATGACCGACTCCAAGGCATTGAGGAATGCCTCACTCTTACCGTGCTCTACGATATTGTTGAAGTCCCACTGAATGGCGGCCCCCTGCTCTTCGGTCAGGTCCATGGTCGTGTCCAGTCCCTGCTGCACACCGGTCATGTAATCCTGCTCCAACGCGCCGACGCCGCCTTTGATGTCGCGTGCACGCCTATACTCGCGATCCGCATGAAGACCCAGCCCGACCAGTAGCCACGTAAGCGAATCCGGGCCCTGTGCCAGGACATAGTTGGACCAGTACATGTGGCCAATCTCATGCGCCGTGATCCAGCGCCAGAAGGCCTCCGGGCGCTCGGTGAGGTGCTCCTGCCCATGTATGACGACAAGGCCTGTAGCGGGGGGATAACCTCCCGCCGGGAAATCCATGCCAGGGACGATCGAGAGGGAGCGATGCGGATAAAAACCGAACTGCTGCCGGTAGAAGCCGATCACATCGACCGCCGTTTTCACCAGCAACTCGGCACAGGGCCGCCCTGCCGCGGTGAAGACAGCACGAACGTGCACATCACCGGCATCGGCTTCGGCACTTTCATATCCTTTCCCGATAAACAGGCCGAACATGCGAGCGCCCTCAGCCCGGTACACACCCGCCCGGGGGTCGTACCGGCCGCTTGTGGCCACGGCGTAGCCGTCCGGGACCTGGAGATGAACCTCGTAGTCGTCGAGCGTGCCGAAGCCCCACCAAAGGTGCGGACTCAGGAACGAAGTTATGGCGCTTCCGTTGTGCGGATCGAGCTTCCAAGGGGCGGCAAAATCGATGGAGAGTTCGACCTCGCCGCCGGGCCTGACATCTTGCGGCAGGTCGAATAGCGCCACGCTGTATTTTCCCGGCGAGCGCTCGGCGGGAACGCCGTTGGCCTTCACACGCAAGACATCCCCGTACCATTGCAGTGCGATACGACCGATGGGCCTCCGCGTGTCATTGCGAAATCGAATGGTCTCCGTGCCTTCGAGGCGCGAAGGGTCAGCGATGAATTTCACATGGATGGAGTAGTGAGCCCGCGGCGGGGCCACGGGGGCCCAGAACTCCGTGCGAGCCAAAGCGAGAGTTGTGAAAAAAAGTATGAATCCGAATGTCCGCATCATGCCCTCCTAGGAGCCTGTCGGAGATACGGTTTCTGAAATTCGCTTTTTTGTTACCCGCCGTTCTCTGAGACTGGGACTCCGACCTTTTTGCTCCTTCAAGGCTGCCCGAGGAGTGACTTTTGTGGGTGGGGCACACCTGTTCATGCCCTTTGTGGGCTCCATCCCGACTGGAAGGGCTTCAACAGATTGTGCGTGGCGCAGATGAGCTTCCATTCTGCCTGCACTTTCTCCAGCCCCCGCAGCAGAAATTTGCGGAACCCTCGCGCCTCTTTGGTCTGTCCAAAAACCGGCTCCACCACGGCCTTGCGCATCTTATAAACGGCCCGTCCCTCCACGGTGCGAAGCTTCTCCCGCATCCGCTCCGCCACCCCCGCCTCGTGCGGCGGAGGCCCGGTCGCGGCGGGACCCTTCTCGCGGTGCTTCTGCCGGTCCGGTGCCACCAATAAATCGGCCCCCTCTAACCTTGGGTCCGTCACGCTCTGCTCACTGAAATACCCCGCGTCCGCCGTCGCTTGCTCCGGCTTGCTCCCCGTCATCACTTCCACTTGCTCCACCATGGGCACCAACTGCTTCTTGTCATTGGCCTCCTGCGTCACCGACGCCGCCACGATCACCTGGTCCCGCCCTGCGGGATGTCCACCGCCGCCTGCGCGTTGTAGCCTTGCACAAACTCCTTCGTCGCTCCGTCCTTCATGATGCGCGAATCCGGGTCGGTGAAGTTCCGTTGCGCTTTCGGCTCCGTCCCGCGTTTGCGGGATTGCTCCGGGTCCGGAGCCTGCGGCGGCCGCCCGCCCAACTTCCGCCCCCGCTCTTCCTCTTGCCTCTCCCGCTCCCTTAATCTCGCCTCCACCTCCGCCTGCTTCTTCTTCGCAGCTTCTCTCGCCTCTTCCTCCAGCGCCGCCTTCGCCTCCCGAATCTTCGCTAACCGGTTCTCCCGCCGCGCCAATTCCTCCGGCAGTTCGTCGCCCCGTTTCCCCTTCCCATATTTCCCATCTTCCTCGGCATCGATCCGCGCCGCCTCCGCCAGCAACCCCTGGACCTCCACCTCTAACTTCTTCTCTGTCTCCCCCATGCGCTCGTAGCTCATCGCCTTGTGCTTGCTGGCATTGGCCTTGACCTTGGCCCCATCCAGTCCCGCCTTGCGGGATGCCCCAGCTTCACCAGCCCCGCTTGCTGGCACAGTTTCAACACCTGCACGAACAGTTGCGAGAGGTTGGCCAAGTGTTCCTTGCGGAAATCCGCGATCGTGTCGTGGTCCGGGTGCTGGTCGGCCGCCAAATACCGGAAGCCCACGTCCTCGTAGGTCGCCCGCTCGATCCGCCGCGAACCCGGCACCCCCCGGCAGTAGGCATAAATTAGCAGCCGCACAATCATCCGCGGATCATACGCCGCCAGCCCCCGACCGTCCCCCTCCTCGTACTTGGCGTAAATCGCTGACAGGTCTAAGGTTTCCACCAGGTCCGCCACAAACCGCGCCACGTGCCCTTCCGGTAACCAGTCCTGCAACGACTGGGGCAACAGGCAAGCCTGATTTAGATCGCAATTCCGAAACTGTTTGCTCATAACCTGATGTTACACTGAAGAACCTAACTGTCAATACTAAACAAGGTGATTTATAATAAAACTTGCGCCCCCCTCCCCTCTGAAGCGAAAATCTATCTCCGACAGGCTCCTAGCCCCCAGCACCTCTTTTTGATTCCCCACCTCCCTACCCAGTAGGCAGTCGGCAGTAAGCAGAAGGCAGAAGGCAGAAAACAGAAAGCAGATGCTCTTCATTCTGGCTCCTGGCTCCTGAATCCTGAATCCTGCTCTTCCCCACCTACCACCTCCCCCCATAGGCGTTAAGATAAGGACCATTTCCATCGTTCCGGCACCATTCCCGTCCCGCGAAGCGGGACACCGTGAGTAGTCCCGCCACGCGGGATGAAACCTACGGAAAGGGAAGCCCAGAAAGCATTTCGGCCCCGGAGGGGTCCCGCGCCTGCGGGATCAACCCGTCGGCTGACGGGTTGCGTGAATCTGTGCGGTCCCGTTATCCGCAGGTCAAAACCTGCGGCTATTCACCGTTGGCCCCTGCCGGGGCCATTTGAACACGGCTTATCTTAACGCCTATACCACCTACCCCCTACGACCTACCTTCTTTGTTTTCAACAACATTCCCGCGTCGTTCGGTCAAAAAAGGAGATTCTCTTCAAGGTTGGTGGGGTTTCTTGGGCGACAGGACGAATTGAGCGAGTGATGCTGGGACGCGTCCGCGGCGGGCAGGCCTTCGTCCCCCAGTCCCAAGCCCCTAGCCCCCAGCACCTCTTCTTGATTCCCAACCTACCACCTACCCCCATAGGAGTTAAGATAAGGACCATTTCCATCGTTCCGGCACCATTCCCGTCCCGCGAAGCGGGACACCGTGAGTAGTCCGTCAGCCGACGGATGAAACCTACGGAAAGAGAAGCCCAGAAAGCGTTTCGGCCCCGGAGGGGCCGCCCATTGACCGGTCAACCCGTCGCCTGACGGGTTGCGTAAATCTGTGCGGTCCCGTTATCCGCAGGTTAAAATCCGTCGGCTGACGGACTATTCACCGTTGGCCCCTGCCGGGGCCATTTGAACACGGCTTATCTTAACGCCTATACCACCTACCCCCTACGACCTACCTTCTTTGTTTTCAACAACATTCCCGCGTCGTTCGGTCAGAAAAGGAAATTCTCTTCAAGGTCAGTGGGTTTTCTTGGGCGACAGGACAAATTGAGCGAGTGATGCTGGCACGCGCTGGCGGCGGGCAGGCCTTCGGCCCCCAGCCCCTAGCACCTCTTTTTGATTCCCCACCTACCCCCTACGACTTACCTTCTTTGTTTTCAGCAGCATTCCCGCTTCTGTGCAGGGTCTTCCATAGTCGTCCTTTGTTTTCAATAACATTCCCGCGTCGTTCGGTCAAAAAAGGAAATTCTCTTCAAGGTTGGTGGGGTTTCTTGGGCGACAGGACAAATTGAGCGAGCGATGCTGGCACGCGCCGGCGGCGGGCAGGCCTTCGTCCCCCAGCCCCCAACCCCCTAGCCCCTGTCTTTTAATTCCCCACCTCCCTAGAATCCAGTAGGCAGTCGGCAGTAAGCAGAAGGGAGAAAACAGAAAGCAGATGCTGTTCGTTCTGACTCCTGGCTCCTGAATCCTGAATCCTGCTCTTCCCCACCTTCCACCTACCACCTACCTCCTACCTTCTTTGTTTTCATCAACATTCCCGCTTCTGCGCAGAGTCTTCCACAGTCGTCCTTTGTTTTCAACAACATTCCCGCGTCGTTCGGTCAAAAAAGGAAACTCTCTTCAAGGTTGGTGGGGTTTCTTGGGCAACAGGACAAATTGAGCGAGTGATGCTGGCACGCGCTGGCGGCGGGCAGGCCTTCGTCCCCCAGTCCCCAGCCCCTAGCCCCCAGCCCCCCCACCTGACACCTGACACCTGACACCTGACACCTGACACCTGACACCTGACACCTGACACCTGACACCTGACACCTGACACCTGACACCTGACACCTGCCATACGCTACCACTGTAGCCGATTGGCTGGAGTTTGTCAAGTCTAAACTGTTAAGCCCGTTTTTTCTCTACCTCGGACCTTTCCAGGTGTGGCGTGAAGGGCTGCATGCAGCGCTCGCGTCCGGGGCGTCCGGTGGTTCCTTTGGGTATTGTCCCACGCTTATGAAGGATGGGGCGGACGGCAAGGGGATGGTGGACGATTTTGATGTCGAGGTCCGCAGCAAGAACCTGGACCGTACGTGCCTCGTGGATGAACTTTCGGGCGGGCGGTTCGTTCTCGTCAACGAAGCCGTTAACCTGGGCATTGCGATCTACAACATGCGGCAGGGCGAAGGGATCCGTTACGAAACTCTGTTCCGGGACGAAACGGTGGGAGCCCTGGATGCCGCCAATGGCAAGGAGTACGTGCGCATGCTGCGCCGGGCGATGGATCTTGGGGGATTTCACCAGGTCATATTTGTCTGCCACTCACCACTGGTTTGGGAGTTGGCGAATTGCATACTTTCAGTCAGTGGCGGACGCGTCTCGGTGGGTAATGGCGGGGCGTCCCTAACCGAGCGAACCCACGCCCGCTCTTATCGGGAAGCTTGATCGGCCAACCGCCGAAGGAGGCTGGCTTCCCGTAGCTAGTTCATCGAGTGGTGGGATAACGACTCATAGCTTAGGTGTCGAGCGACCCTTCCCATTCGGCACCCATCACCCAAGCAAGGGCTGATAACTTGCCACTCAACAGCCCCCACTCGAAGTCATCCCATCCGAGATTCTTCCGGCCATACTTTCGCTCGATTCGCCGAGCTGCTTTCTTGGCCTGCGCCAGGATAGGCTTCTGCGCTTCGGTCAGCGGCTCTTCCCCGGACTTGATTCTATAGAGCCAGTTTTGGTGACGATTCCACCACACCTTGTCCCAGAATTCTCCTTGAGCCGAAAGGATCGCTTTATCGTTGCGCCGGAGAATCATCGGCCACTCTTTCCCCGGATGCTCTCCGTCTGGCAACCATTCCACCTTGTCCCCGTCCTTGGTGTAGCCGACCCTGTAGCCGTTTGGTCCGACCTCTCCCGGCTCAACCGGGTCCGTTGTTTCGGCAGTTGAACGCCGCCTCGGCCCCAGAAGCTCTTCGCGGTAAGCCAGGAATTCCTCGGGCGTTATCTTGTTCCGCCGATGGCTGAGAATCAGGTGGGTGATTTTGGATGCCTGGTCGAGCTTCGTGTCGCGCCGGGAGGGCCTGCTCGCGTTCAATTCCCGGACCTGGCTCATCAGGTCGCGGAGAAGCGTCTGGCGCAGCTCATCGACTCGGCTGAACCCGCCTATGAGCGCATTTTTATAAGTGATGTCCTTAAAGCTTCTCAGCTTCTTGTGTTGCTTCAAGTCGATTTTGTTCGGGTCGATCGGGCTGCTGGAGAAATACAGTAATGCGGGTCTGCCGGAAGCGACGAACTGATCGATCTCCTCGACAGTGCCCGACTCTGCGACCCCAGTGCTGGTGCCGATCTTGGTCCAAAACATGCCGACAAGGATGTCGCAATCACGGACGAGTTGGCGATTGATTGCCTCCTGTGGTCTCACCCCGGCCTGCGGCTTGCCGTGTGTTTCCCACTTGACGGGCAGTAACACCACCAACTCGGCGGCGGCGTGCTGGGCATTCCAGTCGTTGACCGCTTCCGTTGCGGCTTGCCGCTCCTCGGCCAGGTCGGACGGCGACGCGATCAAGACGCGGTAAGTTTGTGATTTGAAGGACATCGCTGGGAGCCCTCCTACTCTGTCTCAAAGCCACTATTGCTCGCGAACTTCAATGTTCGGCTGTTCTCTGTAACGGTTCGCACGACATTGTCGGGCGCTCCTCCAGGAATTTCGGCCCCGATCTCCAGAGTCACACGCACGGTTGATCCTACGAGCCCGACGAGATGCGTAAGGACCTCATCTGCGATTCTGCTAGCGTCGCGTCCGACGCGCGCCGGATCAAGCACCACGGTGCCGTGGTAGCGTTTCGGCTTGGGGGTCTGGACAGGAACGGGCGGAACGGTCGTGGTTACCGTCGGCTCGCCGGGTTTGATGGTGGTTCCTCCAGAGGTGCCGCCGCCAGTTGAGACAGGCGGGGCAGTTTCCTGCTCAATCTGCTTTTGCGCTGCTTCAGGCTTCACAAGCAGGCTAGCGTCATCCCTGGTAAGGCCGACGTGTGTGCTATGGCGGAGACCGCGATAGCGGGCTGCCGTTTCGTCATAGCTTTCTGCATAGGCAAAGGCATCCTGCTCCCAGGTCAACAGCGCAAGTCCGGAACGAATGGCGTCTAACAGGACATCTGGGGTCTGTAGGCGCGGCAAGTAGAGGTAGCGGCCGAAGTCCTCGACAAGCTGGCGGATTGCGACGTGGTCCCCGCGCCATAATGGTACCCGGTCCAACTCCATGCGGAGGCGCGAGGCGGCAAAGTTGACTACAAGCAATTCTTCATTTCGAAGCTTCTTGCTGGCACGCTCCGCGAGTGCGTCTTGGCCAGTGAGGCGGATGGTCTGCCACGCCACAGGAGTTTGCGGATTCGCTTGCGTGGGCGCCAGCAACCACTGGTAAGTTTCGGGAAGTCTCGCGGTTACGATGCCGTCAGCGGCCGTCCTCTGCGTCTCGGCCTGCTTCACTTGGTGTGGAGAGAGATCGAGCTTTTCCTTTTCATCGAGAATGGACTGCCACGCGAGGAACTTTCGGACAGCCTCGTCCAAGTCCTGCAACCGCGTCTTATCGGCGGCAAGAAAAACGACAGTGTTTCGGTACAAGCGCGGGGTGTTCCCACGGGTCTCAAAAATCGCTTTCGCCGCTGTCTCCGCGGCGTTATCAGGCTCCTTGGTGTAAGCGTGGTCAACACCCAGAACAATGAGTCGCACGTCAAGGTCGTCCGGCACATCGGCACTGGAACCCGGTATCGGGTGAATGCGTTTGAAGTCGCCCATTTTGCGCAGATCGGTTCGCAGCCGCTTGTCCAGCTCCTGCACCACCTTGTCGGGGTCCCGTTTGAGTTGCTCAGCGCGATCCTCGGCGAGCTTAGTAACCGTGGGTTGGGTCGAGTACCAGTAGCGCGGCCCGTCCTGATAGAGATAGGTTGCCGCCGCTGCGAGTCTTCGCAGGGCATCGCCAAATACAGCGGGCGACTCGCCCGGCATCACACACCCCAGCTTCACACGCCGGTCCTCGATTCCCCGGTGGGCGGCCGTGGATGTGGGCGCAGAGCCCAAATAGATGGTTCGGGCCACGCGTCGGCAGGCGGCGAACTTGCCAAGATTGGGCACCTCGCCGTCCAGTCGAAGTGGTAGGGAGCTAGGGCCGTCGACGTCCTTTTCGAGAATGGGCACCCAGTTATCGGAGAGATACCGTGTGAGCTCGAACTGCACACGCTGATCGTCGATCGGGATGTTAGCCGGCAGAATCAGCGGATTCTTGTCGCCCTTTTCCCATAGGCTGTGAATCACTGCGGCCATTAGTCGCAAAACACCACGTGTGCGCTGGAACTTCACAAGCGTGGACCAATCGGTGTACAGCCGGTCGAAAATCTCCGGGTGGATGGGATAGGCTGCCTTAATCCGTTTTTCGTAATCGGCATCGTGGCACTCGGGCGGGAACTCCGCATGTTGCGCCCGGTAGAAGTCCGCGAAAGCGCGCGCCACCACGTCGCGATCTTTGAACTGGTTTGGATCGGCGAGCGGTTCGAATAGCCGCCGTCGTACTATCTCGAACCCCTCTTCGGCACTCGCCGGCCGCCATGAGGACTCTACACGCCCCACTACGTTGCGCAACCTGTCCAAAGCCTCGCGCCCGCGCTGGCCACCGACCTCCACATCATCGGCCTGGGTGTGCGGCGAGCCCGTTGTGTCCGAAGCTGGCAAGCTGATAACGAGCAAGCAGCCTTTGGCCAACTTGGCTGATTCGGTGAGGGCCTGGGCGAAGGTGAATTGCGTCTCGAACCCGCCTGCTGGCAGGTCGCTCTGGTCGTGGAGCTGGCGTGCATAGGCCACCCACTCGTCGATCAGGATCAAACAGGGGCCGTACTCATTGAAAAGTTGGCGCAGAACGTCACCGGGGCTCGTGGCCTTCTCATCATCGGCACGGAGGCGCTCGAAAGCTTTCTTTCCCCCGAGCTGCCAGGCGATCTCTCCCCAAAGGGTGCGCACCATTGTGCCATCGGGCTTCTTCACGGGATTGCCGGGCGAGATCCTATTGCCCACCAAGACCACGCGTTTGGCGGTTGGCAGCTTCTTGGTGTCGGTTTCCTGCATCACGGCGTCTATGCCCATGAGGTCGCTTGGGGCCGCCCCCGAAAAGAGGTGGTAAAGCGCCAGCATCGAGTGAGTTTTGCCCCCGCCGAAGTTGGTCTGGAGCTGCACCACGGGGTCGCCGCCTTTACCGGAAATTCGCTGGACCGCTCCTACCAGCAGACGTTTGAGGCTCTCCGTGAGGTAAGTCCGGCGAAAGAACTCGACCGGCTTCTTGTATTCGTCCGTTCCTTCGCCGAGGTACACCTGCCATAGATCGGCGGCAAACTCGGCCTGTTGGTAGCGGCCGCTGGCCACATCTTTGTGCGGCGTCACCACTTCGCGCCAGGGCTTGAGGTTAGTGGCTGCTGCGCTCTCGATGGCTGTGCCCGCGCTCTTGCGTTTTTCCGCCCTCACCTGCTCGTCGAAGCGCAGACGCAGAAGCTCCATCTTCATTTTCTCGATTTCGTCCGCCTGCGGGGCCGAGACGGCGGTGAGAAGCCGCCCCGCCGAATCAAGCGCGCGGTAGGCGTCATCGCTGGAGAATGGCTTCTGATGAGCCCAGCGGTTACGAACGTCTCTGAGCTCACTGACCAGCGTGCGCTCCGCCTGGCCGAGCGTCTTGCGGAAGACTACATTCCACTGGTTCCACATCACGGAGAGTAACGAAGCGGAATCCCACGGCAGTTCTCCCGTTCCAGAGAACAAGTGGGTCTGCGTCTCGGCGACCGAGGTGCGAACCTGGTCAAGCCATAGTTGCGCGTGCTGCGCTTTCATCTCCCGCTCGACGAACGGTTGCAGACCGTCCTTCAGCAAATCCATCGCCTTTCCCACACGCTCGTGGTTTGTGATCGCCATGGCTTACTCCTTTTCCACTTCGTCGAACAGCGCGGCCGTTGTTGGCACCTTTGGCTTTTCACCCTCTCGCGCCAGGCGGGTGATCTCGGGCCAGCTTTGCACGAGGCCATTGTACGACAGCGCCTCCTGCGGCCGCTTTTTGCGCTCGCACAGGGTGTAGAGGCGGTAGCAAAGCTCGCGAGCAATCTCGGCCTTGCTACCGAGCTTGACAACGAGCTCAGCCGCTGCGCTCTCGCCACCGGCTTCCAATGCCCGGATCAGGTGGTGCACCATTTCCCACGCCGTCAGGCGTAGATCGGATGTCGGATCCCAGCCGGTGGGCAGCTCGTCTGGTTTCAAGAGCCGTACCTTGCCGCGGCCGGAGGAGACAATACCCGCCTCGACCATGCCATCGACGCTGGTGTTCTTGGACTTGGATAGCTGTTCAGCCACGCCATACTCGCCCGCGGCGAAGCCCGCGTGCTCGAACCACGCCAAGGCCCACCGGCTATCGGCGTCGAAGTCGCCCTCTTGCTCGGCTAGTGCCTCATCGAGAGTTTGGTTGATGAGTGCCAGTGCTTCGCGAACCGAGAGCGGCTTGCCCTCAGCGTCGAGCACCTTGGCGTAGCGAGTGTAAACCGCCATCCCGGGGCCGATGGCCGCCTGCGCCAGATCCACCGGAGCGATATTCCCGCGTTGAAGGTGTGTGACTGCCTCCGGCAACTCCGCCTTGAGCGCCGTGAGGAAGTCTCGGCGAGTGGCGGTAGGCGCATCCGCGTCCCGCGGACGGCAGACAAGGACGATGCTGGAGGCGAGCATGTTCGCGTCGATCCCGATTAACTTGTTTGCGAGCTCGGTCCGCATCGGCCATGTGCCGCTTATCCCAAAGCCCGCACTTATCACCGCTTCAAGGAAGGTGTCCCAACCGGTGCTAGCGGTGCCGTCCTCCCCATCGCTCTCCGCTTGCTTGAAGGCGTAGTAGATGGTGACCGGAAAGGACGGGTGTGCCTGTCCGGCGAGGCGATGCACCGCTTCGGTCATTCCGGCGAGAAAGAACACCTCCGCCTTCTGCTTGCTGCCGTGGCGGTAGGAGCAGGCAACCAGCTCTTCGGCCTTGGGCACGGCCAGAGTGGCGAACAGGTCAGGAAAAGCTGGTTTGAGCGATCGCCGCAGCCAGACGTAGAAGAAGTCCGACAGGTCAGCGTAGCCAATGTTGTCATAATACGGCGGGTCGGTGGAGACGACGCGGCCAGAAGAGATCTCTTGTGTCCGAGCATCGCTTTGTACAGCGAACCCCGGCACCGCCGCTGGGAACATGCAGAGTGCCTTCTGCGCCCATTCGGTGCCGCTCGAAACATTTCCCGATGAGTCTGAGAAAATGTTGGTTTCCACGTAGTCCCAAGTCATCGGGATCGCTTGTCTCCCGAACGTATTGCGTATGAGCTCCTTGCTAGAATGCCAAGTGCAGATAGTCGACCAGTAATCTGCCGCTTTATCGATTGAAAACGCCAAATACACTCCCACCGCATCAGCGTATGCAGTGGCCGCGATACCACCAGTGGCGAGGGACTTGCGGTCGTCGGGTAGGCCTGCCGCGAGGGCGTCGCGCTTTACCCGCTCGCGCGCCTCCTGCACTAAGTCGGAGAAGGTTGTCAGCGCCACGAGCTGGCGGGGAGTGAAGTAGTCCCCGAACGTGCGAAAACCATAATGACGTCCCTGAGCGTTGCTTGCCCACGTCCCTCGACTCGGAACATCTGGCTTCCACGTCGGTTTCGCCTCGCGCGCTATGGCTTCCATCGCCTCCGTCGGGGGCAGATACACGCGACCGCGTTCGCCCTCGGCAACGATCGCCATCATCCGCGCACCCATGCGGTCCGCGTTAGCTTCGCCGTCGATGTACTCGTATGGGATTGGTACATCCGAGAAGATACACCGGAAGCTGCCACGAGATAGCTTGGTGCCGTTCTTCGCCGCCTCGGCATCCTTCGGCTTGCCCACCTTCACAGTGAAACGATAGCTCCCATTCTCGATCACCGGCTCGACATATGCCTCTTTGCCAACCTTAGTGGTAAGCATGAAAGTGGAGGCGAGAGGCACGTCTACATCCGCAAACGCCGGGTTGGGGCTCTTTACCGTACGCGCCCAAAGCCAGGCGATCACAGTGAGTTCTTTCCCGATGTAGGGCTTCAGGTCGGGACGCACTTTCACCATTTCCGGGGCAACTTCGACCTTCGGGTAGAGATGACCGATTCGCTTCTCCGCCTCTTGGCGCATCCACTGGCCGTAGTACCGAACGTCTTCAGCCAGCCCTTGCGCACCCCGCCAGGTCTTCTTGAAGAGCTCCTTGTCCTTGCGAGACTTGGGATTTACAGGCGGCTTGCTGGCAAACTTGGGCGGAATCTCAATCATCGCTTTGCAGATGAGCACCGCCACCGGGTTCAGATCGCTTGCATAGGCTTCGAGCCCCAAACGCTGCGCCTCTAGCGGAAGCGCCCCGCCACCGGCGAAGGGATCATGGAAGGCAGGGAGCTTGTGACGATCAAAAAGCTCTTTGGCCCTTGGATGGCCCACGTTCTCAGCGCACGCCGCGCGCCAACTCTGCCAGATTTCTGCCCGCGCTCGTTCCAGCACCTCTTCGTTGGTAGTGTTCTCCCAAAGCACGAGCTCCTCAATGATACGGAACAGCCGCTGGCGCTCTTTCTCCTGGGCCTTCTCGGTCTTGAATATGTCAGGATGCGCGGACGGGTCGTCGACCATCTGCGCGAAGATCACAGCCCGAGCAGCCGCGAGCGGTCGTCGCGCCCACCACAGGTGCAACGTACTCGGGTGGCCGTGCCGAATGGACTTCTCCCGCGCCGAAGCGATGTTAACGGCCTCCAAAGGCAACGCGACTTCGATGAGCTTCTTTTTCATTTTTCCTTTTGTGTTTACCAAGCGGTGCGCACAGCGCCATCAACAAGGCTACGAAGGTCCGAGGTCTTTACGCAAAGGACCAAAGGCATACGCCAAGTTCTAAGAACATCATGTCGCGAGGTCCGCGTTTGTAGAGTTGTCATGTGATTCCTGAAACAATGGCGATTTCTCCAAAGCCCGAATTTCGTATTCCTCGAGAGTATCTGGATCGATTACCTGTTTGTCGAGTGCCTCATATCCGAGAACGGGTCTGCCATGGAGATGGGGACGACCAGATTTTCTATCCGGCCAGTAGACAGCAAAAGGTGCAGAACGAAGGTACTGAAATACTTTTACGACCTGAGGTGCTCCGCCAATCGAATGTGATCGAGACGGATCGCGGAGCATGTCGCGAACGACTTCGAATGGCTCCATATCGAGGTGGAACGGTCGGGTGCCGTTTATGCGCTTTTGTTTCAAAAGTTCTTGAAGGCGACGGTATGCAACTTCTCCTTGGTCGCCGGCGATAGCAAGGATCCCATATGACTCTCGCTTATGTTTATAAGACACCCTTCCGATACGTTGACCGTCTGGAAAATAGCAAATTGAAGGCGCGGGGTGAGCCGCGAAAGACTTAGATTTGACATCGTACTTGATACTCCAAATCTCGAAGCATTTCTTTCGCCAGCAGTAGCCTCCAAAGAGGAATTCTGCGGACGGCACGCCCATTCCAGCGCGGGGGTCGGAAATCTCAGTCCTAAGCGTCTTTGCCATCTCATCAAACACCTTAAGTGCATGAGTACAGACACGCTTGATTTCGTGCGCCCCCCTCTTCGCCTTTGGGAATGACTCAATTGCATAAGAAAGCTGCACCATCATGGGAAATGCATGAGCCGCGGCTTTAGCAAATGCGATTGCGCAATCAGTCCGGGGAAGGGTCAGTATCTTGGGACAAGAATCAAAGGTTTCACCCCCGCTGATCCTGCTATCAGAAACAAATATGAGCTGTTCGTAGTCTTGCACCTTACGAGTCCAAGCCATCGCAATTGTCATGTAGTCAAACCTTCCGTTTCTTCGTCCGGCGCTCTGAGGAATTGCTGACGTTTGGTCTGCATGGGCGGATCAATTCTTTCTGAAAAGCTTGATTCCAGCTTCTTTCTCGAAGCTTGCGCAGATCAGTGCCAGCCTTTCCTTCCGGAACTGTTTGAAAGCTCTGACAGCCCCTCGCTGCCAAACTCCATTGTCATTCCCAACAGGGATCAGATGGCTCCTCATCACGCGACGAAACCTCTGGCGTCCTTCCTCGCGATACTCGTCGAGATAGTGGCGTGGAAGACGCATCCCAATCTTCTCGTTGTCGCGCGACACCAGAAAACAGATGTTGCACAGGCTGTTATACACACGAGAAGAAAAATGGCTCCCCATTTGCGCTTGAGGGAAGATGTGGTGTCGGTGCTTCCGATTAGCGTGGCTTATTACATTTTCCCGCAAGGGGATCGGTTCGCCGTTCTCAAGGTACCTCGGCCCTTGGGAAGCAAGCAGGCAGAAGAACGTGCGCGTGCGCGCGGAGCGGGAGGCGTACTCGGCCCCTTGAATGTCAAGCACGGGGTCAAGGCGGTCACGGAAGACAAAGCGCTTCTTTGTGCCGTGGGCTAGGGATTCGAAGAGCCTTGCGTCGCCAACGATGTTCTCGTGATAACCCCTACCGCTGTAGCGCTGCGCTACTCCGGTTGCCCAGAACCACTTGCGAATCTCGGTGGCTTGGTGATGGTCGGGCTGACCGGGGTGGTAAAAGAAGAAGACCGCAAGGGTAGCCAACATGTTAGCTGATGGCAGATACGACTCGTCGTACACGGGAAAGCGGATGCGCAGGTAGTCGACGGCTGACCGGAAGGCCTTCTGGTACTTGTCCCAGAGTTTGCGAAACCCTTGCCGCTCACCCTCGTCACCCTCGATCCGTTTGGACACGCGGCTCGCCATTGCCTCCAGTTTCGGTGGGTCGCCATCGAGCGATGGGCGTTCCGTGATCAGATTGAAGCCCATGAGGATAGGGTCGATGCCTCCAAGCGCGAATATATCCTCGCGAATCTTCTGCCGGAGTTCGTCGGCCATCGCGCGCACGTCGAGTTTGCCCATGAGGGCGATAGCGCGGTCGGCCGATGTGATGCGCATGCCTAGGGAGTTGACGCGGATGAAGACCTCGCCGATCTCGTCGAGACTTGCCGAACGAACCGTCACCACTGGAACGTGGTAATGCAGTAGACGGTGTCGACACTCCATGATCTTCTTCAGAAACCACTCGGCTTTGCTCGGCATCCTTTTCTTCCAGTCCAAGGCGAGGATGTCACAGAGGGGTACGAATTGGCGGTCGACCGGCTTGCGGTAGGCAATCCGGGACGGATTCTCCTGATCTCCATCGGGATGAACGACAAAACAGAGGCGCCTGAAGTCAATTTCACGGCCAGCATCATTCTCTCGGACCTCACCCTCAAAGGCTTGGTAGATGACGGATAGGCGCTGCTGCCCGTCGATCACAAACCAAATGTGCTTATTTGCGGTGTTGAAAGACGGCAAAACCTCAGCCGATTGCCGAACCAGGTTCGCCGACTTCCGATCCATCTCCCAAAGAAAGAGGGAGCCTATCGGCATGTCGCGGTAGATGCTATCCAAGAGCTTGGCAGCGCGCCCAGAATCCCAGACAAAGTTCCGTTGCAACTTTGGAATCGCGAACCGGCGCGCCAAGAGATGACCGCGCAGCTTTTGAATACTAATCGGTGCGAGTGTCGGTGGCATCATCAGTAAAATCCTATCGACCGGTCTCCTTCGCCAAAGCCGTGTTAATCGCCTGTAGCGGCAGCGCCACTTCAACCAGCTTCTTGACCACGTTGACCGACCTTGTCTTCAGCCCCAAAGGGGCGACCTAACACAGCCCAGGCCAACGGCCTGGGTCAAAAAGTTCGCCCACCTGCCTGCCGCGAGCCCTGAAAGGGCGCCCTAAATCGACCGCCAGACTGCGGCGGCCGTTTGCGACGTGCCCGCACCCATTCCGCCCCTTCAGGGCTTGCCGCAGATAACGGGTGGATTACGATACCCAGGCCGTTGGCCTGGGCTGTGCTAGTGCCGCCCCTTCGGGGCTCGCCGTGCCGTCAGAATTGCGTCGGAATTGCGCCAACAAGATTCTAAACGCAAAACGTAAACCCTTGTAAAACCAATAGTTAACCTGGACAATTGCGCCAGAATTGCGCCGCTTGTCTGCTATAATCGCATGCCCGGCGCAATCCCGCCAGACGAGGGCCCACATCCACCCGAGAAGTTTCTCCGGCTTCCCGCTCATGCCGGCTCCTCCGCGCGCATGAGCAAATCATCGAGATCGTAGTTCACGCTCGTCACGCCGAAATCCGGCTCGCGCTGAAATGGACTGTGAACGTACCGAGGAGTGACCTGCTCTCCATCTACCTCCACCACCGCAAGAATAAATTCCTCCGGCTTGTTGAGCGCGGTAAGTATCTCGTTTTTCGTAACCGTCACAGTCTCCGCACCCTTTGCTCGGCCCTTGACCTCAATAAATCGAAGCTTTCCTGTTCCGGGGATTCGGGATTCCACATCGTAACCACATTTCTCGTCGCTCACGTCGCGGGGTACGAAGCCGAGCCTCAGTTCGGAAGCCAGCACTGCCTCCAACGCCAGTTTGGCGACATGTTCAGTATCGCGGGCAAACTGGGAAGGCTCAGCCTGACGGCCACCTTGCAGTCGGTCCAGGAGGCCGGCGGGCACAACGAGCGCTCCGCCAATCACGACCGGAGGAAGCGGCGAGAGCTGTCGCTCCTTCTCCAATTCTTCCATGCGCTTTTGAAGGCGAGCCTGGAGTTCATCCGCCCTCTGGCGGGCTTTGCCCGAATTGATGCGAGCGTTCACGCGCCCGGCGAGTTCCTGAACTTTAAGTTCCTCGGCCCGATGGTCCCAGTAATTGATCTCCTTCGTCAGCCGGTCTTTCACGGCTGCCAGAGTCTTGCCTATAAGTTCCTGTTTCCGGGTCTGCACTTCGTTCAAGTGCCGTGGTACAAGTTCGGTTACTGCAAATTCCACGATCTTGCTTTCGAGATCCCCTTTGATCCATTCCTCTTCGAGCGCCGCGCTCAGACGTGACCGTTCATCGTCGGCGACCGGCCTGTAGTCGAGGTACGGCGCGTAGCCGGCGTTTCTGACGTTGCCGATGCGGTCGACCTCGACGAACTGCATGCGCCTGGAGACGACGCGTCTGTTACCCGCACGGTCAGTCTGCGCGTCCTGAATGGAGTGCTCCAGGTAGAAGAGTACCCGAACTTCTTCAGTCGAATCGTTCGGGTCGATCAGGATAGCGCCGCGTCTGAGGAGGTCGCGATATCGCTCAATGATGAGGTCTATGGTCGCGTCAAGAAGCGGGTGTCCCGGACAAACGAATTCTGCCAAAGGCTTGCCCTGAATGCTGATCAGGTCCTTCTCGAAGGTAATGCGCTCGTAATTCAAGAGGACCGGCTGACCGGCGCCAATCAGCCGGTCGCGGTTTCGGATGACCGCAGGCACGTGTGTGACTTCATACCGTTTCGGTTCGCGCTCGTGAACCGACCCGCCAAGAAGGCCAAAAGCCTCAAGAAAGAAACTGGCGATAAAGTGCGGCTGGAGGCGTCGCGCCTCCGAGCGTTCCATATCTTCACGGATTTGGCGCACTTTGGCTGCGTCCATCGAATCGCGAGCGAGCGCTCGCTCTTCCAGCAATTGGCGGCATCGCTCTCGGTCCGCAAGGTTGTCAACCGTCTGGAACAGCCGCGCGCGAACGTCGGGCCGATCTCCATAACGGATGGCTTCAACCAAAAGATCGCGCAATCTCTGGTCGCGAAACAGTTTGCCGAGGATATCGAACACGCCTCCGCCCAGCGCGCGTCGCTGCTCTTCGATCTTCTCGAAGAGGCGCTTGAAAACATCACCCTCGCGAGTTTCGTCTGCCACGAGATTCCAAAGGTGACATACCTCTGTCTGGCCGATGCGATGAATGCGTCCAAACCGCTGCTCGAGGCGGTTGGGATTCCATGGAATGTCGTAGTTGACCATTAAGTGGGCGCGTTGGAGATTGATACCCTCGCCCGCAGCGTCGGTCGCAACGAGAATCTCAACGTTCTTGTCCTGTGTGAACCCCTCCTGCGCGTTACGCCGCTCTTCCCGACCCATGCCGCCATGGATTGTCACGACCGCTTCGGGCCGGCCCAAAAGGGTTCGAATGCGGTCCGTCAAATAATTCAGCGTGTCACGGTGTTCGGTGAAGATGACGAGCTTCCGGCGGTGTCCGTGGGCATCAAACATCTCCGCTTGGTTCTGCAAGAGCTTCGAAAGCTCATCCCACTTCTTGTCGATCTTGCTTTGTTTGACCTTGAGTGCCAACTCTTCCAACCCGTTCAGAATGGCTATCTCAGCTTCGAGTTCGGCGATGGTGCGCGCCGCCGTCGCTTGGTCAATGACTTGTTCCTCGGCTTGCTCGACCTCGGTGCTTGGCGCGTCTTCGAGCTCATCGAGGTCTTCGTCGGTATAGGATGGCAGCTCCTGTGCGACTGGAACCCAGGCCTCGCCACCGCGCTTCATGAGTTGTTCCTCTCGAAGCCGCTTTTCAAGTCGCTCGCGGCGTCTCCTGAGAGATTGATAGATTGCCTCCGGCGACGAGGCTAGCCTGCGTTGCAGAATAGTGAGGGCAAAGCCGACAGTCCCCTTTCGACCTTCGTTCTCCAAGGCATCGGCACGGTTGAATTCCTCGCGGACGTAGTCGGTTACTTCCTTGTAGAGACGCGCCTCAAGGTCTGACAACCGATAAGAAACCGTGTAGGCCAATCGCTCAGGGAACAGTGGTGTGCCGTCGAACTTCAGAAGCTGCTCCTTGACCAAGCGCCGCATGAGGTCTGAAGCGTCCACTACGTGGACCCCGTCGCGGAAGCGCCCTTCGAATCGGTCGCCGTCCAGAAGGGCCATGAACAATTGAAAGTCCTCTTCCTTGCCGTTGTGCGGAGTCGCGGTCATGAGTAAGAAGTGCCGAGTCAACCGGGAAAGCTGCTGCCCAAGCCTGTAACGCTTCGTTGTTTTGACTTCCCCCGAAAAGAACGAGGCGGACATCTTGTGGGCCTCGTCTACCACGATCAGGTCCCAATCAGTTTGTTCGAGTTTCGCCTGGACGTTTTCGTCACGGCTCAGCTTGTCGAGGCGGCATATCGCCAGGGGAGTCTCTAGAAACCAGTTGCCCGTCCGGGCGGATTCGAGTTCGTCATTGGTTAAAATGTCAAAGGGCAGATGAAACTTGAAATGAAGCTCATCTTGCCATTGTTCGGCAAGCATTCCCGGACACACAATAAGACAACGGCGCAGGTCGCCACGGGTCAAAAGTTCCTTAATAAGAAGGCCGGCCATGATCGTCTTGCCGGCGCCTGGGTCGTCGGCAAGGAGAAAACGCAACGGTTGGCGGGTCAGCATCTCCCCGTACACGCCCGTGATTTGGTGGGGCAGTGGCTCGACGAGTGAAGTGTGGATGGCTAGGAGGGGATCAAAGAGATATGCCAGACGAATGCGCTGAGCCTCAGAAACAAGCCTCAGCATAGCTCCGTCTCCGTCAAAGCTCCACGGACGACCGACCGAAGCAATTTCGAGCGTAGGTTCCCGGTGGCGATATAGGAGCTCGCTGCCGAGACGACCAGTGGGGTCCTTGTAGGTGAGCTCGACGACCGACGAGCCATGCCACTTCACGTCCACCACCGTGACAAGGCATTCGGGTAGGACGCCCTTGACCGTTGCACCGCGGGTGAGTTCTTCGAGACGTGCCATTAGTGTGGACCTGACCCTTCTGACAGTCGCGATGTAATTCAGTGATCTCTAAAGCGAGACTATAGCACAGAGAAAACGGCTTTTGATTGGACTGAATTATCTTTCATGAGAACGACTGAATAATTGCATTAGGGACTTCTTGCCCACGTGCCGTCCCTCAGAGCAGCTCACGACAGCCGAAGAACTCGAAAAACCCATTTCGGGTCCTTCTGGCCCGGTCCTCATTCAGTCATTTGCTCGCTCCGTTCTTTGGCCTTACCGTTGTCGCCATTTTCGTTTTCCGTCTGCTACCCCACTCGGGCGGCAGCAACCCTTTTCACCTCTTCTTTGAATTCTTCTCGCATCGTCCGCCTATTTTACATCCGCTAATAATGGGATGTGTCGCGCGGCCCCGCTCTTGGGCCGGCGGTTCTTCCTCAGGTTGGCGCTTTCGATCCCAAGGCATACTCACACTCTCAATCGTTAATCCGCAACGGCGCATTCCCGACTCTGCTAGGATACATCCTAAGGAACATTGACAACCACATGGCCAACTGGAAAGTCATTGCGCTGGTCAGCGGCAACATCGAAGCCGTTTCCGGCCCGGCTGCTCAAGACCGGCCGGGAGCCCACGAATGGATGGTCTGGCAAGGGACAGCCGCTGACAAAGCTGAAGCCCTCCAAAGTGCAGAGAAAGCCGATCCCAGGGTTGACCTAGAGTGGATGCGCTTTCGCTACGAGAGGGATCTTAACATGCGTTAGGATCTCGCTTGGCCCCTTGCAGTCGCTCGCTTCAGGTCGCCATCGGAAGTGACGCGATTGAATGCAAAGGTGTATACTCGGGCTACTCATACGGCGAAAAGGGAGACCCTGACTTTAGGAGGAACGGTATGTGGACGATCGTGGCCCTCGCAGTCATTGTGATCTTGATTGCCGCGGTGGCTGTGGTCGCTCTCCCGTTCCTAAGCTGGCAGGGCCTGCCGGAGGGGGCGAAAATAAACGGCATGTACCTCGTCAAGGATGGGTTCGTGAGCGCAGGCCTCGTGCCACTAAGCGACCACGAGGTGGCGCTGGTCGATGCCGGCAACGATGTCCAGGGGAAGGCTCTTCTGGCGGCATTGTCCCGCCGCGGTCTGGGTCCCGACGACGTGAAGGTAATTCTGCTGACTCATGGTCATCGCGATCACATGGGGGGGATTGCAAAGTTCCAAAAGGCGCAGGTGATGGCGCTGGCCGCAGAAGTGGACGTGGTGGAAGGTCGTTCCTCGGGCGGAGGTCCGATCCTGCGTTTCAGGTCCCCGCGGCCTACCGGCATTCGCCTCTCCCGGACCCTGCAGGATGGCGAGGTCATGCCCTTGGGCCCCTACCTGGTCCGCGTTTTCGCGGTGCCGGGCCACACGCCAGGAAGCGCTGCCTACGCCATCGGGGAGAACCTGTTCATGGGTGACAGCGCCAACCAAAGCAAGGACGGCCGCCTCAAGGCGGCACCCTGGGTCTTCAGCAAGAGTGCGGCGCAGAACCGGAAATCACTGGTGGAACTCGCGCGCCGCCTGGCCAGCGACAGCAGTATCAAGACGCTCGTTTTCGCACACTCCGCACCCTTAGAACGAGGGGTGGCACCGCTGGTGGAGTTTGCCAGCCGGTGTTGATAGGCAATGTCCTTCATTCGCAGAGGATAACCCCATTGTCTGTCATTCTGAGCCCATTCGCTTCGCTCAGGGTAAACTCCGCGAAGAATCTCGGCATTTTTCGCACTGATTGAGCTTTCAAATGCGGGGATTCTTCGCTTCGCTCAGAATGACAGGCAGTGGCGTTTTGCTCTACGAATGACGAACAATTTGTATCAGGCATCGCGCAGAGCACTTCATTTCGACGGCAGAGGCGTTCTCCGACAATAGCAGCTTGCTTCACACCGCCATTATGCAAAGGCATGACTCATGTAAATGGGGTATTCAGGGCCATCTATTGCGAAGCATGCCAGGCTCAGGTGAAGCTGACAAATATCCAGCAGCCAGTTTTTCTTTGGCATCCCGCGGTCGCCGCTCCAAGATTCTCCGCGCCGAGGCGGCAATCTGATCGCGGGGTTCGTACGCAAGGGTGTGGCGCAGGCTTACTGGAGTTACGCGGCCGCGTGCTCTCGAAATGCACCCGCAAGATTCCTGCAGTGGTTTCAGTATGTGGTCATCGAGGAGTGGGTCCGTTACCTGGACCAAGCCCTGAGGGCCACACGCCACCGGGACACCTCGATAGAGGCAATATTTTGCCGCTCCAGGGGTGGGGATTTTGGCGCGGTCGAAATCGACATAGCGTGCGACGTAAAGGTCAAGCCGGCCGTCGCGATCAAAGTCACCCCAGGAGCAGCCGGTGCTCCAGTTGCCGCCTTCGAGTCCAGCGTCGCGCGTGATGTTGGTGAACGTTCCATTACCGTTGTTATGGAAGAGTGCATTGGCGCCGAAGTTGGTTATGAAAACATCCGGACTCGTCAGTAGAATTCATGGGTTAGTTCAGGCTCGGGCAGCTTGCCAAGTGTGTGATAGAGTGCGAGTTCGGTAATGCGAAAGGTTCGGAAGCCGTAGGATTTTCTCATGGTGACTTTGGCTTTGTTGTTGAGACCCTCCACCACGCCGCTGGAGAACTGCTTTTTGGCCTTGAAGTAA
>JBEKME010000066.1:0-35242 GCA_050008675.1 Terriglobia bacterium
GCGGCGGGTGCGGCGCGAGACGGCACTGGGGAGCGCCGCGGTTTCCGTCTCTTACGCCGCCGTCGAGCTGGCCAAGAAGATTTTTGGCAGCCTGGAAGGAAGGACCATCTTCGTGATCGGGGCGGGCAAGATGAGCGAACTCGCCGCCAAGCACCTCCTGCGCAGCGGGGCCAGTGCCATCTACGTTACCAATCGCACTTACGAGCGCGCCGTGCAACTTGCGGCGGCATTTCGCGGCACTGCTATCGCCTTCGAACAGCTCTTTGAGCACCTCCCCAAGGCCGACATCGTCATCAGTTCCACGGGCGCGGCTGGCTACGTCGTGAACAAGGAGAATGTCGCGAAAATCCTCTCTGCTCGCCGGAACCGCCCGGTGTTTTTCGTGGATATCGCGGTTCCGCGCGACATCGATCCCCTGGTCAACGAGCTGGATAATGTCTTCGTCTACGATATTGACGACCTTGGTCAAGTGGTGGAGGCCAACAAGAAACAGCGCGAACGCGAGGCCGTTTGGGCCGAGGAGATTGTCCAGGAGGAAGTCCAGAGAACTATGCGCCGGCTCGCCTCGCGTGACCTCGTGCCCACCATCGTGGCGCTCGAAGACCGGCTGAACGCCATCCGCGAGGGTGAAATGGAACGCTACAACACCCGGCTGGGCAATCTGACGCCCGAGCAACGTCAGGCCGTGGACGCCCTCACCCGCGGCATCATGAACAAGATCCTGCACGGGCCCATCACCGAGCTCAAAAGCGGGGCCGGCCAGCCGGAACAAGCGGCGCTCGTCAGGCTCGTCCGGAAGATCTTTGGCCTGGCAAACTGAAAAGGCGAGGAAGTCAGAAGTCAGGAGTCAGAAGGATGCCGAAACTCGAAAATCGAAACTCGAAAATCGCTGCGCGCAACGTCACCCCCGCGAAAGCGGGGGTCTATGAGGCTGTAGATCCCCACTTTCGTGGGAACGGCCCATCGGGCGGTTTTCGAATTTCGATTTTCGCGTTTCGATTCTGCCTTCTGACTCCTGAATTATGAACATCGTCATCGGTTCGCGCGGCAGCAAGCTGGCGCTCTGGCAAGCCAACTGGGTGAAGGGCCAGCTCACGGCTGCCGGCCACGAGATCGCCATTGAAATCATCCGGACTACCGGCGACAAGCTGCAAAGCTTTCCGCCCGAGCAACCCTTCCCCGCCTCGATTGCCCAGAGCATCGCCGAAGCGGGAACGAAGGGCATGTTCATCAAGGAAATCGAGGAGGCTCTGCTGGCAGGCAAAGCGGACCTCGCCGTGCACAGCCTCAAAGACCTGCCGACCATTTTGCCGGAAGGCCTGATTCTGGCTGTGGTGCCGCCCCGTGAAGATGCGCGCGACGTGTTCATTTCTGCGAGCGGGAAACCTTTTGAGCAGCTCCCGGCGGGCGCGCGCGTGGGCACCAGCAGCCCGCGCCGGCAGACACAGCTCAAGCGGCTGCGGCCGGACCTGGAACTCATCGCCCTGCGCGGCAATCTGGACACACGGCTGCGCAAGCTGGAACGCGGCGATTGCGACGCGCTGGTTCTGGCGGCAGCGGGCGTGCACCGACTTGGCCTGCGGGAGCACATCACCGGCTATTTCGGCTTCGACCAGATCTGCCCCGCCGTCGGGCAAGGGGCGCTGGCTATCGAAATTCGGCGGGACGATGCGGAACTGGAACGCGCGGTGACGCCGCTCGATGATCCGGCCACGCACCTCGCCGTCCGCGCCGAACGTGCTATGCTGCGGCGTCTGGGTGGAGGTTGCCAGGTCCCCATCGCGGCCCACGCGAGTTTCGAGGATGCTCAGTTGCGCTTGCTCGGCATCGTGGCCAGCCTGGACGGCAGCCGTTTGATCCGAGCCGTCGCCGCTGGCTCGGAGAAAGACCCAGAAAGCCTCGGCGCGGCGGTGGCTGAGGATTTGCTCGAGGGGGGCGCAAGGGAGATTTTGATGATCGGGAGATCGGGTGATCGGGAGATCGGGTGAACAGCGGAAAGACGAAACTCGAAAACCGAAAATCGAAACTCGCGACGATTTTCGAATTTCGATTTTCGAATTTCGAGCCTGAGGTGATGTGGTGAGCCTCGGCACACAGGTTGACCAGCCGCTTTTCGGCAGGCGTATCGCGATTACCCGCACCCGCGAGCAGGCTGGCGCGTTAAGAGAGCCGTTAACCGCGCTGGGCGCAGAAGTGATCGAGATCCCCACCATTGAGATTCGTGACCCGGCCTCATGGGAGCCGCTCGATTCAGCCATCCGGCGCCTCGAAGAGTTCGATGTCCTGCTCGTGACCTCTGCAAACGGGGCGCGCAATTTCCTGCGGCGGCTGGAAGCTTGCGGGCGCGATGTGCGCGATCTGGAGGGCTTGATTATCGGCGCCATCGGCCCTGGGACAGCAGAGGAGTTCGTAAAAAGCGGGGTGAAGGTTGACCTGACGCCGCGCGCCTACGTGGCCGAGGGTCTGCTTGAAGCCCTCGGCGATCGCGACCTGCACGGTAAAGCGTTCCTGATCCCGCGCGCCAAAGTTGCTCGCGACCTCGTGCCGCGCGTCCTAATGGAAAAGGGCGGGCGCGTGGAAGTCGTCGAAGCTTATGAAACCGTCGTTCCTCAACTCCCCGTTGGGGAATTGCAGCGCCTCCTTACCCCGCCCCCGGATCTCATTACTTTCACCAGCTCATCAACCGCCAGCAATTTCGCCAAGCTGGCGGGCGAAAACGAAGTCGCCGAATTGTTGCGCGCAGTCGCCATCGCCTCAATTGGCCCGATCACCTCGCAAACGATCAGGAAGCTGGGACTCACTGTGACGATTGAAGCGAAGCAGTCGACGATTCCAGGGCTGGTAAGGGCCATCGAAAGGCATTTCAGGGGCCAGACGCCGGGGGAATGACGATAAGAAAGCAATCAGAAGTCACGAGGAGCGGGCCTGGGGTAAAAGGAGAAAGTCTGAATCCGCAAACAAACTCAAGGTAGGTGCCGGAAGGATACGAAGCAAGCGTCGGGAGGCCGGTGACGAAATCAGCCGATGTGGTGATTGTGGGTGGAGGGATCGTCGGGTCGAGCATTGCCTATCACCTTATGGACCAGGGTTGCAGCAACGTGCTGGTGCTGGAGCGCGAGGCGCACCAGGGGCTCGGGTCGACAGGCAAGAGCATGGGCGGCGTGCGGGCGCAGTTCGCCACCAAGGTCAATATCCAAATGTCGCTTTACTCGATTCCCTTCCTCGCCAGGTTTGAAGAACTGACTGGGCGCCCATCGGGTTACAGGCCGCAGGGCTACTTGTTTGTGGCAAGCAGCAAGAGGCACCTCGAGTACCTGCGGGCGAACCAAGCGCGGCAGGTGGAGCTAGGTTTCGAGCGGGTTGAGTTGCTCGAGCCGGAGGACGTGTTGCGTATCGTGCCGCAACTGCGGGCGGACGACGTGGTGGGCGGGAGTTTTTGCTCGACGGACGGCTTCGTGGACCCCTACAGCGTGATGAACGGATTCGCGGCGCGGGCTGCGGAGCGCGGGGCGCGCATCGAAAAAGGCGTGGAGGTCACCGCCATCCTGCGGGATGACAGCGGAGTGGTTGGCGTTGAAACCACGCGCGGGCGCGTGCAGACGCGGACGGTGGTCAACGCCGCCGGGCCCTGGGCTGCGCAGGTGGCGCGCATGGCGGGCGTGCAGTTGCCCGTCGAACCCCTGCGCCGCATGCTCGTGCCCACCGAACCTTTCCCGCAGATCGCACCCCAGGCGCCCATGACCATCGATATGGCGACGGGTTTCCACTTCCGCCCGGAGGGACTGGGACTGCTGCTGGCGTGGAACGATCCGGATGAGAAGCCGGGATTCAGAACTACTTTCGATTCGGCATTCGTGGAAAAGATTCTGATGCGCGCCGTGGAGCGAGTGCCGTGCTTCGAGGATCTCCAGGTGAATCCCGCGCGCGGCTGGGCCGGCCTCTACGCGATGACGCCCGATCACCACGCGATCCTCGGGCCGGTTCCCCAGGTGCCCGGCCTTTTCCTCGCCAATGGCTTCAGCGGCCACGGCGTCATGCACTCGCCGGCGACCGGAAGGATCCTGGCGGACCTGATTCTGAACGGGACGTCAAGCCTCGTGGATGGGCGCGCGCTCAGTGTCGAGCGTTTTGCCGAAGGGCGGTTGATCGAGGAATCGGTGGTGCTTTAGGCTTCCGTGACAAATGACGAGCAGGAGTCACCCGCTATAGGTTGAGCAACTCGCGGAGCTTGCGGGTTTGGGCTCGGGAGACAGGGACTTCCGTCTGCTTGCGATCCTGCATCTTGAGTTGATAGGAACTCTTGAACCAGGGGACGACTTCCTTGATGTGGTTCACGTTAACCAGGTAGGAGCGGTGGGCTCGCCAGAAAACCTTGGGATCGAGGTTGCCCTGCAGTTCTTCCAGCGTGCGGAAGTTGGATTGGCCTTCGAGATCACGCGTGACAATGCTGATGACCCCGTCCTCGATGCTGGCGAAGATGATTTCCTCGGCATCGACCAGGAACAAGCGTCCCTGGCTTTTCACTACCAGCTTGTTCTTCTGTGCCGCAGGGCGCTCTTCCATCATTTGCACCAGGCGATCGAGCTTGTCATGGGCTGACGCCGCTGTCTCGATCATGCGGCGCAGCTTGGCGATGGCTTTCTCCAACCGAGGCTTGGCGATGGGCTTCAACAAATAGTCCAGGGCGTTCACCTCGAAGGCCTGCACGGCGTAGTTATCATAGGCTGTGGCGAAGACAAAGTAAGGAAGCCGGACCTTCTTTTCGAGCAGCTTTTTGATGACCCCGAAACCATCCAGGCCGGGCATCTGGACGTCAAGAAAAGTAACCTGAGGATTCAACTCGCGGATCAGGTTCACGGCCTCGACGCCGTTCTTCCCTTGCCCAACGACTTCCACCTCCGGAAACCCCTTCAGGAGGAACGCCAATTCATCGCGCGCGGGCTGTTCGTCGTCCACAATCAAAGCCGCAATCTTCATAAGACCCAATTTACTCCTGGAGGCGTCATGACTACAAGCGCCACGGTGTCGGTGTCATTTGGGATGGGATCGCTTTCGAAACGCCGGTCATTCCCGTCCCGCCATGGGGGGGAATCCAGTCCGCCCACAGCGCATTTCCGAGGGTTTGCCGAGTAGATTCCCGCTTTCGCGGGAATGACTGCGGCAGGCAACGCCCCTGTCTCGCAAATCACATCAGTACCAAGCGCCACGGTGGCGCTCCACCCTGTCAATGCGCCCATTATACCCAACCTTTTGCCCGTTGGGGCCCAGAAAAACAGTGTGGGAGGGCAGACGTGGCTCGAATTTGAAGATTCGCAGTATAGCGACAACGCACGCGCTTTGTGCTAGCATTGCCGCTGTCGACAAGTCCTACGTTCGCTGCGGCAATCGCCCGCACAGGCGATAAGCCGCAACAAATTTCGATAGAGACCCGGTGAGGTGCGAGTATGAAATGCTGGACTGTTTTCGCGCTCGTTCTGGGAAGTGCCTTCGTACTGTCTCTCGGCTCCCTGCAACTCTCTGCCCAAGTTTGCACAGACGAGGAAGGAATGGTCACCTATTACAAGAAGAATGTGACGGACATGGTGGAGACCGTAAAGAAGGAGAGTCTTCAGGATTTCGAAAAGGCTTTTCACCAAAAGGTCATGATGACCCACCTTTCGCTTTTCGGCGGCACGGTGGACAGATTACTCGATTGTCTGCAAAAACGCGCCAGCGACCCTACCACCCTGAAAGAGGATGCAGATGCTGCGAAAGGCAAAATCGACACTTACAACAAGCTCAAGGATAAGATAAAGCAGGACCGCGACGCGCTCAAGGCTGCGCAAACTGAAAAGGACGCCAAAGCCCTTATCGAGAAATTCACTTTCACCGGTTGAGGGCGCCAATTCGAGCCTCTGGTTCGTGCTCTTCGCGGACCGCCCTTGTGAACTGGCCAGAGGGTTACATGTGCGGTCTCTCGAGGGGTCTCTCACCCTGTCTGAGTAAACCAAAGACGGAGGGTGTTTTTCGTGCCTAAGCTGCTTCATGTCCTCAAAAGCAAACAAATCTACAAAGGCAAGGTTATCCAATTGAGAGTTGACCGCATCATCGAGCCGGGCGGTGTCAGGGCGGAGCGGGAGGTAGTTCACCACGCGGGCTCGGTGGTGATTCTGGCCCATTCGAACGATGGCCGCATTGTACTGGTGAGGCAGTACCGGTATGCCGCCAAACAGTCTCTCTGGGAATTGATCGCCGGGGGTCTCGAGCCTGGGGAAAGACCCCTTGCTGCCGCGCGGCGCGAACTCTTGGAAGAAACCGGCTATCGCGCTAAGAAATTCCGGCTCTTATTCGACTTTTTCCCCAGCCCAGGGATCCTCACGGAGAAGATGTTCCTGGTCGAAGCGACTGAACTTACACGGTCAAAAGCTCAACCCGACCCCGACGAGCGGATCGAGGTTGGGCACTTCACCCCGGTGCAGGTTAGGAGGATGATTAAGTCCAGGCGAATTCGCGACGCCAAGACTCTGGTGGGACTTTTATGGTTACTTCTTACCGAATCAACTGATGACTAATTCGTAATATTTCGCAAGGACTGGGGCAGCAACATTTCTCTTGACAAGCCTGCCCTGCAAAATATAATTACTGAGCCGTGAGGAGTCAGCAAGGTGTGTCGCCGGGTAGGTGTGCGTAGAGGCTAGCCGAGGTCCTGTGGGATTCTCGGCTTTTTCTGTTCTTGGACGCGCCGACGCGGCGGTAACCGCAAAGACCAGTTAAGGAGGACGCAAGTGGCAAGACTTCAAGGTAAGGTAAAGTGGTTCAACAACAGCAAGGGATATGGCTTCATCGGCCAGGAGGGCGGAGCGGATGTTTTTGTTCATTACTCGGCCATCCAGGGTGAAGGCTTCAAGACCTTGCAAGAAGGCGACACAGTTGAGTTCGAGATCATTCAGGGGCAAAAGGGACCTCAGGCCGACAAGGTCACAAAGGTCGGGTAATCAGCAGCATCCGTTTGTGCAATTCCTGGCCCAACCCCAGCGGTTGGGCCTTTTTATTTCCCCCGTCCCGTGGCTGTCAGCCGTCAGCTTTCAGCTCTCAGCAAGCAGCCCACTGGTTATTCTTTAGCTGACCGCTGACGGCTGAAAGCTGAGAGCCTCATTCCTTTCGCCTGCCAATAAGAGCTTGATTTCTGAGCGGCGGAGCGGGAGAATAGCTACTAACTCAATGACCGGTTCGGGGAGAGGGTGAAGGATTTTGCCCGGGAGGCGCGTCTCTAGTTCGGATGGGAAAGTGGATCTGGAAGCGCCTTTGCGCAGTGCTTTGACGAGGTGAAACTGAATGGCTAGGGCACTCACGGCAATCACGGTGATAGGTTTTCTCGCGATCACAGCTTTGGCACAGGAAAGTGAGGTACCCGTGGCGCTGCCCCACCGGAGCGGCCTGGGGCCAGCTAGCACCGAATCCTCCATGCATTCGGATAAAGTCACCGTCCCCGCAGAAACCCAAGTCAGTATTCAGATGCTCTCCGGAATCCACACCCAGGTCAACCACCCAAACGACCTCGTCACCGCCCGTCTGCTGCAACCCGTCTTGGTGGACGGGCGCGTGGTGCTGCCTTCCGGCAGCATTCTCGATGGCCGCATCACCATGATCCGCAATTCCGGCCACGTTCACCGTCCCGCGGAGCTGGGACTCCGCTTTGACACGATCGTTTTGCCCGACGGCCAAGCTGAGCCCATGGCAGGTGTTCTGGCGGTGATGGACAAGTCCAGCAAACTTGATCTGCACATCGACGCGGAAGGCCATTTGACCGGCGGGCGCGCACTTTCCTGGAAGACGCTTATAGGTGGAGTTGGACTGGGAAGCTTCGGTGCCATCAAAGCTGTGGCGTCCGGCGCTACAGCCGTTTCTATGGGTCTCTCCCTCGCGGGCGCCGCGGCGATCAGTTACGAGATCCTGTGGCCGAGAGGGCACGAAGTGAATCTGCCCCCCGAGACTCGTTGCCTGATTCGCCTAAACTACCCGCTCACGGTTCGTGTTTCCTGGTAACCTGGCAGCCCCTGGCGCAAGCCGAGCCGCCCCAGTTTTAGGGGCGCGGGGATCTCACTAATCAAACTTATGGACAGCTTGATCTTTCATAATGACCGCCTCATTCCCTTGCAAGAAGCGTATCTCTCGCCGGGCCAAATGGGCTTGCTGATGGGCTGGGGCGTGTTCACCACTTTACGAATATACGAAGGGAGGCCATTCGCCTTCGACCGCCATTGGGCCCGGATGTCGCATGACGCGGAACGGCTGGGGATGAACCTCACCCACGAGCCGGAGGCCGTTCGCCTGGCCGTCATCAAGCTGGCAGAGGCCAATCATCGGCCTGAAGGCATGGCGCGGGTGTCGTTCGTGAAGAACCACGGAGGACTTTGGGCGCAGGCGGGCAACTGTCCCGAAACGGACCTACTGATCTTCACGCGGGAATTAGTCCGGTGGCCGGCGATCCATCGCCTCAAGCTTCAAGCGCACGCCATTTACTCTGCGACGCGGCTGGCGGGAGTCAAGATGTTGTCCTGGGTTCAGAACGCGGCCCTGCTGGAACAGGCCCACGCCGAGGGATTTGACGACGTTTTGCTCCTCAACGAGAACGGCCACATTGCGGAGTGCACGTCGGCCAATGTTTTCCTGATTTCCGGGGGCAAGGTTCTGACCCCGCCACTTTCTTCGGGCTGCCTGCCCGGTGTCACCCGCGACGTTCTGCGTGAGGTTGTGCCTCGGGCTGGTTTCGAGCTCGTCGAGGAGAACCTGACCCCGGAGGACCTCTCCTCGGCGGCCGAGGTCTTCATCAGCTCCACCACCCGCGAAGTCGCCGCCGTGGCAAGCATCGACTCTCAGTGGCGCTACCACGCCCCGGGAAAGACAACCGTGACGATCGAACACTCCTTTAAGGATTATGTCAGATCGCATTTGAAATCCTGTTAGCCTGGATTGTTCATGAAAGCGGCCACACCTGCAAAGAGAGCGGGACGGCTTTAAGAACCTTTAACACAGAGTCCCCAGAGCCACTTATCCATGAGATCATTCGGGGGCTGCAACACGAAGAACACGGAGGGGAAGAGCGGGGGGACAGCTCGCGGTTACTCCGTGTTCTCCGTGAGTTCTTCTTTGTGCCCTCCGTGTTTAAATCTCTTTCCTCAATGACCGAGCGGGAGCGGTCGAACAAGATCACGAAATCCATCATCGGCGCAGCCATCCAGGTTCATCGGGTGCTGGGTCCGGGGCTGCTGGAGTCCGCTTATGTGGCATGCCTGGCCTAGAAACTCGGAAAGAGAGGACTTGTCGTCGAACAGCAAAAACCCGTGCCGCTCGTTTATGAAGAGGTTAAGCTCGCTGCGTGAGCTGTGGTGCGGCTGTCCCAGCCGGCTGCACACCACAAAGGGGACAGATGGCTTGAACCTGCTCACATTCAGTGACAAGATTGAGCAGGATGCCGAGAACGGTAGGTGGGTCGGTAGGTGGTAGGTAGTAGATGGTAGGTGGGGAAGAACATCCGCCCCCACCTACCACATGCCACCTACCACCTACCGATTCACTTTGCTTGCGAAATGAGCCAAGCGCATACTGAACACGACGTGTTGAGTGAGATTCCCTCCCCTTCCGCGGGTCTTGGGCTGGGCCTGTGTGTCAGTCTGGCGATTTTCCTTATTTTCGCCGCTTATACTATTCACGAAATCCGCTGGCTGGAAGATTTTCAGGTAAACGTGGTGCAGAAGAACCGCAAGGCTTCCCTGCAGCTCTTGCGGTTACAGGATGACACCTACGAGCTGGCGGTATCCCTCCGTGACATGACGCTGCCCGAAAGCCGCTACCCCATCTTTTACTGGAAGGGCGAGTTCACGCGAGTGCGGCAGGACATGGATGAAGCCCTGCGCCTGGAGGGGCAGTACGCTGCGAGCACTCCCGCCGGTGACGAAAAGCGCCGGCAGTTAGGCAACGTGTTAGACGACTTCTGGCTCAGCGCCGATGAAGCTTTCCAATTGGCCGACCAGGGCCACGAGGCGACCGCACGATACATGATCCGGTCCCAGATCGAGAATAAGCGGGAGAACATCTCCGCCATCGTCTCCCGTTTGTTGGCGCTCAACGATCAGGCCCAAACCGAGGCAGGCCAGCGAGTCAGCCTGGTATACGGCAAAGTCAAGAAAGACATTCTGGGGCTGATCGGCATCCTTTTCCTGGTGGCGCTTGGCACGGGGCTCTACACGCTTCAGGCCAATCGCAAGACGTTTGATCGCTTGCACCACCTCGCCGAAAAACTGCAAACCCAGTCCGAACAACTCCGCATGCTTTCCTGGAAATTGATTGACGTTCAGGAGAAGACCCTCCGGCAAGTGGCGCGCGACCTGCACGACGAATTCGGCCAAATCCTCACGGCCATCGGCGTCACCCTGGGCCGCGCCAGTCAAAAGGCACTGGACAAGGACCCCGTGTTCGTACAGGATGTAAAGGCGGTCAAGAAAATCGTGGAAGACACCCTGCAGTCGGTGCGCTCGGAATCACAGATTTTCAGGCCGGCGATTCTGGATGATTTCGGACTGGCTCAAACTCTGGAATGGTTTGTCGGACAGTTCTCGCAGCAGACCGGCATTCAGGTGCACTATAAGGGTAAGTTCTCGGACGGCTTTTTCCCTTTCGAGGACGCCATTCACCTTTATCGAATTGTCCAGGAGGCTTTGAACAACGTGGCACGCCACTCCGGCGCCACAGAAGCCTGGGTGAAAGCGGAAGAGCAAGGGGGTAGTTTGAATCTCGAAATCCGGGACAACGGTGCGGGCTTCGTCGTAGGCCCCGAAAACAATCGCGTGGCTGGTCAGGGAATAGGATTGATGGGCATGCGGGAGCGAGCCGAGCACCTAAAGGGGTCCTTTTCCCTCCGCTCGTCGCCCCAGAGGGGAACGGTGGTCAGCGTCCACATTCCCCTCCATCGACCGTCCCTGAACCACACTGTCCAAGAGGTGAGTTGAACTGTGACATCCCCCAGCAAGGAAAAGAAGATTCGGGTTCTGCTTGCAGAAGATCATATTCTGGTCCGCCAGGGATTCCGGCGCATCCTCGAGGATGACCCGGGCATTAGCGTGGTGGGAGAAGCGCGCACCGGCCTTGAGGCCATCGATCAGTGCAAAGAGCTCAAGCCGGATGTGGTGGTGATGGATCTCTCCATGCCGGACCTGGGAGGGCTTGAGGCGACGGCTGAAATTCTCAAGGCTGACCCGCAAATCAAAATCCTGATCCTCAGCATGTATTCGAACGAAGCTTACGTGCGCAAGGCGTTCGAGCTGGGCGCCAAGGGTTATATCCTGAAGAACGCCATCGAGGTCGATCTGACGCGAGCCGTCATGGCGCTGGCGGAGGGCCAAGCCTACTTCAGTCCCGGCGTCTCCCATATTGTCCTGGAGAGTATGAAGGCAGGGACCTTCCAAGGTACGAGCCAGGATCCGTATGAAAAGTTAACGCTCCGAGAGAAGGAAGTCCTGCAGCTCATTGCTCAGGGAAAATCTAACAAGGAAATTGCTACGCTACTTAATATCAGCGTCAATACAGTTGCCGTACACCGCGCGCACGTGATGGAGACTCTCAATCTCCACCGCACGGCGGAACTGGTCCTCTTCGCGGTCAAGAAAGGCCTAATCCAACCGTAGTAGGGAACAGGGAATAGGGAACAGGGAATAGGGAACAGGAAACGGGTTTCAAAGTTCCTGGTTGTTGTTCCCTATTCTCGAAAAGGGATTTTGCCCTCTCCCCTTGTGGCAGGGTCGCCCTCTCCCCTGGGGAGAGGGTGGACCGCGACGGCGCTTTCACCAGCCGTCGCGGGCCGGGTGAGGGATCGGTTGCACGAACAGGGAATAGGGAATGCGGAATGGTGAATAGAGAATCGGGAACAGGAATTGGAAACCTGTTTCCTGTTCCCTGTTCCCTATTCCCTGTCTCACTGACCCGAGGGTGCTGGTGCTGTTGTCGTTCCCGGGATATTCATCGCGCGTGTGACCTGCCCGCTCTTGGCTTCCGATATTTCAACATTGAACTTTTCCAGTATAGTGGCAGTGGCTTGTGCGTACTGGATTAGCGCCTTGGCGTAGGCGTCGCGCGCCTGGGCTTCGGTACCTTCCGCATTCGCGACGTCCCTCTCCGCCTGAATGACGATAAACGGCGTCGATTCTCCCAACTGGAACTTCTTCTGTTCTCCCTCCAAGGTCTCCTTGTAAAGCGCGGTCGACTCCTTGGCCGCATCGATTTGGGCCCGTGCCTGGGTAACGGCAATCACCGCGCTGCGCACATCCTGCTGGACCTTGTTTATTTGCTGCTGCAACTGAACCCGCATCTGTCGCTCCTGGATCTGGGCTGTGGCAGCGTCAGCCTGAGCCTGACGGTTGCGGATGGGAATCGACAGGCTGACTCCCAAGGAGTAGTTGGGATACACGTTGCGGAACACTTGTGAGAGCGAATCGCCAGCCCCTCCCGGTACATAGCCCGTCACTCCCGCAGGGCAGCCCGGCTGATAGAGAGGATTGCCTCCGCAAAGGAAATGCCCGGAGAGCCCCGTCGGCAGATAGGTCGCATAAACGCCCAAGCTTGGAAGCAATCTGTTGCGGTCCTGCTGGATGGTGATGTCTATGTTTCGCATGTTCAACTTCTGCTGTTCGATCTCCGGACGGTTCTTGGCTGCCTCGTTGAGAGCCTCTTCGAGCGAAGGAATGTCATTGGGGGTTGGCTCGGGCAGCTTATCGGTGGGCTCGATCCCCACGCTGGCCAGATCGGCGTCGACATGCTTCGAAAGCGCGGTTTTCAAATTCTCTTCTTGTTGTTGGTAATTCGTTTGGGCCTGGATCAGAAGCTGCTGGCGCGAGGCGACTTCTGCCTTGGCCTGGGTGACCGCGATGGCCGCTAAGTTCCCGATTTCCACTTGGCGCGTGTTGTCTTTCAATTGCGTCTGCGCCCACTTGAGCGCCTCTTCAGCCACCCGGACGTTCTCGCGGTAGTAAAGGAGATCCCAATACTGGTTCACGACAGTCTGTAGGGTGTTCATGACATTCTGCCGGAAAACAACGTCAGCCACCTTGATGTCGTTCTTCGCGATGCGCAAGTTCGCAGCATTAGCGCGGTAGCCGAAGCCATTCAGGAGGTTCTGGCTCAAAGTAATTCCGAGGGAGGAAGGGACCTCGGGGTTCACTAACGCCGTCAGGGCGCTGGTGGTGGTGCGATATCCGGACACTCCGGCAACGATACTGGTCCCTGTCATAAAGCCCTGGCCGTAATAGGCCGAGTAAGTGTTATAGGTCGAGTTTACGGAGGCAAGGCCGGTGAGGACGGTTGTTCCAAGGGGCGTGGTGCTCTGATTCCAACCCGTAGAGAACGCGACAAAGGGATCGCAGCAGCCGACAGAACCCAAATTAGTGGGACCGCCGGAATAGCCTGCGCCGCCCGCGCCGCCACTACTTCCACTTCCTCCGCTGCTCGAACTCGAGCCAATGGCCCCGGCATACAGCGCATTCGAAATCGTGGCCCCCGTCACGCCGCGTGCCGCCGCACCTGCCCTGGTACGGAGATAATCCGTCTGCGCTAAAGGTATCTGGAACCGCGCGACATCGATATCCAGATTGTTTTCGAGTGCCAGCGCAATCGTATCCTGAAGGGACAGCCAGAGCTTCCCGTCGCGAATGAGGTCCTTCAGCCGCGGAGAGTTCTCCAGTCCCGCTTGGGGAACACGGAGGGGCACGAAGGAATCGAAAATATTCGGAAATGCGTGGGTCTTGGTATAGTCATGGCCCATCAGGGTCTGGCCCGCTATCGGGGTCGGGGCAGCAGCCTGTTGACCCCAATCCACGGTAGTTTGGATTAAAGTAGCCAGGACCCCTACCCCCAGGATGAAGGCCAGACTACGGATTGTTAGCAGCTTCATAACGATTTGCGCTCCTTTCAGGCTTCGATTCATTAATACGTGGCCAGCAAGCCATAAGTTTCGTGAGATGATTTCCCAGTATAACGAAAAACGCCCGCTGTAGGTGCGATTCTGCCAGCCGAAAGAGATTCGCGGCGAAGCACCGGGCATTCTGACCTTGTGGCGGAGGACAAGCTTCGCAAGCTGTCAGCCGTCAGGTTACAGGGAATAGGGAACAGGGAATAGCGAACAGGACCCCGAAACCTGTTCCCTGTTCCCTATAACCTGACACCTGGCACCCGACACCTGACACCTATTCACACCGCAGCGCCACCATGGGATCGACCTTGGTCGCCCGGCGCGCGGGGATATAGGACGCAAGAAGCGCGACACCCGCGAGCAAGAGGGAAACAGCGAGGAAGGTCGCAGGGTCGCTGGGGCGAACGCCGTAGAGCAGGCTGGACACAAAGCGCGTCAGCATGAGCGCCCCGACGATGCCCATCCCCACGCCGATCAACGTCAGCTTGAATCCCTGTCCCACGATGAGCTTGAGCACGTCACTCCGGCTCGCCCCGAGGGCCGCACGGATGCCAACCTCGTGCGTCCGCTGCTCGACGCTGTACGACATCACGCCGTAGATGCCCACTGCCGCCAGTAGCAGCGCGATGGCTGCGAACACGCCTAGCAGAAGCAGATTGAAGTTCTGCCGCGCCGTCGAGTTCAGGCTCACTTGTTGCATGGTGCGCACTCGCGTCGCCGGCAATGGGGTATCGCCGGCCAGCAATGCTTCCTGGACGGCCTGGCTGACGCTCGTGGCAGCGATTCCCGGCTTCGTGCGGACGACCACGCCGGCAAGCAGCAGTCCGTTCACCAGCTTCATCGCTCCGTCAGGAATCTGCGCCTGCAACTGGTACATTACCGGCGGAGGATCGTTGTCGAGTCCGTTCTCTCGCACGTTGCCCACCACGCCGACAATCTCCGTGGATCCCTCCTCGAAATCGGAACCGAGCCCAGCACCGATCAAGATCGCCTGACCCACGGGGTTCGCGTTCGGCCAAAACTTGCTTGCCAGCGCTTCATTGATCACCACGGTCTGCGCCGGCTCCCGGTCTCGAAATAACCGTCCTGAGCGCAGCGGAATCCGCAAGGCGTCGAAGTAGTGCGCCGAAACGAAGCGCCACTGCACGTCGCCGGTGAACTTAAAACCCTCCAGTGGAGGACGTCCGGGGATGTTGAAAATCATGTCCATGCCGTCCTCGAACGGCAGGTTATTCGCCATCGCCGCAGCTTCCACACCCGGCGTCCGCTCCACACGTTCCACCCATTGCCGGGCCATGCGATCCACAATGCTTGCGCTGGCAAGCTTCGGGCCAGCCAGCGAGACCTTCATGGTCAGCAGGTTCCGCGCGTCGAATCCTGGCTCCACGTTGTGCAGCGCGGCAAAACTGCGGATCAGTAGCACGGCTCCACACAAGAGGATCACGGCGATCGCCACCTCTGCCGACACCAGAATGCTGCGTACACGGTTGTGTTTCAGGCTGGCGCTGGTGTGGCCGCCGGACTCCTTGAGCAATGACGTGAGATCCGCCCGCGAGACCTGGATCGACGGCACGAGTCCGAAGAGTATTCCAGTGACCAGCGAGAGCAGGACCGTGAACCCGGCCACCCAGGGATTCAACGCCGGGATGGCTGCCATCTCATCGACGCGCGGCAGGTCCCCCGGCGTCAGGGCAAGCAGCGCTCGCACTCCCCATGACCCCAACGCCAAGCCGAACACCCCGCCGGTCAAAGCTAGCAACAAGCTCTCGGTAAGCAATTGCCGCACGATCCGCCCGCGCCCCGCCCCGACTGCGGTGCGAATCGCTATTTCTTTTTGCCGCCCGGCGGCCCGTGCCAGCAGCAGATTCGCCACGTTGGCACACGCAATCAGCAGCAGAAGGCCCACGGCCCCCAGCAGGATCAGCAGCGCGGGCCGGATGTCGCCCGTAATCACCTGCTGCATCAGGGTCACCTGGATCTTGTCATCGTTGCCCACTTGGTCCGCATGCGTCTGAACGTACCGCTTTCCGATGACAGACATCTGCGAATTGGCCTCCGCGAGCGTGGCGCCGCTGGGCAGCCGCCCGGAGACCATCAGAATGTGTGCCTGATTCGTGTTATTCGGATCGGCCTGCAACGGCATCCAAACATCCGCGGGAGGATGCGGCTGAAACCTTGGCGACAGGATGCCAAGGAGTGTGTAGGGTGCGCCGCCCAATGTTATCGTCTTGCCCAGTATCGAAGGATCACCGCCGAACCGCCGCTGCCACAAACCATAACTCACGAGCAGGACTTGCGGCCCACCCCGCCGGTCCTCCTCCGCGCTGAACGTGCGCCCGAGGATCGGATTCGCCCCGAACAGCCGGAAATAATTCCGCGAGACGTGAAGCCCTTGCACAAGCTCCGGCCTGTCTCCACCACTCAGATTGAGGCCGCTCCCCATGAAATCGTAAGCCGCCAAGTCCTCGAAGAGCGAGTTGTTCTGCTGCCAATAGGTGAACATCGGTACGGAGTCCGGACCGCCGCCTCGTCGAGTGATGTTCACAATGCGACCCGATTCTGGGTAGGGCAACGGATGCAGCAGCACGGTATTGATAACCGTAAAGAGGGCCGTGTTCGCGCCGATGCCCAAGCCGAGCGTGGCCAGCACGGCCAGGGTGAACCCCGGACTTTTGATGAAAACACGGCAGCCCTGCCGCAAGTCGTCAAGCAAAGAGATCATCGCGTTCCCCCTCAACGAGCAAGTGGCTAGTCGTTAGTGGCTAGTCGTTAGTGGCTAGACGCGGCGCAAGCTTCCCACGCAAGGAGGCTATCATCTTTTGCGGCTCGGCGATCGTTGCTTCACTTCCGTGAGCGTCGGACAGGCGCCAGTACCCCAGTTCGACGGCAAGCGTTAATTGCGTGTCCAATTCCACCAACGAGCCTTCCGTATGAGAGAGGAACCAGACGAATTCCCTCCGTTCCTTCGCGAACCGCAGCTCTTGCCACTGACCACTAGACACCAATCACTAGCCACTGATCACTAGCCACTAACCACTAGCCACTGCTTTACTCATACCGCAGCGCGACCAGGGGATCGACTTTGGTTGCTCGCCACGCGGGGATGTAGCAAGCAAGGAGGGCAATTCCCGCCAGCAGCAACGATACTGCCACAAGCGTTGCCGGGTCCGCTGGCCGGACACCGTACAGCAAGCTCGCCATCAATCGCGTCAGTCCGAGCGCGGCCGTTAAGCCGACCGCAGTTCCGATCGCCGCCAGCGTCATCCCTTCCCCTACGACGAGCCTCAGGATTTCGCGGCGTGACGCGCCAAGTGCTAGGCGCACGCCCAGCTCATGCGTGCGCCGGCTTACCGCATAAGACATCACGCCGTAGATTCCCACCGCGGCCAGCACCAAGGCGGTGGAAGCAAAGATGATGAGCAGCAGCATGGTGAAGCGCCGTTCGGCAAGCGAATGCGAAATGATCTGTTCCATCGTCTGGACGCCGGAGATGGGCTGGTCCTCAGTTGGCCCCGCCACTTGCGCCCGCACGGCGGAGACCACACTCAAGGGGTCGGGAGCGGTGCGCAAGGCGAGAGTCAAACCCGCCACGACCTCCGGCATGAACTTGTCAGGCACTTGCCAGGCGGGGAAGTAGATTTCGTCCCGGATCTTGGCCGTGTCGTCGGAATCGAGGCCCCAGTGCTTTACGTGGCCGACGACGCCGACGATCTGGACCGGCCCCAGCAGCATCAAGTTGATCTGCTTGCCGAGCGCGTCCTGGCCGGGGAACAGATGCTTGGCCATGACGTCGTCGATCACCACCACCGGGGTTGAGGCGAGCGTGTCCTGAGCCGTGAAAAACCGTCCTTCACGCAGGGGAATGCCCATCACGCGGAGGTAGTCGGGAGTGCCAATGTAAAACATGGCCCAAGACATCTGCTCTTGTGGGGGCTGGAGCCCTCTTCCCAGCCAGAAGGCAATCTCACTGTCGCTATCGCTGAGGGGGATCAGCGAGGCAATTGAGGCCGACTGGACACCCGGGATGCTCGCCACGCGATCGAGCAACTGCTGGTAAGCGAGCCGAATGGCTGCCGGGCTGGCCATCACAGTTGGCGAGAGTGCCACCTGCGTCGTCAAGAGGTGGCGTGTATTGAATCCGGGGTCAACTCGCCACAACCGCCAGATGCTTTGAATCATCAGTCCGGCGCCCGCGAGCAAGACGACGGCCAGGCCCACCTCCAGGGCGACGAAAACACCTTCGGCGCGATGACGTCCTCCACCGCTGCCGCGAGCGCCCTCCTTTAGAAACTCTTGCGGGTTCACATTCGAACTGTGAAAAGCTGGGGCAAGGCCGAACAGGACGCCGGTGAGAACCGTAACCGCCAGTGTGAAGAGGAGCACGTGAGGATCGAGTCCAATTTCCTGGCTGCGGGGCAAGCTGTTGGGCACCGCCGCTAAGACGAGGCGAATTCCCCAATCCGCGAGCAGCAAACCGAACACCGAGGCGTTCAAGGCGAGCAGTACGCTCTCCGTCAAAAGCTGGCGCACCACACGCTTGCGGTCGGCGCCCAGCGCCGCACGAATCGCAAACTCGCGGCTTCGAGCCGTCGAGCGCGCCAGCAGCAGATTTGCGACATTGGCGCAAGCGATGAGCAGCACACATCCCACCGCGCCCAGCAACAACAGCAGCGTGGGCCGGATGTGTCCCACCATATCGTCCTTCATCTCGACCACCGTCACCCCGTGCCCCGCATTCGCCTTCGGGTACTGCTGGGCAAGCGCGCGGCCAATGGAGGTCATCTCAGCTTGGGCTGCGGCCATGGTTACATCCGGCTTCAGCCGACCCACCACGTTCAGCCCGGGATGAGTTTCACGGTCATTGAGCTCGACGGATGGCCCCTGTGCGAGGGGAACATAGAGTTCGGCCTGCCCACGGAACCGAAACTCCGAGGGCAACACACCAATCACCTTGTAATTTCTGCCATTCAGGGTCATGGTTTTGCCGAGAATGTTTGGGTCGGCGCCGAATCGACTTTTCCACAAACCATAGGTGAGTATCACTACGCCGCCTGCACCCTGCCGGTCCTCCTGAGGCAGGAAGTTGCGGCCCAGCATCGGATTCACGCCCAGGACGGGCAGGAGGCTGGCGGAGACGAACTCACCCCCGAGATGCTCCGGCTGGCCGGAACCTGTGAAGTTGAAGTCATCCCCTCGGAAGGCAGCTATGTCCGTGAAAGAGTGATTTTCGCGGCGCCAGTCGAGAAAATTCGGGTAGGCGACAGACAGGTGGCCGAACTCCCGAGACCTTTCGTAGACCAACATCAGCCGCCCGGGCTCTGGGTAAGGCAGCGGGCGCAATAGCACGCCGTTCACCACGCTGAAGATTGCCGTGTTGGCGCCAATGCCGAGTGCCAGCGTCAGCAGGGCGACGGCGGTGAAGCCCGGATTCTTGGCCAGCATCCGCAAGCCGTAGCGCAAATCCTGAATGAGAGTTGTCATGACACTCCTTCCATTGCCGAAGTGGCTAGTGGTTAGTGGTTAGTGGCTAGACGCACCGTAAGAAGTAAATCCTGATCTCGCTCGTATCGTTCCTCGACGAACCGCAGCTTGCTACTGAGATAAGCCCTGGGCATTAAGGACTCGCCGCTAGCCACCCACCATTGCTCTACTCGCACTAGCCACTAGCCACTAGCCACTTACCACTAGCCACTGCTCTTCTCACTGGCCACTGCAACAACGACGAGCGTGGCATCGTCCTCGAAGCGCCCACCAGTGAATTTGGCCACCTCTGCCAGAATTTTTTCCTGCAACTCCCGGCGACGCGATGCTCCATGCTCGATCTGGGTTCGCAGGATTTCGAGAAGCTGCCGGTTGTTCCACGGCTTCAAGACAAAGTCCCCGACCCCCCGGTGCATGGCTTCCACAGCCAACTCAACGCTGCCCCAGGCCGTCATCACGACGACGGGCAGAATGCTGTCCGAGGCCTTGATGCGGGAAAGCAAATCCAGGCCCTCTAAGCCCGAGGTGGTGTCTCGGGTGTAATTCAGGTCCAGCAGCAGAAGATCGAAGTCTTGAGTCGCAACAGCCTGCAAGACCGCTGCCGGGGAGTTCACTCCTTCGGCTTCGTAGCCTTCCCCTTTGAGCAGGAAGCGAAGGGCCTCCACCACATCCGGCTGATCATCTGCAATCAAGATTCGCGCGCTGGCAGAAGTTCGGCTTTCCTTGGGATCTAGCACCAGAGTCTCCATTGGACCACCTCAGCACTTGGCAAGCTTTTAGTCATCAGCTTTCAACACCGCAAGAAGTGGACCAATCGCAGAACATGTATACTTCATTCGATATGGAGGAGTTATGGGATCTGCCTGAGCAATTGTCACGTGCGGAGTGTCCGATTTTGGGATTTGACTGTGCCACTTTCGGACAGGCACAGAAGCCCTCGTATTAAAGCGCAGCACGGCCGCAGCCAAAGACCAAGTTTTCGTTGCCGATTGCTGATTGAAGATTGGCGATTGGAAAATCCACAATCGTCAATGGAAAATCGTCAATCGGCGTAATGCCTCAGTTTCAGGCGCATACCCCTGGGAGCGCGGCCATCCTTGGCCGCACTCTGTGCGGGCTAGAAGCCCGCGTTCCTGACGAACGCGCCCAAAACTGAGGCATTACCAATCGGCAATCTTACTTGCTAGCGAGTATCTCCCTGCGTGCGAAGCGAGTGAGGAAAGTCTTGACGTTGCCGCTAGGAATAAACCGTTCGATCTCGCGATTGGTGAGCGCAGGGTGCGGGAAGGGAGCCTTGCTTTCGACATCAGACCCGAGGACCATGAGGCTGTCGAACCACCAGCGCGTTTCCGCGCCGTTGGCCAGATAGGGTTCACGTAGCAGGCAAAACAGTACCCCTCCCGGCCGAATATAGGACCACAACTTCGCCACCAAACCAGGAAGCGCATCTCGTGGGAGTAAGTCCAAAAGATGCCAGCAAGCAATCGCGGATAAGGAATCGGGAGGAATGGGAGGAAGGTTTCCGAGGAACTCGTCGATCAGAAAAACCGTCCTCTTACCAAGCTGGCGGGTAAATTTGGAGTCGGATTGCCGGGCAAGAGTTACCAGGTCGGTGAAATAGAGTTTTGCGCCACGCTTCAGGAGGACATCGAGCGTCGCTTGGTACACGGGGCCACAATCAAGAATATGGGGGTGCCGTACGTCGCGTAAGTTCTGCCACAACCATTCGAGTGCACGACTGGGTGCTGCTGGGGGAGCTGCCGAGGATTTTTGAGAGTCTTGGTATGTTTTCGTTCGGTACATCAGAACCCATGTGCTTTGCAATGCTCCAGGCTCAGGCTGACCCCGCAACGGGGCAAGAAATGCGCGGTATAAGCCCTCCCGCTCTCTTCGGACCTTCGCGCTTCACTTGCCCAAATGGACCTAGGCGCTTATCTCCAAAGCGCTCTGCGGGGATGTGCTTTGGGAACCCTCCTGAGCCTCCTCACGGAGGATGTCAATACTGCCCTTGAAGTAAGCGCCTTCCTCGATGGCGACAGCGCCTGCCTTGAGGTCGCCAACTACGTGCCCGCTGCGGCGAATCTCGACCTTTTCCCGCGCCACAACGTTGCCCGAGACTGAGCCCAGGATCACCACTTGACGCGCGCGGACTTCTGCCTTGACCTGCCCATCCGCTCCTACCGTCAGGCAATGGTCTTCAAGAGAGATGGTCCCCTCGAATTGCCCTTCGATGAGCAAATCCTCATTTGCCGATAACTCGCCTCGCAGCACCACCGTCTGACCAAGAACCGTCTGGTGCTGAGAGGTGGCCGTCGTGCTTGGTACCTTTGCTGTCGTCTCATTCATAGGCGTTTCCATCCTGGGAGGCGGAGGCGGCGCCGCGGGTTCCACATTTAGGGACACCACCGAGCGAGTTTTCTTCTCCCACCACATTGCGGATCCATCCATCATCAAGGCGCCCAGGACGGATTATCCGTCTGGCGCCTCAGTCACCCTCTTCGCGCTGGTATCTTACAATGCGTCGGCAACAAGCGCAAATCCAAAAATAATCCAATACGCTGAGCAAAGATTAATGCTGCTCAAGGAGCCACGGACATCACCGATTGCCCGCTTGGTAGACCACCCTGCCTCCCACAATGGTGATTTCCACGCGCGTGTCTTTGATTCTCTCCGGCGGGATTCGGAATAGGTCTTCAGAGAGAACAACCAGATCCGCAAACTTCCCCGGCGAGATTGTCCCCTTATCCTTCTCTTCAAAGGCTGCGTACGCACAACCCTGGGTGTAGGCGCGCAAGGCTTCCTCAACCGTCAAACGCTGCTCTGGAAACCATCCGCCAGGATTCCTGCCGTCGAGTGTAGCCCGCGTAACTGCGGCATGGATGCCCGAAAGTGGGTCGAGAGGCGCTACCGGCCAGTCCGAACCGAAGGCCAGCACCGCGCCAGCATCCAGCATCGACCTCCAGGCGTAGCTCGTCCGCGCGCGCTCGTGTCCAATACGCTTTTCGGCCCAGCGCCCGTCATCAATAGCGTGGTAAGGCTGCATGGAGGCGACGACGCCAAGTTTCCCAAAGCGGGCAAAATCCTCCCGCCGGACGTGTTGCGCGTGTTCGACCCGAAACCGGTGCGCCGCCGGATGGTCCCCGCCGAGTCTCTCATAGATATTCAGGACTTCTGAGATCGCACGGTCTCCAATGGCATGGGTGCAAAGCTGAAGTCCTGCCTTGTCCGCTCCGCGTGCTAACCCCTCCATCTTCGAGGGAGGAATCATGAGCGGCATAGGTAGACCAACGTTGCCGGGATCGTCATCGTAAGGCTCGAACATCCAGCCAGTCCGAGAGCCCAGAGAGCCGTCCGCAAAAGCCTTCACGGCTCCGAGCTTCAGGAAATCGCTGCCCATGTCGTGCGAGATTCCGGCCTCCGCCAGCTTCCTCCATTGGGCAATCGGAGTGATCGCGTAGAGGCGGCAGGTAAGCCAGCCCTGGAGTTCCGCGCGCCGCAGCAATTGGATCTCACCCCTGAAGCTCCCGTTCCACGAGTCAGTGTCCACGGTAATGTCATGCACTGAAGTCAGACCGACGCGCGCGGCTTCCTTGAGGGCAGTCCGCAAGGCCTCCTCCATCTCACTCTCGCTGGGGCGCGGAATCACCTTTGCGACCAGATCCTGGGCCTCGTCCTTCAAGATTCCGGTGGGCTCGCCGGACTTGGGATCGCGAACAATTACACCCCCTGGCTGGTCCGGCGTGTCCTTGGTGACACCCGCGAGCTTCAACGCCAATGAGTTCGCCAGCCCGGCATGGCCGTCGTAGCGGCTTATGAAGACGGGAGTGTGCGGGGTAGCCGGATCAATCAACCAGCGATCGGGCAGCTTCTCCGAAGGCCATGCCTCCTCATCCCAATTGCCGCCCTGCATCCACCTTCCGGGAGGTAGAGTGCTCGCCTTGTCCGCGATGCGGCGCACGAACTCCTCCTCGCTGTGCGCGTCTTTCAAGTCGACCGTCAGAAGCTGAAAGCCACCTTGGATGAAATGAACGTGGCTATCGGCCAAGCCCGGAACCACCAATCGTCCCCTGAGATCGACCACCTCCGTGTTCAGGCCCTTGCAGGTGCGGATTTCTTCGTCGCTGCCCACGGCAAGAATCCGCCCGTTCGCAATGGCTACAGCCTCGACAATTCTTGTTGCAGCAGAGAGATGTAGCGCCGGCGTCTCGCCGGCAACCCCTTGTGCCATAGGCGCTGCAACAGGCTCTCCAGTCCAGATCTTGCCGTGCACAAGTATCAGATCAGCTCCGCGTGGCAACTCGCTCCCCCTTAACTGATTTTCACCCCATGGCGGTTTTCCAGAGTTGGTTGGCATCGCCATCGAAAACCCCATGAGTAATATTAGCGTGCCGAGCGTTCGATTCATTGCTCCCTCCCCAGCAGGGGATTATTTACGTTCTTGGGCGCCAGGGCAATCACCAATTCCGGCTGGAGATTGTCTCTTTCCTTGCTACCACTACGCCGCGCCTTTGCACCAGCTTCCATCTTCTTGGTGTGCCGCGAGAGTCCGATCTACAAGCAGGCCCGTCAATGTCCGCCTGAAAATCCAACCCTCTCCCCCTGGGGGGAGAGGGTGGCGCGCGACGGCGCTTTTTCGAGCCGCCGCGGGCCGGGTGAGGGGGTCCAGCCGGTTGGCGCAGGGCGTGCGGTGTCGCTGCCTACGCCTATCAAGTCCCTGCCTAGCCTCGGCTGCGTCATTTTCATTCTCCTGGGATGGTGTGCAGAAGGCTTGAAATGGCTCCGTATGAGGTCGAAAAGGAGCATATTATGCCTAAAATGAGCACTTTTTCCACCCCAAAACCAGTTCGTTTTTGCGAAACGAACTATGCTAAGTCTTGTATTTGCAATAGATGACCAAGTTCGTTCCGTCTATTTTAACATCTTTTTGGCATCCTGCGTCCCCTACCCCCACATAGCGGCCTACTGTACTCGCCATTAGCTCCCGTCGTCTTGACGCTGCCGATCATCACAGGGAAGGATTCTACCACAAGTCTAGCCTCTTGTCAAGAGACAGAGTGTCCCCGCAGCAACTTCGGAACGCCGGGGAGCAGCGGTGAACGGAAGGCATGAATAGCAAGCGGCGCGGACCGCGTGCCATGGTTCAGGTGTCGGGTTTCGGGTGTCAGGCGTCCAACGCCAGAAGCTCCTTGCCCTCTCGGAGGTCACGTCATTCCCGCGAAGGCGGGAATCCGGCCTGTTCTGGCGACGTGGACCCCCGCTTTCGCGGGGCTGACGAAGGGTTGACTATCATTCCCATAGGTGAGCCGTAGGCCAATGGGCACTCGGAATGACAGCTTGCAAGCGTTTCTCTGCAGCCTGGATGGTCAAGTTACAACGAATACGCCGGCCTGAGCGCTGAGGAATCCGTCGGCCGACGGACGGTTTGATCGTCGACCGCGTGAGAATGCCCTCCGATCCGCGCGCACGAACTTGATCGCTCCGTCACGGGTTCGAGAAGACGCGGACCACAAAAGCGGTGGTCCGCGCTACGCCTGCTTCAAATAAAGAACCGCAGAGTTTGAAAGGCACAAACTCTGCGCTACCCTGCTGTTGTTCATTTTCTCTGGAGCCACGCGATAATAATAGTCAACACGATAGCCGTAATTGCCAGCACTATCGCCCACTTAGAAATCAAAAGAGCCCTACGCGAAATAGACAAGTTTTCCTCTGCTCGCGCTTCTGAACGTTCAGACTCTTTAGAGGATAGCCATTCTCTGACGTGCTCATAGGTGGCGTTCCCAGTCCCTGGGAGCCCGTAATCTCCTCTCATAAGCTGGGCTCTAACTGTTTCCTCTCCCAGCTTTTCAAGGTCTTTGGTAAGGTCGGCAAGCCTTCTCATAGATAGTAGGTGGCCAGTATCTTAAATCACGACAAGGATAAAACAAAAGGCCACAAAGCTCGACAACGAAAATAAGGAACGCGCCAGCTAGCCGACTCTGGAGCAATTCTACCGCCCGGAAGGGGGTGCCGATTTGAGTAGATGCTCGTAGTCCGACGCCCTTTTTTCTAGCTCAGAGAGATAATTATCATAGGGCTTAGAAGAGGCGTTTTTCATAACGTAATCGAATGCGGGGTCGACGGACATCACCTGCAGCATCTCACAGCCTTCAGTGCAATTCACGGAGAACAGATTCTCTCCCGAAAGCAGGTCTTCCACGTTTTCAGTTCGGCGTGCTCCACCAGGGTAGTAGATGACGCTTTCCAAGTCAGCGATACAGCTATTTCGAGCAGGGCTGTAACCCACCTTGTCCAGTGTCAAAGAGACCCCCATCGGCTCGGTACTGTTCTCGTCGGTACTGTTCTCCTTAACATAGGCGTCGGCAACAGCCTTGCAGCGGAGTCGTTCTTGGAAAATCTGGCTGCCATGGGACTGGCGATAGACGTTAAAGCCCTCTGTGGCCGCAGCACCAAGAACGATACCGGCTATGAACGCCATTGTCGTGATTTTGCGGGTCGTCATCGCTTTGGCCTCCTCAGTTGGCCCGTGTTGCCGTTTGAAAACGCGGTGAGCAGGGTAGCGCGGACCACCGCCTTTGTGGTCCGCGGCTCTTTCGGCGGGTGGCGCATACGTCACGACGCCTCTTGTCGTGATGTATGCGCCCCTTTGGATCGTGTCGCCCGCTGGGCAGACGTCCTGCTTCCGGGTATGTGCGCATCGCAAGAGCGCGCACATCCCGGCAAAGAACGGCGGGACGTATGCGCCACCCGCCCAGTGACCGTGGCTACCCGCCCATTCTTCAATCGGGCGGCGTGCAGCATGGATGTCCCCTTCTCCACCGCGCGGTTAAATCCCTCGATACGGTATATGAGACTTTGCCGGGATTAGTTTGTATCCTCTTTCGGATAGGAGAATTTCGCAAGCAGTTATTGCCTCCCTTTGGTATGCCATCGGTCCTACGATAACTTCAGTGATCGGCAATAGTTCTCGTTGCTTGGCAGCTTCCTCTTTCAATTTTCTTTCCTTCCACTGCGTTTCAGTTTCTTTGGTCCCTTGCGGGCGATTGTTGCTTTCGCGCTCGATGAAAAATTTGAGGTAGGGGACGGGGAAGCCGTATAAACGGTGAGGTCTGAAATGGATCGGAAGATCGTCTTCATGCATTCCGGGAGAGGTCAGGTAACCCCAATTGTGATAGGAGGTGGCAACGAGTCTTATTTCTTCCTCGTTCCTAAAATGCTTGTTTTTGTACTTCATAGAAGCGACATAGAGGAGATTGTAAGCAGCATTTTTCCTCTGATCTTCGTCAGGGAGGCTGGTCCACTCGGGTATTCCTTCCTTTTCCAATATCCATTTCCGGAGTTCATCTTCGGTATAGAGGCATTCGTATAGAAATATTTTTCTCCTTATTATTGCGAGTTTTCCTGCGTCAAATCCTATACAGAAATTTCCATATGCCCGCCATTGTTCGAGCGAATCCTTTTTTCTGCTGAACGAAGCCATATAGTATTGATTCCTCTCATAGCTACCAGCCTGAGGGCCCCTTCCGCGCCACTCTTCCTTGACGGCGTCGTTCGTAAAGTCGCTATCCTTTATACCCGTCGCCTTTTCCAGTTCCTTTAGCTCGGTGGTATCATTCATAAAGGCGGTATTCGACATCCAAATCTCGTGTTTGTCGATGATGCCGGAAATACCCTCAGCCGAGGTATAGTGATACACTGTGCCCCGGTAAGGCTCCGAGAAGGCTTGTATCAGTTTCTTCAGGTGTTCATACTTGTCCGCTCTCGACATAAAGGTTAATTATTTCCCTTCCCCATTGTGGGCGTGAAGATGTCCAGCGCCTTCTTTCCGGTCGCCATAATTCCCCCCCTCCTTATCTTCCTCCGTTTTGTAACGGCGTAGACCAGTACGGCTTCCCGTTTTCATCGTACAGCAGGTAGCGCGGACCGCCGGTTTTGCGGTCCGCCTCTTTTCCGTAGCCATTATCGCCACCGTGCCGTATTCTATCGCGGTGTCGAAACTCCGGCGTCCTTTTCTTTCCGATCGATATTTCTTTATCGTCGTGCGCTTGCTCAGACGGCGAGGGAAATTCACCGAGCCGGATCTTGCCCGCAGCTCTCACCGGCCCATTGCAGTTAAGGTCGCCCGGATGGGTCTGTGCGGCAATGGCCGCCGCCTGGAGCGCGCCGAGGGGCGCGCGGGTCGCACCTCGAAGCGCACGCCCTCCGCGCGTTGGAGGTAGGCAACGATTTCGGAGAAATTGCTGGTGGTCGGGTTTCCCTTCGGGCCGAACATGTGGTGGAGGGTCTTCACGTGGATTCCGGTCTGCGCGGCCAACCTAGGAAACCCGACGGTGGCATTGATGTAATCACGCAACAGCTCCTTGCCCAGCGTTGCCTCGCCGGAGAGATAGGATTCGAGGGCGTCGCTAAGCAGCCCTTTTCGAAATGCCGGGTCTCGCCTGACCCGCGCTTGGACCGTTTCCCTGAAATCTCTGGTCAAAGCCATTTTCATTCGCCTTCCTTTTGATCTTTCTTTCTCCGCTTGTAGTCTTCCCACCGTTCGATCGCAACCCTGACGTCGTTCGACTGCCGTTGTTTCGTTCCGCCGCCAAGAAGGATCACCATCAGCTCATCCTCTTTGCCAAAATACACGCGGTATCCGGGGCCGAAATGTATTCTGCATTCGTAGACGCCCGCGCCAACGCTTTTGGCGTTGGACAGGTTTCCGAGCCCCACCCTGTACAGAGCGGTTGTGACCTTCCGCGACGCCTCGGAGTTCAGCTTGTCGAACCATTCGCGAAAAGGGCTCCGACCGGCGCGGTCGTGATACTCGCGGATGTCGATCATCATCATGGTAGCATAAAGTTTACCATTGGTAAAGAGCAGGCGGCGCGGATGCCGCCCTGCGGCCTATGGCCTTCGGGCGACGGGCCGGCTTTGCGGCCGGGGTCTTTTCCATGGCAGGGCGCGTCCTAGGCCATCGAATGGCGCTCGTCAGCGAAGAGCTTCAGACGCGTCAGCCCGTCGGCCGACGCGGGTGCATACATTGATTCTCATGTGCGCGCCACGCACCATAGGGGGACGGCTTGCCGTCCCCCGGTGGGCATATCGACGTCGACCGGGTAGGGCAAGCCCTACCCCTACGAGCAGTAGCGGCGGCGCATACATAATGAACAATATACGCGCCGCCCGCCGACGAACTAGAATTCGCACCAGGAATCGAAACTAGGCTCTCGAGGATTTCAAGATTTTCTGCGTAGTTTCGGCGATCAAGTCGCCCATGCGGGAGGTCGTGACGGGGTGGGATTTGACCGGAAGGTCGGGCGTCCGATAGCCGCGTTTCAGAACCTTTTCGATAGCTGTCTCAATGGCGCTCGCCGCCACCTCCATGCGGAACGAATACCGGAGCATCAGGGCGGCGGAGGCGATGGCCGCGATGGGGTTGGCTCGATTGCGCCCCGCGATATCCGGCGCTGACCCGTGGATGGGTTCGTACAAGGCATGTTGCTCACCCAGGCTGGCCGACGGCAAAAGGCCGATGGACCCCGTGAGCATGGCGGCCTCATCACTCAAGATGTCCCCGAACATGTTGGTGGTCAGGACAACGTCGAAGCTCGTTGGACGATCGATGAGCCGCATGGCACAGTTATCCACGTACATGTGCTCGAGCTCGACTTCAGGATAAGACTTGGCCACGCGCGACACGACCTCGCGCCAAAGACGGGAAGACTCGAGGACATTCGCCTTGTCTACCGAAGTGACCTTGCGCCGCCGCAGCCGCGCAAGCTGGAAGGCCCGGTGCGCCACACGTTCCACTTCGTGCTCTCGATAGACCTCCGTATTGATTCCCACTCGTTCGCCGTTCCTGGTAAAGATTCCCCGGGGATTGCCAAAGTAAATTCCCCCCGTCAACTCGCGCACTATCACCAGGTCAGTGCCCCGAACACGGTCGGGTTTGAGCGCCGAGATTCCTACCAGCGAATCGAGCACTCGGGCAGGGCGCAGGTTCACGTAAAGCCCCAGCCTCTTCCGGATCTGTAGCAAACCCTGCTCCGGCCGGACTTCCGGCCGAACGGAATCCCATCTGGGCCCCCCCACCGCGCCTAGCAATACCGCCTGAGAGTTGTTGCAGATGGAAACGGTCTCTGCGGGCAGTGGTACGGCGGTCGCATCCAAAGCGCAACCACCGATCAAACCGGTTTGAAACCTGAATGTCGGCCCGGCGATTGCCTGCACCGCCTGCAAGACCTTTATCGCCTCGGCCGTGACTTCAGGCCCTATACCATCGCCGGACAGCACTGCTACCCTATAAACACTTTGCATATCTGTTCTGATGTATATTATACAAGATTAACACACAAATTTGCGATTTTTCTGGTGCTGGTGTCATTTGGAATGCGGATCCACTCGATCCGCCGGTCATTCCCGCAAAAGCACCGGTCATTCCCGCGAAAGCGGGAATCCAGTCCGACGACAGCACATTTCCAAAGGTTTGCGGAGTGGATTCCTCCCGCCATGGCGGGACGGGAATGACCAAGTCTCGCAAATGACACGCAAATTTACGACTTTCCTGAAGTCGAAAGTCTGTGTTGGCTTCGAGCGTAATCGGGCGTCGAATGCTAAAGCATTTAGAATCAATACGTTACGCTGGGCAGAATGGTCCAAGGCCCCGCCTCTTGGCGCTTCCCACCATGGTCAATAAGCTGAACTCCCGGTCGGCTTCTGGAGAGAACTTCACATGCGTTGAAAGCTTCGCGACGAAAGGTTACCGGCTAGTAGCCGCCGGGGAGGAGACGGTCCACGGTCGCATTCTCGTGCACCGAACTGGAAGCGAGGGCTACCTCCTCCGCTTCGAGGCGTTTCAACTCGTAGGCCGCCTTGTTGGCTGCTTGCAGGTAGGCGCGGGTGGCGGCTTCCACCACGCTGTGGCTCGTGGACCTTCCCGTGAACTCGCGTCCTTCAAATCGCGCCCGAATCGAAACCTCTGCCACGCCGTCCGTCCCAGGACCGACAGTATGCACCGAAAAATCAGCGATGATGCCCGGAACGCCTATGATTCGGTCCACCGCGCGGAAAGCCGCATCGCAGGGCCCCTCCGCCGTCGCCGAGTCGTGGAATACGGCGCCGTCCTTTTCCAACTCGACGGTTGCCGTGGACCGCCCTTCGCTCGAGGTCACGCTCTGCAAGAGTTTCAGAGTGAACATCTCCGGGAGGTGCTGGAAGCCCTCCTGCACAATCGCGAGGAGATCCTCATCGTAGATGTTTTTCTTGCGGTCCGTGAGCTGGCTGAACAATTGGTAGGCACGCTCCAGTTCGGGCTTCGCCAACTGGTAACCAAGCTCTTCATAGCGCTTGGCAAGGGCATGCCGGCCGGAGTGTTTTCCCAGCACAATCTGGTTCGAGGGTAGGCCCACCGTTTGAGGCGTGATGATCTCGTAGGTGATGGCGTTCTTCAGCACGCCATCCTGGTGAATCCCAGCCTCGTGCGAAAAAGCATTACGCCCCACAATGGCTTTGTTCCGCTGCACGGCAACGCCGCTCAGCCGCGTCAATAACTGGCTGGAGGCGTACAGCTCTTCTTTCCGGATGTCGGTGTGCACCCGCAGGGCGTCTTTGCGAACGTAAATGGCCATCACCACCTCTTCCAGGGCCGCATTACCCGCTCGCTCACCGATGCCGTTGATCGCGCACTCCACCTGGCGCGCCCCGCCCCGCAGCCCCGCCAGGGTATTCGCCACCGCCAGGCCCAAGTCATCGTGCGTGTGGGTGCTCAGGATCACCTTGTCCATTCCAGGCAGGCGCGATTTGACGTCGGCAAACATCCGCTCGTATTCAGGCTCCAGGCAGTATCCCACCGTGTCCGGAAGGTTCAATACCGTGGCCCCCGCCTCCACCGCCGCATGACAGCACTCGATCAAGTAGTTGCGGTCGGTGCGACCCGCATCCTCCGGAGAGAATTCAATGTCGCCACACAGCGACTTCGCGTGCCCCACCGCCCGACTGATCTGCTCCAGGATTTCCTCGCGTGTCTTGTGCAGCTTGTATTTCAGGTGGATATCCGAGGTGGCAAGGAAAGTATGCAGGCGCGGTCGCGCGGCATCTTTAATCGCCTCCCAGGCACGGTCGATGTCCAGTTGGCTGGCCCGCGCCAGCGCGGCAATGACAGGCGTCCTGATTTCCGCCGCGATGGCCCGCACGGCATCAAAATCACCCTGGGAAGCAATCGGAAAGCCAGCCTCGAGAATGTCCACTTGCAAGCGCTCCAACTGCCGGGCCATTTCGAGCTTTTCCTGGAAATTCATGCTACAGCCAGGAGATTGCTCGCCATCCCTCAGCGTGGTATCGAAAATATAGACTCGGTCGGACATCGCGCCTCCAGAATTGAATCATTGAACCATTGGGCCATCGGGTCATTGGGTCATTGGGTCATTGGGCCATCGGGCCATTGGGTCATTGGGTCATTGGGTCATCGGGTCATCGGGTCATCGGGTCATCGGGTCATTGAATCATTTCTTCATTGCCTCCGAGACCCGACGTCTGCGCCTGCCTTTTAATGATTCAATGACCCAATGGCTCAATGACTCAATGACTCAATGGCCCGATGATTCAATGAACCAATCCTGCTGATTGTCCGACCGGTCGGGTGGCAAAGTCAAATTTATAATATTTCTGGTATCATAAGCTATGCTTATGACCTCGCTCTCCGTCGCGAAGCGCCCTGGGTGGCTTGTCGGTCGTCCGTTGTCCGTGGTCAGTTGTCCGTTGAAGAGCAGTCAGTTTGGCGTAAGTTTTTTCGCTCGTGCAACGGACTATGGACGACGGACCACTGACTACGGACCACGCACCACGGACTACGGACAACGGACGCATTACCATTGTGCTCAATCCCCGGTAGAAGGAATCACTCATGGAAATCTCCCAACTCGAAGCCTTCGTAGCGGTAGTCGAAGAGAAGAGTTTTTCCCGTGCGGCGGCCAAGCTCCTCAGAACGCAGCCGGCCATCAGCCAGGCAATCCGCCGGCTCGAGGAGTGGACAGGAGAACCCCTGCTGGACCGCTCCTCGAGGAGCGGCATCCTCACCGAAGCCGGGCGCATGGTGTACGAGAACGCGGAAAGAGTCTTGAACCTCCGGGCTGAGACGCGCGCCGCCCTCAATGAGCTCCGCGCCCTCGAGCGTGGCAAGCTGACCATGGGCGCCAATGAGACCACCGCTCTTTATCTGCTCCCGGTACTCAAACGTTTCCGCCAGCGCCACCCGCCCGTGCAGGTGATCGTCAAGCGTTGTCTTTCGCGCGAGATTCCCGGCACGCTGGTTCGTCACGAGATCGACCTGGGCGTGCTCTCCTACAACCCCCGCAACCCTGACCTGGAATCCACCGTGGTCAGCCTGGACGAGCTGTGCATGATCGTTCCCCCGCAGCACGCCTTGGCGAACACGCATGAAGTCAGCGTGCGCGATCTGGGCCGCGAATCCTTTATCGCTCATAGCATCGCTTCCCCCTACCGGCAGAGCGTGATCGAAACCTTCGCCCGCTTGCGCACCCCCTTGAGGATCGATGCGGAACTGCCCACGGTGGAAACCATCAAGAAGTTCGTCAGCATGGGCATGGGAGTGGCCTTCGCCCCGCGCATGTGCGTCCAAGAGGAATTGGCGCGCAAGGAGTTCGTAGCCGTGAACGTCAAGGAACTGCGCATCCAACGCAAGCTGCGCTTGGTCTACCGCCGCCGTGGCGCCCTTTCCGCCGCCGCCCAGCAATTCCTGCGCGTGGCCAAAGAAATCGCACAAGTCTGAACGGAACTGTCCACTACCAAAGTCGACAGTCGACAGTTCACAGTCGACAGTTAAGAACACGTGTTCACCCACCCACGACGCGCCTCTTTGCACTCGTCTGCCATGCTGTCATCCTGAGTCCTTCGCTGTCATTCTGATCCCGCCTTGCGGGAGAAGGATCTCGCTCTGCCCGCTCAGGATAAACTGCGCGAAGAATCTCGCTCTGGACTTTTCTAGTCTGCTGCCACACAGTCAACTAGCACTTCTCTCTTCCGTCGAGTTAGGGTACACTGCAATCGTGCGCCTGTAGCTCAGATGGATAGAGCGGCAGCCTTCGAAGCTGAAGGTCGGGGGTTCGAATCCCTCCAGGCGCGCCACCTCAGCCGTCAGTTGTCAGCCGTCAGCCGTCAGCTATCAGCCCTTCTTCCCCACCTACCACCTACGACCGGAGTAGGCAGTAGGCAGTGGGCAGTAAGCAGAAGGCAGTCGGCGGAGAGCAGATGCTCTTCATTCTGACTCCCGACTCCCATTCTTCCCCCGACTGCCACCTACTAACTACCATTCTTTTCAGTAGAGTCGAGGGTGGGCGCGGTAGCGACTCAGACGTCGTCCCGTTTCCCAACCCCCGCTCATCGAACCGGACGTGCGGATTTCCCGCATCCGGCTCTCCGACTGGTTTCACGGTGTGGCACACGGGGTCTCCTTCGCCCCACCGTAGAGCGCGCTCAGGAACGTCCGACCAACAACGGTGTGGATAGGCTCTCGCCAATCACCTGATCGCGGTCCCTTCGCGAGCACCCAGAAGTGAGGGCCCTTCCCTCCACCGGCATTGCCCGGCTTCCACGGTACTATGACCCTCTCCGAGTCTCAGCCTGGCCGCCCTCCTTGCCGAGAGCGGAACCCCCAGGACTGAGGTTCCCCCACTCGCCCGGATCACCTTCCCTGCATGCCGTGCCCATTACCCCGGTGGACCCAACCGGTGCACGTGTCGATAACTTCCCGGTCGGTGCAGCCTTCCCTGATGTCTAGACAGGTCGGCGTCCACGACTTCACTTTCGAGGCCTGCTCAGGCTTCACACGTGTTACGGCCTGCAGGGTTGCTCAGCCACCCTAGGTGGCCTTTGTCACAAGGCTTCGGCCCGGTCCGGCCCGTCGCCGGCCTAAGCCGCTTGTCAGCTACCAGACTTACCGACGACTATCTGGGTGGGACTTCCACCCACTGGCGATCCGCGCCGTTGGGGCGCACACAACATTCCCGCCTTCAACGCGTAACTACCTTTGTTTTCTAAAAGATTCTCGCTTCACCCTGGGCTGCCGAAGGCCGGCCCTTTGTTTTCATAGACATTCCCGCATTGCTCCGTCAATTTTTGAAGTTACTAGCTTTCTCTTTCCCTGTCGGCGATGACATCTTATCCATGGCTGCCATGCCTGCAAAGAGCTTTCTCCATCCCGTTTGCCTGAAATGCAGTAGGCAGTCGGCAGAAGCCAGAAAGCAGAAGGCAGAGGGCGGGCAGAAAATGCTCTTCATTCTGACTTCTGAACCCTGCCTCCGGGAACCTGCTTTTCCCCACCTACCACCTACTAACTACCATTTTTTTCAACAACATTCCCCCTTTCAACGTGTAACTACTATATTTTCTATAATATTCCCGCCTCCTTTCGGGTTGGTGAAAGCCGGTCCTTTGTTTTCATAGACATTCCCGCGTCGGTCCGTCAGTTTTTAAAGTTACCAGTTCTTTCTTTCCCCGTCGGCGGTGACATCTTGTCGTAGTCTGTGTTACGGGCCAAGAGTCCCACCAACTCCAACCCCCCTCAAACGCAGCAGGCAGTCGGCAGTAAGCAGAAGGCAGTCGGCGCTGGCCAGAAGTGAGGAGGCAACTGGCAATTCATAATTCGCAATTCACCATTCATAATTCATACTTCCCCACCTACCACCTACTAACTTCCCTCTTTTCAGTAGAGTCGGGGTTGGGCGCGGTTGCGACGCGGACGTCGTCCCGTTTCCCGTCCCCGCTCATCGAACCGGACGTGCGGATTTCCCGCATCCGGCTCTCCGACAGGGTTCACCGCCAGAC
>JBEKME010000067.1:0-34994 GCA_050008675.1 Terriglobia bacterium
CCGCAGCCGGGCCACGATAGCGGGGCTGAATTCCTGACCGCAAATCTCCACGGCGGCAGCTTACAGGATTGGCACCCCCCGTGTCCAGCAAAAAATGTGGGACGTGTTCAGCCCCTTGGGAGAGGGCGGACCCACTTTGCCATGCGCTGCGTTTCTGACATCACGGATAACGGTCTTCGGCTATCCTCGCTCAGAATGACATGTCATCCTGATCCCGCCTTGCGGGAGAAGGATCTGCTTTTCTTCGCGCCGCGCGATGAAGTTGGCCAATAGTGCTACAGCGCGGCCTTCGGCCGCAACCGAAGACCAGGCTTTAATTGGTGATCAGTGATTGGTGATTGGTGATTGATGATTGGTGATTGACCCGCCGCGGCGGGACGATTGAAAAAGTGGTGTGGCAACTCCTTCCAATGTCCATCAGCCGGCCACGCCGGGAAAATCGGCAATCGCAAATCGCCAATTCCCGCCATCCTGGGCCAAGCGATGACCGCAGAAATTCTTCGCAAGAAACGAAGAAGTTTGGAACTAGTGCTCCAGCGCGGCAGAGCCGCAACCAACACGTAGGGCCGAACGGCGTTCGGCCCTGGGGCGAGCGCCGCTCGCCCCTACGCGACGCGCAAAATCTTCGCGCCACAACAAGGTCCCAGGAACTAGTGCTACAGGAAGTCGTTTGGTAACTTCTACTGCTCTGAACGTCCTGGTGCTACCCACTCTGTCTTTACGCTACGGCAGATTCCAGTTAAGAATCGCTAGGCGACTGTTGGAGCAGGCCCGCGTCCCACACCCAATAAAGGTTATGGGGATGGCCGTCAAAGATCACGTGGCGCGTGTTACCGCCCTTGTCGCCGTTGTCTTCATCATGCAACGGCTGGTGCAAGTCGCCGATGAAATGCTCCGCCACAATCACTATGATTTGATGGCCTTCACGACCCCAGGCGAAAGCCCCTTGCGGTGTCGCCAGAATAACCGCGAGGTAAGCCATCTCAGTTGGTTTCTGGATGATTGGCAGGACCCAGAATTATCACATGAAATCGCTGACGGGGCACAACGTCGGCTGTGCCGTTGTGCCCCGCCTCAATCTAACCAGAACTTCGCTGAGCGTTTTGTCTACGGCCGAGTCAACGCTCTGTTACGAATTCTCCGGTGTGGTTTTTTCTCGGGGGCTGAAGCTGCGCAGGCGTGAGCGAGCGCGCCCTTAGCTGTGGCGTAAAAGCAAAGCCAGTCGCCCGGCTTCATGTGTTTTCTGCCGAGCGTCCTCTCCCCGAAGGCGTAAATCTTTTCCTGGCCCACCAGGCTTTCAATGACTTCTTCGGCGGTCTGCTTCTCGTCTTCTTTAACTGGTGTCAGCCAGTAAGCTGCCTCCTTCCCGTTTGAGGTCTCAGGAGTCTGAACGGCTTCCTCTGGCGGCACTTCGATCTGACACTGGGCGATGAGGCCCGCCATCAGGTCAACGACCGAGTCGATAGTGGGCGCTGAAGGTCGAATTATGGCGGGCAAATCCCCATGGTTCACGTCGTATTCACTGGCTATCTCAGCAAGGGAGAGTAACGACTTAACCGAGATTATTCTAAGTTGGCCAGACCTCTTCTCGCCGAGGATAACGTTTTCAAGCTGGTGGATTTCGGGATCAGGGCGGTCGACAACATAAAGGCCAAGCGCGCTTTGCCAGTTGGGGATTCTTTTCTCCGAGATTAGCCCGTCTACATAACTGTCTACATAACCAAGCAGCGCGGAGGTTGGCGAATTTCACCTTTCTCTCGTAGCCGATCCCGGGCCATATGCAGTAAGGAACTGGGTTGCTTGTTCGCTGTCGCCCGGCCGAGAAAAGAGAAATCCCTGCCCGTACTGGCATTTCAGCGCCTTCAGGTATTCGAGCTGATGTGACGTCTCCACTCCTTCCGCGATCACTTGCAGTCCCAAGTTATGGGCCAGCGAGACAACCGAACGCACAATCGCCGAGTTTCTCTCATCGACGTCCAGATTGGAGACGAAGGCACGGTCGATCTTGAGCGCGTGAACCGGAAGATTGGCCAAGTACTTTAAGGAGGAATATCCTGTGCCGAAATCGTCGATATACGTCTTCACCCCGAGTTCGTTGAGATGTGAGAGAGCAATGGAAAAGGATGCGGGATCTTCCATGATTTCGCTTTCCGTGATCTCCAATGCCAAAAATTCCGGTGGCAGCCCGTTTTCCGCCATCAAAGCGCTGATTTCTTGCACCCAATCCGGTTTCGCCAAATACTTGGCAGGCAAATTCACGCTGATGCTGAAAGGGAAGTCCGCAGGGAGCTGAGATCTCCAGATTCGAGCCTGCGAACAGGCCTCCTGAAGCACCGATTGAGTGATCGGGATAATCAGTTGGGACCGTTCTGCAACGGGAATGAACTCGGCCGGGGAAAGAAGGCCGTCGTCCGGGTGCTGCCAGCGCACCAAGGCCTCGAATCCAGCGAGCAGTCCTGTATGCAAGGACATGATAGGCTGGTAATGAAGCCGCAACTCTTTCCGCTCGATGGCCCGCCGCAGATCGGTTTCGAGCTTGAGCAGCCTTGCCGCCTGCTCGTGCATGGATTTGTCAAATATCTGATGCCGGCCCTCCCCTAGAGCTTTGGCGCGATACATGGCCGTGTCGGCATCGCGCAAAAAGTCCTCAGCGTTTTGGTAGCCGGTGGAACTGAGCGCAATTCCGATGCTGGCAGTCGTGAACACCTCATGCCCGTCTAATTTCAACGGCAACAGTAATTGATCTCGAATCCGCTCGACCGCCCGAGTCACATCGCTGAAATGCTTGATATCGTCCATCAGAACTGCGAACTCGTCTCCTCCTATGCGCGACACCGTGTCCGTAACGCGCAAACAGGACTGAAGCCTTCGTCCAACTTGCACCAGCAAGTGATCTCCGACCACGTGACCCATGCCATCGTTGATCATCTTAAAGCGGTCGAGGTCGATGTAGAGGACGGCAAACAAATAGTTCTGGTGGCGTTTGGTTCGGGACACGCACAGTCCCAGCCGGTCCAAAAATAATAACCGGTTGGGCAGATCCGTCAAAGGATCGTGGAAAGCGGTGTGAACGAGCTTTGCTTCCCATTGTTTGCGCCTTAGCTCGCGCAGTTTAGACTCTTTCTGATGCAGGTATGCCAGAGTTAAAATCAGCAGCAGGGAGAAACCGTAAAAAGCCCGATCCGGAGCCTGTAGAACCCCACCTCGCTCCCAGAATGCGGTCGGGAGCATGAAACTGAGGATGCCCACCCCTAGCACAAAGATCAGCAGAAAAGACAGCAGCCAGAGGTGCCAGTCCCGGCGGTCGATTGACGCCCAGGACGTTTCTGGAGATGGTTCCTTGCGCGGCAGAGGTTGGTTCGTATCCATGGCCAGGACCGATTTCTCTCAAATGTGTGCTGAGGAGAATTGCCGACTACAGTCATACCTCCTCCGGTAAGCATGCTCCCTTCATACTCCTCTGCGCAACAAATTGCAACCCTCGTGTTGCGCAATCTAAAATGTTACCCGTGCGGTATGGTCGCGCAATTTTAAAATGTTACCCGCTATGGATACGGGTAAGGTGATGAGTCGACGATCGAGAAGAGACTATTGGGAGAGAATTTATCCTCGCTACCAGGGGGCCACGGGGCCAGAGAAGCAACCCATCCTGGAGGAGTTTTGTGCTAACTGCGGTTATCACCGTAAGCATGCGATTCGCCTGCTGAACGGTCCGCCGCCCGCCAAGCCGCTGGCGAGGCGGCGGCGCCGCCGGGGAATGACCTATGGGCCGCGGGTGATATGGATTTTGAAGGCGGGGTGGGAAGCGGCCGACTATCCCTGGTCGGTGCGGCTGAAAGCGCTCTTGCCGGAATGGATGCCTTGGATTCGCCGCCGCTTCCGGCTCTGGCCCGAACTGGAGCGGCAACTGCTCCAGATCAGCGCCCGCAGCATCGACTACCGGCTGCGCGGGGAGAAGCGAAAGGGGCGGCGAAGGCTCTACGGCCGCACCCAGCCGGGAACCTTGCTGAAGCATCACCTTGCGCTCAAGACGGATCACTGGGAGGTGCAAGTGCCGGGCTTCACGGAGATTGATCTGGTGTCGCATTCGGGCAACTCGGCTTGGGGCGATTACTGTTACTCGCTCAACCTGACGGATATCCACACGGGATGGACGGAAACGCGGGCGGTGCTGGGCAAGGGTCAGGAAGGAGTGCGGGGGGCCTTGGAGGAGATCCGCCAAACCTTGCCTTTTGCCTTGCGCGGCCTCGACTCGGACAACGGAGCGGAGTTCATCAACGATCATCTTTATCGCTATGGCCGGGCGGGGGAGATTCAATTCACGCCCGGGCGGCCTTACAAGAAAGACCACAAGGCGCACATCGAGCAGAAGAACTGGACGCACCTGCGCCGCATTCCAGGCTACGTCCGTTACCATAGCGAGGCGGCGCGGGAGGCCATCAACGATCTCTACGAAAAGGAGCTGGGGCTGTTTCAGAACCTCTTTCTGCCCTCGGTGAAGCTGGCCAAGAAGGAGCGCATGGGCTCGCGCCTGGGGCGATGTTAGGAAGCGCCCCAGACCCCCTTTCAGCGGGTCTTGGCCTCGCCGGGGGCGGACGCGCAGCGGGTCGCTGAACTGCAACGGTGGCGAGAGACTCTCCACCCGTTTCAGCTCTCGCTCACTATTCAGGCCAAGCTGGCGCGCATCTTCGCTCTCCGTGCGGAGGCGGTGCGGGCGGCGAAATCTCTTCCCCAGCGCGAGGCAAAGAGGAGACCGGCGGTGGGCGCGGGTGCGAAGCGCGAGGCCAGCACCATGGGCTACCCTGAGGGTCACAATCAGGGAACGACGGGAGCCAGCCGCCAGCATTCGGTACCGCCCGCAGGACGTCAGGCTGTAGACCGGAGGCGTCCTGCGGCTCGCAAGCAGCGTGAAACGGCGACCTAGGCGCTGTGGAAATGCCGCGCCGAGGAAAGCGTGGAAAACTCAAAAAGCGAGTTTGCCACTCTTTCCTGCGCGCTTGGAAATCCGGCAAAGAGCGCCGGATTCCCACCTTTCCACAGCACGACGACGGCTGCTTCACAACTAAAAACGAAAGGAAAAAATAACGACAACGGGTAACATTCTTAAATTGCAGGACGATCCATCAAAAGTAACATTTTTAGATTGCTTGACAGGGAACCCTTTAGGAAAAAATCAATTAGCCCACGGCTGTCCCAACGTTGAATTGAGATTTCGCTGTAACTGACAGTGGGGTAACATAAGGAGCGAAAGAAGGTGTGAGCAGCAAGCATCGGTTTCCGGCCCCCAACAAAGCTTGGACAAAGCGACTATCCCGTGCGTTGACAGTCCCCTATTTCACCTCCCCGGCGACGCGTGGACGGCCGGGAGATTAACGATGCTGGCTTCCGTCGAACGTGCTTGGCCATGCGCCTCCAGTACCAGCGCAGAAGGGTCTCCGGGGTAACCAGTGCGGCCACCTTCGCGGGGAGGCGCGACAGGGCCTGCGCCACGGCGGCAAGCCTCGTTAGTTAAATAGACAAAGAAGACAAAGGCATATAAACTGCCTTTGATGATGAACGCGGAGAGAAGAAGCAGTCCTTTACGACGGCGGGTCCGGATCGCGGCGCTTGTTGCCTTCGGCGGCCTTGCCGTAGTGTGGCTTACACCCGCAGCAACCCAGGCGCCAACTCCACTCGCTGCCCAGTGTATCGTGGAATCAACTGAGTACCATGGGTGGTCCGCCCAGCGGATGAAGAATGAGTGGGTGACGCTGATTTTCGTTCCTCAACTCGGCGGCCGTTTGATGCAGGTCACTTTCGGGTCGCATGACTACCTCTTTGTGAACCCGCGCTATTACGGCCAGTACTTTCCGCCGTCCGAGGGCGCTGCAAAGGGCAAGTGGTTTAACTATGGAGGCGACAAGATCTGGCCCCTGCCAGAAGGCGATCAAGATGAAAAGCACTGGGCAGGGGGGTCGGACGAACTCGACGACGGCGTCTATCAATTCGAGAACATCTCGCGCGGCGATACTTGCGCTGTCCGCCTGCAAGGGCCACAGGACGAGCGAACCGGCTTGCAATACTCGCGGGAGATCAGCATTGATTCGCGCTCACCCCGGATTGCTTTTCATGCCGTCATGAAAAACGCCACCAACCATCACTTGCAGTGGTCGGTCCAATCCGTCACCCAGTACAATACAGCGGATAAGAATGAGCCGGTGGGTTACAATCACGACTTCTGGGCCTTCACCCCAGTAAATCCGGCGAGTGTTTTCAATCGCCAATTCGACGCGCACGCCGGGCCGATCGATCATCCGTCTTACGGAGTTCGCCACAACCTGTTCGCGCTTCATTGGACCTATCTCGAAGGTGAGGTCGGCGTGGACTCCTCGGCTGGGTGGGTGGCCGTGGTGGATGGTCAGAGCCAATATGCAATGGTCGAGAGATTTCACTACGAGCCACACGCCGATTATCCCGAGCGGGCTTCGGTGATCTTTTACATCGATGGACCAAGGCTTCAACTGAACGGCAAGGGAATGCCGGAGATGACCTCGACCAGCACCGAGGACACACCTTACTACATGGAAGCCGAGTTGAACTCACCGATGGTCAGCCTGCCGCCCGGTGGAACCTACACGCTGGATTCCGAGTGGTTCCCGACGCGCTCCTCTCCTGTCCTGGTTGATGTGACGGACGCTGGGGCGGTTGAAAGGCCTCTCGAGGTGCGCCGCGTGGCGGGTGCGCTGCATCTCACAGGCTCCTTCGGAGTGTTCTACCCCGGACGCCTCGCCGCCCGCCTTTTTGATCAGCGCGGTGTTCTCCTGGGCGACGTCTCGATGGGAAACGCCAAGCCGTTCGGAGCAGTTTCCCTTGACCAAAGACTTAGCGCGCCGGAAAACACCTCACGAGTTGCCTTGCACCTTCTGGATGACCAAGGCCTGGATCGTGGCTCCTTGGGCGAGGCTTCGGTAACCGAGTCCGGCCCCCAGGTGAGGTGAAGCATGCGCCGGCGGGCGGCTGACTTGTGCTTGCCAAGCACGTAAAGTTCGGAATCGGGCAGCCGCCAAAGAACCTCAAAACGAACCTGTGGAATCCGCCCGATCGGGGCCGGGAAAGAGATTTGAACCGATGACGATCTTGTCGGCGAAGCTCTTCGCCGGCTTTCGATTGTGCTTGGAGCTTTGCGGGGATCCAAATGTAGAATATGCTTGTGCAGACGCTTGTCCGATTGCCCGCGTTGCAGCAAGTTGGCGTGAATCAGCGTTCACCCGCCAAGGCCAAAATCGCCCTCTTCCGTTCTCTGTTTCACGGACGAGAAGATGTCTAGCCGCGCCGCTTCCAAAGCCGCAAGACAGGCAGGGCCGGCTATTCGCCGGCTTGTGCCCATGACTTGAGATTCTTAATGGCCTTGCGATTAGGGCCCAAAGATGGAGAGGTGGTTACCGTCAGGGTCGTCGAAGTTGGCGACCCACGTGGTGGGCGTGACGCTTCGTGGTTCCTGAGTGAACTGGACTCCTTTCCCTCGCAGCGCTTGATAGGCGGCGGTTACGTCCTCAACAGAGAAGACGATCTCGCCGGCGCCGGCAACCTGGCCACGGACTTTGGCCGCGGGCTCGCTGAGGCACAAGGTGACCGCGCCGGCGTTCACGAACGCGAAGCCAGGGATCTCACGCTGAACCTTCAGGCCCAGCTTGTCGCGATAGAAACCCAGCGAGCGCGTCACGTCGTGAACGCCCAGCATAACGACGCTGACTTGAGTGAGCTTGTAATCCGTCTGTTCCATGTTTGGTTAGTCTCCTTGCAGACTGTCAACTGACAACGAACCCCTGACGTCGGACTAGGGTCAACTGTCGGCTGTGGACTGTAGACTGTTCTTCCCTAAGAATATCCGACATGATCTGCTTCCCGTGAAATCGGCCATTCTGTATGAAGAGTTCTTGCTATCGCGTCCGGCGATGACGACGCCAGCCAGATACACTCTGTCCCTTGCCAGAGTCGACCTATTCACCTTTCTCATATTATATCACGCTCATATCCTGCCGTCAATCTCATAAATTAAGTCATAAATTAAGTCCCTGCGAGAGTGTGTGCTACGCCGCTGCGAGACTCGGCCCTACCGGCTTCGACGAATTCTAGTAGCACAGCGCGGCCCGTAGCCGCAACCGAAGACCAGGTTTTAATTGGTGATTGGTGATTGACCCGCCGCGGCGGGACGATTGAAAAAGTGGTGTGGCAACTCCTTCCAATGTCCATCAGCCGGCCACGCCGGGAAAATCGGCAATCGCAAATCGGCAATCGCAAATCGGCAATTCCCGCCATCCTGGGCCAAGCGATGACCGCAGAAATTCTTCGCAAGAAACGAAGAAGTTTGGAACTAGTGCTACAGACTCCGACGCCTCGGAGTGTGCGGTTCGTTTCTTCAAGAAAGGCCGCAGAGTCTATGGACTGTAAGACTCTGCCCTACCCCGCTGTCCGCAACCATGACGGGTAAGGATGGCCACCATCCGATCATCTTTATGCAGTGCGGTCCCGTGCGTTATCGGGTTAATGGCCAGCAGCGGGCGGCGGCTCATCCCTTTGAGCATACGGTGATTGTTCGGCCGACTGGCTTTCGTCCGCTAGGACCGGCCAATCCCGACGTGCGGGTTCAATTCCACGAACTCTATGAGGAATTGATTGCCGATGAAGAGCGCAATCGGGTCGCCGAAATAAACAGCGATGTCGGCGCCACCCGCGGAGCCCCCGAGGCTAGGTTGCTGTGTTATAGGCAAGCTGAGCGAAGCTTGCTACTCATTCCACCTTCCTTTTTCGCGGCACAAAGGGACGTTGTTGCGTTCCGGGAAAGATGACCTTCCCGTCGCGCACCTCGCTCCTCCCTGGTTCGATAGAGAACGGATGAACCCTGTCGACCATTACCGGGTTTCCGCCTCCGTCGCGGTCCATAAACACCTCGCCTTTGTGTGTCACTTGCATGTGGAAGATGCGGCGTTCATGAAGGCTGCCGTCACCGTTCGGGAAAGCAGCAACCAGAAAAACACGCCCTTCGGCGTCGATCTCTACTTCACCATCACAGAGTTCGGGAACCGCTACCGTGATTGGCCGGCCGCCGGTTCGTTCCACCATTTTGTTCACGATTTCCTGGGGGAAGGCGTAGAACACGATTGATCCCGTGCCCTACCGGTCCTTATTTTGGCACGCCGCAGCAGTTTTGCAGGCGATGGCGTGCAGTGCGGTCAGATAAGACAACCGATTCCCATTCTTCTGCTCGGCCCACTTGCGGACCATGTGGATCAGGTTTTTGATGTCCTGGCGGCTTCGTTCCTCGAAAAAGTGCAGTGCCGCCTGGGCCTGGTTGCGCTTGAAGGTCGCCTCTTTCCGAGTGGCGGGGTCTGATTTCTTGGCCTGGAATTCGGCTTCTGCTTCCTCGAGCGCCTTCTCGAGCTTCTTCCGCCGCTCGACCACGCGCGCGATATTGACGGCATAGAAAGTCGAGACAATGCCGCACTCCCGGTAAATCTCGCGGCTGAAGGGATCGCCTGCAATCAGCCCGCGAAAGTCACTGAGCGGTGCGGTCTCCGAGAAGAACCGATTGAGGTGTTGGCGGAGAAATACGTACATCTTTCCGATCTTGTCGGTTTCAGGGATGGCGAGGTGTTCCGGAAGCTCGGAAATGCTGCGCTTGTTCTTAAGCTTCAGCCAAGGTGCGGGCGTGACTTGTTTGCGCACCTCGCTGATCAGCTTCTGGTCGGCTCCGTTCCCCACTTCAACTGGTCGATGGCATTTTGAAGCTGGTCGACAAGTTGGTTTGCGAAGTCCGTCTTGCCGGCGGCGAGACACGAGGTCTTGAGGTCGGTAATGGAACCGATGCGATTGCCTCGAGCCATCATCGCCACCTGGGGCAGATTCCACCAGGGGCTTTGCTTCTTCTGGAGTTTATTCTTGGGATTGAACTTCTGCTCCTGATAAGCAAAGCGGTCCTGGACGAACCGTGGAAAGCGGTCACCCTCGACCACACAAACCTGGTCGAAGTCGTAATCGCCTCCGTTTCTTTTGGCGGTTTCCGAATGTAGCGTGAAGGACCCCTTCAAACGAAGTTGTTGGTCGAATAGGTCGAGGACCTGCGGCTCGCTCAGCGTGCACCCGCCATTCTTCAAATTGGTGCCCAACAGACTGACCGCCTCTTCTGTGGAAAGATTCTGGAAGGGAAGCAAATCTTCTTTCATCCGGATCGGGTAGCGTACCAGAAGGCCCTGGCGGCACCGCAGTGGTGTAATGGCTTGGTCCTGCGGAATCCAATCCGAACCCGAAAAGACCTCCCCATTGTGTAGAAGGAGGTAACCATCATCCGCGAGCGTGCTGTCCTGACTCAACCTTTCATAACCCCTAGCCGCCACAATCGAGAAGTGAGGTGCGCCCGAAGCTCACGGATTCGAGCTTACTGGGTTTTCAGAGTGCGCTTGAGTTGCAGCAAAAAGCTTTTTCAAGGTTTCCTCGTAGAAATAGGACATCAAGCGACGCATGCCGGCCGTAGCTTGGTCAACGTCTGTTCCGCCGATTAAATCTACGATCTCGAAGTGTTTTTCGCTGTTTCCCGCCAGATCCAGGAAGTCAGGACGCTGCCGGAAGCAAATAACCTCGAAAGCAAAGAACGGAATCAAAAGGTTCAGAAGGCACCTTTCCAGAAAGGGATTCTTGGCGATACGGCAAATTTGCAGGTGGAACTGCAGGTCGTATTCGAAATGCTTGATAATATCCCCGGCCAAACCTGCGTCCCTCATCTGTCCGGCTAAGGTTCGAAGGGTCTCCAACCCCGGCTTGTCGGGTGTTTCGACCGCAAACCTCACGCTTAGGCTCTCAAGCTCAGTACGCAGGCGGTAAAGTTGGCTGAGCTCCGCAGGGGTCAGCTGAGTCACGTACGTACCCCTGTTGCTGTAACGAGTAACCAAGCCCAAGGATTCAAGCTGTCGCAACGCCTCGCGGAGCGGTGAAACACCGACCCCAAGCGTTTTCGCGAGCTTGCCTTCTACTATGCGATCGCCAGGTTTTAGTTTGCCGGCATATATAGCGCCCCGTAGAGTTTCGACGATCCACTGCGACAATCCCTCAGGTCGCTTTCGGTAAATATCGAGAGTGAGTGTTTCAGTCATGGGCGCCGTTCAATTCTAGATTTCGGACTAATCTAGAATCTAAAATCGACTATTGACAATCTCCAGATCTCATGATAAACAATCTGTGAGAGTCTGTCAAATGCAAAAGCTAGGAGTAGCAAATTCACCAAACAGAGCGATAAACCAATGAGCTTGACCAAAAATCCCGGCGGTTCCATGAACCCGCTTCGAGTCAATTTTGGAGCGGTTATCGCCGCGGAAAAAGAGGAGCGTTCGGCAATGAACATTCGTATGCGCTTGTACCTGCGCCGGATCAGTTGTCGTATGTTTCCAGCAAAAAGAATTTATCGACTCCTGATCCCAACCTTGTTGTGTTACGTGGTCCCGATGTGTTGGGTTGCTATCCCCGCCCGGGCGGCTAACAATTGGAGCATCTTTTTGTTGCCGGGAGCTGGGCCGTCGGCACGCTACGGTGCCGAACGCCTGCAATTAGCGCTATTGGAGACAGGGCGACCGGCGACCTTACAGGTAGGCCGCGAGTTCTCCAAGGGTCCTGCAGTTGTGATCGGGCCGGCCACGAACCACCCGCTAATCCAACCAACAGATGTTCCGAACGCCCCAGAAGGCTTCCTGATACGTTCGGTATCAAAGGAACCGCAGGTCGTCGCTATCGCTGGCAGCGACGATGCAGGCACACTCTATGGGTGCATGGAGCTACTGGACGAGATTCGACGTACAGGCGTCATACCTGCGGGGCTCTCTAGCACCGAGGCGCCTGCCATGCCGTTGCGTATTGCGGGAATCGATCTCACGCCTGGTGGCTTTGATGCATGGCGTCTGAAAAAACCAGTCGCCAGGCCTTACTACGAGTGGTTCTATGACCGCGGCATCTGGACGCGAGTGCTGGACACTCTGGCTGAGAATCGCTTGAACGGCCTCTGCATCTGGTCGGAATACCCGTTTTCCTCTTTTGTAAGGTTGCCTGAATTCCCAGAGGATAAGGAAGTCAGTGAAGAACAGCTCGCGGAGAATCGCGCCCTTCTGGGCTGGCTCAATAACGAAGCTCGCCGGCGATCGATTCGCATCATCTGGGAATTCTATGCAATCGACGTGTCACCAAGTTTCAATCGCGCGCACGCGGAGGAATTGAGAGGAGCTCAGGGGTTGCAGCTGGCCGAGCGTTATACAGCGACATGTGTTGAGCGGTTTCTGACGGAATACCCAGAAATGCAACTCCTGATAACGATTTGCAAAGGCGAGGCTCCGTTCTACCCTAGCCCGCTTATCCTGATGCGCGACGTGATTTTCCCTGTCCTTCGGAGGGTAGGCCAGAGGACGGGCCGCGATCCGATCATGCTGCTGAGGGCATACGGCATAGATATGGCGACGATTCGAGAGATAATCCCTCTTTATCAGCCGCTCTATACCATGTTTAAATACAACAATGAGAGCCTCGCGTCGCTCGAAGCCGACCCCAGCCACGACGCGCTGATCGCCGTCAGCCAAGGACACCTGGCGAACGTCATGTGTCTCCAAAACTTGAAGCCGTTCCGGTGGGGATCACCCGATTACATTCGCATCGTCTGTCAAAACTTCCTGAAAAGAAGATTCTATGGGGTCCACTTTCACACGATGTGGGCCGACTGGCCATATAGCGGGGACCGAGTGACTCCGAAGCTTTTGCAGGTCGACCGCGACTGGCTCTGGTTTGCCATTTGGGGACGCTACACATGGAATCCGGAGCGAGCTAAGGATCAGGAGGACGCTTATTGGACGGAACGCATACAGCGTCGCTTTGGGATGCCTTCCAGAGCGGCTCGGCAGATGCTCAAAGCGTACGTAAACGCGGGCTGGGTGGCGCCAAACCTAACAAAACAGTTCTGGCTGGGTTCCTGGTGGGAACCGGAAGTCCTCGCGTCTAAGGGCCTTAATCTGGATATATGGAAGTACGACGGCGAACGTATTGTCATCGATGCCGGTGCTGGAACGGATGCCGATTGCCTCGCTGAGGGTGCGCGCCTGGATCAGATGGTACATGCTCCTGGCATGCACGGCTTTTCTCCAGACTTTAGCACACCGCCCCTCCCCCAGCCGTTATTGACGATCAAACAATATGCAGATCGTCTGGCGCGGGGGGAACAGACTCTCGGGCCCACTCCGGTCGATGCTGCCATCGCCGAGCAGGAACACGCCCAGACCGCCCTACAAGCTGCGCGGACGGCGTTGCCGCTTGTCAGGCGCGAGCGCGAGGAAGCCGACAGGTTTGTCCACGACCTGGAGATGATTAAGTGGATGGCGGATTTTTACGCGGCAAAGGCGGAAGCCGCTGTGTGGCTGCGGGTCTGGGTGGCAAAGAAGGCTCTATTTCAGGTTCAAGACAGTCAGGCCCGTGAAAGGTGCTTGAATGCTCTGCGCCGCTCGCTGCAAAGTTACCGGCAGTTGGCCAAAGCTGGTGACAGGGCCTACTTCAGTGCCACCGACATCCTGGGAGACACTCCGTATGGTGGCCCCATCGCTCGTTGGAGTGACGTCCTACCGAAGTTCGAGGATGAAGCGCGGACCGTGGAGGCACGATTCTCGTCGGAAACCCAGTAGATTTGAGGTTGCTAGTCGATGGCCCTGGCTCCCGCAAGCGGATTACGCCAACTTGGCAGCTTGACTGCTGTTCGGGGGAAGGTTAGAGAGTTGAGGGTAAATCGACTCCAAGTAGAAGCGAAGTAACTGCCGAGGGCCGCCCGATTTAATGCGCCGCACTGCCGTAGTTTGGCATATGAACTCGGGTGTGGAAGCTTCGCAAAAGCGAACGATGACGAAAAGCGGTTGGTTCTCGGCGGGGATGTATTGCGGACATTCGGCCACCGAAATTTGCGGTGTTGTCAAGACATTTGCGAACAGAGGAAACGAGTGTCACGACGTCCATGGAGCGGAGGGATCGCTATATGAGGCATGAGTGTGCAAAGAAGGTATCGGCTTCTCTTTTCAGTTTCTTACTATTCATAGCCACAGGAGGTCTCTTGGCTTTTCCAGGCGCTAGCTAGGGCTTCTCAATGGGAGGTTGTGAGTGGTGATTGGAAGCCTGGCGAAAGTGCTGGGGGTGGTTCCTACCAAGGCACTGAAATGGATTGCTGTTATCTCGGGGTTGGTATGGCGATTTCGACTTTTGCGGCAGGGTAGCTATTGATAATTTTTCCTATAACGGTCTCGCAAGTATTATCGTTCGGCATTCTGGCCGAACTGAGTCCTACTTACTCGTCATCGGCCCGCAGGGATCAAGGATCTACTTACAAGAAAATCATTTTGGAGAATCTCACGAAGCTGTAGTAGTACGCATGAAAGACTTAGGTAAAGAGTCGCAAATAGGTTTCCGCATCACTGCTAAGGGGAGCCTGTTAATGGCTGTTCTGTGGCCATTGACCCGCAGCGAAGCAGAGGGGGTTGCCGTCGCTTTTCCCGATCTCAAGCTACCTGAGGGCAGAATTGGCTTTGGAGTACGCAACTCTGGGATTACCTACGCGGGGTTACGAGTGAAGTCGACGAGAGCATGAACCCTGTGCCGAATGAGTTCTTGGCGCGAGGATCCATCCTCCGCGGGGCGCATCGCGTTCCACGAGGCGAAGATGAACATTTGCCGAAACTATATGCTCGAGGGACAGGTTGCCCTGATAACCGGTTCCAGTCACGGCATCGGCTTTGCGATCGCACGCACGCTGGCTGAGGAAGGCGCTACGGTCGTGATCAACGGCCGCAATGTGGATGCCCTCAGGCTGGCCGCAGAGCAGATTAATCAAGCCGGAGCAAAGGTCGCAGTTTGTCCGTTTGACGTTTCCGACTTCGAAGCCGTCCAGGATGGAATTGCGGAGATTATAAACACATGCGGAAGGATCGACGTCCTAGTGAATAACGCTGGGATATACTCTGTCAGTCCCTTCCTCGCGCTTTCCGAGAATTTGTGGGATTGCACTCTGGCGGTGAATCTGAAAGGAGTTTTTAACTGTTGTCGGCTGGCAATCCCCCAAATGCTGAAGCAGAAATATGGCCGTATCGTGAACGTCTCTTCGATGGCCGCGAAACATGGAGGATATCTGCCTGTGGCACACTATGCCTCATCCAAAGCGGGAGTGGAAGCTCTAACCAAATCACTCGCTCGAGAATTCGCACCTTTCGGTATTCGGATAAACGCGGTTTCTCCTGGGGTGATCCACACGGAAATGGCTGCCGATCAGGCCAAAGAGAAGGAGCAAATGATTCCTATGGGGCGGCTAGGCACTGCCGAAGAAGTTGCCCGAGCGATTCTCTTCTTGGTGGGCCCGGACTCCTCTTACATAACAGGAGAAATACTCGACGTGAATGGCGGCATTTTAATGGACTGAAACAAAGCACGTGTGTGCAGGGAAAACCTGCAAAGGAGAAAAATGAAAGCACTTGTGAAGGCCCAGCGCGGGCCGGGCCTAACGCTTAGTGATATCCAAATACCTCAACTGAAGCCCAACGAGTTACTAGTACAAGTGCACGTTGCCTCTCTCTGCGGGTCGGATTTGAACTGCTATGACTGGAACGAGTGGGCTGCACAGCTCCATCGTAAGATTCCGTTTGTACCCGGCCATGAATATGCTGGAGAGGTTGTCGCGGTGGGGGATAATGTAAGGGGCTTCTCTATCGGCGATAAGGTGGCAGGAGAAACTCACATCCCTTGCGGAGGATGCCTCTACTGCCGGGAGGGGAGTCCCAACATCTGCAAGAATATGGAACTTTTCGGCCACACCGTGGACGGCTGTCTCGCGGAGTTTTGCACTGTTCCCCAGACCGCAGCACGCAAATTTCCCGAAGAACTCAGCTGGGAACAGGCGGCTCTGCTGGAGCCGATGGGGGTCTCAGTACGCGCGGTCGCTGATGCCGTCGTGGAAGGTAAGACGCTTCTCATCCTTGGCTGTGGCTCCATCGGCCTTTTTGCACTACTCGCGGCCAAGGCGATGGGGGCCACCAAGGTTTACGGAGCTGAGTTGATCGCGGCGCGAGCTCATCGCGGCACTGACCTCGGCCTGGAAAGAGTTTTTCATCCCGAGCGCGATGATATTGTAACCGAAGTGCTCGCAGCGACCGAAGGGTACGGTGTTGATGTCATCATCGAATGCTCGGGTAGCAAGACCCTTTTCCAAAAGAGCTTTCAATGCTTGAAGAAGAAGGGGCAGGTGCAGGTGCTGGGGTTGCTGAAGCATCCCGTAACACTGAACTTTATCCCGGATATCATTTTCAAAGAAGTCACGCTTCGAGGTTTTCACGGCCGAGCAATGTTTGAGACCTGGGATCTTTGTGAAGCTTTGCTCAAGACGGGAAAGGTCGACATCAGCCCGCTGATCACGCATCGGCTTAAACTCGAGGATTATGAACAGGCCTTTGAGTTGCTGCGCTCTGGAGATGCTTGCAAGATTCTGATAACACCTTAAGCGGTGTTGCGAAAGGACGCGAGCGATGACTAGGGCAATCTTGATTGGCGATAACAGAGAGGTTGGTCGCGGGACTGGCAAGATACGGACCGTTAACGACAAGTCTATCCTGATTGGATTCGGTCTCGGCACGAAAAAAGGCATCCGCCACATAGGTGAGTTATTTGCCGTCAACGGGTCGGCCTATATCAATCACACAACGCCTTTCTCGGCGGTCGAACGTCCGGACTTGGGAGAGAAATTGAAAATCGGAGAGACATCAGGGCCCCCATTGCCCCCAGGGGAGTTACTTACCCCTTACGTTTTCTATGTGCCGATGGGATCGAGACCAGACGAGGTAATTTACACTGAGAACTCCGCAATATCGGGTATCTACGCGCATATTTTAGCTCAGAGTTCAGGAGCCCAATATGCGGTAGCTACCATGGGTGAATTTGCGGAACTGCACTGGCATGCGTTTCGACGGCCACCAATCTATCTCGAACCGGGCGCGAATCCGGATGGCAGCCTAAAACCTGAATACCTCGATGAAAGCCGATGGAAAGGCGTTTCGGGAATCGCGTGTGGTTTCTTGCAAAGGAAAAACATACGGCCAGGTGAGCACAAAATCGTCTACAAGGGACAAGACCACACGCACTTTCTGCAACTTCAAGGAACGGTACTCGACGACCTTCTGAGCAACGAGACGGATGTCCCTTCAGTGCGGCCGTCCATTTCCTTTGAAAAAATCCTTCAGAACCTTCGTGTGCATCCTGGTCGGCAGAACCCGGTGCATCTGTATCCTCGGAGCCGAATTCGACGGGCGCTGGTTGCGATCTTCGAGCTCGCCGAAGTTCAGGAGAAAGACGGAGAGAGGTAGGTTGCTACGGATCGGTAACGCTTCCAAACATGACCGAAGAAGAAAAAACGATCGTGGACAGTTGGGTTTTCAACGCTTGGTCTTGACAACGGGGTACACCTCCGTGTGGCATGTTCGTTTTAAGTTACGTTCAGCGGGTGGGAGGAAACATGGGCTCAAAACTGCTCGTGATGGCGGCGATCCTGGCTGGCGCATTGGCCCTGAATGCTCAGACTGAGCCGGACGAGTTGAAACCTATCCTAGCTCAGGAGATCGAGCCTGGATCGGTTGTTGCCTTCCAGTTGAACCAATACCTGGCGGCGCGGATTCCCAAGCTGCCTTCGCCTGCTTCGGCTGAGCAGTGGACCTCCGAGGCAAAACGGTGGCGAGAGCATATTCTGAATGACATCGCCTTTCACGGGTGGCCTCGAGAGTGGGTTGATGCGGCGCCGAGCTTTGAGGATCTGGGAGTGGTGGAAACCGGGCAGGGCTATCGCTGGCACAAGCTTCGGTACGAAATCGTGCCGGGATTCGACTCGACAGCGATCCTTTACGAGCCGGAACATATTATGGGAAAGGCGCCGGCGATCCTGAACGTCAACGGACACTCGCAGGCGGGGAAAGCTCTCGAGTACAAGCAGAAGCGCTGCATCAATTTCGCCAAGCGCGGCATTGTGGCCCTCAGCCTGGAATGGATGGGTTTTGGCGAGCTCTATCTGCCGGACGATGCGCACGACTTCGGGGCACACCTGGACCTGGTGGGTGCGAACGAACTGGGCCTGTTTTACCTGGCGATGCGTCGAGGGTTGGATTATCTCGGCTCGCTCCCGCAGGTGGACCGCGCCCGGCTCGGCGTCACGGGTCTCTCCGGGGGCGGCTGGCAAACCATAGTTCTAGGCGCGCTTGACGAGAGGGTTAAGGTGGCGGTCGCGGACGCCGGCTACGGCTCTCTCCAGTCTAGCATCGCACGTCCCGATGACGCGGATGACACTGAGCAAATTGCCACCGACTTCGACGACGCGGGATTCGACTACACGATCCTCACCGCCCTGCGAGCCCCGCGCCCCACCCTCCTCATCTACAATGCGGAGGACAATTGTTGTTACCGCGCCGACATGGTCAAACCGTACATCTATAACGATATCCAGCCCTTCTTCAGATTGTACGGAGCGGACATGGCCTTCGGGTGGCACGAGAATCGTGACCCGGGAACCCACAACTACCAGCTCGAAAACCGCGAAGCTGCCTACACGTTCTTTACGACCCACTTCAATCTCCCCGTTGCTACAAACGAGATTCCCAGCGATGCGGAAATCAAAAGCTACGATGAACTGGCCGTGGGTTTGCCCAAAGACAACCTGACGATTCTCGGCTTGGCGCGAAAAATGGCGGCGGCAATTCATCGTGAACCTGTCCCCGCGGATTCCGCCGCAAAATCCACCTGGGCGGCGACAGAACGTTCCAAGCTCGAGTCGGTCGTGCGTTACAAGCCGGCCAAGGTCACTAATGCCTGGAGAATGTGGAACACGAAGAACAAAGGATTGGAGACCATCACCTATCGCTTCGACTTCGACAACAGACTCAGCGCTGTGGGTATCTGGTTAAAGGCCCTCGCGGCTCCGGCCGATGCGCCAACCACCCTCGTGCTGAACGATAAGGGGAGAAAAGAAGCAGCCGAGGTGGTTTCCGACCGCGTCAATCGCGGGGAACAGGCTCTCGCCCTGGACCCGCTTTTCATGGGCGAAACGATTCCTCAGAACGCGAACCCCGCTGCCGCCGGCAAGCACGACGAACGGCCGGATTGGGCACTGTTGGTGGCGACGACGGGTGACCGACCCCTCGGCATCGAGGCGGCTCAGGTGATTGCCGCCGCAAAATGGCTCGGAGGGGTCTCGGGACAACGCCACGTCCGCCTGGAAACAACCGGAATTCGGAGTGAGGTCATTGGCCTGGTCGCCGCCGCACTTGAACCCAGGCTATTTTCCGAGCAGGTGAGTCACCAGGCAATGCGTAGCCTCGGGTACTTGCTGGAGGCTCCTGTGGACTTCCGCGCCGCGCCGGAGCTTTTCTGCCTGGACTTATATGAGGACTTCGACATTGATCGCTTCATCGCCCTGGCCGCACCCACCAAGGTGAATCTGCGTGATTTCGCCCAACCGCCCGCAGGTAAGGCGCCGAATCCCGGGCCATAGTGGAGGCGCAACTCGCGCGAGGCGAAATTCGCCTCCATCGTTCGAGGAGGCGTGCGTTAAACTCTGCATGGGGCTGTGAGGGAATTTCGACGCTTGGGAATTATTGGAAGCACATTCTTCCAGAAACCTTTTGACAGGCAAGGTTGTATGCCTTATATTTGCGCGCTTTGGTCCGTATGGAAGGCCGCAAGGCTCTCCTGCTCTGGCGCCCTTGAGGCAAGATAAAGCGGAGTAGTAATACTCCAGAAGGAGGTACGCGACGAAGGCTATTACCCGGCTATGTCCCCAGCTTCCCAAAACGGATTATTTCTTTTCCTCTCAATCCCGTTGGGGTATGCTGTCGTCGCCGTCTGGACTTACAGGAGCAGCCCTTTCGGCGGGGCTCCGCAGTGGTGACACAAACCTGTCGGGCAGTTCTGATATCGGGGCAAGAACCGTGGGAGCCCGGGCCCGTATGGGGATGGAGCAAGCTGTCACCAACGACAGCGCGGGACTGAATTCATTTCCAAGATTGTGCGTGAGTATTTTCGAGATCGCCGCCCTCCGCCCGGCCTTCAAGGGGCATTAGCAGACCAACTTGCTCATCATCGTTTACCCGGCCTTTCCTGTTGATGGCGCCCCCGAGTCTGGACTGCGTTGGGCGGCGTCGAAGCGAGGGGGTTGGCGGATACTTTATGAAGCTTGAACGACTGAAAATCCTTTCGGAAGCTGAGATTGGGCAGATTCACGAAGCCACGATCCACATTTTCGAGACCTGTGGTGTCAAGGTCTGCAACTCGGCAGTTTTGTCGTTTCTCAAAGACTGCGGGCTTTGGACGGATGAGGCGACGGGGGTCGTCCGCTTCACTCGGGCGGCCGTCGAAGACGCTCTGGCAACCATACCGCCACGGTTTGACCTTTACAATCGGGAGGGTCATGCGGCTTTCACGCTCGGTGATGGGGTTCCGAAAATAGCAACGGGGCACAATGCGGTTTTCTGGGTGGATTCAGAAACCGGTGAAACACGACCCTCCACTGTTGCTGATGTGGCGCGCTTTGCTCGCGTGTGCGAGCATTTACGGCACATCGATATGGTTGGGAGTCTCGCCATGCCGCAAGACGTGCCGCAACCCTGCTCGTCGCTACTCTTTGGAGTCAAGGCTTGTTTGGAAAACAGCAGGAAGCCACTTTTCTTTTCGACGGACATGCCGGAAGTCAACCGAGCGTGCATCGACCTGATTCGCACTGCGTTCACGGGCAAGTTGGAGGAGGCCTGCGCTATCAGCCAACTCTCTCCAACAAGCCCGCTCTTCTGGGAAGGGGGCGTACTCGAGGCCTTAATGGATACCGTGAGGTCTGGCATTCCTGTCGCCGTCCTGGCGCAGCCCATCGCCGGGATTTCAGCCCCTTATACCCTAGCAGGACTTCTCACCCTAAATAATGTGGAGTGCCTGTCGGGGTTAGTCCTGACTCAAATGCTGCGGCCCGGCGCCAAGGTTATTTATGCGAGTTCCTGGACGGTCAGCGACATGAGGACGCTCGCGGTCCTCGGAGGAACGCCGGAGTGCACCGCTTGCCGCGTGGCATCTGCACAGCTCGCCAAGTTCTACAAAGTCCCCTCACACACCACTGGTCCGAATTCCGATAACCATACCCATGATGAACAGAACGCCTGGGAGAAAACTCTGAGTCAGTTCTGCGCCATAGCCGCCGGCCATGACCTCATCGTAAATAGCGGCTTGTTTGCCAAGGGGATGACCTGCAGCAGCGAGCAACTGGTCATGGACGATGAAATCTCGGGCGTGTGCCTGCGGATGGCGAGAGGGATTAGGGTCACGGACGAGGCCATCGCTCGCGGCCTTATCGAAGAGATAGGCCCCCATGGTGGTTCATATCTGACCACAGACAACACGCTCAAGTGGATGCGCTCGGATGAGTACTTCATGCCGGGTCTCTCCGTACGCGGTCCGAGGGCGTCTTGGGAATCACAAGGGCGAAAGGACACATACGACCTCGCCCGCGAGCAGGTCAAGTTGCTCGCCGAACGCCCCGTTGCCAAGCTAGACGCCTCACGAGCGCAGAAACTAGAAGAGATCATGAGCCAGTTTTTGGAACTGGCTGGCGGCGCACGATGAATCGCCGGAAAATGGGCCCTGTCGTCCGCAAAAAATCCGTGCCCTGGCGCTAGCACGGACAGTCGACCGGTCAAAGGCTCGACGATTCAAGTCTTCTGGCAGATCTTCAAGCTATGGCATCTTCTAATGCATGCAAAAACGCGATTGCGTCTCACACCTGCTATTGACCGTTGCCGCTCTGTTGGGGGATACCCTCACATTCATCGGCCTGGGCCTCCGTTCCAGATCTGCCTTGATGGCTGAGAACCTCTTCCTGCGCAAGCAACTGACTCTTTACTTGGAACGTGAGGTCAAGCCTCGACGAGCCAGCGATGCGACTCGACTGACCCTGGTGTTGCTTTCCCAGCTGTTTCCTTGGAGGAAGGCCCTGGCCAGCTTCAAGCCGAGAACCTTCCTCCGCTGGCACCGGCAAGGTAACTGCCTGTTCTGGCAGTGGAAGTCCCGACCCCGAGGCCGGCCCCGGATTCCACGCGATCTCCAAAGGCTGATCGCGGCAATGGCCAGGAACAATCCCACCTAGGGTGAAGAGCGAACCGTAGCGGAACGCTTGTTGAAGCTGGGAATCCGCGCCTCGCCCCAGACGGTGAGACGCTATATACCCGGCAGCAGGGGTGGAGAGAAGGGGCCCCGGCTCTCAACGCTGGATGACTATCATGCCCAAGCCATCCTGGCCTGCGATTTCTTTGTCACCGTCACCCTAACCTTCCGGGTCCAGTTCGTCTTCGTAGTGGTGGAAGTAGGGACACGCCGGATTGCGCACTTCAATGTCACGAGCATCCCACAGCAGACTGGACTTTGTAGCAGTTCCGCGAGGTCATCAACGGTGAGCAGCCGTATCGGTTTGTCCTCCACAACCGAGACCGTATCTACTCCGTGGAGTTTGATACTGCTGAAGTCGATGGGCGTGAGCATTCTGAAGATGCCGTTCCGAGCGCCCCAAGCGAATGCTTCCTACGAAAGGCTGATCGGCACGGTGCGAAGGGAGTGCCTGGATTATCTGATCCCACTGGATGAGAGGCACCTGTGAGGGATTCTCAGGGAGTCGGTAGCCCATTGCAATCGAGACCGACCCCATTCCAGTTTAAGACCGGGCACACCCGTGCCAACGGTCAGTATCCCGGTCAAGCGACCCTGCGGACATCGGATAAGCGGTTGCCACCGAGTAGTGTCCAAACCCGTTCTGGGAGGCCTTCACCAGGAATACCGACTAGAGAGGGGTCACGGCGTGACGTCAACATCTCAAAGCAGATAGTGTACCGATTTTTTGCGGAGGAAAAGTGCGTTCGCCACTTCAGTAGTGCTTGACTGGTCGAATTTTCGGAAGCAGGGCTACTAAAGTCAAGAAGCCAACAGGATGCAGCAGGCTCGCAATAATTAATACCGACTTATATGAAAAATGATCGAGCAAATATCCAGTCAAAAACATAAACATAACGCCGCCTACACCGGCTCCAAACCCGCTAAGACCCGATACCGACGCTACAACATTGCTGGGGAAAAGGTCCGTCGGTATCGTGAGCAACAACGTCCCCCAACTCCCAATCCCGAAAGTAGCCACCGAAATAAGAATAATCGGGACCGTAGCACCTTCCGAATTGAATACCAATAACGTATCTACCGTCAGAACGGCGGAGAGAGCCAGTACGATTTTACGTGCTGCGTCAGTTGACATGTTACGTCGCACGAGATAGTCGGAAAACCAGCCACCAACAATGCATCCCAAGTCCGAACTCAGAAAAGGAATCCACACGAGGTGACCAATCATGGCGAGTGTAAAGCCACGCTCGCGCTTGAGATACTCCGGAAGCCAAAACACGTAAAACCACCAAACAGGATCCGTAAGGAAGCGAGCAATGATGACGGCCCATACTTCCCTGTAGCCTATCAACATAGCCCATGGGATCTTCACCGCGTCGGTTCCGAGTACGTATCCAGGGTCGTTCCTTAACATTTGCATTTCCGCAGACTTGATTGCCGGGTGCTGCTCGGGCTTATAATACAACGCTAACCAAAAAACCAGCCACACCAGCCCTCCCGCGCTGATAACGAAGAAAGTATCCCGCCAGCCGAAGTGAAGATGAAGGGTTACAAAGGCGATGAGTGGCGGAGCCAAAACCGCACCGGTGCAGGCGCCCGCATTAAATATTCCCGTGGCAACAGCGCGTTCGCGGGAGGGGAACCACTCGGCAATCGCTTTGACAGCACCAGGCCAATTCCCCGCCTCACCCATCCCTAACATGAACCGAAACAGAGCGAGGCTCCTAACACCCCGCGCCCAGCGATGGAGCAAACTCGCCAGCGACCACCAAATGAACATAACAGCAAAGCCCCATCTAGTTCCTAGCCGATCCAGCATGATTCCCGAGACGGCCTGCATAAGAGTATAAGAAACCAAAAACGCGTTAACGACGAACGCGTATTCTGCGTTGGTCATATGGAATTCGTCGCGCAAGAATGGCGCGAGAACGGAGAGCGTCTGTCGGTCGACGTAGTTGAGCATGGTGACCAGAAATAGCAGGCCGAGAATCCACCAGCGCAGATTCGGGATCTTACTCCGCGAGAATCCCAGGATGGGTGGTCGGGTAACGGTCCTGATCAAAGTCGGCATACTGGTCATCGAAATCGAGTAGCGTCTGCCTGTGCCCTTGCCGGCCCGCTGGGAGGGCAATTTGCACTATGAAGGCTCACACTGACTTCCAAAGAACCATCTGTCTTGCGACCTATAGAGCAAGAAAGCGTGCAAGAAGTCCTGCGCCCCATACGGGTGCTGGCTGGTTTGGCGTGGCCGCGCGGGCTCTGTTGCTGCTGGCGGAGAGAACGTTGCTGCGCGCGTTCCAGACCCAGGCCGGCATGAGGTTCCATGGCATCGAAGACTGGAAGAGGCGCTGGCGGCAGAGAGGTCTCGAAGGATTGCCCGGTGGCCACCGCCCGGAAGGGCCCTGAAAGTTGATCCCCGAGAAGGCAGCAGCCATCTGGTCGGCCACCGAAACGCCTTCTCCCGTCCCGCTCACCCACTGGTCGAGCCGACAACGGGCCCGGGATCTCGGCGTCAGCCACCTCAGCCCCGTGCTCGAAGAACTGTTTCAGCAAGCGGTAGAAGACCGTGAGACGGACTTGCAATTCCTCAGACAGGCTGGAGACGGTTTGCTTCTCGATCAGATGTCGCCAGAGGATCGCCACCGTTTCCTCTGGGGTGTAGTTCCGACTCAGTTTCTTCATAGCGTGCTCCCTCCAGTATTTTAGCGGCGGAACACCCCTTTTCAGCTGAGGCAGATAGCCGCTATCGCAGTTCCTGCCATGCCATGGCTGAGCAAGTAGTATTCGACTCTACCTACACAACGGGATAATACTAGCAGGCAGTCGGCAGCGAAACGATCCTCCCGGTACGACTGGACCTGTAGGCGGCAAGAACAAGTTCGAGCACTCTGTAGCCTTCTTCGCCCGAAACCAGTGGTTTACGCCCGGCATGAATGGCTTCGCCAAAATCCAGGAACTGTCGTTCGATAGGCGTCAGCGAAATGGCCATCGGGTCGGAAGACCCTGACATAACCTCCTTCTCGACCGGAGGGGGTTCGCCCCAGTCGTCCTGGACATCCCACGCGGTTAGCTTGTCGCCAGTGAGGATCGCCGTGCCCTTAGTCCCGTGGATCTCGACGCGCTCGCTAACCCCCGGCCACATAGCCGTCGATGCCTGGATCACGCCGGTGGCTCCGGATGCGTAATGCATCACGGCCGAGATCACATCCTCAGACTCGATTTCGTGGAGTGCACCCAACTGCCAGTAGCTGAACACTTGGTCGACCGGTCCGGCGAGCCACAGGAGGAGGTCTACCTGGTGGATCGCCTGGTTGATCAGTGCGCCCCCGCCCTCGGTGGCCCAAGTGCCCTTCATGGGACGCGAGTAATACCGGGCGGAGCGGTACCACTTAACGTAGGCGTCGGCCTGCAGGATTTTGCCCAGTCGCCCGGCTCCGATCGCCCTGGCAAGAAAGAGGCTCGAGTCATTGAACCGATGCTGGCTAACCACACCGAGCTGGATTTCCGCTTTACGGGCGACCTCAATCATCTTACGTGCGGTCTCTAGATTGGTGGAAATCGGCTTCTGGACATGGATGTGCTTCATCGTTTCGGCGCAGATTTCCAGCGGCTGCAATCGGAAGTCAGGGAACGTGCAGACGTCTACGTAGTCCACGTTCCGGTGCCGACACACCTCCTGGTACGTCGTCACGAATTCTGCCCCGTGTAGGTCGGCAAACTTGCGCCCGACTTCTTCGTTGATGTCCGTGCAGACTGTCACCTCGTAGCCAATGTTTTTGTAAGCCTGCGCATGCTTATGAGCAATCGCTCCGGTTCCGACGATTCCAACTTTCACTGTCTTGTCCCCCCTTATCTTTTGTCACCAACAGTCATTGAAGCTTGATTGCTCCCTCACCGGGTAAGGAAGGGATCCTGAGCGTGGGTCCTTGACTGGCATGGACAAACTCTCCCGGAATCAAAAGAAGTCGCCGACGCAAGGTGCCCAAGGGCATCGCTTGGTACTCGGCGGGCAAGCAGAAACGCCTGAACCAGTTCACCAAGTCGTACGCGAAAAGCAAAAGGTGGAGGTACGCCTCGTTGGCGTCGAACTGACCTGTAGGAATCTCGGCCAAGGGGCAGTCGGTTTTCAGTTCTTTGATGAGGACTTTCACCGCTGCCCGATCGATGTAGAAGCGATAGACCGCCAGGGGCAGAATCCGCAGATTGGTGACGAAGGCGTGAATCAAGACCGCGTCTCGCTGTGCGGCGCCCGGGCACGACGAACCGCGGGGCGCTCTGAGGCCGCGCTCTCGTCCTGGAAGAGGATCCAGGCTTTTCGGCGCCGCGCCTCTTTTGCCACCGGCCACCTCTCGGCCACCCAGCGGCGCACGCCCTCCTCCTGGCGTTCGCGGGCGCATCGGGCGGGCCCTTGCAAGGTCCAGTTCATCGCTCCCAGAATCTTCCAGACGTGGCTTGGATGGTTCCACACGCCGGTCAGCCGCTCGATCACCGTCGCTATCCGTGGCAGGGTCCATAGGTCGGTCCCGAAGCCGTGGGCGCGTGCTCCTTGCGCAACGCCCGGTCCACCTGCAGTTGTAGGCGATCCAGCTTGGGTTTGCGTCCCGCGCGGCCGGCGCGTTGGAAGCCGCCCTGATTCTCTGTCCGGATTGTCTCGCTCGCAAGTACGCCCATCAGGTCCTGATCTGCGAGGAGCTCGAATGCTTCGGCGTCCGCGTGATCTTTCTCGAACAGCCCCCTCTGTGACGATCCCCACACGTACCTGCTCACCTAAACTAAACACACTAAGAATTGTTACGACGTTTAATTTTTTCTGTTGACCATCGTCCGGTCGTTCCCCGGATGGCTCGCCAAGCTTGATCGAGGTTGCGATAGCAATGGTTATGAGGCCAGCTTATCTTCTTATCTCCGAGGACGACCTCCATTACATTGCCGTCTCGTGAAAACTCCCTGGTGATGTTTGAAGAATAGACAGCGTGATTAGTTCCGCCGAAAACAGAAAAGATAGCAAGGTCTGCAAACAGGCTTAGAGTGCAAACAACGCGAAGCAAACCAACCAGCGGTTCGGGATAGGGGGCGCCCCGTTTTCGGTCCGGTGAGCCGAATGGTCTGATCGGAGCGCAGCCCGGTAGAGCCATCGGCGGGTCGCCAAGCCCGTCGGTAGAATTGCGTGTTCTGCTTGGCGCGCGTGACTGAAGAAGGCACAACCTTGCTTGAGCACGTAAAGGCTCGCGAAATGCCTAGCCCCGATCCAGCAGATAGAAGGCCGCGGGTTCGGAGAGCAACTCGTCCAGGATGTGGACGTCGTGCACCTGGTCCCGCGCTGCGGGATCACGTAATCACTGGGTGGAATCGTCCCCCGCAAATCGACCAGGGTATGCACCTTGACGGCGCTTTTCCTCCGCCGGAATTGACCAGGCACTCGACAAGGGGTGGGGGTGACAGTCGGCATAAATCGCGAGAGAAAACAGGGCCCGCTGCTCGGCGCCGTCCTTCGAGCTGCAGATTTGCATCCCTCGAGCGGACTCGATCCGGTTCTTCCCCGTTTTCGCAGCCGCGGTCTCCGTCCACGTACGCAAACTGGCAGAAGCTCGGCCTGCACTAATAATTGATTCGCTTCGCTTCTGGACCAGATCGGTCTCATTTTGGGCCTCGCGTCAAGCAACCGACGGCGGGTATGTGGACAATCTTGCGGGCCGTGAAGTAGTGTGCCACCTTTCCGATCCCGCGGGCGATCTCTTCAACGTCTGTGTCAGTATAGTGCTCGTAAATGTTCATTGTGATCCATCGATTGAATGCATCCTCCGCCACCGGGCAGTCGCCTTCACGGTACACGCGGTTTGCACCAGTGTCCGAGGAGACGAAAGGATACTGGCTTCCCGGAAATGCGGAATGCTTGTGGAAGATGTCGTATAGGTAAACGGGCCGTCCCCCGGTGATTAGGTGCGCATTGTTGGGAACACCTTCAGCGGCCAGCGCGCCTGAGAACTCCTCTGCACTGCACCTGAGAAACGCCAGGTCCAACCTGAAAAGGTATAAGAAGTAGGCATGCCGGCAAGTTTTCGGCACGGCTTGCGGGGTCACCCCCGGGACGGAACCCAGCAGATTGTTCAGCTTCGTGCCCAAGCGATTTCTGTTCTCCACAATCTTGCCGACACGCTCGAGCTGGGCCAAGGCGACGGCCGCTTGGAGCTCGGTCATCTGGTAGTTCGGTGCCAGGAAAAACGGGTTGCGGATGCCTTCCTCGCGCTGGTAGCATTTGTCCAGAAATAGTGAGGCCAGGTAGCGCAGGTGTTCGTCATCAGTGAGCACCATGCCCCCGGAGCCGCAAGTGATCTGCTTGAAGTGGTTCAGCGAGAACGCGCTGATTATTCCCATTGTGCCGACCAGTCGCCCCTTGTACTCGCAGAGGTACGCCTGGGCACAGTCCTCCACGATGGGGATGCCAAACTCGCGGCCAATGCTCAGGAAACCGTCCATATCCGCAGCAAGTCCGCTGTGATGGACAACTACGATCGCCCGGGTTCGTCCCGCAACCAGCTGGCGCACTGACTCTGGGTCCATGTTGAGCGTATCTGCCTCGACGTCGGCAAAGACGGGTACAAGTCCCTGATACAGAATACCGGTGAGCGTGCCCATATCGGTGATCGATGACGTGATAACTTCGCTACCAGGCGGCAGCTCCAAAGCCCCCAAGGCGATGTGCACGGCTGCTGTTCCGCTTGAACAGGCGATGCAGTATCTTGGGCCGTACATCGCGGAGAACTTTTGTTGAAATTCGTGGACTTTTGTCCCCAAGAAATAGAAGAGCACGTCCGAGTCAATGACCTCCGACAAGTAACGCTTCTCTGCCTCACCGTGCCGCTTGCGCTCAGGAAAAGGAGAGCGTTTGGCCTTGGGTCCTCCCTCGATGGCGAGCCGTTCGGAAAAGTCCATCTCCATCTGGAATTCCTCCCTCAATGCGCATAGGTTTTGATCCCGTGGATTCCTAAAACATTACCGGGATCGTCTACATTTCAAGATAGTACAGTCGGATCGATGAAGCAATGCTCCTATCGAGACTTCGAGCGGATTCGCAATTGGCCCAACACCCGATGCAAAGTGCTCTTCCTTAGGCCGATCTTGGATCCACCATCTTCGCTGCCCTCCAGTTCGGCGAGTCTGAGGGCGGGGGAAGGAAATGTGGAGGGTACCTCCGGGCTGCTGTCCTGACTCAACCTTTCATAACCCCTAGCCGCCACAATCGAGAAGTGAGGTGCGCCCGAAGCTCACGGATTCGAGCTTACTGGGTTTTCAGAGTGCGCTTGAGTTGCAGCAAAAAGCTTTTTCAAGGTTTCCTCGTAGAAATAGGACATCAAGCGACGCATGCCGGCCGTAGCTTGGTCAACGTCTGTTCCGCCGATTAAATCTACGATCTCGAAGTGTTTTTCGCTGTTTCCCGCCAGATCCAGGAAGTCAGGACGCTGCCGGAAGCAAATAACCTCGAAAGCAAAGAACGGAATCAAAAGGTTCAGAAGGCACCTTTCCAGAAAGGGATTCTTGGCGATACGGCAAATTTGCAGGTGGAACTGCAGGTCGTATTCGAAATGCTTGATAATATCCCCGGCCAAACCTGCGTCCCTCATCTGTCCGGCTAAGGTTCGAAGGGTCTCCAACCCCGGCTTGTCGGGTGTTTCGACCGCAAACCTCACGCTTAGGCTCTCAAGCTCAGTACGCAGGCGGTAAAGTTGGCTGAGCTCCGCAGGGGTCAGCTGAGTCACGTACGTACCCCTGTTGCTGTAACGAGTAACCAAGCCCAAGGATTCAAGCTGTCGCAACGCCTCGCGGAGCGGTGAAACACCGACCCCAAGCGTTTTCGCGAGCTTGCCTTCTACTATGCGATCGCCAGGTTTTAGTTTGCCGGCATATATAGCGCCCCGTAGAGTTTCGACGATCCACTGCGACAATCCCTCAGGTCGCTTTCGGTAAATATCGAGAGTGAGTGTTTCAGTCATGGGCGCCGTTCAATTCTAGATTTCGGACTAATCTAGAATCTAAAATCGACTATTGACAATCTCCAGATCTCATGATAAACAATCTGTGAGAGTCTGTCAAATGCAAAAGCTAGGAGTAGCAAATTCACCAAACAGAGCGATAAACCAATGAGCTTGACCAAAAATCCCGGCGGTTCCATGAACCCGCTTCGAGTCAATTTTGCTCGCGGGGGCAAGCGAGCGATTTGGAAACCATTGCAACGCTCTCTACGATGTTCGTGCTAGGCGACAGGCCTTTATTTAAAAACCTTGAGAGGGGGAAGAACATGACTCATAAAGCGTATCAGTGTTTTATGGTTTTGTCGGTCGTGCTTGCAGCATTGGTGGCGCCGGTTGGCTGGGCGCAGCTAACCAGCCAAGGCCAGATCGCCGGCTTGGTAACGGACACGACCGGAGCTTCGGTACCGGAAGCGGAGATCAAGGCTACCAACACGGCCACCAACGTCGAGTACCCGACGGTATGCGATGTGACCGGGGCCTATTTCATTCCCGAGCTGACCCCCGGTCCGTACAAAGTGACGGTCTCAAAAACTGGTTTCAGGACCACGGTTCAAACGGACATTCTTCTGAGAATGGGAGACCGTCTGTCATTGAATTTCGTGTTGGAACTGGGGAAGTTGCAGACCAGCATAGAGGTTAGCGTGAAAGGAGAATTGCTGACCACCGACGATGCCTCGTACTCGACCACTTTTGACAACCAGATGATCTCGGCGCTGCCACAGATTTCGAGGGCAACGCTGGATCAAGTTGCCACTCTGGCGCCGGCAATCCAGGGAGGTGCTCCCGCGACAATGAGCACCTCCACAAGCTCCAGTACGATCGGCACTTCAGGGAATACGATGGCCTTGGCCGGCGGGCAGAGGAGTGGCGGCTCAATTACCGTGGACGGCCTAAGGGCTCAAGACATGGAAGACAACAATGCCGTCCGAGCAATTCCAACACCCGATGCCGTCGGCGAGTTCCGGGTTCAGACCGGTCTCTTGACCGCCGACGTGAGCCGCTACTCGGGTGGCGTCATTAATATCGCCTCGCAGAGCGGCACCAAGGATTACCACGGACGGCTGTTCTACTATGGCCGGAATCAGAACCTCAACTCCAACGGTTGGTCAAACAACGCGCTGGATGTGCCGAAAACACCGTTCCATCAGGACAATTACGGTTTAGCGCTGGGTGGACCATTGAGTATCCCAAAAGTCTACAACGGAAAAGAGCGCACCTTTTTCTTCTTCAACTGGGAAGCTGAGCACTTTACGACATCGAGCTTCGCGCAAGCGTCGGTGCCGACCTCATTGGAGCGGCAGGGGAACTTCTCCCAGAGCATCATCAATCATGTGGCCGGACAGCCGGTTTACGCGCGAATTTTCGACCCGTTCGAAGGGTACTACGATTCGCAAGGCAACTGGGTGCGTCCGGAGTACCAGGACGCCACCATTCCCCAGGACAAGCAGGTGGCGCTGATGGCCGATTTCATGCCCTTGTACGACATGCCAAACCACGCGCCTAACGCGGGTACCAGCAGTACGGACAATTTCTGGGGCTTTCAGGACCGTGTCCGTGGGGTGAACCAGGAAATGCTGAGAGTGGATCATGTTCTCCACGCGAATCAGCGGCTTTTCGCGCGTGTCTCACGTTACCGAGGCGCCGATGATACGCCCGCCCTTCTGTCGCAAGGGTTGGAGAGCGACATCTATGACAACGACTGGGTGGGCGCCCTGGGATATACCTGGAGTATCTCACCCTCGTTGTTCCTGGATGCCCGACTGGGGGTTTCATGGGATAAGCTTAACACCTACACTGGTTCGGCCGGGAGTCCGAATATTGATTCGACGACGTGGCCTTTGGACCCCATGGATTTCCAGCCTGGCACAAGATCCAACGTGCACATAGCTCCAAACTTTGACCCGTTTAATTCACAGGTGGCGTATACAGAAGTCGGAGGCGGTTATTTTGATAACTTTACACACCAAACCTACCAGGGGATCATCTCTCTGGCGAAAGTGTGGAAACGTCACACGTTTAAGATGGGCTACGATGGCGTTTGGTCCCTCACCGACGAGACTGGAGGCGACAAATCGGGAATTATGACTGTTACCACGGGCGGGGGTTCGAATCAGTTCTGGAACCTGAACGACGGGTTGACGGGACAGCCACTGGCCGAATTGATGCTCGGGTCGAGCAAGCTTATAAACACGGGCAACTGGGATATCGTTGCGACAGGTCCCTTGCACGGCGCGTTCCTCATGGATGATTGGAAGGTCAACACGAAGTTGACGCTGAACCTTGGACTGCGCTACGATTATGAAAGGGGGCGGAAACCACGGTACTGCTGCGGACTCATTTTCGATACCACCGCGAAGAATGTGCTCACGCCCAACGGGGATTGGAATTGGGGTCAGGTGCTCAGCGCGGTCCCAGAGTTGGCCAACTACGCCTCCCCGGCTTGGCTGAGTTCCGGAATAAATGGAAGGACTTGCCTCATCGATACCCCGGAATGTCCCGGACACACTACCTACAATACCACCAATGGTGTTTGGCAGCCTCGTATTGGACTTTCCTACGCCCTGGACTCCAACACCGTCTTGCACGCCAGCTTCGGGGATGTGTTTCAGTCACTCAGCGGCTTTGAGAGCAAGATCGGCGGGAACTTCTACTACCCTTGGGATACCTACGATCAGGTTCCGACCATTGATGGTATGCATTGGGTCAGCGAGTTGGGCCTGGATCATGGCTTGGGAACCTTCCCACTGCAACCTGACGGCTCCCACTTGGGGTATATCCCCAAAATCAAAGATAACCAACAATTTTGGTATGCAACTATGGGTGGAACGTCAGATCCTGAAGGCTACGGGAATACGTCGCCTAAGGCCCCCTACCAAGAACCCCAGGAGTACATTTGGGGGGTAGGATTGCAACGCAAGATCGGGAACTGGTGGGTAGCCTCGGCGGAATACCAAGGGATCCATGGCGTGAACCTGATGACGGACGTTACTTATCCGGAATATACCTTTAGGTACACCAACATCGACCCCAAGTATTACAGTCTCGGCTCCCAGTTGTATGCCGCGGTTCCGAATCCGTTCTTCGGGCAGTCCGAGAGGAATGCGGCGGCTCCGCAGATCCCCCTGTGGCGGCTCCTCTCCAGCATGCCGCAGTATGCTAGTGCAAGTCCGGGCATGCTGACGACTGGCCACTCCCTGTCGAACTTCTTGAACCTCCAGATGCAGAGCCGGAATTTTCACGGCCTAATGCTGCTGGCATCCTACAACATTCGCAAGACGCTGGTGAACAATGGGGGGAAGGATATGCGCCAAAACACTTATGTCGGGAGTCTTCAGAATCCGAACGATCTGGAGGAGACCTATGGTGTGGCGACCTATGAGGTCCCCCAGATGTGGCTCTTTAACTACTACTATGAGTTGCCTGTTGGCCGGGGGAGGCGGTTCCTGGGCAGCTCGCAGGGTTGGGCAGGGCGCCTGCTCAATGCCACGGTTGGGGGGTGGGGCTTGGCCGGCGTGAGCACCTTTTGGCCCAAGGGGACTCCCGTTTTGGGGCCAGCAGTCGATGGCTCGGTTTCCGCACCGAACGCCAGCGTTCGATGGTCCGTAAGCAGCCGTAACTACCTGAATAACAATGTGAACTATGGGCACGACCTGGCCGTGAGCGGGGCCTTTACCGAGCCCAATCCATCCATAGTGTTCAACCCATCCGTCTTTGTTCGCACGCCCGACTACAGCTTTGGGAACATTCCGGCGGTATGGCCGAATGTGCGGAACCCTGGCGGGTTCAGCACGAATGGCACCATGTTCAAGAACTTCTATTTTTCCGAGGATCGGCAGCGGTATGTGAATGTTCGTTTGGAAGCGACGAACGTCTTCAATCATCCGAATTTTGGTACCATCGACAACGACCCTGACTCGCCGACCTTCGGGGGAATCGAGGGGAAATCGGGCAATCGGGTCATGCAAATCGGCTTGCGCCTCTTTTTTTGATAGCATGCCCTGCCTTGGAACCAGAGTTCTCCGGGGTTCTGGCGGACAAATAAAAGGTGCGGATTTTCATCTGATCCTTATCTCTAACGCTCCCGCAGAGCCGGGCAGACTTTCCTGAAGCCCTCCTTAATATCAAAGGAGCAAGGGCTGCCCGGCTCGGCGGTTCCTCCAGGATGATTTACCATAATGTCGTCGAGCGGATTTGTGTCTACCAGTGTGATTCGGGGATTTGAGTCGGTAGTCTTGCCTACTAGCCCGACTTTGACAACTGGGCTGAGATTTTGACGATTTGCGGGCGGTTCACGCCGTTAAGTCCCTTGCTGTCAGCAGGAGTTTCCCGGCCAGGTGTTGTAGTGAAGACCTACCCTCTTGATTCGTGCTGCGAGCCATGCAGAATGGCAGTATGTTTCTTCGCTGCACGCGCCGGGTGAAAGACGGCAAGGAGCATCGCTACTGGAGCATCGTGGAGAGCCGACGCGGTCCGTCGCGGCGGGTCGTGCAGCGGCAGGTGCTGTACTTGGGGGAGATCAACGATAGCCAGAAAGCAGCCTGGTGCCGGTGTATAGAAGTTTTCGAAGCGCCTCGGGGCGAGTGGCGGCAAGTGGTGCTTTTTCCGGAGGACCGGGCCGCGCCGGAGTTAGCCCACGAAGTGGTGCACGTCCGTTTGAAGGAACTGCAAGTCGAGCGGCCGCGCCAGTGGGGAGGTTGTTGGTTGTGCGGTGAATTATGGCAGCAACTGAAGCTGGACGATTTCTGGCGAGAG
>JBEKME010000068.1:0-34791 GCA_050008675.1 Terriglobia bacterium
CCGAGGAAAGGAAATCGAATGTCGTGGCCATAATCAATCACAGCCGCGGTCGATAGGACCCGCAAAACGATGGTGCTGCGGGAGAGCGGATCCTCGCCCCCGATAATTTTTTCACAGCTTCAAACCGCCGGGACGTATGCGCCACCCGCGGCGTCCCGATCAGATCGGGGCAGGTTCCGCCGCCTTCATTTGGTCCGTCAGCCGACGGATAAAATCGCCGCTACATCTGGCGATGTGAAATCGCCTCGTGGCGATGTAAAATCGCCGCTACTTCAAGGGGTGTCCGCAAGTTCCCGAATCCATATATTTCGGAAGCGGACCGGGTGGTTGTGGTCTTGCAGTTTCAGGGGCAATTTGGTTGGGGTCTGCTTGTACGGCTGATGCTCGCCATCGGTCAGACCGAGAACGGTGACGTGGTCCTGGACCAGCACGCCGTTGTGCAGCACCGTGTAAGTCGCGGGGCGGACGACTTTCCCTGCCGCGTCAAATCGCGGACCATGGAAAATAATGTCGTAGCTCTGCCACTCGCCGGGAGGTCGGCAGGCATTGACCAAGGGCGCATACTGGCCGTAGATTGCGGCGGCCTGCCCGTCCGGATAGGTTTTGCTTTCGTAGGAATCAAGGACCTGGACTTCATAGAGGCTCATCAGGTAAACCCCACTATTCCCGCGATCCTGGTCCTCGCCGTGAGGCGGATTGGGTGAGGCCCACTCGACGTGGAGTTGGCAATCGCCAAAAGCCTGCGCGGTTTTGATGTCGCCGGCTTTCGGTACTGTCTCGAAATAACCCTTCCCAACTTTCCATTGCGCCGGCCCGCCCTTGACTGATTCCCAGCCGGCCAGATCTTTGCCATTGAAAAGAATAATGGCGTCCGACGGAGGCTTTCCCGGTTGGGCTTGCGTACTTGCCTCTCCGGGCGTGATGACGGGTGGTTGTGGCGCGTTTCGATCATGTTGCACCCCCCACTGTGGAACCGCGCTAGGGGAAGCCTGCTGTTGAACCACGCCAGGGGAAGCCTGGTGAGAACAGCTCATCACACTCATTAGAGTTAAAATCACGGCCACTGCTGTGGCAAAAAAACACACAACGGTAAGAACCTTTTTTCGCATCGAGTTCCTCCTCCAAGGTTGTTGCCCAAGCTGTTGGCGGATTGCGTCAGCTCAGGCTGCGTTGCACGTGAAATGGCTAAGTAGAGCATTTCGTGCCGCCGAGATTGTACACTAAAAGCAACTCCACAGGCAGGAGTGCCTGTGCCACTGTGGCACAGCCACTCTTGGCTGTGCAAGGGCTCGCTGTGGAATCTCCGCCAAGCGCAAAAGAGAACTGCAGAGATTCTTCGGCCCAAAGAACGGGCCTCAGAATGACAGGTGTTTGAAAAAGCCGACGGGCCTCAGAATGACAGGTGTTTGGAGAGTACGGTGGGTTCAGAATCCCCGCAGGTTGGTGCTCAGCCGTCTCGGCAGGCCTTCTTTGGGGGTGCGTTTCAAAACCACGTATTCAATGCCCGGCTCTTTGCAAAAGGCGCGTTTTTCCGGCACATCACCATCTTCGTTCACCGCGTATATGTCCGGCTTGATGATGGCAACCTCCGGTTCGGCATCCATCCAGCCCCATCCTGAAGATACCAGGACCACCTTGACGAAACGCACGGACTGAACCATATAGCGGCGCTCGTCCTGTGGAAACATGGGGTGACCTTCGCCCTTCAGCAGCTTGATGTTGGCGTCATGCCCCACCACCACATAAAGATCGCCCAACTCCGAGACTTCTTCAAAAAACCTGACGTGGCCCGAGTGAAACCAATCGTAGCAACCGGTCACAATCACGCGCTTTGCTGACGACCGCTCACCCTTGGGATCGAACGGCAACGCCGGGAAGCCTCCCAGGTCTTTCTTCTTGAAAACACGATATTCAAGACCGTGTGACTCGGCGTAGACCCGCTTCCGGGCATTGTCGCTCGCCTCCTCCACAACCCAGATTTCAGGATTGATTCCGCCCACCTGTGGTATGGTGTCTTGGTCCACCTGCCCCGTCACCAGCCTTACATCTTTGACATACCTATTAGCCTGGAGCAGATATAACCGCTCCTCCTGAGGAAACTTCGGGGGGTGGCCTTCGAGGGCACGCACTGTCTCGTCTGACCAAAGGAGAACGCGCACGCCCCCGAGCTTCGAAGCCTCCTCGAGAAAGCGAACGTGCTGGGACTTGAAATCGTCAAAACCACCGGCCACCACAACTGTCTTCGCGTCAGTCATTCCTCTTTGAGTACCTGACCTTCACACGGATTCCCCCGGGCACCGGCTCGTCCGATACAACGTAGAGATATCCGCCGCCACACCCGGAGTACATGGCTCCGGCATATCGGGACTGGTAGTAACCCAGGATTCCCGCCAAGTCCACGGTGACGGCCGGGTGCCTGACGGTGTGGGGCAGAATCGTCTCCCAGCACTCCATGCACTCATTCATGGAGGCGCCCAGCGCCTTCGAGTCTTTCGTCACGATGGCATCAAAGCACTGCTTGCCCGTCTCGCCCAGCCTCTGGATCCACTTCGGGTCGAGGTTTTTTTCCCCAAGGGGATTGTAACCGTCGGGGCGCTGCGCGACCGGCACCATGTGAATCACGTCCTCCAACCAATGGGCGACGTCCGGATCATTGTTGGATTCGACGAACACGGGGAAGTAGCCGCCCTCGTAGCGGTAGTCATAGTCCAGCCTGTTCACTCCGGGGTAAATCAAGCCCGCCATGTCCTGCGAACCGGAGGGCTCCGGCTTGCCCTTGTTTTCTGCCTCATACAGCTTGTGGGTAAGTTCCCTGGGATCTCCATTGGGCAGTTTGCCGTTCCACAGCTTGCGCGCCACCTCGCGCGTACTGGTTGCCATTCCGCAGCGATCCATGTACCGGAAGGTGGGCTCCAGACCGACCACCACCATGGAGCCCGGTGGAGTGGGGTTCAGTTTCGAAACGAACGGTTGATCGATCCAACCGCCGGCAAACGCCATTCGATAGGGAATTTCGCTGATGATCGAAGTGATTTCAATAACCTGTTGTGGGTGCATGGACGCCCGCCGCTTGATAGTTTTCTCGCACCGTGACTTTGCCGGCCTTTCGGTCCTGATACTGCTGTTCGATCCAGGCGTAAGTCTTCGCCAGTCCCTCGCGGAAGGGAGTGCTGGGCTCCCAGTTGAGGATTCCCTTAATCATGGTGTTGTCACTGTTGCGGCCGGCGACTCCCTTGGGCGCATTCAAATCATACGTGCGATGCAACTCCACCCCGCCAATTTCTTCCGCGATGCTGACCAGCTCGTTGACCGAAATGAGCTCACTGGAACCGAGGTTGATGGGTGTTGCGATCAGATCCTCGCAGTGGGCGATCATGTCAATGCCCTTGGTGCAGTCATCGATGTACATGAAGCTGCGGGTCTGTGTGCCATCGCCCCAGACGACAATTTCCTTCTTGCCGGTATCCTTGGCTTCGATGACCTTCCGGCAAATGGCCGCGGGAGCCTTTTCTCGCCCACCGTCCCATGTGCCGTTGGGACCGTAGACGTTGTGGAAGCGGGCCATGAAGGTCTTCAAGCCGCGCTCCGCCCAGTATTCCTGGCAGAACATCTCGGACATGAGTTTTTCCCAGCCGTAGCCCCTCTCCGACATGGCGGGGTAGGCGTCCGACTCTTTCAGTGCCCGGCAGTGCGGATCTTTCTGCAGTTCGGTGTTGTAGGCGCAGGCGGACGAGGAGAAGAAATACCTTTGCACGCCTGCCTGATAGGCCGCTTCGATGAGGTTGGTGTTGATCAGGATGCTGCGCAGGCATTCGATCCTGAACTTCTCGATGAAGCCCATGCCCCCCATGTCAGCAGCCAGATTGTAAACCTCGACTGCGTCCCCGCACGCCCTTACACAATTCTCCCTTTCACTCAAGTCCATGCAGAGGCTTTCAACACCCGGCACCCTCTGGTACCAGTCCGGCAAAGGTTTCTTATCAATGGCGCGGATTCTGGTAAACCCGCGGTGGTGAAAGTAGCGGGCAAGCGCCCCGGCGATAAAGCCGCCCCCTCCGCCGATAACGATCAAATCATCTTTCTTCGTGGTCTGTTGCGTACTCATTTTCATCCTCCCTTAGGCACTGCCGCGCCCTGTCATTCTGAGCCCTTCGCCTGTCATTCTGAGCGAAGCGAAGAATCTCCGCAGTTGGCTCAGGGTAAACTCCGCGAAGAATCTCGGCAGTTGCTTGTCGACCTTACGACTGCAGGGATTCTTCTCCCGCGACTGCGGGATCAGAATGACAGGCGTGTTGAAAGCGTGCATTGCGAGAAAGTTTGCCGGATTGTTTCCTTGACTAGGAGCGTCCAGTTGCCACATTCAGAAGATGGTACTGCGAGGAAGATGTGATTTCAACTCTTACTTCACACCGCAGCGGCGGCGCAGGCGCGCGAAGCCTTCCACAACTCCAGATAAGGCCTGAGGTCGTTGGTCAAGGCCCGGAACTGGTCGAGGGTAAGAGATTGCGCGCCGTCGCTGGAGGCTTTTTCGGGAAAAGGATGCACTTCGATGAGCAGGCCGTCCGCGCCCACGGCCACGGCCGCGCGCGCCAGCGCCGGCACCAAGCTGCGCTTGCCGGTGGCGTGGCTGGGATCGAGGATGACGGGCAAATGGGTTAGCTCGTGGAGCAGTGGCACGGCGGCGATATCGCAGGTATTGCGCGTGGCGGTCTCGAAGGTCCGGATGCCGCGCTCGCAGAGCATGATGTTGGGGTTCCCGTGGGCGGTAATGTACTCGGCGGACATGAGGAGTTCCATGATGGTAGAGCTCATGCCGCGCTTCAGGAGAACCGGCCGGGGACATTCACCCAGCGCCTTGAGCAACATGAAATTCTGCATGTTGCGCGCGCCGACCTGCATGATGTTCGCATGCTCGGCAACCACCTCCACGTCCTGCTCGCTCATCACCTCGGTGACGATGGCCAAGCCGGTAGCCTGCCGCGCCTTGGCCAGGAGTTTCAACCCCTCGAGCTCCAGGCCCTGGAAGTCGTAAGGAGAGGTTCGGGGCTTAAAGGCGCCGCCCCGGAGAATCTTGGCCCCGGTAGCCGCCACGGCCTCGGCTGTTTCCATGATCTGCTTTTCGCTTTCCACCGAACACGGACCGGCCATGATGGCGAATTCGCTGCCGCCCACTTGCACGCCATTCACAGGGATGGTGGTACGCTCCTTCTTGAATTCCCGGCTCACGAACTTGTAAGGCGCGGATATGCGGACGGCGCTCTCGACGCCGGGCGCCGCCTCCAGGGACTCGAGGCAGGCGGTGACGTCCCCGACCCCCACGGCGCCGATCACCACGCGCTCCTCGCCCTGGATGGAGTGAACTTTGTAGCCAAACTCCCGGATGCGCTCACAGACGTGCTCAACCTCCTCTTTGGTGGCATGAAGTCTCATGGAAATAATCACAGCCAACCTCCTTAAAATGAAAAACCTACTCTTTCGAGTGGGTTGGCTTATTACGACTTGTTTCTGGGTTCAGGCCAACACCACTCTACCCACTGGGGCTAAAGCCCCAAAAGCGGTAGCTAAACCAGTTGGCGTAAGCGCTGAACATCGGCCAGGAGTATACCGCAGGTTGAGAATAGCCACAAGATGAATTTGCGATGAATTTGCGATGAATTTGCGAAGCTTTGGAGTGCGGTCCGTCAGCTGACGGACCGCACTCCAAAGCTTCGCACGCGCAAAAGAGGCGGGAGATCAATGCCGCACAAAACCCGAATCCTAAAATCCTTTTTTCTGGTAGGATTCTGGGTGCTGGAGTCTGTGCAACTTGTCGCACACATTTCCAGTCGGTCTACTCTCGACTCTCAACTGTCGACTGTCGACTAGTAAAGCAGCCCTGAGGACTTCAAATAGGTTCGGCCAGGATTCCACCATGCGAACAACCATCATCACTGTTCTCCTCTTTCTTCTTTGCGCTCCGGCGCGCGCCGCCCAGACTTTGCAAGTGTATTTCATCGATGTGGAGGGCGGCCAAGCCACGCTCTTCGTCTCACCCTTGGGGGAAACGATGCTGGTGGACGCCGGCTGGCCGGATGTCGGTGGCCGCGACGCAGACCGCATTGTCTCCGCCGCCAAACTGGCGGGAGTGAAACAGATCGATTACCTGGTCGTGACGCACTATCACACCGACCACGTAGGAGGCGTGCCGCAACTCGCCGACCGGATTCGAATCCGCACCTTCGTGGACCACGGGCCGAGTGTCGAAATGAGTATGGAAGCTGATATGCTTTTTTCGGCATATTTGAGTGTGCGCGACAAAGCCAAACATCTTCTGGCGAAACCCGGTGACTGGATTCCAATCCAGGGGATCAACGTTCAGGTCCTGACCGCCGCCGGCAATGAGATTTCAGAGCCCTTGGCGGGAGCGGATGCGCTCAACCCACTATGTGCCGGAGTGAAGCGCAAGGACAACGACCCTTCAGAGAACGCCCAGTCGATTGGGATGCTCATCACCTATGGCAAGTTCCGCATGGTTGATCTGGGGGATTTGACGTGGAACAAGGAACTTGGACTGGCTTGTCCGTATAATGTGGTCGGGACAGTCGATGTGTACCTGAGCACGCATCACGGCCTCGACCTCTCCGGCGCACCTCCTTTAGTACAAGCTTTGCATCCCCTGGTAGCCATCATGAACAACGGCGCGAGGAAGGGGGGCTCACCCGAAGCGTGGCAAACTATACACAGTTCCCCTGGCTTGGAAGACATCTGGCAACTGCATTATGCGCTTGAAGCAGGCAAGGCGAACAACGCGCCCGAGGCCTTCATCGCCAACTTGGAAGAACATTGCCAGGGGAATTGGATCAGGCTTTCTGCGCAACCGGACGGCCAGTTCACCGTGACCAATGGCCGAAACGGAATGACGAAAGCCTATAAGCCGGCTGCCCGGTAAAGGCCTTGCCGAGATCGTTTGAGGCCTATGCCGGGGTGCTGGGAGGAGCTTTTCCGGCTGGCGTTCGTGAGATTAACGCCTGGGTGGACGAAATGCGACGGGACAAGCGGTCGCGGCGATGAGAACAGCGATCGATACTAACGCGGAAAGCGTATCAGCCGGAATTTCCATTTTGGCCTTGGTGGCATCCTCAGGCGTGTGCCTCAGTTACGACCCTGATAGACCCACGCTCGCACGTCGCAGCTCTTTCCTTGACCACGATCTCCACATCCTGGCCGAGGGCGGCAAGCATGCGCATGAGACGGTCGCTGGAGAAGTTGGCGAGGCGTCCGTTCATTAGGGCCCAGAGCTTGGGCTGGTCGACGCCCACGACCGCCGCCGCCGCCCGCTGCGTGAGGCGTCGGCGCTTGATAATCTCCCGCATCTGGCTGGCAAGCTGCGCCTTTGTCAGCTCTTCCTCGGGCTCAGCGAAACCTAGATCGGCAAAGACGTTGCCGCTGCTAGGGGTCACGGGGATGCGGGTTTCACGCTTCCTGACCATTGTTCGTAGTCCTCTCTCGCTCGCTTGAGCCGCTGCTCGATCAGCCTCAACTCAGATTTCGGCGTAACCACGGCGTGCTTAGACTTCTTCTGAAACGCGTGCAGCACGTAGATGACGCTGGTGAAGAGCACGGCATCACAGAACCAGAAGGGCCTGGCCCGCTTTCAGGCGATGCATTTGCCCGTCGACTCGTACTTCGAGCGGGTTCTTCCGAGAAGAAAGCAGGACCTGCCGGACTTTGAAAATATTTCCGGCCAAAATAAGCTTGTCCACGCCGCCCACCCCCGTAAAGATGTCCCACTGGTCTGCGCGCTTTTCCGAGGGCACTATGGTTATGCTCTTTCCAACCAGCCTCTCAAGGCCCATCTGCCGATCGGCGGGGGTAGCGGTGAGCAATTCATGGAACTTGGGGAATAATTCTACAGCCTGGCCGTTTCGATACACACGGACTTCCGCCCGGTCGCGATCGATTCGCTGTGTACTTGTGGCGATAAATTGCGCTGCAGGTCCAACGGAGGCTTTTTTCGTTTCTCCCGGTTGAGTCAGCGCACGCAATTGCACCTCGTTTTTGAGTGCCTGTGGGCTAGGGATCTGCCCTGCCGTAAGTTTGGCCGGAGAGAAATTGAGGAAGAGCACGAAAGCTGCGACAGGGAGCGGAACCAATCTCTTTGGAAACATTGAACCCTCCCTCCTTTCAGTCCACTTTCGGTGGCACAATTCTCTCACCGGCATGGGAAAAGCAGCAGGCTTCAGGGGGCATCATCCCTCGCCGGTTCGTGCGCTTTGCGTCCATACACCCGTTCGTAGGCTTTGCAGTAAGGGCAGACGCTGCCTTCGACGCGCCGGACGAACCAGAACGCCAGCCCCTTCTGAGTCTTACGCGCGTGACCGCAGACAGGGCATTCAAGACATCTCTGGGCCATTGCGCGGTCTCGTTCCGTGAGGGTGTCCATGGTCATAGTCGTTGCCTCTCATTTGCCCCGTCCAGGGGAGTCATTGGCCTCATTTGACAGGTGAGCCAAACCGCAACGCGCCACGGGGGAGACACCACGCGTGACGTGAAACGGCTTGTCAATTCTACACCAGGGCGGTAGGCGCGTTTCAATCGCCGCCCATAATCCGTCATTTCTGCTCCGGTGGTATTATTGAAACCTGTTCAGCTTTGATTCGCTCCGGCCTCAAGGGCTGGTAAAGGCAAACAGAGCCACACCAAGATGGAGGCAATATCCTATGATTAAACGACGAGAATTCCTGAAGGCGGCGGGTGTATCTGCTGCTGCAATGGGCAGCCCCTACGCACTGAACGCGGCGCAAAGCAGCGCTCCTGTTTCGGTCCCGAGCGCCACCAAGTACCCGAAGCTGGCGATTAAAACGCGCTATTCGCCGCAAAGGCTGGCGTTTGCTGCCTCGGCAGGCTATGAAGGCGTGGTCGTCGACGTGGATGATTTCTTCGATCCCGACAAGCTCAGCGACAATCAGATTGACCAGATCCTGGCCACCGCGCGGGACGCCGGAGTGCGCATTATCAGCATCGAATGCATGCTGAACCACCTTGCGGCCGATTCTGCGGAACGGCGCCAGACACGCGCCCGCTTCATCCGATGCCTGGAGTTAGCCCATCGTCTGGGGTGCAAGTTTGTGGGCACCTTCAGCGGGGGCAAGAAGGGCGCATCCGTGGATGAGCAGGTGAAAGAACTGGCGGAAGTCCTGAACGAACAGTACCTGCCCGTGTGCGAGAAGCTTGATCTGGGAATTGGACCCGAAAACTACCCCTGCGATATCAACTTCGCCACGGTGCCGGCCACCTGGGAGAAGGTGATGGCCCTGGTTCCCAGTCATCGCTTCGGCCTGGAATTCGACCCTTCCCACCTCGTTCGGCAATACATTGATCCTATCCAGACGGCCTGGGACTTCCGCGACAGGATTCTCGCCGTGCACGCGAAGGACACGGAAATCATCCAACCGGTTCTCGCGAAAGTCGGCATCCACGGAAAAGGCTGGTGGCGTTACCGCATTCCAGGTCAGGGGCTGATTGACTGGCCCAAATTCATTACGGTGCTCCTACAGGCGGGATTCCACGGCGGAGTGGCGGTGGAACACGAAGATGAGTTCTGGGATGTTCCGCAGGGCGACGATGGCCCGGAAATGGCGCAGGAACGCAAAGATGGGTTTATTCTGGCCGCGCGGTTTCTCAGGCAGTATCTACCAGGGCGACTTAGCTGACTCGAACGGGTAATGGCGCAGTGCTAAAGGCGCGTCCGCAGCTTGCTGAAAAAAGCCATTGGAGTCTCATTCTGAGCAATGCAATTGTCCGTGAGGCTGCCACGCCCCATTAGATTCGGCCGGCTCGCAAGTTGTCGAGGGAGTTATCTTCTGCCTAAGAATGTAGCGCTCTTCTGCGTACCTAGGCGGGGGCTATCGCCATCAAAAAGATGATGGGCGAGATCAAGCTGTTGAGCTTTGGGAGGAGTATCACGTCAAGATGAGCAATCAACTCAGGTCCAATTCAAATCCGCGCCGAAGGCGAAGGTTGGTGAGCTGGATTCTGGCCGCCGCGTGTCTGCTGCTGACAACCGGGCTTCAGGCCCAAGCACCCCCGGAAAAAGAAGCACCGGATATCCTCCGCCAATTGAGCGACTCCTTCGAGGCGCTGGCTAGGCGAGTCTCGCCAGCGGTCGTGCAGATTCTTGTCACGGGGTTCGGACCTGTGGAAGAGCAGGAGGGAACCAATACCGCCCTGATCGGCAAGCAGCACATCACCGGCTCGGGCGTGATCGTTGACGCGAGTGGGTACATCATCACCAATGCTCATGTGGTGGAAGCGGCGCAACGGGTTCGGGTGATCATACCCTCGCGAACGGCCAGCGGGTCACCTCGCTCGATGACCAGGCCTCCCGCCCCCGCTATTGATGCGCGCATCATCGGTTTGGACAAAGACATCGACCTCGCACTTCTGAAAGTCGAGGCCGAGGGATTACGGGCGCTCCCACTGGGTAACTATGCCGCGCTCCGGAAGGGTCAGGTGGTTCTGGCTTTTGGCAGCCCCGAGGGGCTAGAGAACTCCGTGACTATGGGGGTGGTCAGCTCCGTCGCCCGCCAACCCGATCCCGACCGCCCGATGGTGTATATCCAGACGGACGCTCCCATCAACCCGGGCAACAGCGGCGGCCCGCTCGTGGACGTGGAAGGAAACATCGTGGGGATCAACACCTTCATTCTGACGAAGGGTGGTGGAAGCGAAGGCTTGGGCTTTGCCATTCCGAGCTCCGTGGTGAAGTTCGCCTACCCACAACTGCGCAAGTATGGGCACGTGCATCGCGGCGAGATCGGCATCAACGTTCAGACCGTCACCCCTGCACTGGCTGCGGGGCTGGGACTGGCGCAGGATCATGGTGTCATCGTCTCGGACATGGCCCCGGGAGGCCCGGCGGACTCCGCAGGCCTGAAAATCCAGGACGTGATCGCGGCTGTAGACGGCAGATCGGTGGAAAGTCTGGCTCAGTTTGGCGCCATCATGTATCTGCGTGAGGGTGGCGAAGCCGTGAAGTTCGACGTCATCCGAGGCTCGCAAAGACTTATCTTGGAAATCCAGGTCGCTGAGCGCCGAGACGAAGTCGACCGGATGGCGGACCTGGATCCGGAAGGGAATCTGATAGCGAAGCTGGGAATCGTGGGGGTCGCAATCAACAAGAATATTTCCGATGAGCTGCCGGGACTTCGCATGGCCTCTGGAGTCATCGTGGCCGCCCGAGCCGCCTTCACAGCCACCGTGGAGACCGGTCTTCAATCCGGAGATATTATCCACGCGCTGAACCGCATCGACATTATCAGTCTCGACGGCCTTCGCCAGGCCCTGGACAAGCTGAAAACCGGCGACTCCGTTGCCATGCAGATCGAACGCCAGGGGAGATTAATGTATCTGGCGTTCGATATGGAATGAGGATGCGCAATTCGTCTTCGGGATGTGAGATCTTCATGGGCCCGTGCCGAGCGCGACTCGGTCGTTTTTGCAGAACCTTTATAATACGCTTCTAAGGGGTTAATCCATCAAAGCGAAGGAGGGCGGATGAGGCGCAGAACGTTTGTGGGTGGAGTTTTCGCGGGCTTGGCGGCTACGGCTCTTGCAGCGAAACCAGCCAAGCCCAAGGCTGGAGATATTCCGCAGCGGACGTTTGGAAAGACCGGCGAGCAACTCACGGTGATCGGTCAGGCCGGCGGCCGCTTCCCGCTGATCTCATTTGAGGAGGCCAAGGCAATTACGCTACGCGCCTATGATCTGGGGATCAACTATTTCGATAATTCTATTGATTACTGGGACGGCCGGTCGGAGGAGGTCTACGGAGCTGTACTTCCACCCTTCCGAAAGCATATCTTCCTTACGACCAAGGCTAACGAGCGGACCCGCGTCGGCGCCGCGGCAGAACTCGATCTTTCCCTGAAGCGCCTGAAAACGGATTACGTAGACCTCTGGCAAATTCACGCGGTGGGTGAGAAAGAAGAGGTCGAGCAGATATTCGGTCCTGGAGGAGCCATCGAAGCTTTCGAAGCGGCCAAGAAGGCAGGTAAGTGTCGTTTCATCGGTTTTACGGGTCACCACGACCCAAACGTTCACCTTGAAATGCTGAAGGCCTACGATAAGTTTGATTCCATATTGATGCCGTTGAACATTGCAGATCCGGGATACTTGAGTTTTGAGAAATTGACCTTGCCGGTGGCCGACGAACGCAAGATGGCCATCCAAGGGATGAAGTCCTTCGCCAATGCCAAGCTCTTGCAGGCCTTCGGGGCAAGAGAATGCCTGAGCTACGCCTTGAGTCTGCCGGTCAACTGCATTGCGATTGGGTGCACTACGATCGGCCAATTGGAGGATGATGTTCGCATCGCCCAACAGTTCAAGCCCTTGGCGGAGGAGGAGATGGATGCGCTTCGCCGACGAGCCGAAGAGATCAAAGGGCCTTCCCTTGAAGATTGGAAGCGGAACATTAAGGACAAGGCGAGAGGATCCTCGGTTCTTCACTCTGCCTCCCGGCTAAGGCATGGGTGATACGGGTCGTTCGTCATTCGCAGAAGAAAAGGCCACCGCCTGTCATTCTGATCCCGCCCTGCGGGAGAAGAATCCCCGCATTTGAAAGCTCAATCAGTGCGAAAAAATGCGGGAATTCATCGCTTCGCTCTCCAGAAACTCGACGCATTACTCGTTTCCATTGAGCAGCTTGGGCCGGGCCTGTCTGATCGGTCGTCGCCCCGCAACTAACCCCTCACCCGGCCCGCGCCGGCTGGTGAAAGCGCCGTCGCGGTCCACCCTCTCCCTAGGGGAGAGGGCAACACCCGTTTGCGACGTACTCCGTTTCTGACATCACGGCTAGCGGTCTTCGGCTATACATGCTCAGAACGACAGACAGTGGGGTTATCCTCTACGAATGACGGACATTGCGTATGACAACTTGGGAGGCGTTGCGGACAGGGCAACGGAGAGCGGATCGGCGGGGCACGGTTGGACTACGTTCACTGCGACGTCAAGAGGTCTCGGACAGTACTGACAAGGCGTCGGGGGAAACGCCAACATGGTTCGGCTGGGCATTTCTCTCGCCCTGCTCTCCGGGATATCGAACGGCCTGTTCACCGCGCCGATGAAGGTGATCCCGCGCTGGAAGCGGAGAAGATTGCCGGAGCGGCCCGCGCCTCTGGCGCCTTACTCGAAGCCGGGAGGCCTCATTGCCTTGGGCGCGGATTTAGTGGCATAAAGTCCGATAGGATGGGAGGAATGGTGTGACCTAAGATGAGACTTTATGTCCAATATGATCGGTGCCTGTTGCCGCATGGAATCACCAACCTGCTTGTTTTCATATACATTCCTGCTTTGAAAGCATAACTACCTTTATTTTCATAAACATTCCCGCTTCTTTCCTATCTTTTCCATAGCGGCCCTTTGTTTTCAACAACATTCCGGCGTCGGTCCTTCACTTTTTGAAACTACTACAGTCTCCTCTTTCACTGGCGCGGACGACATGTTGTCTATTGCAGCCGTCTGTGTAATAAGTCCTGCCAGCTCCGGCTACTCTCAAACGGACCAGCGGGCAAGCAGCAGACGCCAAGCGGCGCCAACAAGGAGCAAAGCAATTCGTGATTCACAATTCACAATTAGCCCCTTTCCCTATTCCCTGCACCTAGAACCCGCTCTTCCCCACCTGCCACCTACGACATACCACCTTCCAGACAGTAACTATCTTTCTTTTCAATAATATTCCCGCCTACCTCCGGATCGCTGAAAGCCGCTCCTTTGTTTTCAATGACATTCACGCTTCGTTCCTTCATTTTTTGAAATTACTACAGCCTACTCTTTCCCTGACGCGGGCGACATGTTGTCTATTGCAGCCGTCTGTGTGAAGAGCCCTGCCAGCTCCGGCTACTCTCAAACGGACCAGCGGGCAAGCAGCAGACGCCAAGCGGCGCCAACAAGGAGCAGAGCAATTCATAATTCACCATTCGGATTAGTATCTTTCTTGCCTTTTGCGCCCCTCTTCCGCAGCCGGGGGGCTGGTTTGGAACGGCTTGCAAGTGGTGTGGTACTGCGTCCAGCATACGTCAACGACGATAGGCTACCACATTTCCAGCCGCGTGTCAAGGGCTAAAATTCAGGAGCCAGGAGCGGGCGTACGCCGAACACGAAAAACTGGACAAGAAGGCCATTCTGTTCGTGATGACCGACGACACACGCAATTGCGACGACGTGGCCGAATACCGCCCATAGGGATCCTAAACGGCCCGGCCGCAGACTTGCGCTGGCCCAAAACCACCACCTGAGCGGTGGATTCCGTTCACCTGAGCTTGCCCTCAACACCTATCTTTCAAGTACTTGCGCCTTGTAAGAATTGGTGAATCAATTGCACGTACGGGCTTGTGTACTTCTCTCAACAATGGAGCCACGAGACTTTGGAAGCTGGAGGGTTGCAATGAAAAAACTAATGCTGATCGTCATCGGGTTAACGCTGGCCACAACTTGCTTTGCCCTGCCGCGGGGCGGATCCCGTGGTGGTTCTGGTGGTGGACGGAGTTTCGGCGGAGGGGGCCACATCGGGCGCGGGTTCAGTGGTGGGAGTCACAGCGGACGAGGGTTCAGTGGAGGGGGCTACAGCGGACGAGGCTATGGTGGCCAGTTCGCCGGTCAATTCTCCAGCGGAAGGTTTGCGGGGGGGTATGGTGGATTCCGTGGTGGTTATGGCTGGTCTGGGTTTGGATTTGGGCTTGGTTTCTCCTATGCCCCATGGCCCTACCGGTATGGCGATTACGCGTACTCGCCCTACTACGCTCCATACTCCTACCCTTACTACGGCTACCCGCCTGCATACTATCCGCCCGCGTACTACGGGGGTCCGGCGGCAAGCGTGGGTGTCATCGTGGGAGGTTTTGGGCGAAGCCGCTCCTTTGCCGGCGGCGGCAACTGGCGCCATTTCGGCGGGCGCTGACCTGGGGAACGGGAAGCGCATTGCCTTTCTGAGCCGCGGGTGACGCAGACATTGTTTTGGGATGTCTACGTTATGAGATTCAGGGCATGGGATCAATTGCGATGAGGAAGGGATCTTGCCGGTAGCCGAACAGCGCGGCATTCGGCCGCAACCCAAGACCAGGCTTTAATTGGTGATTGGTGATTGGTGATTGATGATTGGTGATTGACCCGCCGCGGCGGGACGATTGAAAAAGTGGTGTGGCAACTCCTTCCAATGTCCATCAGCCCGCCACGCCGGGAAAATCGGCAATCGCAAATCGGCAATCGTAAATCGCCAATTCCCGCCATCCTGGGCCAAGCGACGATCGCAGAAATTCCTCGCAAAAAACGAAGAAGTTTGGAACTAGTGCTATAGGTGGCTTCCCTGCTCGATGAGGCGCTGAACAGCGAAAACCCGACCGGATGGTACTGGTGTCATTTGCGAGAGATGGGCGCTCGAAGCCGCGCAGACCTTCGGAAATGCGATGTCGACGGAGTGGATTCCCGCTTTCGCGGGAATGACTGGCGTTTCGGAAGGGATCCCATCCCAAATGACACTACCACCCGAACGGACTATTGCATTCAGGGGCGCTCGGCTGTATGTTATCGGGCGGTCGAAAATTGAAAAGGGGAATTCTGGTTTACTTGGCTTCCGCCCGTCCAGACATCGGGTTTCTCAAGGGCTGGTGATCCCTGCATCGAGCCACTTGGCGTAGCTTGTTGGATTGAATCAGGGATTCGACATGTATCACCGCTACCACCTTCAGACGAGCCCCGCGCCCGAAATCGCGCCTTTCCCGAATCGCACACGGGTGAAAGTCAGCAAGCGTGGCTTGGCCATGCACCTGCTCAAAGAGCTGGTCCGCCATCGCCGAAACCCAGAAGTTGCACTGAGTCGGCCCTGCGTGTACGGCGTCTTCTCCGGGCCAGTGGGGGGATTCGCGCCTCGGAGCAATTCGTGCGTGGGATGCCTGCGCTGCACCATTGAGTATGCCGAGATGGCCCAGGTACTCCTTAATCCGGAACACCAGCATCTGGGCGACTCGTACTTCACTCCGGACCATGTTGACACGACTTGCTATGAAGCACGCACCGGGAGGGTACCCGTAAAAGGCGCCGGCTACCGAGGCCGCTTCGGAGGCGAAGGCTGGGACGGCATGTGGACCGACATGTCGGAGATCGTACGTCCCACACGCGACGGGATTCACGGCCGAGAGTTCATTTCGACAAGCGTGGATATTGGTCAGAAGCCACCCTTCCTTACCCTTGATGAACAGGGGATAACGAGGGGGGAAAGGGTGCAGACTTTTTCCCTTCCCATTCCGGTTTTCTTCGATGTGCCGCCGGCATCTATTCACTCCCGCAAATTCCTCGAGATCCTTGTGGAAGCAGCGCAAGAGGCAGGGACGCTGCTCGTCTTGCCGGCCAAGGTGCTCAGCAAATTCGCGTTTCAGGGACAGCAGATTGTTCCGCTTGTGGGCCGCGAGGACGCACCCACACTGCCGAAGCTCCGCTTCACGCCACGAATGATAGAGCTCGAGGGCGGGAACGAAGCGTTGCTCAAAGAAACTCGGGCTCGCTTCCCCGAGGTCGCGATCTGCCTGCGCTACGAACTTGCCTCGAAGGAGGAGCTATTAAGGCACTATCGCTCGGGGTTCCGAGTGTTCCACCTGGTGGCCAATTATCATGGCCGGGGACGGAACGGGCGGTTCGTGCTGGAGCTCATCCGGGAGGCGCACAAGACCTTTGTCGAGGCGTCGTGCCGGGATGAGGTGACGCTCCTGGGGAGCGGCGGGATCATCGCCGCCGAGCATGTTCCCAAAGCCATTATCTGCGGTCTGGATGCCGTCGCCCTTGACACACCCCTTTTGGCGGCCTTACAGGCGCAGTTTGTGGAGGAGTGCGCCGACCGGGAGACAAGCCGCTTCAAGCTACCCAGAAGGCTCGCCGTCGACTGGGGCGTCCAGCGCCTCAAGAACTTCCTGACTTCTTGGCGCGACCAATTGCTCGAAGTGCTGGGGGCGATGGGCTTGCGGGAAGTCCGCCGGCTGCGCGGGGAGATGGGGCGTGCAATGTTCCAGAAGGAGCTGGAGCGGGAAGCGTTTTCCGGGATCGAAGGCTATGGCAGTGGGCCAATTTGATGCTGTCGCGGCGATCCCGCTCCGAGCGGAATCACCAAATGGCGGCGTAAAGCCGCCTCTACATCAAATTGACCCACTACCAAGGCTATGGCCAATTGCATGAAGACCGCCGCTCAGCTCATCGTCGAGAAACATACCGCCTATCTGCACCAAGGCTTTCACCTCTGGCCTGAGTTGAAGAGCGGCAAGCTGCCTGCACTGGGTGACCCGCGCTGGACGGCGGACTTGATTCTCTCCACCTGGGTGCAAGCCGAAACCGGGAAGCCGCCTACCAACGGCCTGGAACACCGCGTGGGCAATTCCGGTGGCGGCTTCGATGTGCTGGATTTCAAATTCCTGCCTGAAGATCGGCGCCTGTCCAACGAGGTGGCCGTTGATCTCTCCATCCCGCTCAATCGCCGACCCTACGATCGCCAGATCGAGATCCCTATCCCCTTCTATGGGGCGGGCATGTCCTTTGGCTCAATCAGCGAGCAGGTGATGTGCGCCCGAGCCAAAGCGGCCCAGGCATGGAAGACCTTCACGTGCACCGGTGAAGGAGGATACCCGGACTCGCTGCTCGCCTATAAAGACCACGTAATCACCCAAGTTGCCACCGGCATGTTCGGAGTGAGAGAGGAGACCATCCAGCACGCGCCGATTATCGAGTTCAAGTATGCCCAAGGGGCCAAGCCAGGCCTGGGCGGACACCTGTTGGGCGATAAGGTGACGTCCAGCGTTGCGAGCATGCGCGAGTCGCTTCCCTGGGTCAGCCTCTTTTCGCCCTTCCCATTTCACAGCGTCTATTCAGTGGAGGATCACAAGAAGCACGTGGATTGGATCAAGACCATCCACCCGGAAGCACTCGTTTCCGTGAAGGTCTCGACGCCCACGGATATCGACATGGTAGCCGTGGGGAGTTATTACGCCGGGGCGCACATCGTACACATTGACGGAAGCTATGGCGGGACTGGCGCAGCGCCGGAAATCGCCAAGAAGACCATCGCCATGCCCATTGAGTTTGCGATCCCCAAGGTCCATCGCTACTTGCTGCAAGAAGGCATTCGACAAGAGGTCGTGGTGATGGCCAGCGGTGGGATACGCACTGCTTATGATCTTGCCAAGGCGATTGCTTTGGGCGCCGATGGCGCCGTCCTGGGCACCACCGAATTGGTGGCCCTGGGCTGCACCCGCTGTAGCAACTGCGAGCGCGGCCGGGGCTGTCCCTTTGGGCTGACGACCACCGATCCGGAGCTATCGCAATTGGTCGAAATAGACTGGGGCGCCGAGCGGCTCGGCAACCTGTACCGGTCCTTTCAATTGCAACTCAGCGATCTGCTGCGCAGGCTGGGGCTCACGAGCATTCGCGATCTCGTGGGCAGAACTGATTTGCTCATCTATCGTGGTGGTGCGGGAGCGCGGTGATGATCTCACCAGAAACGATCGACAAGATCCTCGCCTCCAGGAAGTCTCTCATCCCAGAAGGTGATGGACATTTAACCACGCGCAAAGCCGAGGCCGAGGGTGGCTGCGGCGTCATCGGAATTGCTTCGAGCGAGAGGATTCCGGGACGCCATCTGTTCCAAGCCTTGGAGCAAATGCGCAACCGAGGCAACGGCAAAGGGGGCGGCATCGCAGCCATAGGGCTGGAACCCAAGGACTTGGGTGTCACTGGGGAGATTCTGGAAAACGACTACCTGCTCACCATCGCCTATCTCGAGGCGAGCGCCAGGTCGGAAGTCGAACGAAGCTGTATCGAGCCGACCTTCGAAATCCATCATGCCCACGCCCTCCCCAGCACCCATGACGCGCGCATCCTGGAGAGGCTCGAGGTCAAACCTCCGGAAGTTTTCCTGTACTTTGGGCGCGTGAGACCAGAAGCCATCGCAGGGTTCAAACAGAGGAATGGCCTGGAGGCGGCAGTGGCGCCGCCCACATCTCCAGAAAGCATTGAGGACGAAATCGTCTACCAGAACAGCTATCGCTTGAACCGTGCGTTTTACGCGTCCACGGGCGAGAAGCGCGCTTTCGTCCTATCGCATGGCAAGAACATGTTAGTGCTCAAGATGGTCGGTTACGGTGATGACGTGATCCGCTATTACCAATTGGAGAATAGGCGCGCCCACGTCTGGATCGGCCACCATCGCTACCCCACCAAAGGCAAGGTTTGGCATCCCGGCGGTGCGCATCCCTTCGTCGGACTTCACGAAGCTCTGGTGCACAACGGCGACTTCGCCAACTATGCCTCGATCTGCGAGTACCTCGCGCAGCGGAACATCTACCCGCTCTTCCTGACGGATACGGAAGTTTCGGTCCTCCTCTTCGACCTTTTCCACAGGACGTACGCTTACCCACTGGAGTACGTCATCGAGTCTCTGGCGCCTACCACGGAGCGGGACTTCGCACTGCTGCCTGAAGAAAGGCAGTCAATCTACCAGCAGTTGCAAACCGTGCATATTCACGGCTCGCCGGATGGGCCCTGGTTCTTTCTTATCGCCCAATCTTCCCCAGCACAAGGCGAGTACCGCTTGATCGGGATCACCGACACCAGCATGCTGCGTCCACAGGTTTTTGCCTTGCAGGAAGGTCCGGTCTCAGTCGGATTCGCAGCCTCGGAGAAGCAAGCCATCGACGCTGCTTTGGAGAGCCTGGCCCGGGAAGATCCGCGATTCTGGTCGCACGCCGATCGCTACTGGAACGCTCGTGGAGGTAGCCACACGGACGGCGGTGCGTTCATTTTCACTGTCCATGCCAACGGGAATGGCCATGCCAAGCTGCAATGCACGGACAAGTTCGGCAGGGGCATCAGGTCTGGTGCGCTGCAGAAGCCGTACGATGGGCGTGCAACCGCGGTGCGGACCGACATGGCGCTGCCCGACGTTCCCGTTGATGAGCTATTCGCCTGGGTCAAGGAGCAGTTGTCGGGGTGGGACTATGGAAACACGCTCGCGTTTCTAAAGGCGCTGGAGCGCGCTGCCGACCACGGCGATGACCGCAGGCGTGCCTTGGAAATCGTCACGCTGCTGATGGACCGTCGCTATCCCACGGGCGGGATACGGCGCAGCAGCTTGCTCTCGCTTTTCGATCAGAGCTTGGGAGCGATGGTCGAGTCTGTGCGCCGCTCCCCTTCCGAAGCCTATGTCTTCGTGGACGATTGCAGTTCTATGCCAAGCCCATCGGGGGGCACGCAAACGGTCGTTCTACACGCGCGCGGCTTTGCGGTAGAGGGTGAACGCTCGCTGGCCCGCAAAATCGTTTGGCTTTACCAGCGCGGCTTTCGATATTTCATGCTGGCGCACGTCAAGGGGCATCGCTTTATCGCTAACGGCCTGGGCGCCGGCAGCAAAGGCGTCCATATCGACGTCTACGGCTCCTCAGGAGACTATCTCGCCTCGGGCATCGACGGAGCGGAGGTAGTGGTTCACGGCGACGCACAGGATCAACTGGCCCAAATCATGAAAGACGGCACGCTCGTCGTCTATGGCAGTGTCGGCCAGACGTTCCTCTATGCAGGCAAAGGTGGGCACGCATTTGTGCTGGGGAACGCCGCCGGGCGTCCCCTCATCAACGCTGTCGGCAAGCCCCGCGTGGTCATCAATGGCACCTGCCTTGATTATTTGGCCGAGTCGTTCATGGCGGGCGACCCACTCGACGGCGGTGGCTTTGTTGTCCTCAACGGAATCGCCTTGAGTGACCAGGGGGAGGTCGTCGAACTGGATACTCCCTACCCCGGCGGCAACTTGTTTTCGCTCGCTTCCGGCGGAGCGATTTACATTCGCGACCCGCATGGGAAGGTTTCCGAGGAGCAACTCAACGGCGGCGAGTTTAGCCCGCTCCAAGAACAGGACTGGGCGGTGATCCATCCCTTCCTGGAAGAAAATGAGCGGCTGTTTGGAATTCCCGTGGCCTGGCTGCTCGAGGTCAATGGAAAGCCTTCGCTTCCCGCTGAGGTGTACCGGAAAATTCGTCCCCGAGCGATCGGCGCGCTTCAACCCGAGGAGGCCTGGGTGAAGATGCATGTGTGAGCCTGTGCCGGCGCGAGTAGTTGTCGATTCCCTCCCCTGTCCCTAGCAATAATCTCGTTCAAATTGAAATCATTCATCTTATCGAGTGCCCTTGTTATACGGATTGTTCGTCATTCGTAGAGGAAAGCATCACCGCCTGTCATTCTGAGCGAGGATAGCCGAAGACGGTTATCCGTGATGTCAGAAACGCAGCGCATGGCAGGTTCGGGGGGATCTCAGCTTGAGTTACATTTGTCAGGTTTGCCCGCTTGCCGTCCAGGTGGCTAGGCCAACCAAAGCCCTCATAGCGGGATCTATTGTGGCATTGCTGGTGACAAAGTGGGGCCTCGCATTGTCCATGGAAGAGGAAATAAGCGGCCCCGGCGCGGGAGATTTTGGACTTGAATCACCGGTTAAGTGGGTGTCTAATCAAGTCGCCTTTTCGCCAGCCCGAGGATCCCTGGGAGGCCAGGCGTCATGAATAACTCCCCGGCCGGAGTCGCACGAGGAAACAAACTGGTGGGCGGCTGCGGATTATGGGCTGAACGAGTTCCGAACGCGTTGGGAGGGTTGCGATGCTACGACACTACACGACTTTGGTTTCTGTCCCACTGGTCTGCCTGATGGTCTTGAGCGGGGCCCACGCGCAGACCACCAACAAACCCGATCTGAGCAGGCAGCCAAACTTGTACGTGGTCGGTTATGCCCACTTGGACACGGAATGGCGATGGGAGTACCCCCAGGTCATCAACGAATATATTCGCAAGACCATGGAGGATAATTTCAAGCTGTTCGACAAGTACCCACACTACATTTTCAATTTCAGCGGCGCCAACCGCTACCGTTTCATGAAGGAATATTTCCCGGCCGACTTCGCTAAGCTGAAGGGATACGTGGATGCAGGGAGATGGTACCCGGCGGGCTCCTCCATGGAGGAAGGCGACGTGAACGCGCCCAGCGCCGAGGCCATCATCCGCCAAGTTCTATATGGGAATGACTGGTTCCGGAAGGAGTTTGGCAAGGCCAGCGCGGAATACATGCTGCCCGACTGCTTCGGATTTCCGTCTTCGCTGCCGACCATCCTGGCGCACTCCGGGGTGAAGGGCTTCTCGACCCAGAAGCTGGTGTGGGGCTCCTCCGCCGACGCCGGAGGTCTGGAATCGTCCGAGAAGACGCCGGAAGGCACGCCGTTCAACGTGGGTGTCTGGGTGGGACCGGATGGCGAGAGCGTGCTGGCAGGTCTGAACCCAGGCGATTATAGTGGCGGGATCGAGACCGATCTCAGCAAACCGCTGCCTCCCGAGCCGCCGAACACCGAACTCCAGGACGTTCAGAAGAAGTTCCACGCGCTGCGACAGAAACTGGAGCAGGTCTACCGGAGCGGCCAGCCGTTCGATCAGAAGGACGTCCAGGAGTACAGGGCACTGGAGAGCCGGCAGGAGGAGCTCGCCAAGGTTCAGCATGATCGGGAACTGGACCGATATCAGGACAACTGGGCCGCTCGCGTCGAGCAGAACGGTAAAGTCAGTGGCGTATTCACGGACTATCACTATTACGGTACGGGCGACATCGGCGGGGCACCGGCTGAGGAATCTGTAAAGCGCCTGGAAGCCATCGTCACCCACGGGACGACCAGTTTGCCGCCGCAGGGCGTATTCGTCATGCCGGGGCAGCCGCATCCGGAATGGCCCGCAGTGCGGGTTGGCGATGGGCCCGTGCACGTGATCTCGGCGACCGCGGACCAGATGTTCCTCGATATCACGCCCTCTGAGGCCGCCGGACTTCCACGCTACACGGGTGAGATGGAGCTAACCAACCATTCGGCCGGCTCGCTCACGTCGCAGGCCTACCAGAAGCGCTGGCTCCGGAAGGAAGAGTTACTGGCCGAGGCGGCGGAGGAGGGCTCCATTGCCGCTCAATGGCTGGGTGCGCGGCCGTATCCGCTCCAGCGCCTGAACGACGCCTGGACGCTGGTGATGGGCGGCCATTTCCACGACATGGCCGCTGGAACGGCTACTCCCAAATCGTACGAGTTCGCTTGGAACGACGACGCGATCGCGCTGAACCAGTTCGCCGGCGTGCTGAACAACGCCACCCAGGCCGTTGCCGCCGCGCTCGATACTGGGACCCAAGGCGTCCCGGTGGTGGTCTTCAACCCGCTGAACATCGCGCGGGAAGAGGTGGTAGAAGCGAGCGTCAACTTCCCGGGCGGCATGCCGAAGGCGGTCCACGTGACGGGTCCTGACGGCAGGGTGGTTCCTTCCCAGATTTCGGGCGGCAAGGTGTTGTTCGTGGCCAGAGCGCCTTCGGTCGGGTACGCAGTTTACGACGTCGAGGCGGGCGCGGGCGCGGCTGGCGCGACCTCGACACTCGAGGTATCGGAGAATTCTCTCGAGAACCAGTACTACCGCGTCAAGCTGAATGGCGATGGCGACGTCGCCAGCATTTTCGACAAGTCGATCGGCAGGGAACTGCTGGCCGCTCCGGCGCGTTTGGCGATCTCCTATGATAACCCCGAGCAATGGCCAGCGTGGAACATGGACTGGGATCAGGAGCAGGCGGCCCCCAAAACGTACGTAGGCGGTCCGGCGCGGATTCGAGTGGTGGAAAACGGCCCGGCGCGCGTGGCGGTCGAAGTTTGGCGTCAAGCCGCAGACTCCGGCTTTGTCCAGACCGTCCGGCTTGCGGCGGGCGACGCCGGAAAGCGGCTGGAGTTCGCAAACGCCATCGACTGGAACACCCGCGAGTCGAACCTGAAGGCCACCTTCCCGCTGGCGGCATCGAACCGCATGGCCACCTATAACTGGGACATCGGCACCATCCAGCGTCCCAGCGCGCAGCCGAAGAAGTTCGAAGTGCCCTCGCACCAATGGATCGACCTGACTGACATGAGCGGCGAGTTCGGCGCCACCCTCCTGACCGATTGCAAGAACGGATCGGACAAGCCCAACGACCACACCCTCCGCCTGACGCTCATCCGGACCCCCGGCACGCGCGGCGGCTATCCCGACCAGGGCACGCAGGACCTCGGGCACCACGAGTTCGTCTACGGCATCGCCGGGCATGCCGCCGACTGGCGCCACGGCGGGACCGACTGGCAAGGGCAGCGCCTGAACGATCCACTCATCGCCTTCGAAACCTCGAAGCATCCGGGCGCGCTGGGCCGGGAGTTTTCTCTGCTGGAGGTCAGCAACCCGCGGATTCGAGTTTTGGCGCTGAAGAAAGCGGAGCAGGGCGACGAGGTGATCGTGCGGCTGGTTGAACTCGATGGCCAACCGCAGGCGAACGTCCGGGTGTCGTTCGCTCGACCCATCACCGCCGCGCGCGAAGTGAATGGGCAGGAGCAGCCGGTCGGACCGGCAAAGGTCACCGGCGGCGCGCTGGTAACCTCATTCAGCGCGTACGAGCCGCGCACCTTTGCGGTCAAGCTGGCCACGCCGCCAGCCAAGGTTGCGGGCGTGCGTTCCGCGCCAGTGGCGCTGCCCTATGACCTCGCCACAGCCAGCAATGACGGCACGCCGTCCACGGAGGGGTTTGACGGCAAGGGCAATGCGCTGCCGGCGGAGATGCTGCCCGCTGAGATCACGCTCAACGGGGTCGAGTTCCGGCTCGCCTCGGCGAAGACCGGCACGCCCAACGCCGTTGTCGCCAAGGGGCAGACGATCGATCTGCCGCCGGGACGGTTCAACCGCGTCTACGTGCTGGCAGCCTCATCGGACGGCGACCAGAAGGCGAGGTTCGATGTGGGGACCACGGGCGTCGATCTAAACGTCCAGGACTGGGGCGGATTCATCGGGCAGTGGGACGACCGGCAGTGGGTGGCGAAGGACAGTCCTAGCACGGAGAATCCGGGTCAGACCGAGCATGACGATTACGCCCAGATGACCGGCATCAAGCCGGGCTACATCAAGCGCGCGGACTTGGCGTGGTACTGCACGCATCACCACAACGCCAAGGGTGAGAACGTGCCCTACGGCTACTCCTACTTGTTCGCGTACCCTATCGACATGCCGTCCGGCGCGAAAACCATCCGGCTGCCCGATAACGATAAGATCCGGGTTCTGGCCATTTCGGTGGCCGATGAAAATCCCGAGGTGAAGCCGGCACAGCCACTGTACGATGTGCTTCCCCCGCCGGCTATTAAGTGACCTTGGTACTGGTGTCATTTGGAGCGCCGTCCTTCCCGTCCCGCCATGGCGGGAGGGGAAGGACCGGCGTTTCGAAAGGGATCCCATCCCAAATGACACGCCCACCCAAGTCGCCCCTTCGCCAGCCCGAGGATTTCCGGGAGGCTAGGCGTCATGAACAATTTCCCCTCCTGTTTTAGGAGGGGGGCCAGGGGGTGGTAAACCCGCGAATCGTCGATCACCGTTGGGACTGTTCCCTGGCGAGCCGACTGCGAGGCTCCACGACCGCGTGGTAGGAGTCCTGCGCACTCGGCATTGGCGCTTTCTCATTATGCCGACCGGGAAGGGTTTTATGCAGGCCAGCCTGGACAAGAGCTGGTCGGATGGTGGGATGAGAGCTGGCGGTGCAGGGCATCAACAAACACGCATGGCCGTTTCGGTGGTTCATGCGCAATCTCTAATCACTCACGAAAGGAAAGTCGGATGAACAAGGTATCAAAAGGTCTTTTCTTGGGTTCCGTCGGCATCGGCTTTGGAATTGCCACTGTGCTCCTCATTCTCGGTAATGTGCAGATGAGAACAGGATCCCCGCGAGCGGGGCTTCTCCTTATCTGTCTGTCGTGTATTCCGATGCTGTACGGCGCGATTTTCATGGTCGTGCTCTGGTGCAAGTCGTGGGCGGCCATTCAGGACGGCCACGCGAGGACTACGCCCGGCAAGGCCATCGGTTTCCTCTTCATTCCTCTTTTCGACTTCTACTGGGTCTTTCAGGCCGTATGGGGTCTGTCCAAGGATTTCAACGCATACCTCCAGAGGAACTCGATCCCTGCCTCGAGACTTCCTGAAGGACTCTTTCTTACCTATTGCATTCTTTGCTTCACGACGTGGATTCCCATCCTTGGGCTGGTGCTCCTCGTTGTGAACTGCATCATTGCGATAATCATGGTGTCCGCCCTGTGCGATGGAATCAATGCGGTCGCCGCAACGGGGCTCACAGGAAGAGACATCAGGTTGGGCTGAAGTCGATGACCTCTTGGGGGCTCAGGTCGAAAGGTCGGGCAGGCCAAGAAATTAGTCGCGCAGAGACGCTGAGACGCAGAGAAGGGCAGGCCAAGAAATTAGTCGCGCAGAGACGCTGAGACGCAGAGAAGGGCAGGCCAAGAAATTAGTCGCGCAGAGACGCTGAGACGCAGAGGGAAAACAATCGGAAGGAAACGCAGAGACACAGCGGATGTTCTTTTTCTTCTTTCTCAGCGCCTCTGCGTCTCTGCGCGAGGAAATTGCTTATGACAGAAAATGAAATCGGCACAATCCTCGTCGGGACCGCGATCGAAATACATCGCGAGTTGGGACCAGGGCTCCTGGAATCGGTCTATGAGATCGTCATGGAAGATGAATTGAAGCAGCGCGGATTGGCGGTCAAGCGGCAGGTTCCCATTTCAATTGTTTACAAAGGGATCGCATTTGCGGAAGCCTTTCGCGCCGATCTGCTGGTAGCCGATAAGGTCGTCGTCGAACTGAAGTCCGTGGAACAGATCAATAAGGCGCATCGCAAGCAGATTCAAACCTATTTGCGTCTGACGGGTTTGAAACTCGGATACATTTTCAACTTTGGGGCTGCGTTGATGAAGGAAGGCATCGTCAGGGCCGTCAATGGCCTTGAAGAGGAAGGAAGAAACTCGCGCTGAGACGCAGAGGTGCAGAGGAAAACAGATAAGAAGAAAAAGCAAGACCCCCGAGGGGAAGTTGGCAAAAGGGACTCGAAAAGGATTTTTTGAGAAGTCTCGGCATAGGCTTGCTGCGGATTCCGAACGGGTTGGGGTTGAAGGATGCAGAGGAGTTGGTGCGCAAAGTGCGGGAAGCCATGGGGGTGATGATGGCTGAGGTGGGGCCGAGATGAGCGAGTGACCCCTCACCCGGCCCCGTCAGTTGACGGGCTGGTGAAAGCGCCGGACGCGGGCCACCCTCTCCCCTGGGGAGAGGGCGAAGGCCCATTTCCCATCCTTTCTCCTCGGGAAAGAGGCAGAAGTCAGAGGCCCCACGGCTGTGTCCAGCGAAAGATGTGGGACACGCTCAGCCTGTTTTAGGGGGGGGGGGCCAGAGGGTGGTAAACCCGCGAATCGTCGCTCGGCGCTGTGATGCAGGCGAGGTTTGGCTGGGAGCAAGCGATGTCCCGGATTCATCCGGACCATCATCGGAGGACGAGAGATGCCTTCTCGACGAAGTTTCTTACGCAACGCCGGCGCCGGACTCGCTCTTACCCCCGGCTTTGCTTCCGTCCTGACGCCGGGCGCGCTCGTGGGTCAGGGAATTGGCGCGTCCAATTCTCCCGCCTCGTTACCGCCTTCCATCGCCGCCCTGAAAGCGATGAAAGACCGGGCGAAGCCGATCACCACCGAGGAGCGGCGGGCGCGGATCGAGCAGGCTCGCCGTTTGATGACCGAGCGCCAGATTGACGCGCTGATGTTGATGGGCGGCACGTCGCTGGTCTACTTCAGCAACATCCGCGGGGGAGGTGGCGAGCGGCTGTTCGCCTTGATTCTGCCCGCGAAGGGCGAGCCTTTTTTCGTGTGCCCCGCCTTCGAGCGCGAGCGCGCCGAGGAGCAGATCGCCCTGAGCCCTTTCACCGGAAGCGGCGAGGTCCGCACCTGGGAGGAGGATGAGAGCCCCTACTTGCGGGTCGCCGAGGGACTGAGGGATCGTGGCCTTTCCAGCGGCCGCCTGGGGATGGAAGAAACGGTCCGCTTTGTCTTCAGCGACGGGGTGGGCAAGGCGGCGCCGGCCGTGAACATTGTGAGCGGCACGCCGGTAACCGCCGGGTGCCGGATGCACAAGACCGACCACGAAATCGAGTTGATGCGACTCGCGGCGCAAGTGACCATCACCGCGTATGAGGCGGCATGGCGGGCGCTCGAGCCGGGCATGACGCAGCACCAGTTCCGGCGGCTTATTGATGCCGCCTACTCCCAACTCGGATTTCCCGGCGAGGCCAGCGTCAACGTCGGCCAGTACTCGGCGCTGCCCCACGGATCGATTCAGCCGCAGACCATCCGTGAGGGCGAGATCGTGATGATCGACGACGGTTGCGCCGTGGAAGGCTACTTTTCCGACATCACGCGGACCTTCGTGCTCGGCAAGCCCACCGACAAGATGCGCCAGGTGTTTGCCATCGTCCATCGGGCGCAGAAGGCAGCGCTTGAAACTGCCCGTCCTGGAGTCGAGGCCCAGGCGGTGGACGCGGCGGCGCGCAAGGTGATCGCCGACGCTGGCTACGGCCCGGATTACAAGTACTTCAAGCATCGCCTCGGCCACGGCATGGGGATGGACATGCACGAGTGGCCGTACCTGGTGCGCGGTGATACCATCAAGCTGGAGCCCAACATGACGTTCAGCGATGAGCCGGGGATCTACATCCGCGGTGAGTTCGGCGTCCGCCTGGAAGACGACATGCACGTGATAGAAAACGGCGCCGAGCTGTTCACGGGTCAGAGTGCGTCACTGGAGGAACCCTTCGCGAAGAGTTAGCTGAAAGGACACCCCATGTCGAGACATGAAAGGCGGTATCAAAAATACCTGGACCGCCAGCGGCAAAAGAAGGCACACGGGGCAACCACACCGGGAGAGGCTGGGGCGATGGCCCCGCAGATAGCCGGGGCTGCCAATGCCCCGATCTATGAATCTCTGGCCCCGGCGAAGCTGTTCGAGCTGGGTCTGGGCAACTTGGTTTTCAGTCGCTCGCTGCCGGATGGACGCATCGCCCTGGGCGTGTTCCTGCTGGACATCTTCTGTCTTGGGGTCAAGAATGCCTTTCTTGCCATTGTGGCCAGAGATGAGTATGCCCGGCGCCTGCGCAGTTGGTCGACGGTCGAGAGCCTTCAGCCGATGCCGCCCGCCTGTTTCCGGAAGCTGGTAGAAGGCGGCGTAGCTTACGCGCACGAGCTAGGATTCGACCCCCATGCGGATTATGACGAGGCGCGCCAGATCTTCGGCGATGTGCAGGCCACTGACTGCCCGACGCATTTCGAGTACGGGCATGACGGTAAGCCCTTCTATATTTCCAGTCCCCATGAGACCGCCACTGAAGTGCAGACCATCGTCGAGCAGCTCCGCCGGCGCTTGGGCCCAGGAAACTTTGACTTCCTCGTGTTGGCAGAGTAACCCGGCGAACCGAAGTACCGGTTAATTATGCTTTATCCACGTGCCATTTTTTCCTTCCAGCGCCTCCATCAACGTTCGCGAATGTGTGATGAGGGCCCGCCTGGAGCAGCTTTTTGCCACAAATCTCGCCGCCGCTTCTATTTTCGGCTTCATACTGCCCTCGGCGAACTGACCCTCTGCAAGATATTTTTTCGCTTCTCTAGTACTCATCTCGTCTATCGGCCTTTGTTTTTCAGCGCCGAAATTCAAGAAAACTTTTTCTACCGCGGTCAAAATCACCAACATGTCGGCCTCGATAAGATCGGCAAGCAACGCCGCCGCTTTATCTTTGTCAATCACCGCGTCAATACCCGAGAACCCGCCATGTTTGTTGCGCACAACCGGAATTCCTCCGCCGCCGCAAGCAATGGGAATGATGCCGTCGTCAAGCATTTGCCGGATGGCGTCCATCTCCAAAATTCGCAGTGGTTCGGGCGACGGCACGACGCGCCTGTAGCCGCGCCCCGCGTCCTCTCTGAACACATATCCGGTTTGTTTGGCGTCCCTTTCCGCTTCACTTTTCGTGCAAAACGGGCCGACGGGTTTGGAAGGATTCTTGAACGCGGGGTCGCGCTTGGAAACCTCGACGGAGGTGACGATGGTGGCAATTTGCGGCAGCGAGTCCTCCCCGGCGCACTCGTCGGAAATTGCCCTTCCAAGAATGTAGCCGATTTCCCCCTGGCTCATGGCGCCGCACAGGAACATCGGCATGGGCGGTGTAAAACGCCGCGCCGCTTCATTTTGCAAAAGAATATTTCCTACTTGCGGACCGTTGCCGTGGGTAATTGCAACCTCATAACGCTTGTCCAGCAGTATTCCGCGAAGCGCCCGTGCGGCTTCCACCATGTGTTGCATCTGCTCTTCGTATGTGCCCCGTTCACCACTTTCCTCGATGACGTTTCCCCCCAAAGCAATGACCATTCGCTGTTTCTTAAACTTAATCTGATTACTTGACGTGCCCCTGCGCTTGGCCACGGAATTTCGCCCCATCGGACTATGCTTAAATAATCTGTTTTTGGCGCAACACGTCCCGCAATTCTTCCTTCGCGGATTCCGCCAGCTCATATCTGACTCGTGTTGACGGCTTGGTGATCTTCAGGAATCTGCCGAGATCAATCGGCGTGCCGATAACTACCGAATCACATTCAACTCTGTTTATCGTTTCCTCCAAATCGCGCATCTGCGCTTCCCCGTAACCCATCGCTGGCAGAAGCGCGCCGATGTCAGGATAACGCTCAAAAGTTTCTTTAATTGTTCCCGTGACCCACGGCCGCGGGTCAATTATCTCCGCGGCTCCGCCGCGCTTGGCCGCCACAACGCCAGCGCCTGTTTTCATATCGCCGTGAGTAAGCGTGGGCCCATCTTCCACGACTAAGACCTTTTTGTTTCTTATAAGCTCGGGTTTTTCAATGGTAATCACCGACTCGGCTTTAATGATGCGCGCCGAATCGTTATATTTCTTCGCGTTTTCGATTATTTCCTGAACTGCGGGGGGCTGGGCGGAATCAATTTTATTGATTACGATCGCATCCGCAAGCCGGAAGTTCACTTCGCCCGGATAATAAGAAATTTCGTGCCCGGCGCGCAAGGGATCCGCGACCGTTATAGTAACATCCGGCTTGTAGAATGATGTGTCGTTATTGCCGCCGTCCCAGACAATGATATCGGCCTCCTTTTCGACCCTTTTCAAAATCGCTCCGTAATCAACGCCGGTGTAAAGGACGCTGCCCATCATGATGTGCGGCTCATATTCTTCCATCTCCTCGATCGTGCACTCGTATTTTTTGAGGTCGCGGAGGGTTTTGTATCTTTGCACCTTTTCTTTTTCCAAATCCCCATAGGGCATGGGGTGGCGCACGGCAACAACTTTCTTTCCCGCCTCGCGCAATATTTCCACCACTCGCCGCGTGGTTTGGCTTTTGCCGCATCCCGTGCGTACGGCGACAACCGCCACCACGGGCTTCGAACTTTTCAGCATCGTCTGCTCGGCGCCAAGCATGGAGAATTTGGCGCCGGCCGCAAGGACGCGGGAGGCAAGGTGCATAACGGTGTTATAGGAAAGGTCGCTGTACGACAAAACACATTCTTCTACCGCCTTCTCCTCGATCAGCTTCTCCAAATTCTTTTCTTCTTCAATCGGTATGCCTTCCGGGTATAATCTGCCGGCCAATGAGGGCGGGTACCTGCGTCCGGCTATGCCGGGAATCTGGCTCGCAGTAAAAGCGACCACATCCACATGCCGGTCTTTTCTATAGACAACGTTGAAATTGTGAAAATCCCTTCCCGCCGCACCCAATATCAAAAGTTTATGTTTTCCCTGGGAAACCTGACGTTTTGGTTTCTCGGCCAGCCATTCTCTCGGGGTTTTCCGTTTGAGCGCCATGTGCACCCTGGTCTGATTATATTCTTTACCCCATCCTCTGAGAAGCTTGAGGCAGGGAGAAATGGAAAAGAACTGGTTGATCCGGTAGAATTCTTCATCGCCTGTCCGCTGGCTGGCGCAGACCTCCGTCGGTGAGATCTGCGGCTATTGCTAGGAAAAAAACGACCAAAAAGGAGTTGCATTTTGAAGTATGGGGAGAAGCAAGAAGCCTTGAGCCGCCGGACCTTTCTCAGCGGCTCTGTTGCGGCGACGGTTGCCTCGATTGCCCTGCCAGGAAATTTGCCGGCTTACGCGGGAGAGAATACGGACCAGGGATTCGCCTCAGAAGCGTCCGGGATTGCTTTTCGCTCAGCCCAGCCCATCTGGCCGCGGGGGCGGGAAAAAGAGATGAATCTCTGGGTAGGATTCCGCGCCGCTTTTGAACCTCCATCCGGAAAACATATCTATCTGCGCATGGCCGGTTCCACGCTTTACCGGGTCTATCTCAACGGAGAGTTCTACGCCTGGGGACCGGCTCGCGGCCCTCATGACCACTACCGGGTTGATCTCTGGGATATTACTCCGCTGCTGGTGAAGGGCAGGAATTTCGTCTGCGTGGAAGTGGCTGGCTACAATATCAATAGTTACTATATTTTGAACCAACCTTCTTTCCTGCAGGCAGAAGTGGCCACGGATTCAGAGGTGCTGGCTTCGACCGGAGGAGGCGGACAGCCCTTTGAGGCCACGCTTCTTCCCCAGCGTGTGCAGAAAGTGCAGCGCTACACCTTTCAGCGCGCTTTCTCCGAGGTGTATCACCTGGATTCGCAATCTGCCCAGTGGCGCGAACACCTCGAGGCTCCATTTGAGCCTGTGAGGTGCGCGGTTTCTGCTCTGCGAAAGTTGATTCCGCGTCGAGTTCCGAACCCCGCCTACGCAAAACGCCAGCCTGAACTGCTAGCCGCAGAAGGATCGTTCAAATGGGGGGCCACGGCTCCCAAGAGCCTGGCGGCGGACCGCTCCATTCCCTCGGCCGCCCGCATCGGGCCCGATCTTCTTGGTTACACCGAGTCAGAACTGACAGAGATTCCCTACCTCGAGCTGCAAAAGACTCGAACCACAATCAACAATCGTACCGATGAGCCCTATGTCTCGGATCAGCCGATGCGGCTGAGCGCGGGCCAGTTTAAGACGCTCGATTTTGGCACGAATCTGCCCGGATTTTTCGGCGCGCACGTGTCGGTTCATGCACCCACGAAGCTCTACTTCACTTTTGATGAGACCTTGATCGATGGCGACGTGGACTTCAAGCGCCTCATGTGCGTTAACATTGTCGCCTACACGCTGGCCCCCGGCGTCTACCACCTCGAGACCTTCGAGCCCTATGGACTTCGCTTCCTCAAGTTGATGGTTCTGGCGGGGGAGTGCGAAGTCGATCACGCCTACCTGCGCGAATACGCGGCTCCCGATGTCTGGACTGCTGACTTTCACTCCAGCGATCAAGGACTCGACCAGCTTTTCGCGGCGGGCAGAGAATGCTACCGATCGAATGCCATCGATACCTTCCAGGATAACCCCTCCCGTGAGCGCGCCGGATGGCTTTGCGATCCCTTATTTACGGCGAAAGTTACTCCCCTGCTCTGCGGGCATACCAAGGGCGAAAAGAATTTGTTTGAAAATTTTCTGTTGCCCGATCACTTCGCAGATATTCCGGACGGGATGCTGCCCATGTGCTATCCCGCGGACCATTACGGCGGAGGGTTCAATCCGAACTGGCCTCTCTGGTTCGTCCTTCAACTGGAGCAATACCTGGAGCGCAGCGGAGATGGTGAGATGGTTGCGGCCCTTCGGCCACGCGTGCTGAAATTGTTCGACTACTTCAAGCCCTTCCAAAATGCAGATGGGCTTCTCGAGGATCTGAAGGGCTGGGTCTTTGTCGAGTGGTCAAAATCCAACGACTATGTCCAGAACGTGAGCTATCCCACGAACATGCTTTATGCGGCGGCCCTCAGTTCGGCGGGGCGACTTTACAATCTGCCGCAATTTGTCGAGCAGGCAGAAGCGCTGCGGAGAGTCATCCGTCGCCAGTCCTACGACGGTCAGTTCTTCGTCGATAATGCGGTGCGCCAGGGAGGGAAACTCGTTCCCACCCACAATCGGACGGAAACGTGCCAGTACTACGCGTTTTATTTCGACATTGCATCTCCGCAAGAATATCCCAAGCTTTGGGAGACGCTGCACGCCGTCTTCGGCCCACAGAGGAGGAACACGGGAGCATATGCGGACATCGCTCCATCGAATGCCTTCATGGGGAACGTCCTACGGCTCGAACTCCTGTCGCGCGCCGGCCTCACGGATCAACTGGCGCGCGAAGCCATCGCCAACCTGCTCTACATGGCGGAACTGAGCGGCACACTCTGGGAGAACACGAGCGATGAAGCCAGCATGAACCATGCTTTTGAATCGCACATCGTGACGGCGCTTTATCGGGATATTCTCGGCCTCTATCAGGTGGACACGGTTCGCAAGGCGGTCCACGTGCGCTTTACTCAATTATCCCTTGATTGGTGCGAGGGACGCATTCCCACTCCGGAGGGGTTCGTGTCCATGCGCTGGACCAAGACCTCGGACTCCCTCACCTATCAGCTCGATGTTCCGGCTGGATATAGCGTCCAGGTAAAGAATCCGGGAAAACTCAATGTCGTCCAGAAGCGGTTTCCACGTGGAAAAGTCAATTATGGTTACAAAATTGAGGGAGGATATAAATAACGAGGGTGTGCAGGCTTGGTGAGAGATTCGGTCTAAGCCCAATACTGTTCACTTATGGAGTTTCAGGAAATTGGATCCGAGTTTCTTCAGGCGTGACCCCCTCACCCCCCAGCCCCATAGTCGCTAGAATAAGCCATTGACATTTGTTGCGACTTATGTATGCTTCTGGCATGGACAAAAACTTAATCGGGAACGATTGGAAGTATCTATGCCAGTTTCTACCGGCTGATTTGAGCGACTTGGCCAAAACAAGTGGGGCC
>JBEKME010000069.1:0-33578 GCA_050008675.1 Terriglobia bacterium
GGCCATCCAGGAAGGCATGGCAAGCGCGGAACGCGGCGAACTGAAGCCCGCCGCCCAGGTGCTTGACGAAATGCGGGCTAAGTATGGCCTATCGCGTTAGCCTTTCCGCTCCTGCGGAAACGGACGCATATGCGGCCTTTGAACGCATTCGCGAAGCGGCTCCCATGCACGCGGAAAAGTGGCTCACCCGTTTATTTGAGGCCATTTTCAGTCTGGACGAGCTCCCCGCCCGGTGCCCCGTCATTGCCGAAGCAAAAGAGCTTGGCTATCCGGCCCGCCACTTGCTGTACGGCAAAGGAAAAGGGCTTTACCGAATCATTTTTCACATCCGCGAGGAAGAGCAACACGTGCGAGTGTTGCGAATCTGGCACGCTTCCCGCGATGCCATTACCGCCGCCGACGTGGAGGATTAACCATGACCCCTTCTTTGGCCCAGACCCAATGAAAGAAATGGTGGAAAGGAAAGGGTGTCAGTTGCGGCTGCAAGTCAAGCCGGGGCCGTGACCCGGTGCCGGGGAGGCAAGGGAGGACGCCGCGTCAAGCTCAGAACCCTGAAGGATGGCCACAAGAAATGGGAAATATCGTGCCTGTCCCGGATTCTGGAGTGCACCCAGAACTGAGACAGAGAAAATTGGGAAAATAGGGACACGCGTGCCAGTCCCGCTTTTCCAGGAACCCCACTTTGACTTGTTATGACAAATGTGTTATAAAGGGGCTGTTATGACGGCACAGGAACTCAAATCGGCTCGGCTTGCCAAGGGATGGACAGAGGCACAGGCTGCCCGCCGGCTGAAGGTATCGCAGGGGTATTTGAACTACCTGGAACATGGAAAGAGGACGCTGACCCCCGGGTTGCTTCAGAAGGCCACGGCGGTCTATGGACTATCTCCGGAAACTGTTCCTCTCCCTGTTACATTTACCCCTCGGCCTGCCCCCCATGAGGAGCTGTTCGAGTCCCTGGCCAAGCTTGGCTACCCTGGTTTCGCCTATTTCCGCAGTCAGGCGCCGCCCAAGAACCCACGTGAAGTTCTGCTCACGGCACTGAGCCAGGAGAGGTTGGATGCGGGTGTGGCAGAGGCTCTGCCCTGGGTTGTTCTGAGGTACGGCCAGGATGATCCGTGGCTGGTTGAGAACGCGCGACGTTTCAATCTGCAGAACCGGCTGGGATTTGTGGTCAGCCTGGCTCGCAGAATAGCCAACCGGCAGTCCCTGAAATCACGGTCTAAAGCGCTGCTTAGGCTCGAGAAGCAGTTGGAAGAAAGCCGGCTGGTCAAAGAGGATGCCTTCTACCGACCGCCCCGAACCGAAAGTGAAAAGAAGTGGCTCCGGCAGAACCGCAGCAAAGACGCGGTGCATTGGAAGCTGCTGACGGATATGAAGCCGGCACACCTGCAGTACACGTTCCTATGACGGACCTGCCCCATCCCTGGAATGAGTTTCTGGCCGAACTCGATGAACAACTAAAAGAGCCGGTTGACTTGCACTGCATCGTACGATCTCATCTTGTCCAAACTGGAGCGGAACTCCACTAAGGACAGGGATGATGCCGACTATCTGTTCCGGTCGAGAAAGCTCGACTCCACCACCCTCCGCGCTCGTTACAAGGAGGAGTTGCGCCCGTACCTGGTCAAAGAAAAGTGGCACGACAAGACGCTCGATCTCTGGATCGAGATTTTCGAAGGCAGGCCCACTTGATACCTGCGATCATTCGCTTCGGTCAGTTCGGTCCAGAGTGCTGTTCCACCGTAGGGGGGCGGCGTGGGGCAGCAGGGTAGTGCAAAGGTGACCTTATTCTGCGCTCCTTTGCGGCCGTTCCCCAATTCCATGCGGGTTCATGTGGGCGTGCCCTGGTGGTGATTGGCATTTCCGTTTGAAAAGCCGCGGAGGAGCGCTGAAGTCTGCGCACCTCCTCGCTACCTGCTCGGCATGGTTGATCAAAGTGATGCCGGGCAATTGAAGCAGGTTTGGGCGAATGAAATCCGGCTGCGTTTCTGATTCGAGGCGTGCGGCCGGGCGCAGGCTCGCCGAAGCTTACCAAACCGCGCTCGCCAACTTTGGAAGCCAAGTGCGGCAGCCCTCACCATGTGGAGTGCACCCCTAAACTGAGACAGAGAAAATTGGGAAAATAGGCACACGCGTGCCAGCCCCGCTTTTCCCTCTCGGCTATCCACCCGCGTCCATCCTACCTTATGGGGTAATCCCCCGTTTGTAGCGCGGGTGTCCCCACCCGCGAGCCGGGGCCGTGACCCGGTGCCGGGGAGGCAAGGGACGACGCTGCGTGAAGCTCAGAACCCTGAAGGATGGCCACAGGAAATAGGAAATATCGTGCGCGGATTCCCTGACACTGTTTCTCTCCCAAACGCGCATCTGGGCGCTGCTCCGGTACTGACACCCTTTTCTTCGTTTTTCGCTCTCCAGAAAGTGCTTATGCTCGACTTTCGAATTGTGTAGAATGGGCGACATGATAGAACTGCGAAGAGCTGAGGAAAACGAGGTCGTACTTGCATTCCTGCAAGCGGAGATTGATTCACCCCGATGGGCGAAATGGATACTCGGGGCCTTAGCTGAAAACGGGGTAGGTCGAGGGGAATTAATCGACCACCCTGACCTAGGTAATCAGACTGCTAACGCTATGAGGCGAGCCCTCCTCGGTCGTTTCCGAGGCTTTGGCGTTAACACGTACCTCTTCGCCGAATTCCCGTACGATGTTCAATGGACTTGGGTTCAAATATCCCAAGCAGAGCAATCCATCCTCAAATATGCAAACTGCTCACCATGGATTCAACTCTCGGGGGGGACCCGCCTCGTAACTGAGGGAGCTAAAAATTTGTCAGGTTTGTCCGCAGACCAAGATCCTAGGCGTCATATCGAGGCAATCGCCGAGGCCGTGAAACAGGGGCGCAGGTTTCCTGCGCTCGTAGCCGTGAAATCCGACGATGGTTTTCTGATACTTTTGGAAGGCCACTGTCGAGCCACCGCCTATGTGGCAGCCGGGTTCAAAGGGGGCATAGACTTGATAGTCGGGTCATCGCGCGGCATTTCAAAGTGGGTGTTTTATTGAGGAGAAAAGATGTCAGTTACCTTTTCGTTCCAAGGAAAAGAGCGGTAGGATTCCGTCCTGGGCCGGGAAAAGGTCTGACATCATTTTCTCCATGAACATCACGCGCGGGAGACGGTGATGCGGCGGGACGCGCCGCAGACATACAGGGCCGTGTGTGGGCCACCCGCGGCAGCCCCGCGACTGCCTCCGCAAGACTCGAGGCCAAGCGGTTCGATACTGCTTTCCTGTAAAGCTATTTCATCCTCCATTGCATACCGGTTTATCCCGGCGCTCTACCTGACGCCGTTTCACTGCCTGGATTGTGATAAAATTAAAAAGTGTGGGTGCGCCTAAAGACTTCTGTTGGCTCTGTAACAAGTACGGAACCATTACGAAGGAGCACATTCCGCCAGAAAGTGCGTTTAATGATCACCCCTTACTGCTCTTGAAGGTTGATCAACGCAGCATGGAGTCGGGAGCCTTAGGGTGGGTTCCAGACCGACGCTTCGGGCGCGGTATGTTTGTGCGGAGTGTGTGCGCACGCTGCAATAACAGCTGCGGGCACAAATACGGCGGCGCGTATGTCGACTTAGTCCGGCAAATCGCGGAGCGAATCGGTGATGTTCAGGAGTTCCACACGGCCTCCATCCTGAACGTGAGGCGACCGCTGGCGATTCTGAAACAGGTCCTCTTTCAGTTCGTGTCAGTAAACGGTCCTGGCTTCGTTCGAGCGAACGAATGGGTAGCGCCTTTCATCAAGAATTCTAGTAATCAATCGATTCCGGCGGACATTGGAATCTACCTATACGCTTCAAATACCGAGGGAGCCAGGAGGACAGGTATTTCCTCGCATTTTGATCTAGCCCGGAAAGAAAGGAACATCGTTTCCGAGTTCTCGTTCTGGCCCCTTGGGACGGTTATCTCTTTCGGGCATCTGTCGCACCCGCGGCTTACCCCCATCCATCAGTGGGTTCAATACAGGTACGACCACAAAGGCACGGTCGACCTGCACATTCCTGTGAATCCGGCTTGCTCCGCCTATCCGTTGGACTTCCGATCTCAGTCGCAGTTGTCGAGTGCTTCGTCTGACACTACCGCCGACCTCAGGATTCCCTCCGAAGACGACGCGAGGCAATTGGTAAAAGATACTCTTAGACATTCAGGGGGTGACGGGAAAGGTTTCATCTTTTCCGGTCACCCAGAAACTGTCGAGAGAATTCGACAATCCAAGGGCTAACCATCAAGTTGCGTGGCGGTGCGAATCGCTGGGTGGCGCGTACATTGAATCCTATGTATCCGTCAATTTCCCCCTTGCGGTAGACGGCGCCAATGCCACGCATGCAAAATCGGCCGTTGGCCGGGGCAGGAACAGATCGCCCCTTCGGGGCTCGGGTCGGATACACCATCAGCAATGTAAGCCCAACCCGCGAGTTTCTGCTTAAAGCAGTCCGCGCGATGTTAGATAATCATAGAGTGATGGAATTCAGGGAGAAGGTAGAGACCATCATCGAGCCGATGATAGTTAAGCTGAAGGCGAAGCTCGCCCCGATACCAACTCTTGCCGGGCTTAATCACTACCAACTGCTGATCCATACCGTACAAACTGATAAGAGCAAAGTTCCGGACGGATTCTTTTTCAAGTGGCGATATTTCTGGGCGTTGCTCCTTTCCAAACCGTTTTCAGGGGCGCGGGTGGATGACAGATCGGAGACGGAGTTTCAATCGATCGACAAACTCATCGAGGAGATATTTGATGTTTACGGGTTTGGGGCGATATATGAGCCTGGCCGCACCAGAGGCTCCGAAGAGGAGTTCCTCACCAGACTCGGACTCGGGCTAAAAATCCGAGAGCCCGACGTTCTTGGGTTCCTAGAGCAGATCCAAAGATGGGCCTTCAGGCGATTTCAACCTTTCAACGACACTTACTTCGTGCCCAATTTTGGATTGCGCTTCGAAGACATAATGGGATGGTTCGAAGATCTCATATGGAAATGCCAAGCGAGATTGGACGCCATGGTCGATGACCTCGCCTCCATTTATGCGGACATGGAGCGGACCCGCGCCGAGTTCGTGAAGGGCCAGATCGATATTGAGGCGGCTCGACAGAAGTCAGCCGCGTTGGAGATTGGCGAGCGCATTGAGGCCAATGCACAGCAGGGTGCCCGGATGCACTTATTTTCCAAAGAGGAACTTCAAGGAGGTATTCCGGACACAGCCTTCTCGGCGTTAACAAACCAGTTTGGGATTCGGCCTGGGGAAGTGGATCCCGGCTATGTGTTCCCGCACCAGGACAATCCTCTTGAGTACAGAACTTTTGTTGCCCTTCCGGATGAGACATTCTATTTTCTGGATCCGGCGAACGCGTACCGGATCGCTGCAAAGACTTTCGAAAGGGACATCGTTGCGAACGAACTCCTCCACGACCGGTACTTGAGGAACAGGGACCGCGAAACTGAAAGATGGGTCACGGCTAATATGCGAAAGGTCTTTCCGAGTGCCGCGATCTACCCCAATTACTTTCTCGAAAAGGGCAGCCAAGAAAGGGATCTTCTCGTTCAGGAGGGCAAGACGGTTATTCTGATCGAGTGTAAGAACACGCGCATAAGACCATTTAAGGGGACTGGGGTTGACCTCCTGAATTTTCAACGAGATTTTAAGCACTCGGTGCAATTCGGATACGGTCAGGCACTCGGTGTTAAGCGGCGTATTTTGGAATCCGATGAAACAACCTTCTTTGACGAGAAGGGAAATTCTTACTTTTCCGTGAACAGAGGTGACATCGAGAAGATCTACATAATTTGCGTGACGATAACTCCACGCGGCCCCTTTGGCACCGACTTGTCATACGAGCTCGAAAAGTCCGAATCTGAACCTTTCCCCCTGGCAGTTGGCCTTTTCGATCTTGATACCATATGCAAGCATATCAATAATCCCGAGCAATTTATTGGATATCTTAAGGAGCGCGAAAATCTGCACGGGCGTGTTCGTACTGGGGATGAACTTAACTATGCTGGTTATTACCTCAAATTCGGCAACCTAGAGTTCGAAGACCATGCATTCATTACCGATGACTTTTCAGGGATTTTCGATCGAAAGTGGTACAAGGCAAAGGGGATCGAAGTCGAGGAACCCAAAGATCCTCCCGTGGTGACCAGCATGATACGGAAGGGGAATAGTATAACCATCGAGCACAGTTCCGGCGAAAAGGAGGTGCTTAAGGCCCCGTCCTGGATGGCTGGAAGCGGGACGGGAAAGTCCTCGATAAAAATGAAGGGCTCAGAGAGAAACAAGCCATGCCCTTGCGGAAGTGGCCGCAAACTCAAGAACTGCTGCGGGATAAGCTGAGTGGAGCGATGGTGTGGGCTCAGCCCGACCCGCCGACCCGTTTTCCCACGCATCCAAGTCCAGTAATCCTCATGCTCTTTACTGCGGCATTTTCAGAAACGTAAGACCTGTTAGTGGTATTGACCATGTGACATCCCTCCCTAATTTGGGCATTGATATACTTGGCTGACAGGAGGGTAAAAATCGTGGGGATAGCTGAAAGCAAGCAAGGAAGAAATCTCGACTTTAGAATTTTTCATTAGAGGTGTTTATGTCACATGACCAGCCGGTTCGTCCGAAAACGGGGATGTCAAGCCAAGAGTTTTGTGAAGCTCTTGAAGCATTAGAAAAAGCTCTGTGTATTGGCCTCGGCGTTTCATCCTTTCAAGAGTATCGAGATAGGATTTTTGCAGAGTGGGATGCTGCCGGAGTACCTCATCCAATGCGTCCGCTTTTTGAGAAGTATCTATAGCCATGAAGGCTATGCACCTGAGCATTTCAAATATCTTTGTGCGTGCCGCCTCGTCCATAGGTGTCTCCTCGTGTAGGCAGCATAGTATCACACTGTGGATGCCGAATTTCCCCCAGTCCTGAATTTTTCAGCGTATAGTATAGATGGAGGCGGAATGGGCTGGTTTATAATAGCGCTGGGCGTCTGGGGCCTTGTCAGCCTCCTCCGCAAAGGATGGAGGGGGTTCCTGTTGGTCATCCTTGTGCTCCTTACAGTTGCCTCCGGCGTACTCCTGCTCATAAGCATCCTCGCTCTCCTGGACGGGCCGACAGACAGGTTCATCTATATGGCCTGTGCGTCCGGCACCGTCCTGCTCCTGTCCTGCTGGGCGGCCTACCGCCTTGAGGCCTTCAGCTAGTCTTTAGCGCCTTTTCAATCCTCTCATCTATGGACTGTTTCAGTTCATCTTTGGTCATGCGGGCCTTCCTCCTGCGTTCCGATGATATGGGCGGAAGCATTCTATTCCATCCTGATTTTGTCGATGTTCAGACCGTTTGCGGTGTTCGTAAAATATGCCACGCCCCGCTGCCGCTCGCTGCTGAGTCGTCCGCTTGCGGCCCCGATGTCCGTCAGTTTCCAGTGCCAACTGAAGTCAGCCTTCAGGCCGTCAAGGAGTGGGGTCACGGCGTCAAGCTGTTGCAGTTCCCGACAACCCAAATTGAGCTCCCATTTTCTCCCGGAAACGACCTGTTGAACTGCGCCGAAATCCACTATGTACCGGGAGTCTGATTGATAGATATACCCTTGCCCCAGGGCTTGTTCCCCCTTTGTGGTTGGCACCCACAGGGTGTGCCTGCTGTCGAGGAACAGGACATACCCTGTCCGGCTCAATACCTCTGCCCAAAAGCTACACCATTCGTTAACGGTGAGCAAGTCTTCGTTAAAACACATGTTGTCGCGCTCGTTATGGAACTTGATTGTGCAAGTCTTGCATACGGCGAAGTCGCCGTTCTTGCTGATGGCATCCCGGACGAGCGCGGCCTCCCTCTGTTTTTCCGTCTTTTCAGCTTCCGCCCGCTGTTCCTCCTGTAACTGCGCCTGCTGCTTCGCCTGTGCTCGGGCAGCTTGCTCCTCCAGCGCCTTCCGCTGTTTTCCGTGCTGGCCGCAGGCCGTGGTTCCTAGCACCATAAAGCCGACTACAATGCCCGTAAGAGCCAAGCCTCTCTTGTATGCCATGCGGTTGCTCCAAGGCTCATCCTGTATTGACCTTCTCTGAAGCTTAACAGCTTTCAGCCTCTCTGATAGAGGTGAGATTATGGGTTCTTATCGAGAACTACAGCCTCAAGTTCTTTCCTTAGTACTTGAAGCTCTCTCAATGTTTGAGCGTCGTCAAGCTCTCTTAGAAGAATGCGCAGCCTTTCTGCATCACCTTGCTCTAAAGGCTGACGCTTCCACAGAGCCTCAAACGCTGCCCGTGAAAACTCCAGCATCTTCTCTTGCCGAGTGAGCAGCGTTTTCATGCACTGGCAAACGAGAAGCCATATGTCTTCTGGTTTGTTATGCATAGGATTTTTCCTATCTGCTTTTCCAGGTAGCACATACACTTCTTGCGCCTTGATTATACGCCTTGTCCAGCCTCAAAGACCCTGCGGAGAACCAAGAATCCCCCGGAAGGCCCAAATCCCGAAGGTATACTATAGGTATGGAGACCCCCAACACCCCGGCTACCCTTCAGGAAGCCGTAATCTTCTTCTCGGACCCCGCCAACTGCCATGCCTTCATGGTAGGTCTGCGCTGGCCGGACGGCAAGGTCAGGTGCCCCCGCTGTGGCTCAGATAATGTCAAATGGCTTACAAACGCCAATGTTTTCAAGTGCTTCGAGAAGCATCCGTGCCAGAAGTTCTCCCTGAAGGCCGGGACCGTCTTCGAGGACAGCCCCATCGGCCTGGACAAGTGGCTCCCGGTCATGTGGATGCTGGCCAACTGCAAGAACGGGGTGTCGTCGTGGGAGATACACCGTGCCGTGGGGGTCACGCAGAAGACCGCATGGTTCATGCTCCAGAGGGCGAGGCTCGCCATGCAGGATGTCCAAACTGGCGGCAAGCTCGGCGGGGAGGTGGAGGTTGACGAGACCTTCATCGGCGGGCTGTCCCGCAACATGCACAAGGACAAACGGGCCGAGAACATAACGGGGACCGGACCTTCGGGGAAGGCCATCGTGGCTGCAATCCTGCAACGGGGCGGGAAGGTCCGGGCGACCGTGCTGGAGAACCGCCGCAGGAAGGCATTGCAGCAGCTTGTGCGGGAGAACGTCGAGGCAGGGTCGAGCGTCTATACCGACGCCCTGAAGTCCTACGAGGGGCTGGATGAGTTTGCCCACCAAGTGATTGACCATGCGGAAGCTTATGTTCAGGGGAACGTCCACACGAACGGGCTGGAGAACTTCTGGAGCCTCCTGAAGCGTGGGATTAGGGGAACCTACGTCTCTGTCGAGCCCTTCCACCTGTTCCGCTACCTTGACGAGCAGGCGTTCCGCTACAACAACCGTAGGGAGACGGACGACTCGGGCAGGTTCGCGGCGGCGGTGAGGCAGGCTGTGGGAAGGCGTCTCACCTATAGGCAATTAACTGGGAAAACAGCGGAAGCGGGGGTGGTAGGCTAAACCATCCCTGTCCGACTATCCCCGCTCTTTGCTCCCTTCAAGCCCCGTTCTATACCGCCAATCTGGAAAGCCACGCTTCTCACAAACTGCTTGGCGGCGTCGGTGTTGATAGCCTCTTCCCTTGCGACAGCCTCGCAGCACATAGCATGAATAGCCTCTAGCTGTGCTATTGCCGAATCCACCTTGCCCTTGTTGAGCAGGCTTTGCACAAATTGCAACACGTTAAGACTCCCGAATATGACTGTTAGGCTCAAGCCCGCCCACCCTGCCCATTCTGGTAGCATTTCCCCCTCCGCACCTTAGAGGGGGATAACATACCACATCAGCTCCGCTCAAGTGGCTTGGTCTTCCGCTTCGGACTGCTTACGACTCTTTTGCGGTGTTCCTCGATTCGCTTCTTAATCTCGGAACGGGGAGCAGTCAAGACGCCTTTCATCACACCCTCGAACCTCCTCCACGCTTCGGGTCCCTCGACCATTTCCGCTGTACGTTTCATAGCCTTATCACTTGTTTGTTTCTTCATCGGCGTCTAGCACGTCGTCAACAGCCTCGCTGATTTTCTTGCGTTCCTCAGCCAGCACTTGGTTAAGACTCTCTTGCCCTGCCTTGCGCTTCAATTCCTGTTTTCGTTCCCGCTCCAGCCTAGCTGGAGCGAAAATAAAGTTCCATATAAAATTAAGCATAAGGAACACCCCATAACAGGCGATGACGATAAGCAAGTCCAGCCCAATCTCCTTCCATGTCATGCGGCTTCTCTCCAAATGCTGGGTGCTGGCACGGACAGCAACAGTCGCCATAAGGCTGACGAGCAGCTTTCTCCTGGCCCATAGGGATGTTTCCCGCACTGCAACGATGCTACGGTCGGCAAACCATGCGACAAGACTTGCCATAATGACCATTGTCTCATGGCGGCTCCTGGTGTGCCTGAGTTTTTTTCCACATAGCCAAATACTGCCATGCGGCAAAACCTGTGCTAGGCTCCATGCCAGAGGAAAACGGAGACACGCATGAAGGTAAGCCATGTATTGATGGTGCTAATGTCCAAGGGTGGTGTCAGCCAAGTATATCAATGCCCTAATTTGGTTGTGGTTGAGTGTAACGCTGAAACGCACATTTAAAACCAACGTGAGGACTAGGATGACATGGGACACGAGCCGAAAAGCCGGAACCCGGCGAACCGGGCTCAACCCACAATCTAATTATACCACAAATAAGAAAACCGGGAGAGACGCCATATTTCCGATTTACCGACGTCATAGCTTCCGCCGCTGCCCCACTGGGGATTAGGGATTGGGAATTAGGCTCCTGTAACCACCCCCGTCGCTGAGTGGTCCGGCCCCTCCTGAATCAGGAGGGGAGCCCGTCCGTCCGCCTTGGCAGCCTGTCGCGCGGGGAACCCGGGGACAGACGGAACGATAAACAGGTTTATTATGCCCATGCTGTGCCTGGGGCCATCCGAAAGCGAAAAAATAATCTCTACTGCGTTCCGTCTGACCCCATACTCCCCGCTGATTGAGGTGGTCACGTCCGCTCGATCAACTCGGGGGAAACCGGCGACAGACGGTCCCCGGTTTCCCAGCGTGGGGTCGGCGCGATGGAATTGCACATTTTCCTGGACAAGGAAGAGGCGGCACGGTTTCATTTGGACGGCCATTATGGACGTGGTACGCTTAGGATAGTTCTTTGAACGACCCTCGTTCGGAAGAGGGCAAAGGAGGAACTCCATGAGTGGAACGATACGCGCCCGCGTCAAAGGGGGCCTGTTAGAACCGCTGGAACCCTTAGAAGTCGCGGAGGGTGAGGAGGTAACCTTAACCATCACCCTGACGCCTTCCAAATCTCGTACCGATTGGTTGTCACGGACTGCGGGTGGCTGGGTCGGACTCGTGGATGGAGAGAAGCTGAAACGGGACATTTATGAGAGCCGCTCATTGATCACCCGCCCGGAACCCCGCTTATGACCGGCGTCTCTTTCTTGATTGACACCGACTGGGTCATCGATCACCTGAACAGCCTGAGCCCTGCCACCAAACGGCTGCGAGAACTTGAACCGCAGGGAATCGCCATTAACATTATTACGGTGGCCGAATTGTGGGAGGGTGTCATCTTCTCCCGCGATAGGCGCCGAAGCGAGACGATGCTGCGCGAGTTCGCGGGTGGCGCAGACGTGCCGTTCTTTGGCATGTCTGCGATCCGCCACCGGGGCGCATACATACCGACAAAGAGCATCGGTACGTATGGGCCACCCAACGGTTGCCAGGCAGTTGCCTAGCGACACCCTCAATCTCTTTTGGTGGATTTTGGTCCCTGTTGCGACTATAATCAGCGCGTTTTTCGGGGTGACGATCTGTTGCCAGCTATCAGAGCGCTCATTCCAATGTGGCTCGCGAATGCTGAAGGCTGGTGGCTGAGAGTTGAGAGCTTTAAGATGGCGATGTAAAATCGCCGCTACAAAAACATCGGCTGAGAGCTTTAAGATGGCGATGTAAAATCGCCGCTACAAAAACATCGGGGAGGGATATTCATGGTGGATGACTTAACTGAAAAGATCAGCCGGAGAAGGTTTCTCGGCGCGGCGGCTGCGACCGCGGCGGGCGTGATGATCGTGAAACCCGGGGCGGTGCGAGGTTCGGCGGCTAACTCGGCCGTGCGCCTGGGGATTTTGGGCTGTGGAGGACGCGGCACGGCGGTAGGAACAGGGTTTGTGGACAACACCAATACACGCGTGGTGGCCCTTGCAGATCTCTTCGCCGACCAACTCGAGGCAGGCCGCAAACACTTCGATGAACACCAGCAGGCGAAGGGCTACGCGGCCATCGATTCCTCGCAACTCTTCCAAGGCCCCAAAGCCTACGAGCAGATCGCGGCATCGAAAGAACTGGACTTTATCCTCGTCACGACTCCTCCTTACTTCCACCCTCACCACCTGGAAACCGTGGTGGCGGCAGGAAGGCACGTGTATTGCGAGAAACCCGTCGCCGTGGACGTGCCGGGCGCCAAGCGCGTCATCCGCATTGGCGAGAAGGCCCAGGGAAAGCTCAGCCTGGAAGTGGGGTTTCAGATCCGCAAAGCGCCGCCCCACGTCGAGTTGGTGAAGCGCATCCACGGAGGCGCCTTGGGCAAGATCGGTTGCGGCTTGGCCTACTACTACTGCGGCCACATCGACCGTCCCGAGTGGCCGAGTGCTTCTCCGGAAGAGAAAAGGCTTCGAAACTGGGTGTGGGACCGCACACTCTCGGGAGACATCATCGTCGAGCAGAACATCCACGTTATTGATATGTGCAACTGGACTCTACAGGGGCATCCTGAATATGCCGTGGGCGGGGGCGGACGCAAGCTGCGTACGGACGCGGGGGACTGCTGGGACAATTTCAATGTGGTCTTCACTTATCCGGAGCATGTGCAGGTCAGTTTTGGATCCACGCAGTTTGACGACCCGGCCTTTGACGCTGCCGCACGGTTTTTCGGCACTAAGGGCAGCTCGGAGGTGCACTACGACTATCGGGTCAGCATCGTCGGAGCCGAGCCGTGGGACGCGGGGCTTGGCCCTGCCCAAGGAAGCAGCCAGTTCTCGGCGGCGGGGACGTTCAAAGGCTCACTGGACCAATCCGATGCGGAAAAGCAAAAGTGGTTTGTGGAGAGCATCACCGGCGGGGAATTCCACAACCAGGCAGCACAGGGCGCAGAGTCCGCGCTAAGCGCCATGCTGGGACGCACGGCCGCATACACGGGTAAGGTAGTTACGTGGGATGAATTGATGAAGTCCGAAGAGGTGTACGATCCGAATATCGATATCTCCAAGTTTGCGTAAACTTAATCCACGCTCGGCAGGAGGCTGAAAAGTATATCAGCCACCTGCTGGAGGAAAGGGGAGGTAGAAATGAAAAGTGGAAGATCTCGACGAGATTTCTTAAAGGCTTCGGTTGCCGCTGGCGCGGCGCCGTGGGCTGCGCTGAGTTACGGGCCGGGGGTTCCTTCGGCGTCTCCGTCCCCAGAGTCCAATCACATGCGAAAGGCCCTCCAGATCAGCATGTTGCCGAAACAGTTGAGCTACGCGGAGCGATTCAAGCTGGTGCGGGAAGTGGGTTTCGAGGCTGTGGAGGGCCAGACGGTAAGCGACGAGCACGAAGCCCAGGAAATCAAGCAGGCGGCGGATGACGCCAAGGTCAGAATCCATTCCGTGATGAACATGGCACATTGGGACAATCCGCTCTCCTCCAGCGATCCTGCGGTGGTGGAGAAGAGCCTTGAGGGGATGCGAACTTCGCTCCGCAACGCCAAGCTTTGGGGGGCAGAGACGGTATTGTTGGTACCAGCCGTCGTCAACCCGCAGACAAGCTACCGCGAGGCGTGGACGCGCTCCCAGAAGCAGATCCGAAAGTTAATCCCACTGGCCGAGGAGCTGAAGGTCATCATCGCCCTCGAGGAGGTCTGGAACAAATTCCTCCTCAGCCCGCTCGAGTTCCCAAAGTACGTGGATGAGTTTCAGAGCCCCTGGGTTAAGGCGTATTTCGACGTCGGCAACGTGGTGCTTTACGGTTATCCGCAGGATTGGATTCGCAACCTGGGCAAGCGCATCGCCAAAGTCCATCTCAAAGACTTCAAGCGACTCGAGGATGGCTACCGCTGGGTCAACCTGGGAGAGGGCGATATCGACTGGCCGGCGGTCCGCAAGGCCTTCGCGGACGTTGGCTACACTGGCTATGCCACAACCGAGCTCGAGGGCGGGGATGAAGCCTATTTGCGAGACGTAGGCCAGCGAGTCGACCGGCTAGTCCTGGGGATGTAGTGTCCTGCGGCGCGGGGAGCAGCACTCCACTTTCGACCTAACTGCAGGAGACTGCATCAGACCACCTTTAGGGTGAGGGTCGTAGTGTGTTGCAGGTTGGCCGACCCCGATGCGGTTCCGGTGACGGTCAGGGTATACGTCCCGGCAGGAGTTCCGGGATCGTGGCTTCCTCCCCCGCCCCCGCCGCAGGCCGTCATTGCCAAGGCAAGCACGGCAAATGCAGCCATCCCAAATCCCCAACCGAGTTTCTTGCCGTGTGGCTGCCTGCCCACGAACCCGAATGCCAACGACGCCAGCGTCAGCAATCCCAAGAGTAGCCAGGCGATGAGCCGCACATCCATTCCGGGACCGAGCGGCGGCGTGCGGCGGGGCTTGGGCACCACGACGGTAGGAGCTGTGGTGGTGACAGTAACGGTAATTGCAACCGGTCCGGATGCGCTGGGTGCCGCCGACGAGGGATTGACCGAGCAGGTGGCCTCGGAGGGCGCTCCCGTGCAAGTGAAATTGACGGTTTGGCTGAAGCCGCCGAGCCCGCTGAGGCTGAGCGAGTAGGTTGCCGCTTGGCCCGGATTTATGCTGGCCGTGGAGGAAGATCCCGAAGGCACGGTCAGCGTGAAGTCTTCGTTCGTGCCGGTGCCACTCAATGCGACAGTTTGAGGGCTGCTCCTAGCATTGTCGCTGAGGGTGAGTGCGCCGACGCCAGGACCAACGGTGGTCGGCGCGAACGAGATGTCTACGCTACACGTCGCCCCTATCGCAATGGAGCCGCCGCAGCCATTGCTAACGGTATACTCTCCAGTCGCCGTCGCGCCGCTGAGAACCAACGGCGCATTGCCACTGTTGGTGAGCATTACAGACTGCGGCGAACTCAGGCTCCCCGAGGCGATGTCACCAAAGTTCAGGCTGGTGGGGGACAGCGTAGCGATGGGAGAGCTAAGAAACATGAGGCCGGGATTGCCCGGAAATACGACGTCAGCGATCCCATCCCCATTCAGGTCGCCGACCGTGAGAAAGTGTGGAATTCCGCCGGCCGCAATCAGTACGGGAGGCTTAAGAGTTCCGTCGCCGTTGCCAAGCAGGATGGAGAGGGCGCTCACACTGGCCATAGTCGCCACGGCCACATCTATCTTTCCATCAGCATTAAAGTCGCCAGTGGCAACAGCGGATGGGAAGGCGCCGGCGCTGTAGGTCACAGCCGGAGCAAAGGTTCCGTCCCCTTTGCCTAGGAAGACGTCCACCTTATCTGCAGTGGCGATGATATCGGGAATGCCATCGCCGTTGAGGTCAGCTACGGTCAAGGCGTTTGGCAAGTCATCAGTAGCGTACATCACTGGGTTTTGGAATGTGCCGTCCCCGTTCCCCAGCATCACCCCGATGCCGTTTGGGTTGACCGCCACCACCAAGTCAAGTTTCCCGTCGCGATTGAAATCACCGGCGGCGATTCCTTCCGCCACCAAGTTTGACCCTCCGAATTGCTTGGCGGGTTGAAAAGTGCCGTCGCCGTTGCCGAGCAGCACGAAGACAGGATTGGGCGTAAAAAACCCGTTCTGGAGCACCACCAAGTCTTGTTTGCCATCGTTGTTAAAGTCACCCGTCAACACGCCCCAAGCCGGAACCGCGCCGGGGCTTGTCACCACCTGAAGCGGCGCGCCGAATGTACCATCACCATTGCCCAGCGCGACCGCGGCGCCGTTTACGTCTGCAAAAGCGACATCGAGTTTGCCGTCGCGGTTGAAGTCGGCGGCCGCGATGGCGCCGGCGGCGCCGGAAGCGGTGTTGATGAACGGCTGAAAGGACCCGCCGCCCTTTCCGAGAAGAACGGAGATATCCCCGACATCGTTTCCCTCTGCAACCGCGAGGTCCGGTATCCCGTCGCCGTTAAAATCTCCAATCACAGCGGCATAAGACTGGGCCGGTTGACCTGTGTCTGAGAAAACCTGTGGCAAACTCACTGCCGGGCTGAAGGTCCCGTCGCCGTTCCCCAGCAGCACGGTAACCGAGTTGGAATATTGGTTTGATATAGCCAGATCAATCTTGCCGTCACCATTCAAGTCAGCGATGGCGACTGAGCTGGGGTAGCTGCCTCCCGAGTAAGTTTGGGCAGGCTGAAAAGTTCCGTCGCCGTTCCCCAAAAAGACGGCCACGCCGCCAGCGAAGTTGTCTGTGATCACTAGATCGCGCTTTCCATCTCCATTGAAGTCGGCGGCCACGATCAACCCCGACCCATAGTCGGACGACATATCCTGGTGAGCCTGGAACGTCCCATCTCCATTGCCAAGCAGGATAGAAATCGTCAGGCTTTCTGCATTGGACACCGCCAGATCGAGCTTGCCATCGCCGTTGAAGTCAGCCGCAGCAACGGACTCAGGCCATGTGCCCGCCGCGTAGTCCACATGCGTCTGAAAGGTTCCATCCCCCTTGCCCAACAGTACGGATACCGAACCCTGGCCGCAAGTGCCGGTGGGACAGTTCCCGTTGGCGGTGATCAGATCCAGTATCCCGTCTTGGTTAACGTCGGCCGCGATGATTCCGCCGGGTTCTGTACCCGTGTCGAATGTCTGCTGGGCCTTGAAAGTGCCATCGCCGTTACCGAGCAGGACCGAAACTGTGCCCGGTCCGCAAGAGTTGAAGGTGCAGTTAGCGTTGGCAACGGCAAGATCGAGGTTGCCGTCGGAGTTGAAATCCCCGGCGACAATCGAGGCCGGCCCGGTGCCCACCGGATAGGCAGTCGGAGCCTCGAACGAACCGTCTCCCCGTCCCAATAGTACCGAAACGACACCGGAAGACTGGCCCCCGCTAATGATTGCGAGGTCAAGCTTGCCATCATGGTTGAAGTCTCCGGTTACTGCTACGGTTGGGAGGTTTCCGGCTGGGAAATCGGTCTTGGGCCCGAAAAACCCATTTGGCTGGCCGAGCAGAATGGAAACCGTGTTCGCCTGAGAATTGACAACAGCCAAGTCCGGTATACCGTCGCCGTTGAAGTCCCCCGTGACTACGCACGTTGGGGCGGCGCCGGTAGTAAAGTCTGCACGGTTGTAAAGGTATGTCTGCGCAGTGGCCGTCGGAGCCGTCACGTCGAGCCCCAGAAGCGCGGCCAGGATCACAGGGAAAAACCAAGCGCTAAAAACTCTCTTAGCAAATTCCATCTCGCCCCTGATCGACAGCCTCGAACGCGGGTCACAGGGCTTGCGTGAAACCCTGCGGCTCCGCAGCCCTGCTATTCGGAAAGGCTTCGCCTCTCCGAACGACGGAGCTCGTGGAGTTATTGAGCCCACGCTGTCAAACTCGGCATCGACCTGAGCGTGGCCGGCCACAAAATGCGATCCGGAAAAGGCGGCAGCTTCGCGCCAAGACGACGGGTTACATTTTACGTTGCCAGACGATTCCCTGAAAGTTAAATTTAAATTCCGTGACAGGAACCAAGGCTAGCGTTCCGGCTTGAAAATGGCGACGCCGAGAGGCGGCAAGGTCGTCTCGATATGGCAAGGTTGATTCTGCCAGGGCACCGGCACGGCCTGCCGGCCGGGCGCGTTGGTAACGCCGCTGCCGCCATATTTCGCATCGTTTGTATTGAGGACCTCGCGATAGAAACACGGTTCCGGCACGCCGATGCGGTAGCCGGTGTGGGAGAGTGGGGTGAAGTTGCAGACCACAACCAGGTGATTGTTGGGGTCACGAGCGCGGCGCAGGAAAGCAACCACCGAGTTGTCGGCATCGTGGAAATCGATCCATTCAAAACCCTGCCATTCAAAATCGACTTCGTGCAGTGAGGGCTCAGCCTTGTAAAGGCGGTTCAGGTCCGCAACCAGTTGCTTTACCTGGCGATGGGGTTGGTAGTCAAGCAGGTTCCAGTCAAGGGCCTGGCTTGGATTCCACTCGATCCACTGGCCGAACTCCCCGCCCATGAAGAGCATCTTCTTGCCGGGGTGGGCGAATTGGAAGGCATAAAGCAAGCGCAAGTTCGCAAACTGCTGCCACGTGTCGCCGGGCATTTTCGAAAGCAGTGAGCGTTTGCCGTGGACCACTTCATCATGGGAAAGCACCAGCACAAAATTCTCAGTGAAGGCATAAAGGAGCGAAAAGGTGAGGTGGTGGTGGTGGTACTTGCGGTGGATGGGGTCCTTGGAAAAGTAAAGGAGTATATCGTGCATCCAGCCCATGTTCCACTTCAGGCTGAACCCCAGGCCACCCAGATGCGTGGGGCGTGAAACCGCCGGCCAGGCGGTGGACTCTTCTGCGATGGTCAGCAAGCCGGGACGGTCCTGGTGAGCGAGTTCGTTGAACCGCTTGATGAAATCGATAGCCTCCAGGTTCTCGTTGCCGCCGTAGCGGTTGGGGAGCCATTCTCCGGACTTGCGCGAATAATCCAGGTAGAGCATTGACGCCACGGCGTCCACGCGCAACCCATCGGCGTGGTATTTTTCCAGCCAGAAGAGCGCGCCGGTCAAGAGGAAGTTCCGGACTTCCGCGCGGCCGTAATTGAAAATTCGCGTGCCCCAGTCAGGTTGCTCGCGCAAGCGCGGGTCTGCATGCTCGTAAAGGTACGTGCCGTCGAAATACGCCAGGCCATGGGCATCGGCGGGAAAGTGCGCCGGCACCCAGTCCAGGATCACGCCGACCCCGTGCTGGTGGCAGTAATCGACGAAATACATGAAGTCTTCAGGCGCACCGTGGCGGCTGGTCGGTGCGAAGTAACCGACTGTCTCGTACCCCCAGGACTCATCCAGCGGATGCTCCATCACGGGCAGCAGTTCGACGTGCGTGAAGCCCATTTCGCAGACGTAGTCGACCAGTTGTTCGGCGAGTTCGCGGTAGCTGAGCAGGCAGTTGCCTTCGCCGCGTCGCCAGGACCCGAGGTGAACTTCGTAGATGGCAAGCGGCGCCTTGAGGGACTGCCGTTGCGCGCGCGCTTCCATCCATGCCTGGTCGTGCCAGGCATAATCATTGATGTCATGTACGATGGAAGCATTGTTAGGCCGGAGTTCTGCATAGAAGGCGAACGGGTCTGCCTTCAAGCCCAGATAATCGTTGTGGCCCTTGATCTCATACTTGTAAATCTCGCCTTCCACCAGGCCTGGAACGAACAGTTCCCAGATACCACTACTTCCGCGCACCCGCATGGGATGACGGCGGCCGTCCCAGTTATTGAAATTCCCCACCACGCTCACCCGTTGCGCGTTCGGAGCCCACACGGCAAAAGTCACGCCGCGAACTCCCTCAACGTCCATCACGTGAGCGCCGAGTTTCTCGTAAGACTTGTAGTGTGTGCCCTCACCTAGAAGGTAGAGGTCGAAGTCAGGGAGGATCGGGGAAAAGCGGTAAGGGTCTTCGAACTCAATCTCGTTACCCTCCCCGTAACGGGCGCGAAGCCGATAGCGGAAAACCTGCGCCTCGTTCGGGAACGCGGCCTCAAAGAATCCGTCCGCATGGATGCGTTGCGAAGGAAAGACGCCCGAGTCGCGGCACACCCAAACCTGTTTGGCTCCCGGCAGGTAGCAGCGGATGGCAACGGCTGGCTTGCCTTCCCACTCCACGATATGCGCGCCGAGAACGTGGAACGGGTCCGAGTGTTCGGCCTTCAGAATCGATTCAAGCTCTTCGAGTGGCGCGGTTGTGGAAGCCTGCAAATCGTTTTGTCGCAGCATATCTAGACTATTGTATACGAGGACTGTTTCGGGTGTCAGGTGCCAGGTATCAGGTGCCGGGTTTCAGGTGTCAGGTTTCAGGTGTCAGGCGCCGGTTGCCAGGTGCCCTGACACCTGAAACCTGACACCTGGCACCTGACACCTTCTTTCACCGCCTGCCGTGCGAACCGCCGCCACCTCCCCCACCGTGGGAAGGAGAGGGTGCGCTATGGCCACCGCCGCCGGACGGAGCGGCATTTCCACGCCCGCCACCGGACGGAGCGGAATATCCGCGGCCACCGCCGCCTCCATAGGAGCGCGGGGCCGTGGACCGTTCAACTACAATCGGCTTACGGATGTTCAACGAGGGACGACTACCATACCCGCCATAGGATTGCCCCCCTGGGCTGGACGAGGATCGGCCCCAACTCGGGGCTGAGTACTGCGAGCGCGGGGCGGGAGCATTCCACCCCCCGCTCCTGGTGGAAGGCGCCGGCTGGCTTTGCCTCGAGAATCTCTGCCAGCCGCCTTGGTTACTCCCCTGCTGTGGAGTTGCATAACGCGGCTGGAAGCTCCTGCCAGTAGGCGCCGATTGAGGCCGCGTTGCGTTGTAGGGCGCGCTATTGGTGAAGCTACGAGGCGCCTGGCCGCCTTGTGCCGGCGATGAAGAAGGCGAGCGTGAACTAAACCCTCGCCAGCCCGAGTTGCCAGATTGACCCTGAGTGGAAGGCGCCATCGGCCTCGTGTTCGCGTATCCGGGACGGTTCGCGTTTCCAAAGCCTGTGCCTGCGGCGCCTCCCGCGTTCCCAAACCTTCCAGTGGAATTCGCGCCCTGCCGTGCGCCAAGGTTCGAGGCGGCAGCGGGGTTGTGCTGCTGGACCATCTGCTGAATCTGTGCAGCCCGCTGATTGAAGGACTCACGAGCAGCAGGAGCAGGACTCTTACTGTAGAAACGCGTGTTATTGACGCCCCGCGACGGAATTGCGGACGGGCTGGCCAAACGATTACCCGGCATCAAGCTCGCGCGCGTGGGAACGACGGGCAGAGTTCCCTGCACCATCTGGCCCTGCCGCAGCGTGGCCGCATCCACACCGCGCCCGAATCCTCTAACCATGCCCTTCCCAAACTGGTCCGCAGGCATGGTGGTGATGGCGCGCCGGATGTTGGGGTTGTTAAGTGCCCCCTGGAGATTGGAAGTGTAACGCAGAGACGTATTCCCCAACGGGCGGAGCCCACGATTGAAATTGTTGATGTTAGTTATATTTGCAATACCCACCGCGTTGTAACCGTTGCGATGTCCCCACCACGGAAAGGCTCTATCAAAGGGCCCGAGCGGGCACCAGCCAATCGAACCGAAACCAAAGCCCAAGCCGAAGCCCCGGTTGCGGCCTCCGAACCCGAGAAATGAGACGTAAGCCGGCGCCCAAAACGGCCGGGCACCCCAATATGTGTTGCCCGGCCACCAGCACCATCGGCGGCCCCCCCAGAACCAACGGCCGTAGTGGTATGGCGCCCAGCCCCAGGGCTCATAGGAAACCCAGGTCCATCCCCAATAAGGCTCCCACGCCCAGCGGCCATCATAATAGGGTACCCAGTCCGCCGCGACATCCGGAGCCCAGACATAACCGTAGTCGGGCGTATTTTCCCACTGACCGTACGCATCAAGGTCCTGGGCGCCAGTGTAATAGCGGTTCGCGTACTGCCAGCTTTGGGCTTTCTCGATGGCGCGGTCGCGATCGTTATTCCATCTATCCCATTCGTCATTGGGCGCGGCTTCGGCGGTCTGGTATTCGGGATTGTCCGTGCCTCGAACGTAGATGACCTGGCCTTTTTCCACGGTGGTGCTGCCCTGCGGGGTTGAAACCTCCGCCTTGCCTTTGCGGACGGTGAGTTCCGTCTGCGAATCCGCGTCGATCTGGATGCGGTAGACGCCCTCGCCCAGGGGACGTATGGCCATGTTGGGTGTGTCGATTTCCGCGTCCGCTTCCGTGCCCTTGAACACCGTGTAGTCGATGATGCCGCTGGCCACCTGAAGTTGAATGTGCTTTTGCGTGAGGTCGGCGATTTTCACGTCGGAATTCTGGTCCATGCGCAGAACGTTCGCGTAGTCAAGTTGGACTTCAGCGCGCGCGCCCGCGGCCGTCGCCATCGTATCGCCGCCCACCACCGGCGCGTTCACAATGGCCGCCACCCACTCGCTGCTATCCCCGCGCATGGTAGAAACTTCGCCATTTACTGCGCTGATGCGGGCGGCGCCCGGCGCGGGTCCCTGCTCCTGGGCCGCAGCGCCCGGCGCCGGAGACGCTTGCTCCCGAGTCGCAGCGTCCGGCGGAGGCGGAGGCACTTGCTCCTGAGCCGCAGCGTCCGGCGGGGGCGCTTGCTCCTGGGCCACAGCAATCCTTGCTGCCAAAAGACACAGCGTGCTGAGCGCAATCACATACCAAAGTTTTCGGCTTTTCATGGCCCACCTCCCACCTGTTTGGCTGTTAAACCTCATTTCAACCTCCACCTTGCTTAAGGCATGTAGGTCGCCAAAGCTCCCGGCTAAAGTAAGGTGAGGCATCTTATTGAAACACAAATAGTTAAAGGCACTGGGCAAAAGAGCTGCTACTCAAAGAACGAACTTAGCTTGGCCGAATTCAACCGAGGGTGGCCGATTTCGGCCAAGCCAAGCGCCTCGAGGATCGAATACGACACGTTAGAAGCTGGAATTGCAGATACCTTTTCATCGTCGGCGGAGGCGTCGGGTATTGGCGGGCGCTGCCACGTGACATTGCCACAAAATTCCCTATATGTCCCTTCAAGAGACATAGTGTCCGCTTCGGCCCGCCGGGGGATGTCTTTCCTTGAAGCGGGGGCAGCCTGCCTCGGCCTGTGACGGTTTCGTCCAGGTTCTTCTCTTGTAGTATGGCGACGGCTCCGACTCGCCGTGGATCCCGGGCGTACTCAGGCGCAGGCTGCCCGTGCCAACGCAATCAAATAGAGATTTCAGCCGCTGACGCATGTCCCGCCAAAGCAGTGATATGCTTCACCCCGCGAACTGGCGATACTTGCCGCATACGGGAACGAAAGACTTGCTTTGAATGGCAACCTCGGTAAAATGTTAGGTAGAGTGGAGAAGAGGTAATCGTGGCGGGTTTTGACCTGAGGAGTTATCTCGACCGCTTCCCCGAAGTTTGTAAGAAGAAGTTCGGGCGCACCTACTCCTTTCAATCCCTGGAAAAAAAGTTTGAGCAGCTTCGCTCGGGGAAGCGATGGCTGGTGGCGAAGGATGTCCTGAACGTCTTCGACCCGGCTCAGACGGCCTTCGCGCGCTATTGGCCGAAGCCAATTGAGAAGGAGTTGGATCAGGCACTGAAAAACGCCCATCTGATGTTAGGTCCGCTTCCTGCCGACGCGCGTGATCTGGTGCAGCGGGCGCTACGGGTTTTTCAAAATATCGGGCTCGTCTCCCTGGTGCTGCGCTTCGTCCACCCCGACCGTTTCGGCGTTTTCAGCACGCCCATCATGAACCTTCTGCAGGTTTACCGTCCGCGAACCGTGGAGGTCTACCTCGCCTATTGCGATGAGCTTCGCGTGTGGAGAGAGCACTTCCAGCTACCTTCCGTGGCTTCCGCCGAGACCGCTCTGTGGACCTATCACGAACTGACGATTGAAGAACTCGAGGCGGCGGACGGGGTCAGCGTGCGCACCGCATTTGACGCGGACATCTGGATTCAGCGTCGCCGCGTGGCGCAAGTCCTCCGGCCGTTTCTCAACAAATACGGCCCTCTGGAACTTGCCCGCATTCTGGTCTACGAAGACCCGAACCTGGCCGGCATGATCGCCGGGGTAGAATACGAGCGGCTCTTGCGGTTTGCCGCTCGCCGACTCTGCGGTGGCTTGAAGCTTTATGTGAAAGGCGCCGTCGAGATCCTCTTTGACAGGCTGCTCGAGGGCGGGCACATTTCGCTTGGGGATAGGACGCTCCTCAGAAGGGCGTGGAGCGCGCGTTGCGCCGCCGTGCACCCTGAAAACACCCCAACTTCAGAAGAAGTCGAGAACATGATCGATATCATCGAGCGCATCTGCCGCCCCTGGGAATCCGCCGCGTAGGGGCGATCCTGGGTGCCCGCCTAAAGCCTGAGGGGCGCACGCTGGTGCGCCACTACGATAGGGCACTGCAACGCAGGTGGAGGGATGCAAGCGCAGTCACACTACGAGCTAAACCAACTTCGCGAATTCGTCGTCAGTCAACCCCGCCTGTTTCAGAATCCGTCTGAGCAACGAAGGGGGAATACCCTCCGAATGAATGGGGACAGTGACACGCAGTTCGGGCCGGGTTCGATGGAGTAATGGGGCGTGGCTGCCGGCATGATGGTGAATATAGAGGCCGCCGCGCAGCAGCGAACGGACAACTTCCTTGGCTTTAAGGGCGGGCAACTCGTCGGCCATGCAGCTCAAGCCACGCAAACGGCGATACGTTCTGTAGCGGGTTCAACATCCTTGGGAATGGCTTCACCGGTCTTGAGGGCGCTCTCAAGGAAGCAGCGAACCGCATCTTTGGCCATGCGCCGTGCCTCGGGGAGGGTTTCACCGAAGGTGCAGATTTCGGCGATGGCCGGGACCACGACGCTGTAGCCGCCCTCGGGCATGCGTTGATAGACAACGGTGTAGCCGTACTCGCTGGCGGGATGCTTTTTCCGGTTGGGAGCTGAGCCTGCGAAGCGCATACGATAAGTATATCACTCCTCCACTCGATCTGAGAGCGCGGAGGCTTCCTGGTAGCAAGCGTACCGCGGACCTGTTTTGCGGGTCCGCGGCTTTTAACTTCAAATCCTCGCGTTCTCTTCGGCGGGCAAACCCACGCGCTCGAGGGTCAGCCCGTGCCAGCCATGTCGTTCGGCGGCGACATGCGACTCTAAGCTCGGCGCTGTATCGAGGCAATACGGAAGCGACAACCGATTACCGCCGGGCACGAAAAGCCGCGGACCTACAAAACAGGTCCGCGCTACGCCTGCTGACGATGCCTTATCGTCCCCGCAGTGGCAGCGCGCCCAACGTTGCCATCACCAGATAGTCTCGAATCCGGCAGACTGAATCTTACGATCCCTGCTGATCAGGGGGACCTGGTAGTGGACGGCAGTCGCGGCAATCACGCGGTCGGGCAAGTCAGGCACCTGCTGACGATCGACCTGCCGCATCGCTTCAGCGATGGCGTGATCGACAGGTATCTCCGCGAGAACGTCATCGGGATCGGAAAGCAGTCGCAAGAGCCTTTCCAGCGTGTCTCGAGGAATGCGCCCCTTTTCGACGAGGTAGACAATTTCAACCATTGTCATGCCCGAAACGCCGACGCTGGCGCCAGACTGAGCAGCGTGAGCGATGAAAGCTCGCGCCGCCGCCGACAACCGGCTGTCTCCGAAGAGAGACCAGATCACGGCGTGAGTGTCCGCAATGGCGGCGATCGTCACACGTCCTCCCGCGGAAAGCCCCGCCACATCTCGCGCCGCACCTCGTCAATCTCTTCAGCCGAGGGTGCAGAACCTAAGTCGGCTAGTGCGCCATACGAGAAGCGCAACGGCTTTCTCTCCGCCCCACCAATTGCGGCCTCGAGGTCGGGGATGACCCGCCCGAGCAGCCGGACCTTGTCGATGGGACTAAGCTGCTTTACCAACTCCACCACAACCTCCAACTCTGAATGTGTTTCTGCCATGTATCCCCTCACGAAGAATCGCCAACCTGAAGGTCCGCTTATGGAGTGGGCCGGACCTTGTGCTCCCCACTCAGCCGGCGCAGCGCAAACAGAACCAGGATAACTGCCGCGCTCCCGAGTCCGGAGTGCGTGTTCGGGGGCAGAACCATTATAGTGCAGATCAAGGCGGTGCAGACGACAGGTGGAGGCTTTTGTCCCAGCGCAGGGCGACCACGAGGGTCGCCCCTACGTTTCGGGTTCGTCGGGCACACCCAGCTTCGACAAACGATAACGAAATGCGTTACGGGAAAGGCCCAGCAGGCGCGCGGCCTGGCTCTTGTTGCCGTTGGCTCGGCGCAGGGCTTCTTTGATGATCTCGTCTTCGTACTGTTCCAGTGTCATGCCAGGGGGCAGGAAAGATCCGGACGCGTCGCGAGGAGACATTCCAGGGCCGACGACGGCCGCCCCGCCCGGGCCGACATCCAGCCGGATGTCACCGACGTCGAGCATGGTTCCAGTCGAGAGGGTCACGGCGCGCTCGATGATGTTTTCGAGCTCCCGGATGTTTCCTGGCCAATGGAAATCCATCAGCAATGTCATAGCGGCAGGCGTAATGCCGGTAATCCGCTTTGCGGATTCGCGGGCGAGGCGCGCCAGGAAGTGGTCCACAAGGTAAGGGATATCTTCCTTGTGCTCGCGCAAGGGAGGAATGCTGATGGGCACGACGTTCAGACGATAGTAGAGATCTTCGCGGAAGGTGCCCTGCTCGAGTGCGGCGCGCAAGTCCTGGTTCGTTGCCGCGAGCACGCGCACATCCACTTTCAGTGTCTTCGTGCCTCCCAGGCGCTCGAATTCGCGCTCCTGGAGCACGCGCAAGAGCTTCACCTGGATGGTCCCAGGCACGTCGCCAATCTCGTCGAGGAAGATTGTGCCCTTGTCGGCGAGTTCGAATTTTCCCGGCTTCGCGGTCATAGCCCCGGTAAAGGCGCCCTTCTCGTATCCGAACAATTCGCTCTCCAGCAAGTTTTCCGGGATGGCGGTGCAATTGATCTTGATGAAGGGCCCTGAGGCGCGGCGCGAGTGCTCGTGGATGGCTCGCGCAATCATGTCTTTGCCCACGCCGCTCTCCCCGCCCAGCAGTACGGTGGAATTGGTGGGCGCTACGCGCTCGACGACGGCAAGCACTTCCTGCATTTCGGCGCTCTGGGCTATGATGTTCTCAAATCGGTAGCGCTTGCCCAGCGCCTCGCGCAGGTCGCGGTTCTCCTCACGCAGGCGGCGGACGTCAAGCTCCTTGTGGATGATGAGCTTGATCTCCTCCATCGAGAAAGGCTTCAGCACATAGTCGCTCGCCCCGGCCTTCATCGCCTCGATGGCGGTTTCCACCGTCCCGTAGGCCGTCATCAGAATGACGGGGATCTGTGCGTTGGAGCGCTTCACGGCTTGCAGGAACTCGAGTCCATCCATGCGGGGGAGCTTGAGGTCGGTCAAGACAAGGTCGATCTTTTCCTGGCGCAAAAGTTTGAGTCCGGTCTCGGCATCCTGGGCCGCGAGCGTCGAATAGCCCTCCTCGGCCAGATTCAATTCCAGCAGCCGCAACATTTTCGGTTCGTCTTCGACGATTAGGATTATCGACATAAGAGCCTTCAGCTCTCAGCTTTCAGCCATCAGCAACAATCGCAAAGCTGGCTAAGCGCTGCTTTCCTGTCCCTGCTCCCCGAAGGGGAGCCCCTTGAGTAGCCGTGGGTGGAACCCACGGATGGGAAATCATTAAGCCACATCCGGCCCTGAAAGGGCCGAACCGCCTTGGACAACCCCTCGCGGGGTTGGCAGACGTTCAGGAGCCTTGGACAACCCCTCGCGGGGTTGGCAGACGTTCAGGAGATCACCGACCGTGGGCTTGCGCCCACGGCTACTCACGGTCCACCGCTTCGCGGTGAGAACATGTTCGTCGGTCTGGGCGTCCTGCTCCGGCTGAAAGCTGAGAGCTGACGGCTGAAAGCTTTTTCCGGCTCTACTCCGCTGGCAGGAAAATGCGAAAGCACGCCCCCTTGCCCGGCTCGCTCGAAATCCGGATCCAGCCGCGATGGTCATCCACAATCTTGGAGACGAGCGAGAGCCCCAATCCCACCCCTTCTTTCTTGGTGGTGAAGAAGGGATTGAAGATCTGCTCGTGCAGCTCAGAGGGGATCCCGGGCCCGGTATCCTCGATGTCGACCTCCACGCCGCGCCTGCCGTCAGAGTTCGCGGCCGCAACCCTTACGGTTAGCCTGCCGCCGGTATCCGTCATTGCTTCATAGGCATTGAGCACAAGGTTGGTGAACGCCTGTTCGCAAAGGTCGGGATCAACGCTCATTTCCGGCAAATTTTCAGAGTACTGCTGGGCGACCTCCACCTTTGCCTCCGGCCATCGTTCGTACGCCACTTTCAAAGCGCGGTCAAGGAGGGGCGGAATCTGCGTCGGCCTTCTCTCGAGTTTGAGAGGACGCGCGAAGTTGAGGAAGCGGGTGACGATGGTGTTGAGTCGGTTTACCTCGCTGGAAATATATCCGGCCACTTCCGTAGTGACAGGGTCCGCCGACTGGAGCCGGCGTGTGAGCGTCTCGGCCGACCCTTTAATGACCGCCAAGGGATTGCGAATTTCATGGGCCAAACCTGCGGTGAGCTGGCCCAGCGCCGCCAGGCGCTCCGAGCGGCGAGCTTCTTCCTGCGCCTGCTCGAGACGGCGGTTAGTCTCCGCCAGTTCCTCAGCCAGCAGCCGATAGCCTTGCGCCTGCCGGCGGCTCTCGCTCGCGAAACGGTTCACCACCATGGCCACGGGGAAAAAGAAAAGGTTCCGGATGGCGAGTTCCGTAGCTTCCACATACGGCAATTCGTATACTATTAAGGCTGGGATCAAAAGAGAGCAGTAAGCCGCCGAAGTAAGAGCCGTCCAGATCAGCGTGCCGGTGCCGTCGAAGAGCATGGCCGCCGTCACGACGGGCAAGAAATAAATAAGGTAGTAGCTGCTTTCGATGCCACCGGTGTGCACCAGGAGCAGAGTGGCCAACAGAATTTTGATGATCACGCTATAGTACTTGCTGCGGGAGGGATTCCAGGCAAGAAAGCGATGCTCAAAGATCTGAAACAGACCGATGGCAAGCAGGGTCTCCTGCTTATGGACTTCGAAAATGGGGTCGAGGAGTGCAAGGCCAGCCAGAAAGGCCAGCCAGAGAAGATCCGTCCAAGCGAAAGTGTGGCGTTCTTGGTCTGCCATAGAGCGTGTTGGTTAACATTATCACATGCTGGCAATAAACTTAATTGATTTGACAAATCATTCCCTACTTCCTAGACTGACGGGCTTCGGCTTGGACCTCAGGAAAGGCTGTCCATAATCCCCAGTTTTGCTCCGCGTGGAACGGCTATCCCGAAGCCAACTCAAACCCCATAAGGAATCAGACTCATGCCAGGCATCATTAAAGAAAGACTCTTCACCCCCGGACCCACCCCCTTGCTTATGGAGGCACAGGCGCGCGCGATGGTCGCCAACGTCCACCACCGCACCGAAGCGTTTCGCCAGATCATGCGCGAAACCCTGGACCTCCTGAAGTATTATTTCAATACTCAAAACGACGTCCTGATACTGGCCAGCTCCGGCTCAGGGGCGATGGAAGGCGCCGTCTCGAACTTGCTTTCCCCGGGCGAGCGCGTTTTGGTAGGAACTGCCGGCAAATTCGGCGAGCGCTGGCTGGGCTTGGCTGAAGCTTACGGCATTGAGGCCGTCAAAGTCGAAGCTCCCTACGGCCACCCCTTGAATGTCAGCGAGATCAAGGAACGGCTGGAGGAGGATGGTGCCTTCCGCGCGGTTTACGTTCAGGCCACCGAAACTTCGACCGCCGTGAGCCATGACGTGAAGGCGATCGGTGAGCTGGTCAGGAACTATCCCGGGACCTGCCTGGTTGTGGACGCCATCACCGGCCTCGGCACCACGGACCTGAGTCCGGATGAGTGGGGCCTGGACATCGTGATCGGGGGATCGCAAAAGGCCGTCATGATCGCTCCCGGCCTGGCCTTCGCCAGCGTGAGCGAAAAAGCCTGGAAGATGATCGCGAACTCCAAACTTCCCCGCTACTATTTTGATTTCGCCAAGGAGCGGAAGAACCAGGCAAAAGGTGAGACGAGTTACACTCCGGCGACGACGCTCATCATCACCCTGCATGCAGCGCTTCAGTACATTAAGCGCATCGGCAGGGAGAACCTGATCGCCAACGCCGCCCTGCTGGCGGAGGCCACGCGTGAAGCCGCCAAGGCGCTGGGGCTCAAGTTGTTCGCGGCCTCCTCCCCCGCCAACGCCGCCACCGCCGTCTGCGCGCCGGAGGGGATGGATTCGGGCGCCATCGTCAAGGAGATGCGCAACCGTTTCGGCGCCATCATTGCCAACGGCCAGGGCAGCATGAAAGGCAAGATCTTCCGCCTTGCGCACCTCGGCTATTACGACGTTCCTGAGCTGTTCGCTGCGGTGGCCGCTCTCGAGCTCGCACTGCTGAAGCTGGGACAGAAGATCGAGCTGGGCAGCGGCGTCCGCGCCGCCCAGGAGGTGTACCTCCGACGATGTGGCTAGTATTATGAAAATCCTTATTGCAGATAATGTATCGGAACGGGCCATTGAAGTCCTAAAGGCAGAGAAATCGTGGAATGTGGTTTTCCTCCCCAAGCAACCGAATGCCTCGCTAACGGAGGAAATCAAAGACGCCGACGCCCTGGTGGTGCGCAGCGCCACGAAAGCGACGGCGGCGTTGCTGGAGCGGGCCACGCGTTTGCGCGCCATCGGGCGTGCGGGCAGCGGCGTGGACAACGTGGATCTCGACGCCGCGACCAGGAAGGGCATCGTGGTGATGAACACGCCGGGCGGCAATGCCGTCAGCGTGGCCGAGCACACCCTGGGATTGCTCCTGGCCTTGGCGAGGCGCATCCCGGAGGCTGACCGCCTGCTCAAAGAGGGCAAGTGGGAGAAGAAAAAGCTCACCGGCATCGAGCTGCGCTCGAAGACCCTCGGCTTGGCGGGCTTCGGCAACATCGGGCGTGAAGTAGCGCGCCTGGCGCAAGCTTTCGGTATGACGGTTCTCGCCACAGACCCTTTTGTTTCTTCCCGGCTGGCGCAGGATCAGGGCGTCAAGCTGGTGTCGCTTGAGGAACTGTTGAAGGAGAGCGACTTCCTGAGCCTGCACGCGGCGGTGACGGCGGAGAGCCGTCACCTGCTCAACGCCAAAACGCTGGCTCTTGCCAAACCCGGCCTGCGCATCGTGAACTGCGCCCGGGGAGAGTTAATCAACGAGGCGGATCTGTTCGCGGCCCTTGAAAGCGGTCAGGTGGGGGCCGCCGGGCTGGACGTGTTTGAGACCGAGCCGCCCAAGGACCCGCGCTTGGTGAACCACCCGCACGTCATCGCCACGCCACACATCGCAGGCTCTACGGAAGAGGCGCAGGAAATTGTGGGCATCCGAATCGCGGAACAGATCCGCGACTACCTCCTGCTGGGCGTGCCGCGCAACGCCGTCAACATGCCGACCATCTCGCCTGAGGAGTATCAGAAGCTTAAACCTTACCTTCAGCTCGGCGAGAACCTGGGCACCTTCTTGGCGCAGGTTGCCGGCGAGCGGATCAGCGAGGTCAGCATCAGCTACGATGGCGGGCTGGCGGAACTCAATACGCACCTGGTAAAGAACGCCGTACTGAAAGGCATCCTGAAAAAGGCCCTCTCGGATCGAGTGAACATCGTCAATGCCGGAACACTGGCGCAGGCGCGGGGCCTCGAGGTGTTGGAGCTCCGCAGCGCCCGCCGTGCGGCCTTCTCCCATTCGCTCGGACTGGACCTGCGTACGGAAACCGGGTCGGCCAGTGCGCTTGCCATGGTGGGCCTGCGTGGGAACTTGCGGATTCTGGGCATCAACGAGCTCGATATCGAGGCCCCACTCGAGGGCATTCACATCTACATTCGTAATCAGGACGTGCCGGGCGTCATCGGGCGCATCGGCACCATCCTGGGCGACCACAAAATCAACATCGCCAATTTCGCTCTCGGGCGGGAACTTCAGGGCGGCGAAGCGGTGGGGTTAGTTCAGGTTGATGATCACGTCCCCGATGAAGTGCTCGCCGAGATCCGCTCCATCCCGGCCATTCGGGTTGCACGCGTGGTCGAAATCTGACGGGCAGTGGCTAGTGGTTAGTGGGTAGTGGTAGTGGCTAGAGTTTAGTGCCTGGTGGTCAGTGGTTTTACTAGCCACTAACCACTAGCCACTTCTTCTATGAATGTCTGGGTCTTCAAAATCAATACAAAACGCGGCTGGGAATTTGACCAGTACTTCCGCTCCGGCGCTCCCGGCACGTATGAACTGGGCGACGAAGGCTGGATACGCAGCGCCTCGAGTTTGCGCCATATCCGTGAGGAAGTGAAGCGCGGGGACCTCTTCCTCTGCTACGAGGTGGACCGCAAGTGGGTTATGGGGGTGGCGCGGGCGGCTTCGGACGGGCGCGACACCGGCATGGGCTCGCTACTTGATTTCTGCCCGCCGCGCGAAGCCGTGCCCCTCAAGAATCCCCTGGTGCGGCATCCCGACCTCGATCACATCCTGGCTTTCAGCCCGCAGCGCGGGCGCGGCACCGTCCAGAAGATCGACCGGGATGAATTCGTCCGCCTCCGTCGCCTCATGCTGCGCAAGAACCCCGAGCAGGCGGAAGCCCTGCGACGGCTCCTGGGATGAGCTCAGCCCTCAGCTATCAGCGGTCAGCTTTCAGCCGGGCGGGTTGAACCCGGGCCAGGAAGTCGGAGTTGGGAAGACACGGCGCGCGCCCCAAGCACGTCATCCTGAGGAGGCTTGTTACGCGCGGTTCATCCAAACACCCAACATCTCCTTCGGAACGTTGACCGTGAGCAGCGCTACGGATGCCCTCCCCCGACCCTCGGTGGCCTAATGGATAACTTTCAAGCGTTTGAGGTCCCCCTCCGTCCAGCGTGCCTGCGTCTCAATGGTGCTTTTTAGGGTCTTGCGGGTGAACGTGCTACTTCCTCTATGAAATGGCACCGTCACCCTCCGCCCGTCGCTGTGGTAATAAATCTGGTGAGACCCGCCACCGCGATCAAAAGTAAACCCATCGCGGACCAACGCAGAAATGAGTTCGCGAGCAGTGAGATTCCGAAGCCGTCCGTAGTCGATGCCCACCAATCAGACCGTGACCGCCACGCGAGGTTCGACAGTGACCTCCACCTCATGAGCCGGTTCCTCTGGAAGGTGTTCGCCGTGCTCAAGCATGCTTTCCACCACCATGCGCACGACGTCGTTCATGTTCTGCAGGGCTTCGCTCTCCGTCGCACCCCAGGTTGACGCTCCCTGCCGCTCCAACGCCGGGCAGTAAGCGTGCCAGCCGGAAGGGTTCCCGTCGAAATCCTCGTCACGTTCCAGCACCACTTTGAAGCTGTAGGTCTTCATTTCATTTTAAGTGTACGCACGGAGCGCCGGTTCGTCAAATGACAACAGAGTTACAGCCGATTGATTACGCTGGCAAGATACCCTGCCCCAAAGCCGTTATCAATATTCACGACGCCGACATTGGGCGAGCAGAAGTTGTGTATTCGGAGTATGAGAGAGTTGTTCAATCAACCGTAATGGTACCCGCGCGGAAGTCCAAAACCACTCGCTGTCCCCGCAAAAAGCCCAGGCCCAGAAGGCCATCCACTCCGGCGCTGGGCGGCAGTGTGTGGCAAAGCGCAGGAAACCGCAGCCTCTCCATTCCTAACGCTTCGATCCTGTCAATGGAAATTTCAGGAGCAAACTCGACCCCGCTGCCCGTCGTAATCTGCTCACGTGATAGGCTTGCGGAGGGGTCGTATCCCAAGAGCACAGGGATATCCCAGTTCACCAGCGTTTCCGTCGCTCCCGTATCCAACGCGAAACGCACAACGGTACGCCCTCGAGGCCCCCAAATTCTCACTCGAACAATTACCGCTCTTTCGTCCAGGTCAAAGGAAAAGCTCATA